>NZ_LRMP01000010.1:0-553 GCF_001613775.1 Brachybacterium sp. sponge | reverse complement strand
GCGTTCTCGACCAAGGGTGATGAGCTGACGCAGCACGCCGAGGAGCAGGACACCACCTCGAACCAGCAGTGAGCTGAGCGGTTCTTCGTCGCGAAGGCCCCGTCCCCCCGTCATCGGTGGGGGTGGGGCCTTCGCCATGCCCGGGACCCCGCGCCGATCGAGACCCTGGTGCTCGGTGCTCGGTGCTCGGTGCTCGGTGCTCGGTGCTCGGTCGTCGCTCCGCCGGCTCCGGGCCCGTGACTCGGTCCGTGACCGCGCCGGCCTCGCGCGCCCCCGGTGCCGGCGGGGTCGACGGACCCGGCTCCCGGCGTCCCGTACGGGGTGATCCAGGGACGCAGCAGGGGAGCTGCCGGCGCTGTCCACAGCACGATCAGACCGCAGTTCGACGCTGACCTGCAAGGATGTATGTCCGGGCGGTTGGGGAGGGGGATGGGGAGTTGTCCCCATCGCCAAGGTGTGGTGGGTGGTTCTAGGGTGGTGTCATCACCTGGGGGCAGGGATCGAGGAAGTGGCCTTGGGGGTCGCGGAGGTCCGGTTCGGTGGGTGGGGATCT
>NZ_LRMP01000009.1:0-812 GCF_001613775.1 Brachybacterium sp. sponge | reverse complement strand
TGGGGAGTTGTCCCCATCGCCAAGGTGTGGTGGGTGGTTCTAGGGTGGTGTCATCACCTGGGGGCAGGGATCGAGGAAGTGGCCTTGGGGGTCGCGGAGGTCCGGTTCGGTGGGTGGGGATCTGATTCTTTCGACGATGTGGAGGACACCATGAAGAAGGGTATGAACCCTGAGGCTGTGGAGCAGATGGGCACCACGGCGGAGACGTCCGGCGAGGATGTCAACACCATCTACACGACGGTGCAGGGTCGTGTGACGGATTTCGACTGGACCGGTGAGGACCGCGACAAGTACGTGTCGGAGTTCGAGGGGACTCTGGGCGGTCTGGTCCAGGAGGTCGTGACGCAGCTGGGCGAGTTCGCGGAGCGTGCGAAGAAGAACGCTCAGCAGCAGCGTGAGGCTTCGTCCTGATCTGCTGAGTTCTCTCGGCTTCTAGGTTTTTCTTTCTTCAGCAGTGAGCTGCTCCGGGATCGGGGCGAAAGGGGTTTGTGATGGCTTTCAAGGGTATGAATCCGGAGGAGGGGCGCGAGGTCGCTCAGGAGGTCCTCAAGGCGGGCGAGCAGGTCGTCGAGAAGGTCGACGAGGTGACGCGTCTGGTGACGTCGGTGGAGTGGGTCGGTCCGGACTACGACGCCTACGTCGAGGAGTGGAACTCGTTCGTGAACGGTCCGGTGAACAACCTGGTCGAGGCGTTCTCGACCAAGGGTGATGAGCTGACGCAGCACGCCGAGGAGCAGGACACCACCTCGAACCAGCAGTGAGCTGAGCGGTTCTTCGTCGCGAAGGCCCCGTCCCCCCGTCATCGGTGGGGG
>NZ_LRMP01000008.1:0-993 GCF_001613775.1 Brachybacterium sp. sponge | reverse complement strand
TCACGAGGATGGGCCACTGGCTTCGGGTGTTACCGACTTTCGTGACTTGACGGGCGGTGTGTACAAGGCCCGGGAACGTATTCACCGCAGCGTTGCTGATCTGCGATTACTAGCGACTCCGACTTCATGGGGTCGAGTTGCAGACCCCAATCCGAACTGAGGCCGGCTTTTTGGGATTCGCTCCACCTCACAGTTTCGCAACCCATTGTACCGACCATTGTAGCATGCTTGAAGCCCAAGACATAAGGGGCATGATGATTTGACGTCGTCCCCACCTTCCTCCGAGTTGACCCCGGCAGTCTCCTATGAGTCCCCACCATCACGTGCTGGCAACATAGAACGAGGGTTGCGCTCGTTGCGGGACTTAACCCAACATCTCACGACACGAGCTGACGACAACCATGCACCACCTGTGCACCAGTCCAAAGAAAGCCACATCTCTGCAGCCGTCCAGTGCATGTCAAGCCTTGGTAAGGTTCTTCGCGTTGCATCGAATTAATCAGCATGCTCCGCCGCTTGTGCGGGCCCCCGTCAATTCCTTTGAGTTTTAGCCTTGCGGCCGTACTCCCCAGGCGGGGCACTTAATGCGTTAGCTA
Source organism: Brachybacterium sp. sponge (assembly GCF_001613775.1). NCBI lineage: Bacteria > Bacillati > Actinomycetota > Actinomycetes > Micrococcales > Dermabacteraceae > Brachybacterium > Brachybacterium sp. sponge. The sequence goes on along the minus strand of NZ_LRMP01000008.1, from coordinate 397 downwards.
CGGCGCGGAAAACGTGGAATGTCCCCCACACCTAGTGCCCAACGTTTACGGCATGGACTACCAGGGTATCTAATCCTGTTCGCTACCCATGCTTTCGCTTCTCAGTGTCAGTAATGGCCCAGAGACCTGCCTTCGCCATCGGTGTTCTTCCTGATATCTGCGCATTTCACCGCTACACCAGGAGTTCCAGTCTCCCCTACCACACTCTAGCCTGCCCGTACCCACCGCACGCCCGAGGTTGAGCCTCGGGTTTTCACGGCAGACGCGACAAGCCACCTACAAGCTCTTTACGCCCAATAATTCCGGACAACGCTTGCGCCCTACGTATTACCGCGGCTGCTGGCACGTAGTTAGCCGGCGCTTCTTCTGCAGGTACCGTCACTCTCGCTTCTTCCCT
>NZ_LRMP01000007.1:0-1016 GCF_001613775.1 Brachybacterium sp. sponge | reverse complement strand
ACGCGCAGTGGTAGTCGAAGCCGTGGTGAGTGCGGTGGCGTAGAGGGTGTGACCCCCGTAGACGAAACCAGTGCGCGGCGTGACGCTGTTCCCGAGTAGCACCGGGCCCGTGAAATCCGGTGTGAATCTGCCAGGACCACCTGGTAAGCCTGAATACTACCTTGTGACCGATAGCGGACAAGTACCGTGAGGGAAAGGTGAAAAGCACCCCGGGAGGGGAGTGAAATAGTACCTGAAACCGTGCGCTTACAATCCGTCGGAGCCTTGAGGGGTGACGGCGTGCCTTTTGAAGAATGAGCCTGCGAGTTAGTGGTCGGTGGCGAGGTTAACCCGTGTGGGGTAGCCGTAGCGAAAGCGAGTCTGAACGGGGCGTTCAGTCGCCGGCTCTAGACCCGAAGCGAAGTGATCTATCCATGGGCAGTGTGAAGCGCGGGTAAGACCGCGTGGAGGCGCGAACCCACTTCAGTTGAAAATGGAGGGGATGACCTGTGGATAGGGGTGAAAGGCCAATCAAACTTCGTGATAGCTGGTTCTCCCCGAAATGCATTTAGGTGCAGCGTTGCGTGTTTCGTGCCGGAGGTAGAGCACTGGATAGGCGATGGGCCCCACCGGGTTACTGACCTTAGCCAAACTCCGAATGCCGGTACGTGAGAGCGCAGCAGTGAGACTGTGGGGGATAAGCTTCATAGTCGAGAGGGAAACAGCCCAGAACATCAGCTAAGGCCCCTAAGCGTGTGCTAAGTGGAAAAGGATGTGGAGTTGCTGAGACAACCAGGAGGTTGGCTTAGAAGCAGCCACCCTTGAAAGAGTGCGTAATAGCTCACTGGTCAAGTGATTCTGCGCCGACAATGTAGCGGGGCTCAAGCACACCGCCGAAGCTGTGTCACTCCAACTGTGTTGGGGTGGGTAGGGGAGCGTCGTACAGCCGGTGAAGCCGCGGGGGAACCCAGTGGTGGAGGCTGTACGAGTGAGAATGCAGGCATGAGTAGCGAAAGACGGGTGAGAAACCCGTCCGC
>NZ_LRMP01000006.1:0-27672 GCF_001613775.1 Brachybacterium sp. sponge | reverse complement strand
GATCGCGCCGATGGTACTGCACTCGGGAGGGTGTGGGAGAGTAGGTCGCCGCCGGACATCTTCACTGGGAGTGGAGGAGTGCTTGAACCCCTGCGGGGTGTTCGCCTCCTCCACTCCCTTTTTCATGCCCGAGAACGGGGGAGGTAGACCAGGGCGCAGGTGTCGCATCTGGGGCCCGGCCCGAGAAGAGGGAAATCGACGGACATCCCGGCGCAGGCACAGCGGCAGTGCCGCGCTCGAGTGCGGTGTTCGAGCGAGGGACCGGACCTCGGCTTGCCGGACCCGAGTGGGTCGGGTTCTGCGGGATATTCCAGAACTCCCTCCGGAGCCGCGCACTGCAGTTCCGCCGGTCACCTCGGGACCGTAGGGCGGCTCAGGGCCCGTGCCTCCCCGGTAGACTCGGCTGTCGTGTCGCTCCTGTCCGGGAGCGCTGTCCGCACTCCGGCCCCGCTCCGCGTGGCCGGTCCGATCTCCAGGAGAGACATGCCGTCCACGCTGCCGGGTGTGCCCGACATCGACGATCAGCTCGCGACGAGCATCGTCGAGCGCCTGGGCGCCATCGAGCACGGACTGCGCGATTCGGTCGCGAGCTCCGACGACATGATGCGCTGGACCGCCCGCCACCTCATGGATGCTGGCGGCAAGCGCGTCCGCCCGATGCTCGTGCTCCTGGCGGCGTCCCTCGGGGACGTCGATGCCGAGGGCGTGCTGGACGCGGCGATCCTCGTCGAGCTGACCCACCTGGCCAGCCTGTACCACGACGACGTGATGGACTCGGCGACCACCCGCCGCGGCACCGACAGCGCCCACTCGCTGTGGGGCAACAACGTCGCGATCCTGACCGGGGACTTCCTCTTCGCCCGGGCGAGCGCGCTGAGCGCCCGCATCGGCCCCGAGGCCGTGCGGATGCACTCCGAGACCTTCGAGCGGCTCTGCCTCGGCCAGCTGCACGAGACCGTCGGCCCCGCCGAGGGGGAGGACCCCTTCGCCCACTACATCTCCGTTCTCTCCGACAAGACGGCCTCGCTGCTCGCCCTCGCCGGCGACCTCGGCGCCTCCCTCGCCGGCGCTCCCGGGGGCTCCGGTGACGTCATGCGCCGCTACGGCGAGAAGGTCGGGGTCGCCTTCCAGCTCGCGGACGACGTGCTGGACCTCGAGAGCGACGCCGCCACGAGCGGGAAGACCCCGGGCATCGACCTGCGCGAGGGCGTGCCCACCATGCCCACCCTCCTCGTCCGTCGCCGCGCTGCCGAGCAGCAGGACGCGCGCAGCCTCGAGATCCTGCGCAGGCTCGACAGCGATCTCAGCGACGACAACGCGCTGGGCGAGCTCGTGCAGCTGCTGCGCGAGGACGAGGCTCTCGAGGAGACGCGCCGGCTCGCGCAGCGCACCGCCGACGAGGCCGTCGAGATCCTCGGCGAGCTGCCGGAGGGGTCCGTGCGCGAGGCGCTGGTGACCTTCACCCGCACGCTCGTCGAGCGCCGTCGGTGAGCTCCAGATGAGATCTGCGACCGTTCGGTCTGCCTGACCTGCACGGGAGCTGAACGTGACGGGGCGCGCTTAGTGCACCGCGCGGGGGACCGGTACGCTGTCCGTTGTCGTGCGCGAGCACATCGACCGCGGGGGTCATCTCCTCAGTGAGAGCAGCCGGTCGAGGGCGGGCGTGCGCGAGGAGTCTGCACGTCATCTGGGGGTACCACCATGTCTGTCACCGCTGGACCGAAGAGGCGCCGCGGTCGGCGCACCACGGTCGTGTCCACGGCCGTCCTGGCGGTGGTGGCGCTCGTCCTCACGGGCTTCGCCGTGAACTACGACGGCCTGTCCTCCTCGGAGGTCGAGGTCTCCGACGGCGGCGTCTGGGTCAGCAACGGCGACCGCGGCCTCGTCGGCCGCCTGAACGTCGATGCCGGCGAGCTCGACGCCCGCATCTCCTCCACCGGCCAGGACCTCGACATCCTCCAGTCCGGCTACCACGTCTTCGAGACCGGGCCGCGCGGCATGACCCCCATCAACACCGCGGCCGCCTCCCGCGCGGGCCTCGTCGAGCTGCCGCCCGAGTCCACCGTCCGCATCGGCGGGGACCGCGTCGTCATCGCCGCACCCGACGGCCGGGTCTGGATCCTCTCCCCGGACGAGGCCGCCGCGTTCAGCCCCGCCTCCGTCGAGCCGGTCCTCGAGACCGGAAACGGCGCGCCGCCCGTCGCCGTCTCCATGAGCGGCGACGTCTACGCGCTGAACGGCGAGGAACTCCTGCGCTACCCCCGCACCCCGTCCACCCGCGACACGAAGGCGGACAAGCCGTTCATCGCCGGCGGGGTCTCGAGCGACGCCGCGCAGGTCGAGCTCACCGTCGTCGGCGACGTGCCGGTGATCATGGACCGCGAGAACCGCATGCTGCGCCTCGGCACCGAGATGAAGGATTACCCGCTCGAGGACTACGGGATCTCCTCCCTCGAGGTCGGCGAGATCCAGCAGGCCGGCCCCGCCTCCGAGAACGTCGTCCTCTCCACCGCGGACACGATGCTGCTGATCCCCCTCGACGGCGGGAAGGCGGAGTCGATCCCCGCCGGCGGCACCGGCTCCGAGGTCGTCGAGCCGGCGCAGGTCGACGGCTGCGCCTACGGCGCCTGGGGCGGCTCCCTCCGCTACGTCCGCGCCTGCGAGGGCCAGGAGCCCGTGAAGGACGTGATCCCCGAGGCGAAGTCCGGCGCGGACCTCTCCCTGCGCCAGAACCGCGACCTGGTCGTGCTCAACGACCAGAAGTTCGGCCTGTCCTGGGAGATCATGGACTCGATGCAGCTGGTCGACGACTGGGTCATCAACCAGGACATCCAGACCGACCAGTCGAAGGAGAAGGAGAAGGAGACCCTCACCACCACGATCGAGAACGTCGCGGCCGAGCGCGAGGAGGAGAACCGGCCCCCGACGGCCAACGACGACACCTTCGGAGTGCGGCCGGGGCAGAACGTGGTCCTCCCCGTCACGCGCAACGACGTCGACCCCGATGGCGACGTGCTCACCGTCGCCGTGGAGGGGAAGCAGCCCGCCGCCGGACACGTCACCCCGATCACGGGCGGCACGCAGCTCCAGATCCAGGTCGCCGACGATGCCTCCGGCACCCAGACCTTCACCTACGCCGTCGACGACGGGCGCGGCGGCAAGGACACCGCGACCGTCACCCTCGAGGTGCGCCAGGAGGGGGAGAACTCCGCTCCGCAGGCCGCCGAGGAGACGATGACCAAGGTCCAGGTCCGCTCCGGCCAGGAGATCAGCTTCAACATCCTGCCGTACTGGGAGGACCCCGACGGCGACGCCTTCTACCTCTCCAACGCCACGGTCCCGCCGGAGGACCTCGTCACCTTCACGCCCGACGGGAAGATCACCTTCAACGACGCCGGTCTCTCGCCGGGCACGAAGCAGGTCCAGCTCACCTTCCGCGACGAGAACGGCGAGACGGGGGAGGGGACGATCCAGATCGAGTCGGTGACCGACAGCGACCTCCCGCCGATCACCACCGCCGATCACGTCAGCATCGTCTCCGGACGCACCACCACGCTCAAGCCCCTGGTCAACGATCTCAACCCCAACGGCGGCGAGCTCGAGCTGATCAGCGTCGGCGAGTCCGAGGGGCTGGAGGTCGATCCTGCCCTGGACGCCGGGAGCGTGGACGTTACCGGTGCGGGGCCCGGCACCCACTACCTGGAGTACACGGTCGGGGCGAGCGGCGGCAGCACCACCTCCCTGGGGCTGATGCGCATCGACGTGGTCGAGCCGGAGGCGGAGAACCTCCAGCCCGTCGCCGTCGACGACCTCGGCACGGTCACCACCGGCACCGACACGCTCTTGGACCCGCTGGAGAACGACGTGGACCCCACCGGCGGGGTGCTGGTGGCGAACTCCCTCGAGGTCCCCGAGGGCAGCGGACTGAAGGCCACCGTCGTCGACCACCACCTGGTGCGGGTCGAGGCGGAGCCCGGAGCGACCGTCTCCACCGAGCCCGTCCCCGTCACCTACGAGGTCTCGAACTCCGCCGGCACCTCGACGGGCACCATCCGGATGATGGTCGTGAACACGGACACGCAGTTCGCGAACCCGGAGGCCGTCCCGGACCGCACCGTCGTGCGCGCCGGGGACATGGTCAACATCGACGTCACCGCCAACGACGTCTCGCCCACGGGCTCCGACCTCCACCTCGGCACGAACCTCGACACCTCCCGCGCCGATGCGCTGGGCAACACCGAGCCCCACCAGGACATGCTGCGCTTCCGCGCCGACGACGACGCGACGGGCGAGGCCGTCGTGCAGTACGAGGTGGTCGACGAGACGGGCCGCACCGGCTCCGCCCTCGCCTACATCACGATCGTGCCGCGGGACGCGGAGAACACCCCGCCGCGGCCCGAGAACCTCACCGCCCGCGCGGTCGCGGGCACCCCGGTGCGCATCCCCGTCCAGACCACCGGCATCGATCCCGACGGCGACTCCGTGATGCTCACCGGTGCGGCGAGCCCCATGCCCACCCTCGGCGAGATCACCAGCGCGAACGGCGAGTGGATCGAGTACGTGCCGCACGAGGACTCGGTCGGCACGGACCGCTTCCGCTACCAGGTGATGGACCGCCACGGCGCGATCGGCACCGCGGAGGTGCTCGTCGGCATCGCCGCGCCCACGGACCGCAACCAGGCCCCGTACGCGGTCGACGACACCGTCGAGGTGCGCCCGGACCGCGAGGTGCAGATCCCGGTGCTCGACAACGACACCGACCCCGAGGGCGACGCGCTCGGCATCGTGCGCGGCGACGTGGAGCCGATGACGGACATCGAGTACGTCAAGCCGCCGGAGGACACGGAGGACAACCTCGTCACCGTCATCACCCCGGCCGAGGAGGGCACCCACACGGTGGTGTACTCGGCGACCGACGAGCAGCTGAAGTCCAGCGCGACCGCGACCGTCAAGGTCGCCGCGAACGCGCCGCTGCTCTCCCCGGTCGCGGTCGACGACTTCGTGCCGGTCGAGGACGTCCTGGATCCGAAGAAGGACCACGTCGAGGTGGACGTGCTCGCCAACGACTCCGATCCCGACGGCAGCACCAACGACCTCGAGGTCGCGCTCGACGGCTCCTACGAGGGCGTGGAACTGCGCGAGGACGGGACGCTGAAGATCGTGCCCCAGGAGGAGCAGCAGCGGATCCGCTACATCATCACCGACCAGGACGACCAGTCCTCGGCCGGCTACGTGTGGGTGCCCGGCACCGCGAAGCAGGCCCCCGTCTGGGTGGGCGAGCCGGTGACGGTGCAGGCCGGCTCCGAGGCGACGATCGACCTCGCCGATCCCCAGAACGTCCGGGTGCGTCCGGGCGCGGAGGGCGTGCAGATCACCGACCCGTCGCTCGTGACAGCAGGCCACGGCGACGGCGGCGAGCTCGTCGAGAACGAGACGACGCTGAGCTACCGCCCCGCCGCGGACTTCTCCGGCAAGGACACGATCAGCGTCGAGGTCACGGACGGTGCGGTGGGGGACGCGACCGCGGCCACCGCGACGCTCGCGATCCCGGTCGAGGTCGCGCCCGAGGACGAGAACCTCCCGCCGACCTTCCAGGGCGCGCTGCTCGAGGTCGCGCAGGGAGAGGGCCAGGCCACGGTCGACCTCGCGCCCGGCGTCGACGACCCCGAGGGCGACGACCTCACCTTCGCCCTCGGGAAGTACACCGAGAACCCGGAGATCGACGTGTCGGTCGAGGGCTCGGTCTTCACCGCCACGGCGACGCCGAAGGCCCCCAAGGGCACCGTCCTCGAGGTGCCGGTGACCGTCTCCGACGGGACGAACGATCCGGTGGAGTCCTCCGTGCAGGTCACCGTCGGCGGTTCTCCGCGGCCCCTGCTCACCACCGTGATGGACGAGGACACGATCGACGCGGGCACCACCAAGGACATCGCGGTGCTCGAGAACGACTCCAATCCCTTCCCCGGCGGGGACCGGGAGCTGCTCAGCGCCGGCCTCACCGCCGGTGAGGGCAACGTCGAGCTCAAGGGCGACAAGGTCTCGATCACCCCGGCCGAGTCCTTCCACGGGATCCTCACCGCCCAGTACACGGTCGAGGACGACACCGGCGACCCGGACCGCCACGTCACCGGCGAGATCCGGATCGTGGTCCGCGGCAAGCCCGCGCCGCCCTCCGCCCCGCGCATCGGGGAGATCGGCGACGGGTTCGTCGAGCTGAACTTCGACGCGGGTGCCGACAACGGCGCCCCGATCACCGGGTACACGGTCACCGCGGCGACCGGCGGGACGGTGTCGCAGCAGTGCGCCTCGACGTCCTGCACGATCACGGGGCTGACCAACGACACGGAGTACACCTTCCAGGTCGTGGCGACCAACGACGTCGGCGACTCCGATCCGTCGGTGCCCTCGGCCGTGGCCCGCCCCGACGTGCGCCCTGAGAAGCCGGCCGCCCCGCGGGCGGAGCGCGGCGACCAGCAGCTGACCGTGGGCTGGTCCGCGCCGGAGAACCGCGGCTCCGCGATCCAGAGCTACGAGGTGCAGGTCCAGGACACCAGCGGCCAGGGGATCTCCTCCCAGACCGTCGAGGGCGGCAGCACCCAGACGGTGTTCTCGGGGCTGACCAACGGCCGCGACTACCGCTTCCGGGTGCGGGCCTCGAACCTGGCCGAGGAGCCCTCGGAGTGGTCGGAGTGGTCCTCGGCGGAGCATCCGGCCGGCAAGCCCAAGGCCCCCAGCGGCACCCCGTCGGCCGAGCGGGTCAACACCGCGCTCGGCGGCGCGGTGGACGTGACGTGGCCGGCGATGACCGACGCCGAGGCGAACGGCGAGCCGATCACCCAGTACGTCGTGAAGTCCTCCTCCGGCGCGAGCCAGACCGTCGACGGCGGGACCACCAAGGCGTCCTTCCGGGACCTCGATCGCAACAGCAAGCACACCTTCACCGTCACCGGCGTGAATTCCGTCGGGACCGGCATCGGCTCCTCGAAGGCGTCGAACGCGGTGACTCCGTGGTCGAGGCCCGAGGCGCCCGCCGGGGTGAAGGCGTCCCTGCCGAGCGAGGGCAAGGGCGACGGCCCGAACGGCCGCGCGACCGTCAGCTGGAAGGCGGCGAACGGCAACGGCACCACGGTCACCAAGTACGTGGTGCGCTGGAACGGCGGGTCCACGACCGTCGACGCCTCGGCGACGACGGCGAACATCACGGGTTTGAAGAACGGCACCTCGTACAAGTTCACCGTCGAGGCGCGCAACGGCTTCGCCGCGGACGGCGGCATCAGCGAGCCCTCGAGCCCGTCCAACGGCGTCAAGCCCTACACCAAGCCGGCGAACCCGACCGTCAGCGGGTCCAACGGCAAGTGCACCGATGGGAACAGCTGCCCGGTCACGGTGAAGGCCAGCGCGGGCGGCGGAGATGGGGGCGCCGGCGGCAAGACCCTCGAGGTCCGCATCAACGGCGGCGACTGGCAGGACTCGGGCACCTCCTTCTCCAAGACCTACCAGGTGAAGTCCAAGGGCAGCGTCAAGATCGAGGCCCGCGTCAAGAACAGCAAGGGCCTCGTCAGCGGGACCGTCAGCAAGTCACAGGGCGCGCAGACCTACACCCCTCCGAACCCCAAGTCCGGAGTCAAGTGGGGGTCGATGCAGAACAACAACGTCTGCGACGGGCCGTACTGCAAGCAGGTCGACATCCGGCTCTCCGATCTCGAGCCTGGCAAGGCCTACGACATGTCCGTGAACACGCTTCCGTCGGCCTCCTACGCCGGGGGCCCGTGGACGGTCAACGGCTCCACCAAGATGCGGATCACGGCCGATGCCAACGGCAACTACTCCTCTTCCGGTGCCGGCTACAACTTCCTGTACGGCTACCCCGACAACAAGTTCGAGGTGTTCGTCAACGGCAAGTCCGCCGGTGTCCACTCGTACGGGTGAGCTGACCACCCCGTCCCGCTCACCGAATACCGCTCTCCTCACATCGAAAGCAGACTCCTCCTCATGAGCATGACCCCCGAACAGGCCCGCTGGTTCGCCGACACCTTCGACAAGCTCGTCCAGAGCGTCGGCCAGGCCGTCCTCGGCAAGAACGAGGTGGTCCGCCTCGTGATGACCGCGATGATGGCCCCCGGCCACGTGCTGCTCGAGGACGCGCCGGGCACCGGCAAGACCTCCCTCGCCCGCTCCATCGCGGCGACCGTGCAGGGCACCAGCACCCGCATCCAGTTCACCCCGGACCTGCTGCCCTCCGACGTCACGGGCGTGACGATCTACGACCAGAACACGAAGTCCTTCGAGTTCCACAAGGGCCCTGTCTTCGCCAACGTCGTCCTCGCCGACGAGATCAACCGCGCCTCGCCCAAGACCCAGTCGGCGATGCTCGAGGTGATGGAGGAGGGACGGGTCACCGTCGACGGCGTCACCCACGAGGTCGGCAACCCCTTCGTGGTGATCGCGACCCAGAACCCGATCGAGCAGGCCGGCACCTACCGCCTGCCCGAGGCGCAGCTGGACCGCTTCCTGATGAAGACCTCGATCGGCTACCCGGACCACGCCTCGAGCGTGCAGATCCTCCAGGGCTCCGCCCTGCGCGACCGCTCCAAGCAGCTCACCCCGCGCATCTCCCTGCAGGCCGTCAACGACATGACCCAGCTCGCCTCCACCGTGCACGTGGACCCGGCGGTGCTGGAGTACGTCTCGCGCCTGATGGAGGAGACCCGTCTCGCGCCCGAGGTCCGTGTCGGCGTCTCCATCCGCGGCGCCCTCGCCCTCATGCGCACCGTCAAGGTGTGGGCCGCCGTCAACGGCCGCCACTACGTGATCCCCGACGACGTCAAGGCGCTCGTGGAGCCGGTGTGGCTGCACCGCTTCGTGCTCGACCCCGAGGCCGAGTTCGCGGGCACCACCGCGAAGTCCGTCATGACGAAGATCCTCAGCGAGGTGGCGCCTCCCCAGGCGCGCCAGCAGACGGCATGAGCTCGCAGCCCTCCTCCGTCCCCACCGACACCGCCGACGCGAAGTCCGCCAAGGCCGAGGCGAAGAAGCGCCGCCGCGCCGCCGCGGCCGAGTCCCGTGCCGGCTCCCGCCGCGAGCGCCGCAGGGCGCGCGCGGCCGCGAAACGCGCCCGTGAGGGGCAGACCGGCCCGGCCGAGGAGACCACCCAGGGCGATGCCCCCGCGAGCACCGGCTGGGCCGGGCTGCGGGACCGCGCGGTCGAGCTGTGGATGCGGCGCATCCACCCGGTCCTCGACGTCGTCTCCCCGGTGGGATGGGCCGTGGCCGGTGTCGCCGCCGCGTGCTGGATCGCAGGCCTGACCCTGCACGTCACCGAGCTGAACGTGGTCGCGCTCGCGCTCACCGTCCCGCTCGTGATCGCGGCGCTGTTCGTGCTCGGCAAGGCGAACTACAAGGTCACCCTCGACCTGCAGACCCACCGGGTCGTCGTCGGCACCCGGGCCGTCGGTCGGGTCGAGGTCGCCAACCCCACCCAGCGCGACATCCTCCCCTCGCGGATCGAGCTGGCCGTCGGCCAGGCCACTGCCCAGTTCCTGGTGCCGCGGCTCGCGGCCGCCCAGAGCCACGAGGAGCTCTTCGCCGTCCCCACCAAGCGCCGCGCCGTGCTGGTCGTCGGCCCCGTGCGCTCCGTGCGCGACGACCCGCTCTCCCTCATGCGCCGCCAGGTCACCTGGGCGAAGGAGCAGGAGCTGTTCGTCCACCCGCGCACGGTCCGCCTCGACGAGGCCGCCAGCGGCTTCCTCCGCGACCTCGAGGGCACGCCCTCCTCGGACCTCTCCAGCTCCGACATCGCCTTCCACGCGCTGCGCGACTACGCCCCTGGCGACGACCGCCGCCACGTCCACTGGCGCACCACCGCCCGCACCGGGAAGCTCATGGTCCGCCAGTTCGAGGAGACCCGCCGCTCCCACGTGGTGGTCGCGCTCGACAACCTCGCCGAGCACTATGCGAGCGAGGAGGAGTTCGAGCTGGCCGTCTCCGTGGCCGCCTCGATCTCCGCCCAGACCTTCCGGGAGGAGAAGGAGCTGACGCCCTTCACCTTCGACGCCCGCCAGCGCACCGCCTCATTCCGCCCGATGATGGACGACTACACGCTGGTCGAGCAGCTGAAGGAGCGGATCTCCTTCCACGAGCTGGGGCAGAAGGCCTCCGACCTCGCCCCCAACGCCTCCGCGGTGATGATGGTGGTCGGCCCCCACACCACGGCGCGCGAGCTCAACGCCGCCGCCAACCAGCTTCCGATCGGAGTGATGGCCGTGGCGATCCGCTGCGTGGAGGACGCCGAGGTGCAGCGATCGGCGATCGGCTCGCTCGACGTCGTCACCCTCGGCTCCCTCGACACCCTCGCCCGCGCCCTGAGGGCGGTGGGCCGATGACCGCGCCCGCGCGTCCCGCGCGCCGCCCCAGCTACTTCTCGACCCTCCCCGCGAAGCGCATCGCGATCGACCTCGCCGTGCTCGGCACGCTGTTCGTCCTCGCCCTGCTCGGCTTCCAGCACGTCTACGGGGGAGCGCAGTACCTGGTCACCGGGATCATGGCGCTCGTGCTCGGCACCCTGATCGCCCTGATCGGCGCCCGCTGGCGATGGGGGCCGCTGCGGATCACCGCGCTCGTGCTCGGGGTGTACCTCCTGTTCGGCTCGATGTTCGCCGCCCCCACCCGGGCGCTCTGGGGCATCGTGCCCACCCCGGGCTCGCTGCTCGAGCTGCTGAAAGCGCCGGTGACGAGCTGGAAGTCGCTGCTGACCGTCGCCCCGCCCGTCGGCGTCGCCCAGGGCGTGCTGGCGGTGGTGTGGATCAGCATGCTGCTGCTGTCGCTGGCGGCGATGAGCGTCGTGATGCGCACCCGCCTCTACGTCCTGGCCTGGCTGTTCCCGCTGGTGATGGTCGCGACGAGCATCTTCTTCGGCACGGATCAGGCGTTCTGGCCGGTGCCGCGCGGCGTGCTCTACGCCGTGCTGTCCGTCGGCTGGCTGACCTGGCGCTTCGAGAGCGGCCGTCTGGCCGGTGCCGAGTCCACGATCATCTCCGACACCGTCCGCCCCGGCTCCTGGAAGAACCCGGTGCTGCGGCGCCGCGTGATCGGCGGCGCCGTGATCATGGCGATCGCCGCCGGCGGCGCCTTCGCGGCGAGCCCCCTGCTGGACCCGCCCGAGGGCACCATCCGCTACGCCCAGCGCGACCGGATCACCCCGCCCTTCGACCCGCGCCAGTACGTCTCCCCGCTGACCGAGTTCCGCGGCTACCTCAAGGACCAGCGCGAGGAGGAGCTGTTCACCATCACCGGTGTGAGCAGCGGCGACCAGATCCGCCTGGCCACGATGGACCAGTACGACCTGCAGGTCTACAACGTCGCCTCCAGCCGTCAGAAGGACAGCCCCTCCGGGGCGTTCCTGCGCACCGCCCCCGGCGTCGACCTCGAGGAGGGCACCGGGAAGCAGCAGGTCTCCTCCGTGACGATCGGCGCGTACCGCGGCGTGTGGATGCCCACCGTCGGCGAGCGGACGAACCGCATCGACCTCGAGGGGATGGATCAGGGCCGCGCGAGCGCCACCACCGAGAACCTCTTCCTCAACCAGCCCTCGCAGACCGCGGTCAACGCGCTCGGGGTGCAGGCGGGGGACAGCTACGAGCTGTCCTACGAGCCGTACACGGAGCCCACCGCGGAGCAGCAGAACACCGCGACGTTCGCCGACATCACCCTGCCGGACAACGAGCCGACGGACGACATGACCGCGCTCGCCGAGGAATGGGCGGGCTCCTCAGACTCCGACTACGAGCGCTTCCAGAACCTCTCCCGCTCCGTCAAGGAGGACGCCTACTACTCCCACGGCCTGGAGGACGACACCGCCTCCCTCTCCGGCCACGGGTACAGCCGGCTCCGGGCGATGCTCGAGGAGGTCGGCTTCGACGAGGACACCCCCGACGCCCAGCCGATGGGCCGCATCGGCGACGAGGAGCAGTATGCGGCGCTGACCGCCGTGCTGGCCCGCTCGATCGACATCCCCGCCCGCGTGGTGATGGGCTTCGAGGTGCCCGAGGGCCAGGAGGGGACCGTCTCCATCACGGGCGACGACGTCACCGCCTGGGTGGAGGTCGCCTTCGAGGACATCGGCTGGGTGCGCTTCGACCCCGCCCCCGACGAGGACGAGGACCCCACGGAGCCTCAGCCCAAGGAGGTGGAGAAGCCGCTGCCGCAGGTCGCGCAGCCGCCGCCGCCCCCGGCCGAGCCGCCGAGCCCGCCGCCCGGCGCGATGAGCGACGACACCGACGACGACGAGGACCCGACCGACGAGACCGCCTCGTGGGTCGTGTACCTGGGCCTCGGCCTGCTCCCGTTCGTGCTGCTGGGCCTGTTCGCCGCCTCGGTGATCATCGCCAAGACGGTGCGGCGCCGACGCCGTCGCGCGCTCGAGACCCTGCCGGCCCGCGTCGACGGCGGCTGGCAGGAGATCCTGGACCTCCTCACCGACATGGGCAGGGCACCCGACCCGCTGATGACCCGGGCGGAGATCGCCGCCCAGCTCCAGGCCGACGTCCCCCAGCTCGGGGCGGCCGCGCTGGCCGCCCGCGCGGACCGGGCCGTGTTCGGCCCGGACGACCTGCCCGATGCCGCGGCGGAGGAGTACTGGGACCAGGTGATGGCGGCGCGCAGCGGCGCCACCGCCGCCCTGCCGTGGCATCGTCGGCTCCGCACCGCCCTCTCCCTGCGATCCTTCCGCCGCGGTGCGGCCGAGCGGTGGCGCGAGAACCGGCGCCGACGGGTCAACGCCCGCGCCCGGGCGAAGGCGCAGAAGCGCACGGAGGCGCTGCGGCGACGCCGCTCCTCGGTGCGCGGCACGACCGCACCGTCCCTCTGGCGGACCATCAGGCGAAAGGGCCGTTCCTCATGAACCAGACCAGATACTGCAGCACCTGCGGGACGCTGCTGTCCGAAGGGGCCGCGATCTGCGGCGAGTGCGGTGCGCGCTACCAGGCCTCGCCCTACGAGAAGCGGGCCACCGACGTGCCCGGCGCCTGGTCGGCGCCGCCCAAGCCCCGCACCCGGGCGGAGCAGGGGCAGCAGACGTCCGCCCAGGAGGACGAGGGGATCGAGCTCATCACGGCCGACTCCCTCCGCCCGCCCCAGCCGGGAGCGACCGCGCTGCGGAGCGAGGAACAGTACGATCGGGTGATGGTCACGCAGCCACCGATGAACCAGCCCGCGATGAACCAGCCCGGGCAGAGCCCCGGCATGCCCGGCGGGCCCGGTGCGTCGGCCTCCGGGCCGGGTGCCGCGCCGGGCACTGTGCCGGGCGCCGCTCCGGAGGGCGGTCCCGCCGCGGCGTCCTTCGAGCCGCCGCTGGACGGCTGCGCCCCGGCGACCCCGGTCAAGCGCTTCCTCGCCGCGCTGATCGACACGGTGATCGCCACGCTCGTGACGGTCCCGTTCCTGATCGGCTTCATCCTGATCGTCACCTCGCAGAGCGCGAGCACCACCTCGATGATCCTCATCGGCGTCGGGACCGCACTGCCGGCCGCGTACCACCTGGTGATGATCTGGCTGGTCGGCGCCAAGGGCTTCACCCTGGGCAAGCTGATCCTGGGCCTGCGCGTGACCCGCCTGAGCGAGGGCGGGGCGCTCGGCTTCGTGCGCGCGCTCGGACGCTGGGCCGTGTATGCGCTGTTCCCGCTGCTGATGGCGCTGTCGATCTTCTTCGACCCGCGCAAGCTGCTGCGCGGCTTCCACGACCGGGCGATCGACTCGGTCGTCGCGGACATCAAGGCCGGACGCAACCCCCTCCAGCCCCGCCCCGACGACTTCGAGCGCGCCGGCGCCGAGCACTACCTCGGCGCGCCGTCCGTCGCGGTGTCCACGCACGAGAACCTGCTCTCCGAGCCCGGTGCGGCATGGCGTGACCAGGGCGCCTCCCCGGTCCAGCCCGTCGACGGCGCGCAGGGGCCCGAGCAGGGTGCCCCGAGCCCGTACGCCCCGGGCGGCTCAGCGGCCTCCGCCGCCGAGGTTCCCGCCGCGTCCTGGGGCTCCCCGTCCCCGGCACCCCAGCAGCCCGCCTCCGACGGCGGCTGGGCCCCGCCGCCCGTCGAGCCGATCCCCTCGGCGCCCGCGCAGTCCTCCTGGGACCAGCCGTCCGCCCCGGGTCAGTCCTCGTGGGACCAGCCGTCGGCCCCCGCGCAGGCCTCGTGGGAGCAGCCCGCCGGGCAGGACCAGGCCCCGTCCTGGGGCGAGCCCGCGGCGCAGGACCCGCAGGCGCAGCAGTGGGGTGCCCCGGCCCCCGAGCAGCCGCAGGCCGCCCCGTCCTGGGGACAGCCCTCGGCACCGGAGGGCTCGGCGCCCGAACCCTCGCAGTCCGCGCCCTCGTGGGGCGAGCCGTCGGCCCCGGAGCAGCCGCAGAGCTGGGACCAGGGCAGATACGCCCCGGCCCCGCAGTGGGGCTCCCCGGCCCCTGCGCCGGAGTCCGCTCCGGACCCGTCGCCCGCTCCTGCCCCGGGACCTGTCGACTCCTCCCCAGCCGCCTGGGGACCGCCCCCCGCGGCCTCGGCGGTCCAGTCCCCGTCCGCGCACGGCGGCGACGCCCCGAGCGATGTCACCGGTGATGCCTGGGGCGACGACGGCGTGGACGAGGCGACGCGCATGTCCGTGCCCGAGGACCTCGGCGACCTCGAGGCCACCCGCATCTCGCCCGCCCATCTCCCGCCCGTGAAGAAGGTGCGGCTGACCACCGATGACGGCGCCGAGCGCGTCGTCGAGAAGGCCGTGGTGGTCGGGCGCAACCCGGCCTCGCCCTCCGGCGAGGTGATGTTCGTGATGAAGGACGACACCCGCTCCGTCTCCAAGACCCACCTGCGCATCGACGGCACGGGGGAGGAGCTGCTGGTGACCGACCTCGGCTCCACCAACGGCTCGACGATCCTGCGCGAGGACGGCTCCCGCGAGAACCTCGTGCCGGAGACCCCCACGGTCCTCCCGGCCGGGGCCCGTCTCACCCTCGGGGACCGGACCCTGTCCGTGGAGAGGGTGCAGTGATCGACCGCTCCCTCTCCGACCCGGACCTCGAGGGCACCGTCCGCGTCGTCTCCGCCTCGGCCACCCACGTCGGCCATGTGCGGGCGACGAACGAGGACAGCCTCCTGACCGCCACCCCGATCCATCTCGTCGCCGACGGGATGGGCGGGCACAACGCGGGCGAGGTCGCCAGCGCGATCGCGGTCGAGGAGTTCGAGAAGCTGACGCTCCAGCAGAACGTCACCGTCGAGCAGCTCGGCGACGCGCTGCACACCGCGTCGGTGCGCATCCGCGAGCTCGGCGGCGAGTCGACCCTCGGCGCCGGCACCACGGTCGCGCTGGTCGCGACGATGGTGCTGGACGGGATCGGCTACTGGGTCGTGATGAACCTGGGCGACTCCCGGGTGTACCGCCTCTCGGGGGAGATCTTCGAGCAGGTCAGCGTGGACCATTCGGTGGTCCAGGAGCTGATGGACCGCGGCGAGATCTCGGCCGAGCAGGCGCGGATCCACCCCTACCGGCACATGGTCACCCGGGCGCTCGGCGCCGGACCCGAGTCCGATCCCGACTACTGGCTGATCCCGGCGGAGGTCGGCGATCGGATGCTGATCTGCTCCGACGGGCTCACCGGCGAGGTCGACGACGCGTCGATCGAGCGGATGCTGCGCCGACCCACCGACGTGCGCACCATCGCCGAGGATCTGGTGCGTCGCGCGCTGGACGGCGGCGGGCACGACAACATCTCCGTGGTGATCGTCGAGGCGGTCGAGGTGCTGGGGCAGCCCGGCGCCTCCGAGGACACCGCCGGCGGCGCCTCTCCCGCAGAGGACGAGTTCGAGGTCGACGAGGACACGCTCCCGCGCCCCCTCGCGGACGACGAGGGCCGGGCATGACGACCGAGGACACGGCGTCCGCCGCGGCCTCCCTGCTCGGCCTCGGCACCTGGACCAGACAGGGGCCGGCGACCCTCGTGGTGCGCGAGGACCGCTGGGCGGTGCTCGTCCCCGGGCTGCGCAAGCAGGTGACGGAGGCGGCCTGGGAGGTGCTGGGACGGCGCCCCGAGGCCGAGGAGTTCGTCGATCAGCTGGTCGAGGCCGGTGATCTGGGCAGCGCGGACAAGCTCACCGCGCTGCTGTTCGGCGTCCACGACGGGCAGAGCGCGACGGTCGGGGTGAAGGGCTCCACGCCCCTGGCCGTCTACACGGCCGACGGGGCGCAGATGGTCGTCGGCACCGAGGAGCAGCCGCTGGTGATCAGCTCCTTCGAGGGGGTGCGGCGGGTAGCCTTCGGCGACCTCCCGCCCGAGGAGCCCGTCGGCGCGCCGCGCGTGGTCTCGGGCATCGTGCCCGTGCGCGGCTTCGTGCAGATGACCGTCGACCCCGCCGAGCTCGAGGAGGCCGAGCTCGCCGCGCTCGCCGCGCAGGTGGAGAAGGACGGCCGCTCGATCGAGACGGAGGAGGCGAAGAAGCGCCGCGCGGAGCGCCCGGCGCCCACGCCCTCGAAGCCCTCGACGACCGCAGGGTCCGGCTCGAGCTCCTCGTCGATCCGCAAGCCCTCCGTCGCCACCCGCAAGCCGGGCGAGATGCCGCCGTCGCTGTCCCGCGGCGGATCCTCGACGTCCTCCTCGCGCCCCGCGGTTGCGGAGGAGGCGTCCTCGGGACCGAACCTCTTCGCGGGCCTGTTCGGGAACGACGCCCCGGCCGCGGCGCCGGCACCAGCTTCCGCCCCGGCTCCGGCGGCGACTCCGGTCGCTGCTCCGGCCGCGCCCGGGCAGTCGACCTCCGGTCCCGCCGCCGCGCCGGAGCCCGCTCAGCCCGCGGCGGCCCCCGCGCCTGCTGCGGAGCCCGCACCCGAGTCGACGGCAGCGACCGCTGCGACTGCTGCCACGCCCGCGGCGGCTCCTTCGCCCGCGCCGGCTGCGACGCCCGCGCTGGCTGCGACGGCCGCACCGGCGACTTCGCCCGCGCCTGCTGCGACGCCCGCGCCGGTCGAGTCCGGCCCATCGGCGGCGCTGTCGGAGTCGGCACCGGCCGACGACGCGCCGGCCGCGACGCCGAGGGAGGCGGCGGCGAGCACGACGACGGGTGCGGCCGGGCCACCCGCCGCCGGCACGCGGACCGCGCCCGCGAAGCGACGGCTGGTGAGCACCTCGCTCTTCGACCGTCGGCGCACCGCGCCCCCGGCCGCCGCCGCGCCTGCTCAGAGCGCCGCCGAGCAGTCGACCCCGCAGCCGGCCGAGCCCTCGCCGGCGCGGAATGCGCCGACGGACGGTGCTTCCTCGGAGACCGCAGCGCCGGAGACCGCAGCGCCGGAGCCCTCGACGCCGGGGTCCGAGGCGTCGGAGTCCGCCGCACAGGACGTCTCGGGCTCGACGGCACCGACGCAGCCCGCTGCCGCGCAGACCGCTCCCGAGCAGCCGGCTGCCGAGCAGCCCGCCCCGGAGCAGCCGGCCCCTGCGACCACCGCCCCTGCCGCTCCCGCACCGGTCACGCCTCCGGCATCTACCGCCCAGGCGGCCTCCCCGGCACGCTCCGCCTCGCCCTCGGTGCCCACGCCCGAGCCGCCGATGGAGGACGAGCTCGAGTCGCCGCCGACCCTGGTCGCACCGATCGACGACGGGGAAGGGCCGGAGGAGGACGCTCCGGCTCCCTCGCCCGTCCGGCGCGCCCCGGCTCCTGCGCCGCAGCGCCCCGCCCTCTCGACGGGCGATCTCGAGAACTCCGGCGCCTACGACGACCTCTTCGGCAAGACCGTCTTCCGTCGCATCGAGGATGCCGCCGTGCGCCGCAGCGGCGAGGAGGGCGAGGAGCCCGAGCACGAGCAGGACGCTCCGGCCTCCGCCACGGACGACGTCGCCTCGGACGGCGCGTTCCCCTCCGAGACCCGGATCCCCGGCGCCGATGCGGACGAGGAGGTCGAGGAGGCCCCCGTCCCGGAGCACACCACCGGTGCCGGCGACTTCATCGACTGGGTGCCGGGCGTGGGACGGACCGCGCCGGAGATCGCGCAGGCAGCCGCTAGTCGCGCCGCGCGTCCGCAGAGCGCACCGCCGGCCTATCCGCAGGTCCACATGGCCGAGCGTCCGCCCGCCCCGAACACCGGCTCGCGTTTGGCGCCGACCGGGCCCGGCGCTCCCCAGGGCACGGGCGCCGACAGGTACGCGCAGGTCTCCGGCCCCGGGACCCCGATGCAGGGCGCCCCGGGTGCGCAGAGCGCCGACGGCCCCAGGCACTGGGCGCACGCCCCGCACAGTCCGTACGGGATGCAGGGACCCCAGGGTCAGCAGAGCCCGTATGCGGCACCGGGGACCTACGGCCCGCAGAGTGCATACGGCGCGCAGGGCTGGCACGACCAGCAGGCCGCCCAGGGCCACCCCGCTTCGTCGCACCAGCAGGTCCCCCACGGCCAGCAGGTCCCCTACGGCCAGCAGCATCCCTACGGCGACCCGGGCCCGTACGGCCGGCCGGGCCGGCACGGTCAGCCGGGTCAGTACGGCCGCCCCGGCCAGCACGGCGCTCCGACCCCCTACGGCGGGCCCGCCGCCTCCGGCCCTCCGGCCTCCGCCGCCGGCGGCCAAGTCGGGCACCCGGGACAGCAGCCTCCGCACGCCCCCGCCGCCGGGGGACGCCATGCCAGCGCGCCGCATCCGGTCGCGCCGGGCTCCGCGGCGCCGCCCGCTCCGGGGCCCGCGCCCCGGCCCGCCCCGGCGCCGACCGCAGGGCCGTCCGCCTCGTCCGCTCCGTCCGCCCCGCACGCCCCCGCCGCACAGGGCGGGCCCTCACGGCCCGCCTCCCGCGGTCCGGGCGGCGCCGCGGTGGCGCTGCCGGGGCTGGTGTGCCCGAACGGCCACGCGAACTCGCCGGAGAGGTCCGCCTGCAGGCTCTGCGCCGCGCCGCTCAGCGGCCCCACCCGCACCGTCGCACGCCCGCCGCTGGGCGCCGTCGCGGTGAGCACGGGGGAGGGGTTCGTGCTCGACCGCACCGCGGTCATCGGCCGACGCCCCCGGGCGTCCCGCGTCAGCGGCAGCGATGTGCCGCAGCTGATCACGGTGCCGAGCCCGCAGCAGGACATCTCCCGCTCGCACCTCGAGCTGAGGCTCGAGGGATGGCACGTGGTCGCGCTCGACCTCGGCACCACCAACGGCACCACGCTGCACCGGGAGGGCTACGAGCCGCTGCGGCTGCGCCCTCGTGAGGGCGTGGTGCTCCACGACGGAGACCTGCTGGACCTGGGGGATGAAGTGCACCTGACGTACGGGGAGAAGTCATGAGCTCGAGACCGCCCTCGGCACCGCCGCGCCTGGCCGGCTACGAGTACGAGAAGCTGCTCGGCTCGGGCGGGTTCGCGGACGTGTTCCTGTACCGCCAGGCACGGCCGCAGCGCCGCGTCGCGATCAAGGTGCTGCTGTCCACGGTGCTCGACGAGTCCGTGCGCCATCAGTTCGACTCCGAGGCCAACGTCATGGCCCAGATGTCGACCCACCCCTCGATCGTCACGATCCACCAGGCCGAGGTCTCCGGGGACCACCGCCCCTACATCGTGATGGAGTACTGCTCGCGCCCGAACTACGGCGTGCGCTTCCGCAAGGAGCGGATCACGGTCGCCGAGGCGCTGCGGGTGGGCGTGCAGATCGCCGGCGCCGTGGAGACCGCGCACCGCGCCGGGATCCTCCACCGCGACATCAAGCCCGCGAACATGCTGGTCACCGACTACAACCGGCCCGCGCTCACCGACTTCGGCATCTCCATCGCCGCCGGGCAGGGGGAGGACGTCGAGGACTCCCAGGGCATGTCGATCCCCTGGTCGCCGCCCGAGTTCTTCGCCGACCCGCCGCGCGCCGACGTGCGCAGCGACGTGTTCTCCCTCGCCGCGAGCGTGTACTCGCTGCTGGCCGGGCAGACGCCCTTCGAACGGCGCGGGCAGCGCAACACCGCCACCGACCTGATCCAGCGGATCGCGAGCGAGCCGCTGCCGGCCCTGAACCGGCCCGACGTGCCCCCGGAGCTGAACCGGGCGCTGTCCATCGCGATGGCGAAGGACCCCGCCGGCCGCTACGACACCGCGCTGGCCTTCGGCCGTGCGCTGCAGCAGGTGGAGCTCTCGCTGTCGCTTCCGGTCACCCAGATGGACGTGCTGGACGACCGCGGCGCCGCCCCGGCCCACGACGGCGAGGACGACGAGCTCGTCGAGCACACCCGGATCCGGAAGGTCGCCACCGTCGACCCCGAGACGGGCACCAGCCCCGGCGGACGTCGGCGCAGGGACCCCTACGCCGGAGTCGCCCCCGCGCTCGGCGCGGCACCTGCCGCGGCGGGACCCGCGAGCTGGTCGGGCGCCTCGGCGCCGTCGGCCGCCGACGCCTCCGAGTCGACGATGCTGCGCCCCGCCGGGGCGCCCGCCGGATCCGTCGGGCGCGCGCCGCTGGCCTCCGAGAACCGGGAGCCGGAGCCCGAGAGGCCCCGCACCCCCGCCTGGCCGTTCGTCACCCTCGCCGCGGTGCTCGTGATCCTGCTCGGCGTCGGGGCGACCCTCGGCGTGCGCCACTTCTTCGTGGAGGAGCCTGAGGAGGCCCCTTCCACCCTCGTCAACGCCCCTGTCGACCCGGAGGAGGCCCCGGGCGCTCCCCGCAGCCTCGAGCTGCAGGTCATCGCCCCCGAGCAGGAGGGCGGGCGGACCGGACGGGTGAAGGTCGCGTGGGAGCTGCCCGAGAACTTCTCCCAGGAGGACCACTTCATCGTGCAGTGGCAGGACCTGCCTGCGAACTACGACCGCTACGCCGTGCAGCACGAGGTCCACGGCCGCAACTCGGTCGTGATCGAGATCCCGCCCCAGCTGGCGGAGCGGTGCCTGACGGTCAGGACCGTCAACCCCAACGGGCAGTCCAGCGAGGCGGCGAAGAAGTGCCTCAATGGGTGATGCCTCGACGAACACGGCCCGGACGATCACGGCCCCGACGGCCCCGATATCCATGACCCCGACGACCGCCGACGAGGACAGCGCCTCGCACGGCGGGACGGGCGCCGCCGCGGCGCGCGCCCACCGGACCCGACACACAGGAGAGCAGTGACCATGGCATCGACGATCTCGGTCGAGTTCTGCGGCGAGTGGTACCGCGTCGAGGACGGGGAGGAGCTCACGATCGGTCGCGAGGCGGACCTCACGATCGACGAGGACAACCCCTTCCTCCACCGACGCTTCCTGACGATCGTGCAGGTCGAGTCGATGTGGTGGCTGGTGAACATCGGGGCGCGGCTCTCGGCCACGATCACCGACGGCACCGGCTCGATGCAGGCCTGGCTCGCGCCCGGCGCGCGCATCCCGCTCGTCTTCGACGTGACCAAGGTGGTCTTCACCGCCGGCCCCACCACCTACGACCTGTCCGTGCACGCGGAGTCCCCGGAGTTCGCGCGGATCGCCGGCCCCGACGACCCGGCGGGGGAGACCACCGTCGGCTCCGTCCAGCTGACCCCGAGCCAGAAGCTGCTGATCCTCGCGCTCGCCGAGCCGATGCTCACCCGCGAGGGCTCCGGCATGAGCTCGGTGCCCACCTCGGCGCAGGCCTCCGAGCGCCTCGGCTGGCAGCTGACGAAGTTCAACCGCAAGCTCGACAACGTCTGCGACAAGCTCGACCGGCTCGGGGTGCGGGGGCTGCGCGGCGGGCCCGGCAAGCTCGCCTCCAACCGACGGGCCCGCCTCGTCGAGCACGCCGTCTTCTCGCGACTGGTGACGAGCGAGGACCTGCCGCTGCTGGACCAGTCCCAGGACGAGGACGACGAGTAGGCCGCCCCGCCGGGGAACGAGCCGGACGAACGGAGCCGATCCCCGACGCGGGGATCAGGACGGCGGGCGAGGGGCCCGCCAGGGGGGGGAGACCAGATGCGCATCAAGCTCACGCTGCGCAGGCCCGAGGACAGGCTGACCGATCTGGAGGTGACCGCGGACGCGACCGCGACCGTCGCCGACGTCGCGAACGCCCTGTACCTCGCCGACCCGCTGCGCAGCGAGGTCGAGCCGCCCGACGGGCTGACCCTCCAGGTCCAGGACCCCGGCGCCGGGCCCGGCGCGAACGGCGTGCGCTCCCTGGACCGCACGATCGACCTGATCCAGGCCGGTCTGCGCTCCGGCAGCATCGTCTCCATCGCCCGCTCCTCGAGCGAGTACGCCACCCGCTCCGAGTCCCGCGGTGCCGCGGTCGCGCTGATGCGCGTCCTCTCCGGCGCCGAGGCGGGACGCGAGTACCCGCTGCCCTCGGGGTCCAGCTCGATCGGGCGCGAGGGCGATCTCGACATCCGCATCGCCGATCCGATGCTCTCCAAGCGCCACGCCCGCATCAACGTCGGCGACACGATCGAGATCGTCGACCTGCACTCCTCCAACGGCGTGGTGATCGGCGGCGAGCAGGTCCAGCGCGCCGTGATCGGCCCGTCGGACACGGTGCTGATCGGCGGGACCACCTTCTCTGTGATCCTCCTGCACCGCCTCGGCGGCACCGCCCCCAGCTCCCCGGTGGTCGAGTTCAACCGCTCCCCGCGCGTGGTGCCGCGCTTCCCCTACCGGCCGCTGAAGGCGCCGACTCCGCCGAAGGAGCCGAACCCCCAGTTCTTCCCGATCTTCATGATGTTCGCCCCGGTCCTCATGGGCGGCCTCATGTTCTCGATGACCCGCAGCCCCTTCTCGCTCATGTTCGTGTTCATGATGCCGATGATGGCGACGGCCGGGTACCTCAACCGCAAGTTCCAGCAGAAGAGGATGCTCGAGCGGCAGATCGCGAACTTCGAGGAGGGCCTCGCCTCCCTCAAGCGCCGCGTCACCGCCGCCCAGGACCTCGAGCGGGCGGTGCGCCTGGTCGAGGCGCCGTCGGCCGCGGACACCGTCGACGCCGCCTTCCGCCTCGGCCGTCTGCTGTGGACCCATCGCCCCGAGCACAACGCCTTCGGCACCGTGCGCCTGGGCCTGGGCATCGCGGAGTCCCGGGTGGGCATCGACATGCCCGGCGAGAACGATGCGATCCCGAAGTACTACGACATGCTCGACGACATGCACGAGGAGTACAAGATGATCGCCGGCGTGCCGGTGGTCGCGGAGCTGAGGTACGCGGGCAACCTCGGCGTCGCCGGCGGCGGCGAGGAGGCCGACGGGGTCGCCCGCGGCATCGTCACCCAGCTCTTCGCGCTCCACTCCCCGGCGGAGATCGCGCTCGCCGCGATCACCTCCCGCTCCAGCCGCGACATGTGGCAGTGGCTGAAGTGGCTGCCGCACACCTCCAGCCCGCACTCCCCGCTGCCCGGCGACCACCTCGCCGACACCCCCGGACGCGGCACCTCCCTCCTCTCGCGGATCGAGGAGCTGATCGAGCAGCGCGCCGGCGATGCACCGCCAGCCCTGCGCACCCCGATGACCGTCGACGTCACCGAAGAGCCGCAGATCCCGCCGGAGCCGATCACCCCGAGCCTGGTGGTGATCATCGAGGACGACGCCCCCGTGGACCGGGCGCGCCTGGTGCGCATCGCCGAGCGCGGCCCCGACGTCGGCGTGCACGTGATCTGGTGCGCCGCGAACATCGCCGCGCTGCCCGCGGCCTGCCGCACCTACGTCTCCGTGGACGAGTCGATCGAGGGCGCGAGCGCCGGGCACGTGCGGGTGGGGGAGCGGTTCTACCCCGTCACCGTCGAGACCGTCTCCGTCGACGTCGCCGCCGGCGTGGCCCGCCATCTCGCACCCGTCGTCGACGCGGGCGTCCCCGTCGACGACGACTCCGACCTCCCCCGCGCGATCTCCTATCTCAAGCTCGGCGGCATGGCGATGGCCGAGGAGCCCGACCACATCATCGAGCGGTGGAAGGAGAACAACTCCCTCACCCCGCGCGACGGCTCCGAGCCCCAGCGCCGCAAGCACGATGCGAACCTCCGCGGGCTGATCGGCCACAACGGCCAGGACGCCTTCCACCTCGACCTGCGCACCAACGGCCCCCACGCCCTCGTGGGCGGCACCACCGGCGCCGGCAAGTCCGAGTTCCTGCAGGCCTGGGTGATGGGCATGGCCACCGCGCACAGCCCCGACCGGGTCACCTTCCTGTTCGTGGACTACAAGGGCGGCGCCGCCTTCGCCGACGCCGTCGACCTGCCGCACACCGTGGGCCTGGTCACCGACCTCTCCCAGCACCTGGTGCGACGCGCGCTCACCTCGCTGCGGGCGGAGCTGCACCACCGCGAGCACCTGCTGAACCGGAAGAAGGCCAAGGACCTCGTCTCCCTCGAGCGGACCGGCGACCCCGAGGCCCCGCCCAGCCTGATCATCATCGTCGACGAGTTCGCGGCGCTGGCGAAGGAGATCCCCGAGTTCGTCGACGGCGTCGTGGACGTCGCCGCGCGAGGCCGCTCCCTGGGACTGCACCTCATCCTCGCGACCCAGCGGCCCGCCGGCGTCATCAAGGACAACCTGCGCGCCAACACGAACCTCCGCATCGCGCTGCGCATGGCCGACGAGGCCGACTCCAAGGACATCCTCGGCGACAAGATGGCCGCCCACTTCGACCCCGGCATCCCCGGCCGCGCCGCGGCGAAGACCGGCCCCGGGCGCATCGCGACCTTCCAGACCGGCTACGCGGGAGGCTGGACCACCCACGAGCCCGAGCGGGCCCGGATCGACATCGTCGAGAAGGACTTCGGCACCGGGGAGCAGTGGGACATCCCCTCCCCGCCGACCAAGGAGGTCAAGGACCCCGGCCCCAACGACATCTCCCGCGTCGTCGCGACGGTGAAGGCCGCCGCCGAGCGCGCCGGCGTGCCCGCGCCCCGCAAGCCGTGGCTGTCCGAGCTGGCCGACGCCTACGACCTCTCGCGCCTGCCCACGCGCCGCACTGACGAGGAGCTGCTGCTGGGCGTGATGGACGTGCCCGAGGAGCAGTCCCAGCCGACCGTCTCCTACTATCCCGACCGCGACGGCAACATGGCGATCTACGGCACCGGCGGCTCCGGCAAGTCGACCACGCTGCGCACCATCGCGATCTCCGCCGCCTCGACGGTGCGCGGCGGGCCCGTGCACGTGTACGGGCTCGACTTCGGCGCCTCGGGCCTGACCATGCTCGAGGACCTCCCGCACGTCGGCTCGATCATCGCGGGCGACGACGAGGAGCGCGTGATCCGCCTGCTGCGCACCCTGCGGGAGCTGATCGACGACCGCGCCCGCGAGTTCGCGAAGCATCGCGCCGGCTCCGTGGCCGAGTACCGGGAGCTGACCGGGAAGCCCGACACCCCGCGCGTGCTGCTGCTGGTCGACGGCATGGCCGCCTTCCGCGAGGCCTACGACTTCTCGAACCTCTCGAAGTGGTTCACCACCTTCGTGCAGATCGCGACCGACGGCCGCCAGGTGGGCGTGCACGTCATCGTCACCGGCGACCGCCCCAACGCGATCCCCACCTCGCTCGGCTCCTCGATCCAGCGCCGCCTCATCCACCGCATGGCCAGCGCCGACGACTATTCGACCTTCGGCGAGCCGAAGGACGTCCTGGACGGCGCCTCGCCCCCGGGACGCTCCATCCTCGACGGCCACGAGGTGCAGATCGCGGTCCACGGCGGCGACTCGAACGTCGCGATCCAGTCCCGCGAGGTCGCCAAGCTCGCCCAGGCGATGCGGCGCGCCGGCGTGCCCGAGGCGCCCACCATCGAGCGCCTGCCCGAGCGGGTCGAGCTCTCGACCCTCCGCCCCGTCGTCGGCGGCCGGCCCGTCCTCGGCCTGGCCGACGAGACCCTCGCCGAGATCACCTACGAGCCGCGCGGCGCGTTCATGGTCACCGGCCCCATGGGCTCGGGCCGCACCACCGCGATGCTCACCATCGCCACCGGCCTCAAGGCGATGGAGAACCCCATGCGCCTGGTCCGCTTCTCCTCGCGCCGCACCCCGCTGACCGGGCTGCCCGTCTGGGACGTGGAGGCCTCCGACCCGGACACCG
This sequence comes from Brachybacterium sp. sponge, assembly GCF_001613775.1. Taxonomy (NCBI): domain Bacteria; kingdom Bacillati; phylum Actinomycetota; class Actinomycetes; order Micrococcales; family Dermabacteraceae; genus Brachybacterium; species Brachybacterium sp. sponge. The sequence goes on along the minus strand of NZ_LRMP01000006.1, from coordinate 1,712 downwards.
TGCGCGAGCTCGCCGGCCAGCTCCGCCAGACGATCGAGTCCGGCTCGGTGGGGGAGGGGCGCCTGGCCCTGTTCATCGACGGGGTCGCCGACTTCACCGGCACCGGCGTGGAGAACGACCTCGACAAGCTCATCCGGGCCAGCACCCGCGAGGGCCAGTTCGTGGTGGGCGAGAACGAGTCCGCCTCGTGGTCCCAGGCCTACGTCCTCGCCCAGCCGTTCAAGGCGGGACGGCGCGGACTGCTGCTCCAGCCCAGCGACATGGACGGCGACTCGCTGCTCGGCACCGGACTGGGGAGGATCCGTCGAGCCGACTTCCCGGCCGGCCGCGGCTTCCTCGTCTACAGCGGCCGGGCGATGAAACTGCAGGTCGCGCAGATCACGTCGGGCTGAGGGCCGCACTCGGGGGCCGACGGGAAGGGACGTGGAGCCCGCCCCGGAGGCCTCCGAGCCGCGTCCGGACGGGAGCTCCGTCCCCATGGGGACTCCTCCCCATGGTCGCCTTCGGCGGATCGCCCTACAGTGAGGGCTGTCGAGCACGCAAGAGGCCCGGTGCACCGCAGGGGGCGCAGGAGCCGGTGAACAGGAAGGGGAACCCGCATCGTGAACGCCACGAAGGGTATGAACGTCGACGAGGTCAAGCGGATGTCCGGCCAGCTGCGCGATGCGGCCGAGGAGATCACGCGGATCGAGCAGGAGCTCACCCGGGGTCTGGAGGACGTGGACTGGACCGGCCCCGACGCGGACCGCTTCCGCGGCCAGTGGTCCGGGGAGATGGTCCCCGCGCTGCAGCAGATCATGAACGCCGTCAACGAGCTCGGCGACACCGCCGACCGCAACGCCGCCGAGCAGGAGGCCACCTCCAGCTGAGTCGGCGCAGCACCAAGCCGTCACGGACGGCGACAGGGGTGTGGAGAGGCCCGGGCGGAGCACCGCTCGGGCCTCTCCCCTGCCTGGTATCTTTGTCGCCGACAGTGCCAGGGGGACGAATGGAGCACAGCACCGTGAAGAGCATCGAGTACCCGAGCGCCGACTTCCCTGCACCACCGCGGGTCCGGGTCGAGGTGCCGGAGGACTGGGAGCCGCTCACGGTGCCCGGAGTGCAGCTCGCCGTCGCCCAGCCCCGCATCGACGGGCGCTTCCGCGCGAACGTGGTCGTGACCGTGCAGCGCTTCGGACCGGAGTTCACCCTCGAGGCGGCGCGCGCCGGCCTCGAGCAGCGCAAGGCCTCCCTGCCCGAGCTCGAGGAGCTCGGCACCGGGGAGATCGAGATCGAGGGCACCACCTGGATCGCGAGCGAGTACGGCTACACCCAGCCCGGCCGTCCCACGGTGGTGCAGGCCGCGCGCTACGCCGTGATCGACCGGGGGGGAGTGGCCACCGACGTGCTCGAGATCGTCGGCAGCTGCGGGGCGGAGAGCGCCGACGAGGAGATCGAGACCGTCCGCGCCATCCAGGACTCCCTGCAGCTGACCCTGGACTGACCTCGAGAACGCATCGTCCCCGGAGGGCGCCGGCCATCGTGGCCGGCGCCCTCCGGCCGTCCCGGGAGAGCCCCAACGTGGGGAGCGGTGCACGGGGACCTCTGCCTGGGGAGTTGTCCCCATCGCCAAGGTGTGGTGGGTGGTTCTAGGGTGGTGTCATCACCTGGGGGCAGGGATCGAGGAAGTGGCCTTGGGGGTCGCGGAGGTCCGGTTCGGTGGGTGGGGATCT
>NZ_LRMP01000005.1:0-56842 GCF_001613775.1 Brachybacterium sp. sponge | reverse complement strand
CCGGCGGCCGAGGGGATCGGGCTGCGCCCTCCCCCATCCCACGCCCCGCCAAGGCGGGGCGCTCGGCGTCCCGGTTCCGGCGCTGCGCGCCGGATCGGGTGCCGGTAAGTGCCTGGTCAGCAATGGGCTCCGATTAGGCTATGACCTGCGGTTCTACTGTGGAGGGTGTGATGCCGGCCCCGGGCTGCGCCCGGTGCCTGGATTCGTAGATTCGTATTTTCGTGCTTCCGTGCTTTCGATCTTCCGTGCTTCGTCCTTTGGTGTTGACACTCGGCTCATGCCTGCCCTAGTCTGGTAACTGTCAGAACGAAAACCGATCGGAGGAGGACCCCATGTCCACCGCCCCGTCCCCGGAGACTCGGGCCATCGCCAAGGTGCTCCAGTCCCTCCTGGAACCTCGCCAACCCGCCCGCGCCGATCTTTGCTTCGTCCATGTGGCCCTCACCGAGGATCCTGACGCTGGCCTCCCTGCCTTCCACTACTGGGCCGCGGGGATCGACCCCGGTGAGGACGATGCTCCCGAGCGGCTCGCCCGGGCTCTTCTCACCACACCTCCCACGGCCCGCGCCGAGCATGTCTCCCGCGCGTGCCGTGCCCTGGCTGACCACGCGGCTGCCGCTGAGGTGTCCGCCCCTCGCGGGGCACGGGACGCCGCGCGGGTCACGTACCTGCTGTGGGCCGCTGCGATGACCCTCCACTCCCCCTCGCTGGTCCTCTCCCTCTGCGCCGAGGCGGGGGACGTAGACCTCCCCCGGACCGTTGCACACCCGCTGTTCTCACTCGCCATGCGCCGCCTGAACGCGGCCGCCAACACCCAGGAGGTGCAGGCATGACCGCCCTGACCATCACTCACACCCACCCTGAGGGGACGCTCATCAGCGGCACCGCCCGCGGGGACGGCTCCGCCCCGGCACTCAAGGCCAACCGCTGGCGCTGGTCCCGGAACCTCGGAGCCTGGTACATCCCGCGCTCACGTGATCACCACGCCCGGGACTGGCAGATCCGTGCGACCGCCGAGGCCCTGCGCGAAGCGGGGTTCGAGGTCGAGGTCGAGGTGGACAACACTCCCCGGGCGACCGCGGATGTCCAGGCGGACAAGGTAGCCCGGGCTGCCGCCCGGGCCGAGGCCCTCGACGCGAAGTCCGAGCGGCTCGAGGCCACCTCCGAGGCGCGCCATGCTGCGGCGCACCAGATCGCCGACGCCATCCCGTTCGGCCAGCCGATCCTGGTCGGCCACCACTCCGAGCGCCGAGCGCGACGGGACGCCGAGCGGATCCACAGCAACATGCGCGCCGCGATCGACGCGGACGCCGCCGCCCGCGAGACCTCGCGGCGGGCCGAGTCCGCACGGGCCAACACCCGCCCGGAGTCACCCGCCACGACCGCCAACCGGCTCGATAAGCTCCGAGCGGACCTCCGCCGCATCCAGCGTCACCGGGACGGGTACACGGTCGTCCAGGGCCGCACCGTGGTCGCCGAGGTCACCGGCGCCACCGGAGACCAGCACGACCGCTACGCCGCCGAGGCCGCCCACCTCGAGGAACAGATCGCCTACTGGGAACAGGTCCGCGAACAGCAGATCGCCGACGGCCGCACCGTCGACACCTCCACCGCCCGCGCCGGGGACCTCGTCCAGGTCCACGGCTCCGGCTGGTGGCGGATCAAGCGGGTCAACCCCAAGACCTTCACGGTCACCTCCGGCCACAGCGAGGTCCGCGTGCCCCACCACAACGTGACCGCCCTGCGAACCGCAGACAGCCCCCAGAACGACCGCTGACCACTCCCCCGGGGGTGAGCCCCACCGGCTCCCCCCGGGGCCCTCACAGCCCCCCAGGAGACCCCCATGGACGGATTCCTCGTCAAGATCACCCCCGACCGCTGCGCACACCTCGTCTCGTGCTCCGAGGTCCCCATCACCTTCACCCACCACGCCCGCCTACTCGGTGAGGACTTCGGCTGGATCGACCACCACCGCGGCGACGGACTCTCCGTCCTCGCCGACACCGCCGCCGACGAGCCCCGCAACGAATGGGCCAGCGCGTACACCGGCCGCACCGTCCACGGAGACGCCATCGTCACCGCTGAGGAGATGGGCGAGGACGTCCCCCTCGACCTCACCCAGGCCACCGCCGTCCTCTCCGAGGTTTTCCTGATCGGCGGGATCGCCACCGCCCTCCACTCAGCCGCGGCCATCGCCGCCCACCACCGACCCCAGGAGCACTCATGACCGGCTGCGCCGGCTGCTGCACCTGAGCGCCTCCCCACCCTGCGCCCCGGGCCCCCCGGGGCGCTTCCTTTTTATGTTGACAGTCTGGCCCATGTCTGGAATGCTCATAAGTGTCAGAGCGAAAGACCGAGAGAAGGAGCATCCATGACCGGCCACATCCTCACCATCACCCCCGACGGCGTGATCACCCCCGCCCGCTACAACCCCGCCGATCCCGACCAAATCGCGAACCTCATCGGCACCGACGTCACGCACCACAGCGGACATCCCCGCGGGATCGAGGAGATCGAGATCATCACCGACGACATGGGGCACCTGCACGACCGCAACAGCGCACCCAACCCCATCGCCACCCTCTACAGCGGCCACCCCGTCACGGGCCGCGCCGTCATCGCCGCCCACAACCCCGACACCGCCGAGAACACCGGCATGTCTCGCGAGGTCCTCGCCGCCGTGGGCCGCGAGATCGAGGCCCTCATCGACCTGCACGCCCACACCGGCCCGGGGGCCACCTGCACCGGCTGCACCTCCTGCTACACCTGACCCCTCCGCCAGCGCCCCGGACACTCCGTCCGGGGCGCTTCCTTGTGTGTGTTGACACTGCGGCTCATGTCTGGAATACTCATAAGCGTCAGGACGAAAGACCGAGAGAAGGAGAATCCCATGGTCACCATCACCACCACCGCCGACCGGCTGCGCCGGGCCCTCGAGGGCACGATCCCGTTCGCGAGCGCGGACACCACGCTGCCCGTGCTGAACACCGTGCACGTCAAGGCCGAGGGGGACCGCGTCCAGTTCGCGGCGACCGACCGCTACACGCTGGGCACCTACCGCCTCCACCGCGGCGAGCGGGCCGAGGTCGAGGGCGAGGACGAGTTCACCGGACCCGACGAGCTCGAGGAGGGCGCACAGGCCGCCATGGTCCTCGCCGACGCGAAGGAGGTGCTCCGCACCGCGAAGCGGTACAAGAAGCGGGAGGCCCTGCTCGAGGTCAAGATCGAGATCCCCGCCGAGCCCGAGCGCGGCATCGCCTTCACCTTCCCGGACGGCTCGACCCTCAACGCCCGGTGCACGGACGGCGAGTACCCGCCCGTGGAGCGGCTCTTCCCCGCGGGGGAGCGCCTCGCCGGGAGTGATCAGTCCGAGGTGATCTTCAACGCGACCTTCGCCGCGAAGGTGAACAAGGCCGCCCACGCGATCACCGGCGACCGGCACGCGGGCGTGCACCTCCGCCTGAACACCGACGCCGTCAAGCCCGCCGTGTTCCGCACCGACGAGGACGACCGCTGGCGCTGCCTGCTCATGCCGATGCGCGGCCTCTGACCCCCACCGGCCGGGCACCCCGCGTGCCCGGCCCCACCCCCTACCTCCACGGAGGAACGATGACCCTGAACCTGTACGAAGCCGAGACCATGGGCGACCTCTCCCGCCAGTGCGACGCCCGCACCATCGCCCACCTCGCCCGCCTCACGCTGCGCACGTTCGCCACGCTGGGCGCTACCGCGGAATGGGGCGACCTGCCCGACCTCGCCGAGTCCCTCGCCCTCAGCGCCTCCAGGGTCGGCCTCACGGTCGACCAGCAGGACCAGGACTCCCTGGACCGCTGGCAGGCGATCAGCGAGACCTCATGGGACCCGCTGCCGGTGCTGCCCGCCCAGGACACCTTCGCCGTCACGGTCGCCGCGCTCAGAGTCGCGGACATCTTCCGTGACGGGATGCTCGGATACGACATCGGCCCGCGCCTGAACTGCGACGAGTCCGACGCGCTGGTCGCCCTGCTCGACGCCACCGGCGCTCACGACGCCGCGCAGCACCTGCGCCGCGGCCACGCCGAGAGTGACGAGGAGGGGGACGTGCACTACATGCCCACCGCCTGACCTCACCCCGGGACCGGCCACCATGTTTCCTCTTTGAGTGTTGACATGGTGGCTCGGGTCCCGTAGACTCAAGGCGTAGCAGGAAGGAGGAAGCGACCACCACCCACCCGCGGCAGCGCCGCCGCCCAAAACAACAGCACAAGTGTCCTGTAGCAGGACATGGGGGAGTCTGCCCCCCCCCACCCCCCCCCGCTTCCTCTTTAGTGTTGACACCATGGCTCATGTCTGGAATACTCATAAGTGTCAGGACGAAAGCTCACCACTAGGAGGAACCATGAGCCACCTGCTCAAGATCACCGCCGACCGCAAGGTCGAGGCCATCGCGTGGAACAACGAGGAGGACTCGCTCCCCCAGCTGTATCGGGCGCTGAGCACCGACTCCACCATCGTCAACATGGTCGAGCCCGCTCCCCACGACCGCGGTAACCACATCACGGTCTGGGCCGACGAGGACGGCTGGAGCCACAACTCCCCGCCGAACCTCTACGGCACCGCCTACACCGGCGGACTGCTGCGAGGCACCATCGCCGTCACCGCGTGGAACCCGCGCACCGGCGAGACCTTCGGCCTCACCGATGAGCAGCTCCGCAAGGAGGAGGACCACCTCATTTGGGCGGTCACCATGTTCATCGCCCGCTACCACGCGGCGTGACCTACCGGGCGGGCCCGACACCGGGCCCGCCCACCCTTCCCCCTCGACCTCAGGAGAATCTGATGCGCGCCGACTGCACCTACTGCGGCCACCATGAACCCCGCTGCCTCGCACTCAACACTGACCACGGCGAGCACCACTGCACCCGCCCGGACGGACACGACGGACTCCACATCGCATGCGGCAGCCGGCACGAGGCCTACGCGTGGGCCCCCGGCCTCGCCGACGCCGTCCTCGACCTCACCCTCCACGCCGCCCGCCTCCAGGCCGCGATCACCCGCTGCCGGGCGCGACTCACGGCCTACGCCCGACAGCCCCACGAGGATCACTGCGACGGCGACACCCCCTGCACCCGAGACGTCGCCGAGGAGGCCCTCGCCGCCCTCGTGACCCCCTGACCATCACGCCGGAAGGGCCGGCCATCATGTTTCCTCTTTGAGTGTTGACATGGTGGCTCGGGTCCCGTAGACTCAAGGCGTAGCAGGAAGGAGGAAGCGACCACCACCCACCCGCGGCAGCGCCGCCGCCCAAAACAACAGCACAAGTGTCCTGTAGCAGGACATGGGGGAGTCTGCCCCCACCCCCCCCCCCGATTGTCTCTTGAGGCTTGTTTTACAGATCGTCCGGTTGTAAGTTGGCGTCACGTACTCATTCGCGACTCTCGGAGGTCCCCATGTCCGATCCCGATGCCCGCTATCCGCTGTCGATCCACGCAGTGGTCGCCCAATGCCACACCCGGAAGTTCCCCCTCACCGAGACGACGCTGCGCGCCTACGTCTCGAAGGGCCAGTTCCCGCAGCCCCGTCTCCACGTCGAGCGGCAACCGCTCTGGGATCGCGAAGAGGTCGAGCGGTTCCTCGCTCAGGACGAGCTGCCGATCGGACGGCGCCCTCGACGAGTCCGGCACCCCCGGGCCCTCGAGCTCCAGACGGAGTTCGAGCTGTCTGCCGGAGGCACGGATCAGCAGCGGGCCCTCTACGCGATCCAGAACCTCCCCGGCGAGATCGCCTATTTCGAAGGTCTCGCCGGGGACGCCCGCTCCGCTGCGCGCGCCGGGGAGGAAGAGCTCGCCGGCCTCCCGCCGGCGGACCCCGGAGCCTTCGCACGGCTGCTCAGCGCCTTCTCGAGCACCGAGCGGTTCCGGCGCGCCCGCGAACGGAGCCGCGAGGAGGCGCTACAGGCTGCCGCCGTGGCGGAGGCTGCTCGCGCCATTCGCCAGGCCGACCTCGAGGCGGCCCGCGCCTGGATGGAAGAGTTCCTGGCCTGGGCTCAGTGGGCTGACGCCGACCTCGAGCAGACCAAGGAATCCGCCGCATCCGCGCGCTGGCGGGACGAGGTCGACGAAGAGGCATCGAGGCTCGCGGGTGAGCGCGTCGATGCCCTGGCCTGGGTCGTCGATGATCCGCGCCGCGTCGCCTTCGTGCACCCCGGAGGCGGCCTCAAGGGGGCAGCGTGGGAGGATCTGACCCGGAGTGAGCGAGAGGGCCTGAGCGCGGACGAGGTCACCCTCGCCGGGCTCGACCTCGGCTATCACTGGGAGGTCCCGGGCACTCCCGGTCAGTGGCGGATGAGCTGGGTCGAGTCGACCGGCGATCTGTACCTCGAGCACCGGACCCGTGCAGCCGGCGTCGACCGGCTGAACCTTCCTCGTACGGTCATCCCGCTCGCCAAGACCACCCCTCGCCTCTTCCCGAAGCAGCTCATCGCGTGGGCTCGCCCCTTCGAGGCCTGTGCCGACGCCGAGATCCGCGGCGCCCTCGGACTCCTGGTCCGCGAGATCCGCCTCCAGGAGCGGATCTCATGGCACTCCCTGAGCCCGCTCGAGGCCGTCCCGTCGACCTGACCCTCACCGCGCAGCCCACGAGGGCCGGCGCGGCGCTAGACGGTCGTCGCGCCGGCCTGCACAGACTTCTGCCGCTTCGACGAGGCTGCCTTCTTCGCCTGACCCGTTCCCCGGGAGCCGGCCTTCGTCGGCTTCTGCTGCCGCGGTGCGGCCACCTTCTTGACCCGGACCACGACCAGGGAGCCGACCACGGACGTACCCGCGCGCAGCGGGATATCCGCAAGCGACTTCTTCAAACGGTTGTTGAGCTCGTAGGCGAGGTTCTGCGCCACCGCTTTCCGATCCGACGTGTACAGGGCCACGTCCCGTCTCGCTCCGACGGGGAGGCTTCGCAGCAGCTCTCTCACCTCTCCGCCGGCGACCGGCCTGTCGCCGGCGGCAGTGAGGAGGCCGAGCTCGGCGTTGGTGAGCTTGTCCTCGACCGGCTGCGCCTTGAGGTCACGCAGGTATCGCCCGCTGTGCCCACGGCCGTCCATCTTCTTCACCGCCGCGATGAGGGCCGGCACGTCCTCAACGGGGACTTCGGTCGCCGTCCAGTCCGCGTCGTTGGTGTCGAGCTGGATCTCGAGCCGGGCGCTGTGGTGCCAGAGCTTCGTGTTGGCGACGAAGAAGTACACCCGATCCTGATGATCGACAGCCACGACTGGCGAGCCCTGCGGGTCGCTGTCCTTGGTGAACGTGTAGAACGTGGTCATCATGTACCTCCTTCGCTTCTAGTATACGCCTTTTTCCTGATCGGAACACCCCTCACCTGTCCTTTCGCTCCACCATCGTCCTCACTGCCCGCCGGGAAGTACCTCGCCAGCCCCGGCGGGGTGCCCACGGCCTTGGAAGCCTCGATGCATCGCCGGCCGGCAGCGCGGCGCTCGGCGCGAGATCGAGACTGGTCCCGCGCGATCTCGTAGTCGACGTGGATCTCCTCTTTGAGCTCGATCGACTGCTCGGAATGGACCTGGACCTCGACCGTGCGACCCAGCGGCGTGCAGGCGATGATGTGCAGACCCTTGTAGGAGTTGCCACTGAGGTAGGAGTCCTTGACCTCGACCGGCTCCCACCCCTGAGCTCGGAGGCCTTCGATGGTGCGCTCGAGCCCTGTCGGCAGCTCGACGTGCTTCTCAATGGCGACGGTGTAGCGCAAAGCGTCATCGGCCTCGCTTCGAGCGATGCCCTCGGCGTCGATCGGCCCGCCTGCCTGACTGTCGGCAGCCTCCATCTCGTTCTCGAGCTTGCGCGCGAGCGAGTCCGGCGACTTCATGCGGAAGGCCAGCCCGTAGCACCTCCCTCCCGCAGCATCTGCGGCTGATCGGACCGCGGAGGTGACGGCCGGCTCTTCCTCGCGAACCTCCTCGAGCAGGGTCAGCGACCAGCACGCAGCCTCCTTGCGGTACCCCTTGGTCCGCTCCATCGCCTCGCCGTCGCCCCTCCAGGCAACGTCATCGACACCTTCCCTCGGCGCCGGCGCGAAGTGGGCGACGTCATGAGAGGTCAGCCGGTCGAAGTCCAGGCAACGCCGGCCCCCCTCGGCCAGGGAGTCACACATCGCTGCCCCCGAGCAGGAGCTGAACCGATCGGGCGTACTTCACTCCCAGACGCTCCTGTGTCCTGGCATCGAGTTTCCTGATCCGGGCAGGGTCCGTGTTGTCGATCAGATCCGCAAGCTTCACTGCCCTCGCCAGCGGGTTCTCGCGGATCCGGGAGAAGTACTGCTCGGCAGACTGTCCGTCGATCTTCGTCACGAGGTCGACGGCATCGAGCACCCTCGGCGGGATCCCGGCAGCGGCTAGATCGTCGAGAGTGAGGGTCGTGTCCTCGACGACGTCATGCAGCCACGCGGCAGCAGCGGCTGCCTCCCGTAGATCAGGGCCTGCCAGAACGGAAGCTCGCTCCGCCACACGCCGGGGATGCTCGATGTACGGCTCCCCCGCCTTGTCGACCTGCCCCTCGTGAGCTCGCCGTGCGATCTCCTCCGCCACCTGCACCAGCTGACTATCCACAGCCGCCCCTCCGTTCTTGTGCCCTGCATTCTCCATTGGTAGACCTGCCCGGATGAACACCGCTGAATCCGACTCTCCCACGTTGCGCCGGCGCTTCGTCCCCCTCGATGCGGTCGCGGAGATGTTCTCGATCTCGCAGGCGCAGGCCTACGCCCTGGTGCGTTCCGGAGAACTCCGGGCGATCAAAGTCGGTGGTCGTGGCCAGTGGAGGATCGAGACGGACGAGATCGAGTCGTACATCGAACGCTCCTACGCGAACGCAGCAAGCGAGACGGAAACTGTTGACACCTCGGACTCTGCGAACTAGTCTGTCAACAGATAGACGAAACCTGCTGGAAGGAGCCATCCCCCGCCCACCCCCTCTTCCTTTCTCGAATCGATCGCCCGCGCGGTGTCACAACAGCGACTCCCGGGACCGGTATAGAGGTGAACACTCCCCCGACGAAGGGACACCCCTCATGGAACCGATCCTGACCATCTACGGCAGGAAGGACTGCCGACTCCGGTGCCCGGCCGTTGTCCGTCGAGCGATCCGCAAGGGGGTCCCGTACGAGTACGTGGACCTCGACGAGAACCCCGAGATCGCCAAGCAGCTGCGGAAGCGCCTGAACGGCGAAGCCGAGCTGCCGATCTGCACCTACGGCGACGACCTCTGGACCGGAGTGCACTTCGACAAGATCGACGCGATCTCCCCCACCCAACTGAAGACTGCTTCCTGACCTGTACTCTTGAGGAGCCCACCCTCCCCGGTCTTCGTTCTGACAAATGGATTCCTCCGGGAGGGTGGGCTTCTTCGTGCCATCAAGGAGATGACCATGGAAGAGCTCACGATGAGCGAGATCGGTGCCAACCTCGGCATCGACCCGCAGCTGCTGCGCAAGCACTCGCGCCAGCCCGGGTTCCCTGCCCCGACAGGAAAGCGAGGCAACGCCCGCCTGTACAGCCTCGAGGCTGTCCAGCACTGGGAGACCGACCGGAACAACCCGGCCACCACTCCCGAGGACGGCAACGATCGCCTGGTGACGCTCCAGGAGGCTGCGGACGAGCTGGGACTGTCCTACGGCTCGATGCGGACCTACCTGGGACGTCACGAGACGTTCCCCAAGCCCATACGCCGAGTCTCGGGCCGGCCCTACTTCCGCCTCCAGGAGATCCACGCCTGGAACGCGCGACGAGGGCGCCAGGTGGCCGCTCCCACCGACAGCGAGGTGACGGAGATCGACGGGCTGCTGACCCGCGCCGGCGTCGCAGCCGAACTCGGCATCGAGCCCAACTCGGTGACGAGGTACGCGGCCGGCGGTATCGACCGGCTCAGACCGTTCCCTGCGCCGGTGCGCAAGATCGGCCGCACTCGCCTGTGGGACCGCGACGAGATCCGCGAGTGGGGCGCTCAACGCTCCTGAGCACGGCGGCCGACGGTGCCGCGGACCACGGAAACACCGATCACCAGGACTCCCACCCCGATCAGGATGCGCGGCAGATCCAGCCCGACTCCCGTCGTCGGCACCTCGAAGAGCGCGTCCGGAGCGGGGACCACCACCTGATAGGCGAGCAGCTTCTCCACGATCCACTCCCGGACCCTGGGAAGCACGATCGGCAGCGCCACCATCGCAATCACCGGCGCCGCCAAGATCAGGATGATCCGGTCCCACTCGTTGTCCATCACTCCGCGCTCCCTTCGCACGCCTCGAGCTCATCCTCGAGGACGTCCTTCTCCTTCTCGGTGATCGTGAGCTCGTAGGAGCTCTTCACATCGATCCACTGGATGACGTACGCGCAGCGCCCCGCCTCGGGGAGCCACTCCTCCGGACCGCTGTCCCCCTTGGACCGGTTCGCCGAGGCGTCGACGGCGAGCAGGTTCGAGGCCGTGTTCGCGAACTCTTCGCGGCGCTCTTCATCCCACTCGGCAGCGCCCTGCTGCCAGGCCCGAGACAGGGGGACGATGTGGTCGATGTCGACCGTGCTCTCACCCTTGACGAAGGCGATCTCGCGGCCGGTGTAGGGGTCATCGATCGTTGCTTCCAGGACGACGCACCCGTGCGTTCCCGGCTTCGTGGTCACTTCGCTCGCTCCGGCACGGAGAGTGTCGTTGCGTTGATCGCACCCGTTGCGGTCGATGTCAGCCCATCGCTGACCGAACTCGTCGCGCTCGTACCCGGGGGCGGCGTCGAGCTCGGCGACGTCGAGTCCCTCCAGTTGGGTTGATCCGGCCTCGAGATCGCTGGCGGCCACCTGGTCTCGGATGTCCGCAGCCGTCGATGTGCTGCCGGTGGGGAGATCCTCGAGCAGCGCGTCGACGTCGCCTCGGGAGACGAAGTAGGCGCCGACGACAAGTACCACGATGGCGAGACTGCCCACCGTCCTGCGATGTGCTCGGCTCATCGTTCCGCTCCCATCAGGCTGTCCCACCAGCGCACGGTCCACAACGCGTCACCCATCGCCGTGTGCGCGACGTTCTTCTGCGGAGGCTCGGCGCCGGCCCTCCGCGAGAGGTCGTAGGACGAGGACGGGATCTGCACGTGCTCGCCACGCCCGTGCAGTACGGGGTAGGTCAGCGTGACGAGGTTGATCGTGTGGTGGCGCCACCGCGGTCGCAGACCGTGCTCGCGCAGCAGCCAGTCCAGCGCGCGAGCATCGAAGTCCGGATTGGAGCCGACGAGCTGCGTGCCCGCCGTGAACAGCTCGACCGCCACCGCCGCATCTCGCCCCTCCATCAGCGTCGGGCCGTCCTGATCCGCGGCCGGGCTCCACAGCGGATGCCGCTCGTAGAACCGGTTCACGCACAGTGCGTCCGGGGAGGCATCGGAGAGATCCGGGTCGCGCAGCATGATGTGGAGCTGCTCCTCCTCGACCTCGCCTCCCCGTTTGATCAAGGCGATCTCCCACGGCTTCGGTAACGGCTCCAGCTGGGTCGTCTCGGTGTCGACGAACACCAGCGGCTGCGTGAGCTCGTAGGTCATGAGTCCTCCTCGTCGGGATGCTCCGCGGCGCGGCGCACGGTCAGTGTCTCGTCGGCATCCAGGGCGATCTCGCCGGCATCGTCGTCGTCGGTGCGCCAGGAGATCGAGATCATCCCCTCGTCCTCGAGGTCGGCGATCGCGGACTCGACGACAACCCACTCGTCATCCAGAAGCACCAGATCCCCTTCCTGGAGACGATCAGAGGTCGTGATGGTGCTGGGCTCGTAGCCGTCGTCCTCGTCCTCTTCCTCGGCGGTGACCAGGCGCAAGTGGCGATCCGCCCGTGCCGCCGTCGGCTGCTCTGCCGGCGTGTCCTCCTGCCCCGTTTCCTGATCGTCGGGGGTGGTGTCGAGGTCGATGATCTCGTCGGCCTGCGCGGAGGTTCGGAAGTGGGCCTCGACGATCGCCGCCCAGGCGGTGTAGGTCGACTTGCCGTTCTCGTCGATCCATGTGGCGGCGTCCTCGTCGTCGATGAGGATGTCGAACCGCGGGTGGGTGACCTCGGCGGGCAGGAGGCTGCGCAGGATGTCCAGGTCCCCCTCCTTTCGGTCCCGCAGGGCCCGGCGCGGGTCCGGAGTCCAGTAGGACTGGGACTCGACTGGGTCGCCGTCGGCGTCCATGGCGATGCCGCGGCCGGGGATCTTCCGGGGGACGCTGGTGCCGATGTAGGGCGCTCCCCACATCATGCGGGCGCCTTCGGGGGAGAGGCGGCCGAGGCTGTGGCGGAAGCCGAGGTTGTCTCGGACCTCGCCGGAGAGGATCTCGGCGTCGGGGCGCTGGAGGCCGAACAAGAGGTGGATCTTCGCGCTGCGGGCCTTCCGGGCGAGGGAGCCGATCATCCCGAAGATGGGGCACTTCGCCGGACCGCCCTTGGGCTTGTTCTCAGCCCACCAGTGGGTGATGGCGCTGCGCAGGTCCGTGTACTCGTCGAGCACCAGGAGCAGCGGCTCGAAGTCACGCTCGTCCGCGCCGGCGACGATCTGGGCGTAACGCTGCTCCATGAGGTTCCAGGCACGCACGATCAGTGCCATCTGCTCCTCGACCGTGACGGCGATCGCTTGCACATTGGGCCACTTCCGCATACCGATGAACTCGATCTGCTTGGGGTCGGCGATCCATGCAGCCCAGGACCGGCAGGTCCATTCCATGACGATTCCCAGGATGTCGACGGTCTTTCCTGTTCCCGTCTTCCCTGTCGTGAGACCGTGAGGAACAGTCGATTTCAGATCCCAGACAGTGGTCTCGCCGTCCTCGGTAACACCTGTCGGGATGAGATAGCGATTCTCATCGGTGATTACCGGCGGGGGATGAACCACGCCGCCTTCCGGAATGGACGGCCTGATCTCGAAGTGAGCACGCGCCGGAGTGCTCTCGATATCCCACCGTGCTCGCCACCGTCCCGGCAGCATCGCGGTGATGACTCGTTCAATCTGCTGACGCTTCATTCTGCTGTGGAGCTTCACGGCGATCTCATCGGGAATCGTGACGTCAATCCCCTCCAGTTCCTCGCCGCTCCATTGGTATGCAGCCTGCGACTGCTTCCCCAGCGTCTCGGTCACGGTCACAGCAGCGCGCTGTTGCAGCTGCGCCTTCGGCGAGTCGTCGAGCTCGTCTTCCTCTTGCTCCTTGGTGCTGAGCACGATCACCTTGCGTTCGCTGCGGTGGAACTCCACGGCGTACTCGACCCCGACACGCGCGTCCACCGTCGCCAGAAGCTGCCGGAGCCACTTGGGGTCGAAGTCCCGGGCGCCGGCCGAGTAGGTGATCTTGATTCGCCGGGGCCGAGGATGGATGAACGCCCTCGCCTCCCACCTCGAGCACTTCACCGTGAGCGCGGATCCGAGGAGCGGGGTGAGCGACTCCTCCAGGTCTTCACGGACGGCACGGCGCTTCGCCGATCTCCATCGGGAGAACCCGACCAGAACCAAGGGCGGCACGGTGCAGGCGGCGATACCTGCTGTAGGGACGTCCGGGAGCATGAGTGCTCCGCCGCTGACGATTCCTCCCCCTGCGAGCACCCCGCTCATGGGGATGCCGCGTCGTGCGGTGCTCGGGCCGCGCCGCTGCGCGACGGCTGCTTGTGCCATCAGACGTCTCTCCGTTCAGGGTCGGTGCTCACCCCTATATCGGCGTCCGGAGAGTCCCGTTGTGACATCACGAAGCTCGTTGGACTGCGCAGCGAGCGAGGATCCGGAGTCTCGGTCATCCGGGTTCTCGTGCTGTCGCGGTTCCGCACTCCCGTGCTCTCGGCCTCTCGGTTCCTCGTAGATTCGTACTTCCGTTTGGTCGCATGTGATAGGGTCAGCGTGCGCAGCCCGGACGAAGGAGGAGCGGAGCACGCTGTACCTTCCACAGCTCCCGCACTCCAGATACTCCCCGCTGTAGGTTCTCGGCCAACTTGGCCAGTTCTCACCTTCTTGGCCGGCGCGTGTCAGGTTCCTCGCCGGTCTGTCAGACGGGCACGAAAACCCTGGGCGGACACGAAGTGCTCCTCTGGGTGCTGCACTGCCGCCGGAG
Source organism: Brachybacterium sp. sponge (assembly GCF_001613775.1). NCBI lineage: Bacteria > Bacillati > Actinomycetota > Actinomycetes > Micrococcales > Dermabacteraceae > Brachybacterium > Brachybacterium sp. sponge. Next base: position 42,772 of record NZ_LRMP01000005.1, on the reverse strand, counting down.
CAGCAACTCAGGTCAAGCTAGGCTCGCTTCATGATGAGTGGCGAGTTCGGAATCTTCCTCAACGGCTCGTACGGGGTGGGCAAGTCCTCAACGCTTGAGCACCTCGCGGACCTCTTCGCCGAGGCCAAGCTGCCGTTCAGCCTCTTCGACGCCGACTGGTTCCACCGCTCATGGCCTCCGGCCTCCACGGACCCTCAGAACGTCCTGACCGAGGCTGACAACATTCGCGCAGTGTGGAGGAACTACCGCCAGACCGGGCCACGAACGCCGATCATCGCAGGAGTGATCACCCAGGCCGACGACTTGGAACGCTACGAACAGTGTTTCGAGCTCCCCCTGCGGATCGTGCACCTCACTGCGTCGTCGGACGTGGCAGAACACCGACTACGGGGCCGATACACCCCGCACCAACATCGTGCGTTGGCTTGGCACCTCGACGACCACCAACGCTTAACGCGAGAGCTCCACCAGTTCACTTCTTACGACCTGGTCCTCGACACTGACCACTCCACACCTGCCGAGGTCGCCACGCTCGTCTTCGAGGAGTTCGCGCCGCAGCTGCACGGCTGAACCGCCGCCCAGCCGCCTTACCCGCAGCTTCGTGCCAACAGCCGAGCCATCGCAGTTAACTCGACGGCGCTCCCGAGGATTGGGACAACTTAGCGAGAATCCGGGCACCTTGCCCGTGTCTCGCGCCACAGGTCACAGAGCTGTGCTTCTGACAGATCGCACGAGAACCTACACCCGCCCGGTGGGCAACGTAGCCCCTGGCGAGGTTGAGAGTCCCGATGCACGGAGTGTGAGGCCGTAGCGGACCAGGACCCTCGAGCTCGGGCCGGAGTCGTCCGCGGGAAGTGCGAACACTTCTTCGGCTGCGGGTCAGTCAGTTGTGATGGCCGTGGTCGCCCACGAGCCTTGCTCGTCACTGCGAGTCACCGTCAACGTGAGGGGACCAGCGTCGGTCGGGATCACGACGGTGGCGGTAGTCATGGTCGCCTGCTCAACAGCAGGCTCCCCCTTCACCGCAGTCGCCTCGACGCGGTACCCCCAGACTCGGCCGTCGTAGGCCGGCTGTGCGACCGGAGCGAGAGTGTGGAGCAGCTGCTCGTTCCATGCAGCCTGCTCAAGAGTCTTGCCCTGTACCCAGATCTCCGCGGTAGCAAGCGCCGCGGCGGCCGCATCGTCCTTCGCTCGCTGGTCTGCGGGTGCGTTCTCGAGCGAGTCGTCATGGCCCTCTTCTTGCCCCACCTCTTCCTCCTGGTCAGAAGGAGTTACGTAGAGCTCGGGCTCCTCTGGGGGAGCCTCGGAGCCGGCCGCGGCTGGAGCCGTCTGTCGACCGGTCGCCTCAGGTTCTTCTCCGCCCCCATCGCGGCCGGCGAACACGGCGAACCCGGCGATCGCCACAACCACCACAACCGCGAGGAGGACGGAGCGCACGCTTCGGTTCATGCCTCTCCTCCAGCTGCCTTCACCGTGGGCCGTGCGATGCCGACGAACTGCGCACCGTCGAGCCGGGCGCTGCTGGTCGTCGGACCGTTCTGCGACCGCGAGGACTCCACCATCTGCCCGTCCCCGATGTACATCGTGACGTGAGAGATCGAGTTGGGGTCTCCCACCGGCCCCCGGCGACCCCATGCTTCGAAGATGAGATCTCCCGGCTGGATCTCCTCTACCGTCACGCGGGAGGCGGCCAGGTTGTTCCACTGGTCCTGCGCGCTGCGCCCAATGTCCACCCCGGCGCCGCTCTTCCAGGCGTAGGAGGTGAAGGCCGAGCAGTCGATCGCCCCGCCGCTGGGACCGTTCTGGTCCCCGGATCCGAGCCCGTAGTTGAGGCCCTGCGGGATGAGTTCCTCTGCGGCCTCGATAACGGCCTCGACGTTTCCGTTCACGGCACCACCGTCCCCGCAGCCGCCAGCGGTATCGGTGGCAGAGAGCTCGACATCACTTCCGGACAGTGCATTCAGGAGACGATTTGCATCTTCCGTGTGCTTTGCGTACTCGCCACGGTACTCCTCGGCAGGACGCTGAACTTCTGCGGCAGCAATGGTCGGAGTCATTGCTTCCCATCCTTGAATGTCCTTCAACCCCGGTATGTGACCGTAACCGCTACCCCCGCCGACAGAGCCATAGTCTCCCGGCTTTTTGGCAGTGACACCTTCGTAGAAAGCCGTGGCGGCGTATGCGGTGTCGTTGATCATTTCGAGATTGCCGTACCATCCGTCGTACGTCCGCTGCTGGAATACTCCCGCATCTCCATCGCCATTCGGGAGCTTGGAGCGTGGATCATCGCCGAGCTGGCTCTCCTGCATTGCCGTGATGATGCCGATGAGCTGCGCCCGCCGATCAAGCCCTGCGTCCTCTGCGACCTGGGCGATGATCGCCCCGTTCTCCACCTGAGTTCTCGAGAAGCCTTCGACAGCCGGAACGCCGCCTACGGTGACCGCCGGCGCGGAGCCCGACGCGCAGGTCTCCCCTGAGGCCGGCGAGGATGATGCCTCCTGTACGGAGATCCCGGCGAAGTGCATGAACATCACCGCTGTGCCGCCGGCGACGCCGACGAGCAACAGCATGCCCACGACGAGGACTGCCACGACCGTCTTCTTCACCTTGTTGCTCCTCCCCAGGACTTCTCAGCGCCCCGCTCGATCACGCGGCGCCCTTCCCCGCTGCGCGCGCACGGGCACGGCTCTGCAACGGGCGCGAGGCCGTGCGAGGGCGAGGCGACGCCGACGTTCCGCGACGCGCACGCATTTTCGCGTTGAGCCGTTCTCCGGTGGTCCGAGCAGCGGGGCCCGTAGACGTTGGCTGCCGGCCGGTCCCACTCGGCCCGGAGCCGGCCTTCCCTGATCTCGTCGGCCGCGACGTCGTTCCCTCGGCTGTGGCTCCGGGGCGGCGCGCTGCCGGTCTCGCGGCGGCGGACCGCGGAGTGGGCGTGCGTCGATCCTGCGACGGGCTGGGGCGACGGGAGCGCCTCGACGAGGTCTGCTGCTCCTGTCCCGGGACCTGGGACTGGGGGTCTCGCCTCTGAGGGCGACGTCCCTGACGCGAGGGTGCTGCCTCCACCCCAGAGCGTTCTGCGGCCCGCTGCTCCGCATTTCGCGTAGCGCCGCTCCAGGTCCAGAACCGACCGCGCTCGCGTCGCTCTGCACGCTGCTCCCTACGCTGCTCGCGGCGCGCTTCCTTCTTCCTCCACTTCCGCTCTCCCATCCCGTACGCGATGCCGTGCATCACCTTGTGGCTGCGCTTGTCATGGATTCCCGAGCGGTGGAGCATCCCACTCCCCAGCCGTGCGCCCATGAACCCCGGGCGAGAGACACTGCGGGTCGCGGCGCGGACCGGGGCGGTGGCGACATTTCCCGCACCTCGGCCGAGTGTGACAGCGCCCTGCTTGAGGCGAGAGCCCGCCCGGCCGGCTCCTTGCGCGAGCTTGCTGCCGGCGCTGGTGGCTGCTCCCGCCGCCAGTCCGCCGCCGATGTGATGACGGGCCCCGAGCTGCTTGGGCACAGGCACGTTGTTCGACTTCGCACGAGCGCGCTCACGCATCCGATTCAGAGCCTTGCGCAGCTTCCTGCGCTGCTGGAAGATCACCGCGATCACGACGATCAGGACGAGGTCGACGATGAGGAAGAGGACGATCATGTTCGTCTCCCACGTCGTGAAGAAGTACTGGACCGTGGCGAGGTAGAGCCCGCTGATCAGGACGACAGCCATCAGCGCGAGGAACGACTCCAGGAGGTTGATCGCGATTCCGATGAACCCTCGGTAGGAGCCGCCCGGACCGATCCCGCGGAAGAGCTCCCACACAGCCATCACGCCAGCGATCAGCATGTTGAGGATCTCGTAGATGATGATCATGGAGCAGATGACGGCGATGGCGAGCAGCACCCCGATGCCGATCAGGATGATCAAGGTCGTCACGAGGGTCACGGACGAAGGGTTCTTGATCGTCGCCCCAAGGTCGGACGAGCAGGAGAGCATCGCGTTGGCCAGATCCTCACCTGACTTCCGCAGGTTCTCGTTATAGGTGCTTTCACACCCTCCGCCGTCGACGAGGCCTCCGTAGGCGATGTACTGGTGCGGCGCGCGTACGAAGATCGACACGAGCTGCTGCCCCATCGTGCCGGAGGCTTCCGTCGCATCGACCTCGCCGATCGCAGCGTCAGGGTTCACCAGCTGAGCACTGAACTGCTGGGCTGCCTCCTGCGTCCGGGTGAGGAGCCCGGTCGGTCCGGTCAGCCAGGTCACGGGGTTGGTGATGATCGCTGCGCTGAGTCCCCAGATCACGAAGCTGCCGAACATGTCGGTGAGGCCGCGAGCCTGCTGGCCGATGTACATGCGGGAGATCCCGACGACGCAGGCGAGGAAGATCAGGAGCTCCCGGACCATCGGGAGCTGATCGAGGACCCGATCGAGCACCTCGGCGGTCTGCTCGATCGGATAGATCAGGTAGGTGAGCCATCCGAACCCCAACGTCAGGTCGATCAGCAGCGCGACCCCGCCCACCCCGTAGCGGCACAGGTCCCACAGGAACCCGACGATCCCCGCCGTCATGGACTGGATCGGGTACTTCACGTTGAGCACGTCGAGGAGGAACTCGATGTTGTAGTTGCTGATCGCGTACCCGGTCCCGTCTGTGCGATCCAGCGCCTCGAGCGGATTGGGCGGTGCCGCCAGCGCTGGGGGCGCCGACACGAACATCAGCAGGTACGTGACGAGGCCGATCTCCAGCCACATCACCAAGCGTGGGCGAGCGAGGATCGCCGTCACCAGGTTCGGCAGGTGGCGGGGGAAGAAGGCGCGCAGGATCCGCGCCTGCACCTCACACATCGGAGGCTCCCGCGTGGGGGGTGGTGCTGGCCGCTTCCCGCGAGGCAGCTCCGGCCGGCATCAAGGTGCGGATGCGGCCGATCGTGCCGGTCGCATCCCTCATCCACGCCTCACCGCGACGTTCCGGCGGCACTTCGCCACCGATCTGGGGCGAAGTGTTGGTCTGGAGCTCCTTAACGAGCTCCTCGTCCTCGGCGTCCATGCCCAACCAGCGCAGTGACCGCTTGGCGAGGGCCTCGTCCGTCTGGGCGTGAACGATGCGGATCGGAATCAGTCCTCGCATCGTCTCGTCACCGAAATCGTTCTCGGGATCGTGGCTGCCGAGGACCAGCGCGGCGTTGTGCTTGCGCCCGTCACGGATGAACAGGGTCAGGTCGGCAACGGAGAGCTGATTCGAGGTGACCATGTGGGCCTCGTCCTCGAAGTACGCGGCGAACCGGCCCTGGTCGTCGAAGCAGATCATCCTCGCCAGGCTCGAGATCAGCGTGTAGATCGCGCGACCGAAGCGCTTCTCGATCCGCATGACCTTGTAGAGATGGGCGTTCTCGAGCTCCGTGGTCTTGGGGACCTCGATGCGGTTGGTGCGGATCACGATCGCCGACGATGTCTTCCACGGCAGCGGCGGCAGCTCGTCGTCGAACAGGGCGCGTGCGAAGTCCTTCTTGGCATAGACGGACATCTGGCCCGACAGCTTCTTGGCCTCATCCTGCTCGGGCTGCTTCCCGAGTTGCGACAGGTGCTCGAGCAGAGCTCCCATCCCCGAGATGTCGTGGTCGTGGAGGTACTCCGGGGTGAGCACCTCACCGAGCAGGACACCCTCGCCCGACGTGGGGTCGAGATCCAGCAGCGTGATCAGGAAGTTGGAAGCGATCGTCGCCCCGCGAGCTGCATCGAAAGCGCGCAGCGGGTCCAGAGAGAACTCTGGCTCGGTCATGTCGATGACGGTGGGGCTCGTCAGGGTCTTCACGAAGGTGACCCACTCCCCCATCTCGGAGCGATCTGTGGCGATGACCTGTCCGCCGTCTCGATCGACGATCGACTTCATGAGGATCTTCATGGTCATCGACTTGCCGTAGCCGAGCTCCCCGGTGACGCCCACGCACGCGGATTTGTTGCGCAGCTTCGGCATGTTCGGCAAGTCGAGATGGACGTAGGAGAGCAGCGCACTGGTCTGGTTCTCGGCGAAGAGAGCGCCGGTTGAGTCTCCCAGCGTCGAGGCCGTGAGAGGGACGAGTCCTGCCAGGTCCCGGCTGGTGAGGATCTGCGCGTACTCGTTGACCTTCGCGGTCAGCGCGGCGCCGGGGACGAAGGACCACCACATCTCCTCCTGGTATCCCGCGGGGAACCCGACAGAGAACCCTTCGTCCTGGAGGATCTTCACGGCCGTGCGCGATCGCTGGACGACATCCTCAGCGTCGTCCGAGCAGACCGCGAAGATGATGACGGGCTGGATCTCCACCTCATTGGGATCGGAGGCGAGGACCTGGTCGTACGCGGTGACGGCCTCCACCGCGGCATCGAGATCATGCAGGCCGGTTCCGACCTCGTGCTCTCGCTGATCGAGCTGGTCGTTGATCCGACTCATGGCGGTCGCATTGGCGCGCTTAGCGTTGTCCGAGGACCGCGTGCGCATCCGCATCACCCAGTCGGCGCCGGGGACGAAGTTGTCGATGTCCCCGAGGATCTCCGAGCCCGGCCAGAGCAGCCCACCTTCGGGCATGTCGGTCAGAGCGAACATCGCCTGATAGGAGGTCATCTCATCGGCGAACATTTGCTCGTCGCCGATCTTGATGTAGCGGTGCGCGAACGGGTTCAGCTTCGCGACTCGCCCCTTCTCATCGGACTGGCCTCCCTCGTCGATGATCGGCTCTCCGATGTGGCGCACCTGCGTCAGGGTCTCGAGGTCGTCCCGGGAGTACGCGGTTGCGTCGAAACCGCGGCACATCAGGTGGTAGTCGAGCCACACCTGCTGCGCCACGCTCACTCGCTGCGGTGCGAAGGTCCGCGGAATCATCGCCTCGATGCGTGCGGCCTGATTCCCCCGATACTTCATCTCGTCGTTCGAGACGCCGTGGTGGGGGAGCCCCAGCTTCACCTTCGCCTGCTGCACGCCGGCCTGAACCGGCAGCGTGAGCCTGCGAAGCCCAGAGTTCGGCAGGGGGACGGCGAGGAAGTACAGGCGGTCCCCCGCCTCGGTGCCTTCGAGATCGTCCAGCCTGGCCTCGGCTTCGACTGCCCACGCCTCCCGGTCCTCGAGGTCGACCCCGTCGATCATCCGCTGCACCACAGAGACAGGGTCCTGCGCGACGACGACGCTGAGGATCATCGCTTCCCCGGTGAGTACTCGGAACATGGCCTGGTGGGCCAGCCGCGCAGCGTTCTTCTCCCGCTGGGGACGTCTGCCGTAGCTCATGCCCTTGAGCTGCCAGATCGCCCAGCAGGTGCCCTGACGGGTCCACATGAGATGCCCAGATCGGATAGATGCGGGGTGAAGCATCGAGTTACCTCCGTTGTGCGGATGCTGCGAGGATCTGCTGCACCTCGGTCAGCTGGTGAGGAGTCGGCTGCTCGCTCGGCGCTTCCTCGACCGAGACATCACGCTGACGGGCAGAAGCGTCAGAAAGTGCTGGAGCCGAATCGACGTCGACCGCTGGAGGCGCCATCTCCTCGGCCAAGTTCTCATCGGATGCGCGGATGGCGGGATCTCCCGCGGCACTTGTCGGTGCCGAGCAGCGGTACCTGACCCTGTGCTGCCCTCTCAGCGCGATGCGTGATCCCCCCTGAGTGCCCCAGCGAGGGGCCGTCCCGTAGCCGATGACTCCGGCCGCGAGCATCAGCGGGTTGCGGCCCTTGAACGGGATGCGTCCCGCTCCCACAGCGCACCCAGCCGCGACCGCGAGGAGGACCAGCCACGCGAGGAGCGGCACCCAGCCGCGAGCCCAGAGCCACATCGTCTCGCTGCCGATCCAGGCTGCTGCGACGAACACGACTCCCTGGGTGAGGGTGTAGGGCCCGAAGGGGATCTTGAAGTCGCCCAACTTCCCGAGCATGAAGGGGATCTTCCGTGCTCGGGTGTAGAAGCGGACGACGACCTGCTGCTCAGCCATGACGTCAGCTCAGGAGCTCATCGTCCGGCATCTCCGTCTCGAGGGATGCGCCGGCATCGTTGAGACCTTCGAAGGTGTCGCCGAACATCTCCTTGACCGAGGGCACCTGGCCGAGGAAGCCCAGCGCGACGCAGACCATCAGAATGCTGACGATGAGCGACGCGGTGGAGAACTTCGACCTGACGTAGTTGACCAGGGCACCGACGAAGATGATGCCGCTGATCACGGAGAGGGTCGTGGATTTGGCGTCGGCAGCGAGGCCGTTGGCGGCGTCGAAGATGCCTTTGGCCTGGAGGGTGCCATCGGTGTAGATGGTGCCGGCGGCGATGATGAGGTCGTTCATGACTGCTCTCCTTCGGTGGTGGGTGTGCTGGTGGTCGGGTTGATCGCTGAGACCTCCCAGCGATCGCGCCAGCGCAGATCGACCGTGTAGCCGAGCTGGGTTGTGCCGCCTTCCGCCGTGGTGGCAGAGACGGTGATCTGAGTGCGCACGATGTCTCCGTCGGCCGGGGCGGCGGGGATCTCCTGGCTCGTGCGGACCGAGGGGACAGTCACCTCGGCGTAGGGGGCCGGGGTGACCGCCGAGATCGCCGTGTCGGGAGCGGTCAGGGGGGCGATCTCTCCCTGCCCAGCCAGATACGCCTCCGCGAACGCGCTGACGGTGTCCGTCACGTCCGAATCGGAGACCTCGTCACCGGCTACGACCGCCAGGTCGCCACGTGCCGGGGACGCCACTCTCGAGGGAAGTCCCGCGGCGGCGATCGCCCCTGTCTCGTCGGTGATCACCGGGAGCTGCCAGGTCTGCGAGGTGGGAGGCTGCTCGTCCGTCGCCTGCTGCTCAACGCTGACCGTGACGACCCAGGTGGTCTCGTCGATCTGGACGGCTTCGCCGGGGGTCACGGTCCCGATCTCGGTCGGCTCGGAGGGAAGGGAGATCGTGGTATCGACCCCATTTGCAAGTAGTGCAGTGATCTGGTCTTCCTGTTCCCTCGACCCACCCAGATACAGGTCCACGAAACCTGCCGCGAATGCGGAAACCCTCTGCGATTCCCCCGCGTCCTGGACTTCAATGGGAGCCGTCTCTGTTTCGGAACCACTTCCAAGAATGGTCGCTCCGAGAGAAAGGACTCCTGCACCACAGAAGATCCATATGAGTCCCGACGCTGCGGCCGACTTGAATCTCTCGCCCGCAGTCCAGGGGTTGGCGATGTCTGGCTCGGCATCCTTCTGCTTGCGTGACTTCCGCGCGGGCGGAGTCACCGCATCGGAAACGTCGGAGCCCTCAGAAGCTGCCTCGGGCGGCTCTGCCTCAGCGGAGGTGCGGTGACGGCGCGGGATGAGGGTCAGCACGGGTCCTCCTCAGCGGTGAAGGGGGCGCGGGGGGAGCCACCCAAGCCGACCCCCGCACCCCCGCTCTGGGCCACCTCGGTCAGGAGCGCGATGTCAGCGCGCATCGCCTGCTCCTCGTCAGGGCTGATCCCTGCGCGCGCTGCTGCCCACGCCGTCTCGTCCAGCGGGTCCGCCAGCAACATGGCAAGCAGCGTGCGCAGCTTCCGTTGGCGGCGGCAGACCGCTCCCACGGCGCTCACGGCCGCACGAGAGGCATCGAGCTCGAGCGTGGCGGTCATCGGGATCTCCTCTACATCGGTGGTCACCCCTATATCGCTGGGCCGGACCCCGGTTTGTGACAGCGCCTCTCAAACTTTTTCTGCCCCCTATGAATCATCCAGACAGACACCCCTCTGACCTGCACTGATACCGGGGGCAAGAACTTCGTTGTTCTCGCACCCCACAGGGGCAAGATTCAGGGCAAGAGCCCCTCGCCAGCGTGAAGGCACCTGTTCACCTCACCGCAGGAGCCACCATGACTGCCGACCCCACGCTGGACGACATCACCTCTGGTCTCGCAGACGACTTCGCTGCGATGCTCGACGAGCCGCTCACCGCTCCCATCGATTCGGCACGCACCGTCCGGGACCTCTTCAACCTCCTGGAGCGGCGTGATTACGCGACCAACGACCGCGTGCTGCACACGCTGCTCTCCCGCCTGGACGAGGGACCGCAGGCCCGCCGGCTGCTGCTGCACGCCATGCGCCCTGCGCTCTGCTCTCTGGCCCTCAAGCGCTTCCACGCGAGTGCGCTCCCCATGTCCACTGCCGACGCGTTCTGCGCCGTCGTGGACGCGTTCTACGACGTGCTCGACCGCCCCCACATCCGCGCCCGGACAGAGCGCGTGGCGGTCCGCATCGTCAGCCAGCTCAGCGACGAGCTCCGACGTCCCACCGCGCTCGACTTCCACCGCAGCACCGACTCCTGGGACAACATGATCGTCCTCGAAGACGCAATGCATGCGGAACAGTCCCATGCACCCGAGATGAAGACTGCACATCGCAGTCAGCTCGACCTTCTGGAGGGTCTCGCTTGGGCTCGGGACAATGAAGTGATCACGCTCGAGGAAGCACGATTCCTTATCTCGGTGTATTCCCCCGAGACCGGCCTGGACGAAACCGGAAACCGTGCCCCCGCTGCCATTCGACAGCGAGCGCGACGACTGGCCAAGCGGATCGCCGAAGCCTTCATCCAGGACGCCGATCTCCTGCCCGAGCTCTCCAGCGAGGTGGCCTGATGCCCGCCCACGGCACGAGGGCTCGCTACCAGGCCGGCTGCCGGTGCCCCTCGTGCCGAGCAGCGAACGCTGCCTACGATCGCGAGCTGCGACAAGGAGGGCGCTCACACGGCACGGCGAAGACCTACCGCGACGGCTGCCTCTGCGACGACTGCTCGACGGCGTACGCGCGGTGGGCGGGGAAACAGCCCGACGCGAAGCGGATCCCTGCCGGCGAAGTCAGCTACCGCCTCGGCGAGCTCGAGCACCTGATCGCCGGCGGAGTCTGGCCACCGACTGCGGCGCGGCGAGTCGGCTGGTCGGTCGAGAACGCCGAGCGAGCAGCTGCCCGACACGGCCGGCACAAGCTCGCCGTGCGGATCGGTTCCGCCCGGCGCAAGCCCCTCACCCCCACCGCATAGAGGAGAACGCCATGCCCGACACGACCACGAGCAACCACTCCGACGAGGAGCATCCCCGCTCACGCCAGGCCGGCACCGATGCTCTCCACCCCGACCCCGACCGTCCTCATCCCGAACAGCTCGACCTGCTCGACCTCCTGGAAGGAACTGCACGATGACGCGACAGCGACTGGACCTCTCCCCCAACGACACCGACACCGCCGTGCTGATCACCCCCGCAGGACGACGGCAAGAGCCTCGCTGGGCCCTCGTCTCCCGTGGCTCCGCGGCCGAGGTGATCCATGACGAGCACCAGTTCCAGCGGGCCAGAGACAGGAAGCTCGTACGTCACGGGCTGGCCCTCCTCTCCGTCGCGGTCCTCCTTCTCGCCGTGATCGCCGTGCTGCACGGGCTGGGCTACGACGTCCCTTACCTCCTGACGGCGGGGATCATCCTTGGCACCGCCTTCCTGTTCTACCTTGCCGTCGTCAAGGCCTCAGACGAGCCGCCCACCGCTGACGATGAACCGCAGCTCCGTCGCTTGCTCTCGAGTCCCAACACCCTCGCATCGTGCTCCGTGGACGTCGCTCGTCACCTCTCCCCGTCCCAGCGAAACGCACTCACCGTGGCTGACTCGTACGGGCTCACGCAGGAGGTGCTGGGTCTCCTCGAGGAGCGGGTCCATGCCCCGCAGCGTGAGAAGCGGCGGCGTGCCAAGGAGGAGCGTCGCGAGCAGGCCCTCGCAATCGTCGACGAGCAGCGCGCCCCCGCACCGACCTACCGGGATGTTTCCTGAGATTCGTATTTTCGTTTTCTCGTCCTTCCGGTATGCTCCAGACTGTCAACACCCGACGAAGGAGCCACCCATGCCTTCCAGAGCCACCCGGCCCAAGACCTCAGCCGAACCACGCGTGATCAGCGTCGTCAACGAGAAAGGCGGCGTCGGCAAGACCACGACCGTGGCTGAGCTGGCTGCCGTCCTCGCCACCGCAGGCAAGCGCGTCCTGGTCATCGACACCGACCCCCAGAAGACCCTGCGAGATTGGGTCGATCAGGTCGGCCTGGACTCCACCCCCTTCGACGTCGCCAGCATCGAGCACCCTGACGAGCTCGGTGCAGTTCAGGACGTCGCCTCCGACTACGACTTCGTGTTCATCGATACCCCAGGCACTCGAGCGGTGAGGGACCTGGTCGCGCAGTACATCGCCATCAGCGACTTCCTCATCGTCGTCTCCGAGGTCGACGGGATGGCGCTGCACCCTGCTGACCGGTACATCGACGAGCTCGTGATCCCCTCCAATAAGCCGTACGCGGTGCTCCTGACCAGATGGGACTCCCGGCGACCACAGAAGCTCACCCGCGCTCAGGAGTTCTTCGAGGGCGTCGACAAGCCGATCTTCACGTCGGTGATCCGGTCCTACTCCCTGTTCGCCGATGCCTACGAGGACGGCGTCTACGTGACCACCAGCCCCCGACGCGGCGAAGCCGCACACAAAGCAGCGGGGGACTACGAGCGCGCTGCGCTCGAGCTGATGTCCACGATCGCCACCCTCTGAGCCCGAAACCAGGAGCCACCCACCATGTCTGCCAAGGAAGTCAACCTCCGAGCGAAGCTCGGCCGCAACGCCGCCTCCTCAAAGCCCACCACCCGCGCATCGGTCCCGGCATCACCGGCGCCGATCCCGCCGGTCGACGAAGACGATCTCGTTCGCAAGGAGGTCCGGGTCCGGCCCGACCAGGTCACCCGCCTGGCCAACCTCCGCCGCCGGATCAACAAGGCCCGCACCGCAGCTGAGAAGGGCCTCGACGCCAGCGAGAAGAGCCCCTCGATGACCGACCGCATCCTCGCTCGGGTCGCCCTGGACTATCTCCTCGAGCACGAGGACGACCTCCAGGGGTGGACCGAGCAGGACCTTCTGACCAGCCTGCGGAACGCCAAGGACTGACCCTCGAAAGGACCCCTCGCATGCCCCTCCTCGACAAGATCAAGAAGAAGGCGGACGACTCCGCCGCCACGGAACAAGAGCAGCCGGCCATCCCCACCGCCGCGACAACTGCCCCCATCCGTCAGCGCCGGCGTCCCGCGTTCATCGCCCTCGGCGTCGCGTTGATCATCGTCTGCGCGCTGGGAGCGCTCTGGCTCGTCGACCGGCTTTCCACCACGACGCCGGTCGTGGTGGCCGCCGCGGATGTCCCCGAGGGGCAGCGGCTGACCGCCGAAGACCTCACCGTCACCGACGTCACCGTTCCCAGCGGCGTTGCCACTGTCCCCGGCAGCGACCTGGACACCCTCATCGGTCAGCGAGCCGTCGGACCTCTCGAGGAGGGAGCCCTCCTCGCACCGGGGGATGTCAGCGGAGAGCAGTTCCCCGCCTCCGGCACTGCCGTCGTCGGTGTCCGCGTCAGCAGCGGACAGATCCCCACCAACGACGTGGACCCCGGAGACCCGATCCAGATCATCGGCACGCCCCGAGAGGGTGATGACCCGCCCACCGGCGACGCTCCGGTGATCACCGGCACCGTGCAGGCCATCAGCACCCCCAGTGCGGAAGGAGAGGTCGTCGTCGACGTCCTCGTCTCCACCGACCAGTCCGCCACCCTCGCCGCTCTGTCAGCGACCGGGCGCATCAGCGTCGTCCTCGTCCCCGAGGAGGAGTGACATGCTGATCTCCCTCGCCTCCGCCTCCGGGTCCCCCGGTGTCTCCACCACTGCCCTCGGACTGGCACTGGTCTGGCCCCGCGACGTCATCCTGCTCGAGGCCGACACCGCCGGAGCCTCCGCGGCCCTCGCAGGGTTCTTCGCGGGCTCACTCCACCCCCGTTCGACCATCCTCGACATCACGCCAGGAGCGGACTTCGAGGAACAGCTCATGTCCCGCTCCATCGCACTCTCCGATGACCAGGCGCCGATCCGCCGCCTTGTCCCTGGCATCAGCAACCCGCTGCACGGGCCACAGCTCTCGACACGATGGGATGCACTGGCGCTGGCACTGTCCGATCTTGAGCGTGCGGGCATCGACGTCCTCGTCGACATCGGGCGGATCCACTCGCCGCACCTCGCCGCGCCGATACTCCAGACCTCGGACATCACCGCCCTCGTGCTCCGTCCGACGATCACCGCGACTCTGACTGCGCGCACGACCATCAAGAACCGGCGTCTGGCCGAGGAGGAGGGCCTCTCCGCCCCCGCTTTCCACGTGGTCACCATCTCCGCTCCCGACACGTACTCCGCTGGCGAGGCGAGCAAGGCACTCCACCAGCCCGTGCTGGGGTCCCTGCCCTGGGCGCCGAAGCACGCCGCCGTCTTCGCTCACGGCAAGCCCCGCCCCCGAGGGTTCGACACCAGCGGTTACGCACGCTCCCTGCGCTCCCTGTCCGGAGCGATCAGCACCGCCGGGCAGAAGCGCCGCGACGCCATCCAGACTCTGCGAGGAGTGACCCGATGACCCCCCAGCAGCCCCAAGACCTCCCCGATTTCGAGAGCCTCGCCATCCTCGACCTCGAGGACAGCGCCGTCAGCACCACGCCCCTGACACCTCTGGCCCAGCAGCCCGATGCCCGCCGTGACGCCGCGCCGGCAGCTCCGGCAGCCGATCAGGGCTCCTCCCCGTCGACACGGTTCACCGACTGGTCGATCATCACCAGGATCCGCGCAGACGTCGCCAACGCACTGGCCGAGGAGGCCATGCCGGGCAGCGACGCCGACGATCAGCGCGCCCGAGCTGCCTCCCTCGTCGGCTCCTTCATCGACGACGAGGAATCCCGGCGACTCGACTCCGGGCTCGTGCGATGGACCAATGCGGAGCGTCGCGCCATCACCCAGGCCGTCCTGGAGTCCCTGTTCGGCTTCGGCCGACTCCAGCCACTGCTGGACGACCCGAGCATCGAGAACATCGAGATCTACGGCTACGACGACGTTCTCATCCAGCGCACCGGCAATGCCTTCGAGCAGGCCGATCCGATCGCCGAGTCCGATGCGGACCTCCTGTCCACGCTGAGCTTCCACGCCGCTCAGCAGAGCAAGTCGTTCGACCCCGCCCACCCGCGGCTGCACATGAGTCTTGGTCCCACCGCCCGCCTCTACGCCACCGGGTGGGTCGTCCCGAAGCCGATCGCCACGATCCGCGTCCACCGCCTCGTCGACGTCACCCTCGACGATCTCGTCGACCTGGATCTGATGCCCCCCGAGCTCGCGCAGTTCCTCCGCGCCGCCGTCCGCGCGAAGAAGAGCATCATGGTCGCCGGCGCCCAGGGCGCCGGGAAGACCACGCTGCTGCGCGGACTGATCAACGAGATCGACCCCTGGGAGAAGCTCGCGATCCTGGAGAGTGTCGCCGAGCTGCACCTCGAGCAGCTCGGCAAGGAGCGGCACCGTCGCCTCGTCCCCCTCGAAGCGGTGCCCGGCAGCGATGAGAAGGATGCCAACGGCCACCCGATCGGCGAGATCACCATGGACGACTGGGCGCGCGACACCTTCCGCATGAACCTCGACCGGATGATCGTCGGCGAGATTCTGGGGCCCGAGGTGATCGCCATGTTCGAGGCGATGCAGACCGGTGCCGGCAGTCTCTCCACCATCCATGCCAAGAGCTCGGCTGCGGTCCCCGAGCGCGTCGTCACCCTCGCACGGAAGGACGGGCGCGTGACCGAGGACTTCGCACGCAGGCAGGTCTCCGAGAACATCGACCTGGCCGTCTACGTCGACCTCGTCAAGACCCGGAACCCCTGGACCGGGGAATCCTCCCTGAACCGCCGCATCACCGACGTCACCTCCTACACCCCCGGCGAGAACGGCCAGGTCGCTTCTACTCAGCTCTGGGGGCTCCAGGACGGGCAGATTATCTCCAAGATGGCACCGGAGTGGATGGACGACCTCCGTCCCTACCTCGACGAGGAGGCGGCCTGACCATGAACGCGATCCTCGCCGCCCTCCTCGTCGTCACTGCCGGCGTGGCCATCTGGCTGCTGATCGCCGGCCTGCGTCCCGTTGCCGCACCCTCAACCCCGCGCCACCGCCAGCTGACGCGCTCCCAGCGCAAGCAGCTCCAGCTCCTCGCAGCCGGACTCGCCATCGGCCTGCTGCTGTGGATCATCACCGGGTACATCGCGGCGGTGATCGCCGCACCCGTCCTCGCGCTCCTCGCTCCGCAGCTCATCCCTCACTCCACAGGGAAGACCACGATCGAGCGCCTGACCGCGATGGAGGAGTGGACCAGATCGTTGGTCGGCCTGCTGGGGGCGAGCGCCGCCATCGAGCAAGCGATCATCGCCTCCCGCAGCTCCGCCCCCGAAGCGCTCAAGGAGGAGATCGGGATGCTGGCCGCGCGCCTCCAGAACGGCATCCCCATCGAACAGGCCCTCACCCAGTTCGGCGACGACCTCGACGACACCACCGGGGACCTCCTCACCGGATCTCTCCTCCTCGGAACCCGACGACGCGGATCCGGTCTCGCCCGGCTGCTGGAGGGCACAGCGGAGACGATCGCTGACGACGTCGCCGCGCGGCGCCAGATCGAGGCCGACCGCGCCAAACCTCGCGCCAACGCCCGATTCATCACGGTCATCGCGGTCGCGGTGATCGCCATCGAGTTCCTCTTCAACCCCGCCTACGTAGAGCCCTACCGCACCGGGCTCGGCCAGGTGATCCTCATCGGCCTGGTCGCCCTGTTCCTCGCCGCACTGTGGTGGATGAACATCGTCGCCCGCGACCCCAAGAGCCAGCGGCTCCTGCGACCCACTGGAGATGCGTCATGACCTCCCTAGTCCTCCTACTCGGTGGCGGAATCGGTGCCGGCCTGTACCTCATCGTCCGAGCCCTCACCCCCTCGCAGCCGGCCCTGCCCGCTGCGATCTCACGCCTCACCGCCACCTCGAGTGACCAGACCTCTTCTGTGCCTCCCGCAGATCTCCAGGAGCGTCTGGGCATGTGGGCGGAGCGAGTCGTCGCGCAGCTGCCGATGATCGTCACCCCCGACCGGGACCTCGCACTCATCGGGTGGTCCTCCCGCAAGTTCTACGGGCAGAAGGCCCTTGCGGCGCTGGTCGGGTTCGCATTCCCCGCCGTCATGTCGCTCGCTGCCTACCTCGCTCAGATCTCCCTCCCGATTCCCATGACTCTCGGAGTCATGCTGATCCTCGCCGTGCTGTTCTTCTTCCTCCCGGACATCGAGGTTCGCCAGCGGGCTGCGGCCCAGCGCACCCACTACCGGCGCATCATCGCCGCCTACGTCGACTTCGTCGCCCTCTCCCGTATCGCTGGCGCCTCCGCGACCCAGGCGATGAGCGACGCCGCCCGCGTCGGCGACAACGAGCTGTTCGTGCGGATCCAGCAGATGATCGAACGGTCCCGCCTTCGCGGCACCTCCGCGTGGGGTGACCTGCGCGAGCTCGGGGACGAGATCGGAGTGAAGGAGCTTCACGAGATCGCGGACATCGTCCGCCTGTCCGGAGAGGAAGGAGCCTCCATCTGGGAGAACCTCCGCTCCCACGCCCACTCGATGCGCAACGCTCAGCTGCGCACCGAGCAGGGAGCTGCCAACGCTCGCTCCGAGTCGATGACGATCCCGTTGACCGTGCTCGTGTTCGCGTTCGTCGGAATGCTCCTGACCCCATCCCTCCTGAACCTGGTCTCCTCCTGACCCCGCACCGCATGACCGGCGCCAACACCTAGCGCAGCACCGCCTGCAAGAATGTTGAATGGGTCATGTCACAAGGGGGGCCCCGCAGCACCGATATAGGGGTGACTCCACCCATCTCACCGAAAGGACCACCGCCGTGAACGCCATCCTGAGGATCATCCTCGAGTCCCTGCTCAGCTTCACCCGCGAGCACCTCCAGCGTGCCCGCCAGACCTCCTCGTTCGGCGCCAGCACCGTCGAGTACATCCTCATCGTCCTCGGAGGCATCGCGATCGCGGGGATCGTCGTCGGCGCCATCACCCTGTTCGTCAACGGAAAGATCTCCCTGCTGGGCTGACGGGGATCATGAAGCGAACCGAGGCGGTAATGCTCGGCCTCGGCGTGCTGCTGCTCGCCGAGGCGATCATCGGCGTCCTGACGATCGGACTCACCAAGACTCTCTGGGTCCTGGTCTTCACGGTCGGCGTACCCATTTCTCTCGGCTTCATCGCCTTCCTCGTGCTGACCGCGGTCGACGCCCTCCGCACCCGTGCGACGAGGACGTCGGCACACTCTCTCGGTGGCCTTGAGCGCGGTCACGCCAGCGAAGCCGTCCTCGTCATCCCCCTCATCCTCGGAGTGATCTTCGTGATCATCCAGGTCGGCATCTGGGCTCACGCCCGGAACATCGCCGTGTACTCCGCTCGTGAGGGGGCGACCGCAGCTGCCGCGTACCAGTCAGGACAGTCCCCCGAGGCAGCCACCCAGGCGGCGCTAGCGGGCAACGCCGACGGCGTCCTGCGCTCCTACTCGGTGACCTCATCGCACGGCGAGGACTCGATCACTGTGACCGTGCGCGGTCAGTCCCTGTCTCTGATCCCGATGGTGCAGCTGCCGCCCATCGAACAGAGCGTGTCCGTCCCCGTCGAGACCTACGTTCCCTGACGGGGTTCACAACTCACGAGACATGATCTAAGCTGTCAACAGTTTCGCTTTTGGAGGTGAGGACAGATGACACGCAAGGATCTCGAGCACGGCGCCTCGAGTGTGGAGGCGGCGATCCTCGCCCCCACCCTGATCCTGCTGCTCGCCCTCGTCGCCGCTGTCGGCAGTGCCGCCCTCGGCGAGCAGAGCGTCACCACCGCCGCGCACTCCGCCTCCCGCGCCGCATCCCTCGCGACCAGCCAGGATGACGCCGCCGCTCGTGTCAGCGACGCGTTCACCGCCGAGCTCTCCCAGCAGGGGAAGAAATGCACGAGCCTGTCGGTCGACGTCGACGCCGACGCTTTCAGCACACCTCCCGGCGAAGTGGCAGTGGTCAGCGCGACCATTACCTGCACCGTCCCCTACGCGCAGCTGATGCCCATCTCGGGCCTGCCCGGCACCAAGACGATCACCGTGAGCACCACCAGCCCCCTGGACACCTACCGGGAGCGCTCATGAACACCGTGCGCAGCCGCCTCGAACGCGGCGAAGTCTCCGAACTCGTCCTCGTCGTGTTCGTCGCCCTCGTCCTCATCATCGGACTCGTCGTCGACGGCGGGGCGAAGATGACCGCGGCCAGTGAGGCGTCCTCCATCGCTCAACAGGCCGCCCGTGTCGGGGGCCAGCCACTGGACTCGCTCCCCGCTGACGGAGAGACCGCACACCTGGACGCGGGCAGCGCCGCAGCCGCCGCACAGGACTACCTCGACCAGGCCGGCGTCGCCGGCTCAGTGCGCATCGTCAACAGCTCCACCCTCGAGGTCACCGTCACCAGCACCGAGGACACCACATTCCTCGGACTCATCGGAATCAACACGGTCTCCGCGACCCGCACCGCACGCGTAGACCTCATCCACGGACAGGCAGAGGTGATCCCATGATCAAGCCACTCAAGGCGCTCGGGGCGCTGCTCGCTCTACTCGCCCTGCTCGTCGGGATCCCCGCCGGACTGCTCGTCTTCTACGGCAACCCGATCCCGACCTCGCTGCCCTCCGGCAGCGACATCGCGACGTTACTCACCAGCCGCAACACCATCGGCGCGCTGCTGTTCGTCATCGTGTGGATCGGATGGATCGCCTGGGCGACCTTCGCCGTGTCCGTGATCATCGAGCTGATCGCCCGCGTCCGCCACATCCCGGCCCCGCAGATCCGTGGACTCGGCGCCCAGCAGGGAGCGGCAGCGCTGCTGATCGCCACGATCGCCGGAGGCGTCGGGGCACCCGCAGCCATGGCCTCCCCCGCCCCGGCCGAGCAAGCACCCGCCGTGCAGACGGAGACTCTCACCATGCCCACCGAGACCCCGGCGACCGAGGACAACACGGCCGCGGACTCCACCGACGAAGAGGCCGCCAGCGAGGATCTCCTCATCACCGTGCAGGCCGGCGACACCGCCTGGGACCTGGCGGAGAAGCACCTCGGCGACGGCCTCCAGTACAAGAAGATCATCGCCGCGAACGACGGCCGGACGCAGCCGGATGGGTCCACGATCCACATCGGCCACGACCTCTGGCTCGAGGAGGGATGGGAGCTGGTGATCCCCGGCGCCGCGCCCACCGAGACCGCGGACTCCGAGCAGCAGGGGAAGACCGTCACCGTGCAGGAAGGCGACACACTCTCCTCGATCGCTCAGGAGCACCTCGGCGCCTCTGACCGGTGGCCCGAGATCCTCGACTCCTCCGCCGACATCACCCAGCCTGGGGGACACACCCTCCAGGACCCCGACCAGATCGACGTCGGCTGGACCCTACAGATCCCGGGAACCGCGTCTCAGACGGCCGCTGAGGCCCCGCAGGACGCCCAGCAGTCCTCGCCCGAGCCCCACGACCGTGAGGCATCCGGCGACGCCGTCACTGCCGCTACAGACGCTGCCAAGGTAGCGGCTGCGGCCACAGGCTCCAGTGCCGACGAGACCACCGAAGAGGCCCCGGCTGCCGAAGAGTCGCCCGCCCCGACGGCGCCGGCCGACACCCCCGCCCCGGAGAGCACCCCCTCCACCGAGGCGGAAGATTCGGCCACCGTTCCGTGGGCCGGGGTCGGGTCGATCCTCGCCGCGAGCATCCTCAGTGCCGTCCTCGCCCGACGCCTCTACACGCAGCGCAAGCGTCGCGCGGATCAGAAGATCCCCGCCGCAGCGACCGTCGACCTCGACCAGATCCGACTCACCCGGATCGAGGACCCCACCGCCCTCGGCTTCGTCGACCGCGCGCTGCGCACGCTCTCCGCGCTCCAGCTGCGCGACGGCCAGACCCTCCCCGACGTGCGCCTGGCACGCCTGACCGACAGCCACCTCGAGCTCTACGCCGCGGACGGCCACGATCTGCCCGCACCGTTCGAGAAGACCGAGGACCCCGCCACGTGGCTGCTGCCCCGCACCGCCCCGCTGGCAGAGGACGAGACGATCGCCGACATCATCGCCCCCTACCCAGCTCTCGTGACCATCGGCACCGACCACGACGGCCACCAGATCCTCGTCGATCTCGAACACCTGGCCGCCCTCGGCATCCACGCCAGCGCCAGCACGTCCATGCCGGTCATGCGAGCCCTCACCGTCTCCCTCGCGACCTCCCAGTGGGCCGACGACCTCGCCATCACCACCGTCGGCGTCTGCCCCGAGCTCGAGGAAGCACTCGGCTCCGGCCGCATCTCCTACCGCGACACCGTCACTGACCTCCTGGACTCGCTCGAGGCGAAGCTCCTCCGCGACCAGGAGACCCTGAGCGAGCTCGGCCACGACTCCGCCCAGCACGCACGCCAGGCCCAGGACGCCACCGACCTGTGGGCGCCCGAGATCATCATCATCGGTGCCGACCTCTCCCTCACCGAGAAGAGCCGGCTCCAGCGGATCGTGGACGCGCAGCCCCAGATCGCCGTCGCCGTGATCTCCAGCGACCAGCACACCGACCTCTCCGAATGGCGGATGCACATCGAGTCCCTCGAGGCAGCCCGCCTCGAACCCCTCGGCCTCAAGCTCACCCCTCAGCACCTCACCGACACCGACTACGAAAGAGTCCTGCGAGCCCTGAACGCAGCCAGCAGCGTCGAGCCCGCCACCCCGGCAGATCAGCCGGTCGACGACGTCAATGAGCCCGCTTCCGTGGACGCCGAGCCGCAACTGCGATCCGTCCCTTCCCTCCGCACCGCCGCGGCGATCCTCACCGCCGAGCAGCGCAACACGGAGCCGGTCCTTCCCACCGAACACCCCTACGTCCGGGTGCTCGGCCCCGTCGAGGTACTCGGCGCCACCGGCCCTCTCGAGGAGAAGCGCCTGGCCCAGCTGACCGAGGCCACCAGCTACATCCACCTCAACCCCGGCCGCTCCTCCCACAATTTCATCGCCGACCTCTGGCCCACCAGGCGCCCCGCCGACAGCGCGCGCCACCAATTGATCTCACGACTGCGCAAGTGGCTCGGCACCACCACCGAGGGAGACCCGTACATCCCCCGCGCCGCCGGCGACGCCGGCGGGTACATGCTCGAGCACATCACCTCCGACTGGAACACCGTCGAGACGATCGCAGCAGACCCCGCCGGCACGAGCACCGAGGATCTCGCGGAGGCCCTCAAGCTCGTCCGGGGCCACCCCTTCGAAGGCGGCGGCCGCCGCTACAGCTGGACCGTCACCCTCCAATTCACGATGATGAACGCCGTCCTGGACATCGCCCACGAGCTCGCCCGACGCGCCCTCGAGGCCAGCGACACCGACACCGCCCTCTGGGCCACCCAACAGGGCCTGCTCGTCGAGTCCCTCCACGAGCAGCTCTGGCGCGACCGCCTCCAAGCCGCCTCTCACGATCCCGAACTCCACCAGAAGGTCACGCACGAGCTCGAGGCAGCGATCGCCGCCCTCGACGACGACTACGACCTCCTCCCCGAGACCGAAGCGCTGATGTACACCCCGACCACCCACCGCATCGCGATCTGAGGCAGTCATGGCCACCCCCGAACTCGCACTCAAGCGCCGCTCCTACGAGCTGCACCCACCCCTGTTAGTCGGGCGACCGATCCGAACGACCGACTCCGTCCTCGTCGACCTCACAGCTCCCCAGTTCCACGCACACAGCACGACCGTCTCAACGGTCAATCCACCAAACCCCCTGGGCGCCCACACCACCCCCGACCCCGAGGAGACCTCCCGATGATCCGACAGCGCACCCTCACCGCGATCGCGGCAGCCGCCCTCCTCGCGCTCCCCCTCGCCGCCTGCACCGACAGCGGTGCCGAGGAAGACCCGACCACCACCCAGGACGCCCCTCCCACCGCCGACCCCTCCGACGCGACCCCCCAGGAGCGAATCACGGCTTCATTCGAGGCCTCGGATGCAGCTGCGGCCAATGGTTGGAAGGACACCAGCTACGTCAACGATTTCTTCGTTCCCGAGCTGGCGGAGAAGCAGCGAGCCGACGACGAAGAACGAGCCAGTAGTGGCGCAGTAATCACGGGGGACCGAGCCCTCTCCGACTGGACCACAGTCGAGGAGACGGATACGACCGCGGTCGTGGAGTTCTGCGACGACACCAGCGCTCTAGAAGCGACGAAGGACGGGGAGCCTGTGGAGATCACCAACCAACGAGGGGAGAGCGTCGGTCGCTTCACGCTGGTGAAGGAATCTGATTCTGAGCCGTGGATGATCAAGGAGCAGGGCTACTACGACGAGGGGACGACATGCGACGCTCACTTCGCGGGCTGATCGCTATCGGCGCGACCACCAGCATTCTCCTGGCCACGAGCCCCTCGTGGGCAGATGGAGAGGACGAAGGTGGCGTCACTGTCCACGGTGGAGGGGGAGGCGCTGCAACGGTTGAGGTTGGCGCTTCCTCCGGCGGCGGAGGCGGCGGAAATTCCTCTGGTGGGGGCGGTGACAAGTCCTCAGGCGGGGGCGGCAGCTCATCCAGTGGGGGGAATTCGGCCGGAGGCAAGGGCGGAGGTGGGACGACCTCCGTGAGTAACGGCGGGCGCACGAGCGTCGGGAACTACGACTCAGGCAGCTCAACGTCCGTTTCTATCCCTGCCTGGGAGCAGAGCGGCGCATCGAACTCCGACCGAGCTGAGGCCCTCGCTGCGGGCGTGGATTCCTTCACAGATCAGAACGGTGCCGACTGGAGCAACCTGACCGACGGCCTGACCACTACAAATGCCGACGGATGGAACCAGGCAATGCAGGTCGATGCCCCAGGCACACCGGACGCTCCTGCCGCTGACGAGCCCTCGCCGGAGGCTGAGCCGGAGCCCCAGGTCGATCCCGCCGAGCTCGCGCAGACCGCGGTCTCCCAGATGGACCTCGAGGCCCCAGAGATCGCCTCTACCCCGAACAACCCCGACACCCTCGGTGCCGTGGGACTGCCGGTGTGGTTCTGGGTGGCCAACCCCGGCGAGAAGACCACCGGCCCAGCCAGCACCAGCACGTCCGCAGGTGCTGTCACCGTGAACGCAACGGCCACGTTTGACGGAATGACGATCACGACCGGTGATGGCTCCACCATCGAATGCGCCGGCCCCGGCACCGAGTACCCCGGCAAGGGGATCGAGGAGTCGCCCGACTGCGGCCACGTTTACGAGCAGATGAGTGACGACCAGCCTGACGGCCTCTACACCGTTGACATCACGGCGCACTGGACTGTCGATTGGGACAGCAACGTCGGTGCCTCCGGTGAGATCCCCGTGGACCTCAGCACCAGCAAGCAGCTCCGCATCGGCTCCTATCAAACCGTCGTCACCGGCGTCTCCTGACCGTCCTGGCCCCGCGCACTTCCCCTCCCCCGGCAGCGTGGGGTCAGGACTTCTCTCCCAAGGCGGTCCGGCTCGTCCCCGGAGATAATGACCGTGCCCGCCCACCGCGACCCGCGCGGCTGCACCTCTATGCCACTCGCACCGAGGGATAGCTGAGCTCACCCTCGGCGGATCGGTAAGGGAGCGGTTCCGCCCCGGCTGGCTCTGCCTCGTCCAGTAGCTCTCGGAGCGTGGCTGCGAGGCGCCGCCGTCGGGAGTGGCCGGCGCCGCGCTCCACTTGGGCGATCTCGAGCTCCCGAGCGAGATGAGCAATCACCTGGCCCTCCGACGGGTGATCGTCGTAGTGGCGATCGATCAGGTGTGCCAGTTGGCGCAGTTCCGCCGCCTTGTCGAGATGCCCCGCATCGTCAAGAGGGTCCCCTGTCATCGCTGAATCCCAGGCCCACGCCTGTTCGGAATGGGCAGCCCTGAGGATGACGCGACAGACGACGCCCGCGTCGGAGGTGTCGACGAGGTCGTAGATCGCGGCGCCCTCCAGGCTCTTCTCCCTAGCGGTCCGTACAGCACGGGCCGCCCGCTCGCGATGGCGAGCAGAGGGCCGCCACTGCGGATCCAACTCGACGAGGTCCGGAGCGATCAGCCGCGCAGTACGCACGCTCTCTTCTGACGCGAACTCTTCGCGCAGCACCTCGCACAGAAGGGTGGCATCGCGTTGGGTAAGGCGGTATGTCATGGTTCCTCCAAGCTGTCGATACTCTCGACGCTATCCAGCTAACTGTTGAAACTCCAGCATTCTGCTGAATCAGTACTGGGGGAATGCCCAGGGGAAACGTACTTCGTTCTGTACGCTGAACGCACCACCACTACCCTGGAGGAACACATGGCACGGAAGACCCAGGTCACGCTCGTCGATGACATCGATGGCTCGGAGGCCACGACCACGATCGGTTTCGCTCTCGACGGCGTCAGCTATGAGATCGACCTGAACGAAGAGAACGCGTCGAGGCTGCGCGACGGCTTCGCACAGTGGATCGAGCACGGCCGGCGCACGGGTGGCCGCGCCCGTCGAGGTGCTGCCGTCAGCCGAAACCCTGAGACCAAGCGAATCAGGGAATGGGCTCGCGAGAACGGCCTCGAGGTCTCCGACCGCGGCCGCATCTCCGCCGAAGTTCGAGAGGCCTACGCTCTCGTGAACAAGACGAGCTGAGCTCGCTACACCTCGCAGGATCCACCGCCAGGGGCTGCTCTCCAGTCCCGGGGCACCTGAGGGCCTCCGCTGCCGCGCTACCGCACGTACACAGCCCCAGAGGCACCCTCGGCGCCGCTCCCCTCCCCCGCTCCGCGGCTTCGCCGCGCAGCTCATGAAGTTGGGCTGCACCTGTGCCGCAAGAGCGCCGACTCCCCGCGCTGCCCTGCGCCTCGAGTGCCACCTCGATGACCGCGGCCCCCTGCATCGATGCCGCCCACAACAGACCCTTGCCACTGCGCTCGACTGCCGGCCGCCACGCCCGGGATGCGTGGGGTGACCCCGGGTTCTGGTGAGACGTCGGAACCGCTCCGTAGGCTGACCCGCCCCATGGGAGGAGGTGAGTGGACAGATCGGAGAGGCGCTGCTCATGGTGATGGCACTGGTGACAGCGCTGCTGAACCTGACAGCAGGGGTGCTGCGGGTAAGGGAGTCGCTGGGCAGGCGTGAGCGCCGGGTCGTCGGCGGGCGGCACCGGCGATGAGCCGTCGAGAGGGGGCGACCGTGACGGTCGGCCCCTCTCGTGCTCCCAGACGAACACGTCAAGAAGGGCAGACTGTCCTTCCCCGAGCGCACACTGAGGCCATGAGCGAGCACCACACCCCCTACCCCGGGACTACCGCCGGGCAGTCGAGAGCGGTGCTACGCCCGAAGCATCCGAGGTACTTCGCCCACCAGGATCTGCTCGCTGCGGCAGAGTCGGTCGTCACCGGCTACAACCGCTCGGTCACCGGTGGGACCCCGGTGTCCATGACCCACAGCTGGCGGGATCCCAGCCTCCCCGACGAGGCCGTCCAGATCACCGTCGGCGACGAGCATCTCCTCCTCACCGTCGACGAGTGGCTGGGCCGCACCGAGCTCGCCGAGGACTACGTGATGACCTGGGTCTCCTCCCGAGTTCGCCTCGAGGGTGCCAAGGCCGCCAAGAGCCGCGGACGCGGAGAACCGACCTGGCACGACGCGATCCGCCGCGCGAACCCGGGCCGCCGCTGAGCGCAGTACCGAAGCGCGGCCCTAGAGTCTGAGCAGCATCGCTATAGCTAGATCAAATTACTAGTGCTATGGTCCTCGCATTGCTAGCGCCGAGTGTGAGGACACCCCATGAGCAACCCCTTCGATCCAGTCGTCGACGCGATTCGCCGCATCTTTCCCGAGCCTCCCTTGACCTCCGCGGCTGCTGCACGCGAGCTCGGCGTGAAGCCGGCGCGGGTGCACCAGCTCGTCGAAGCTGGGGAGCTCCAGCGTGCCAACGTCGGTGGACGCGACCTGTTCGTGACCACGGCCAGCGTGCGACGGCGGAAGAAGCGCACCGAACACCGCGGCGGCGAGGAGATCACCACCCTGTCGCTCAAGGAGATCCCGGAGGTCGACACCCCTCGCCCCCTCATCTACGACCGACTCGCGGAAGGCTTCCGCCACCCCTCCGGCTCACTTCGGCAACGCCGCGTCCACCTCCGTGCGTGGGGCGGCGAGGACGGCTACACCGTGGTCCTGGTCGCCGGCACCTCGGACCATGACATCGCCCTGCTGAACGCGCCCGCCGAGGAGACCGCCGGAGCCGCCAGCACCCTCCTTCCCCAGATCGACCTGTCCAAGACCGCTTTCGTCGCACTCGATCGGAACGTCCTTCACGGGGACGACGCCTACACACTCATGGATGCGACGTTCACCGTGCGCAACGCCACCGAGCCCCACCGGCGAAGCTTCGCCGGCCGGATCTTCACGGAGCCGGTGTGGTCGCACTACGACGACGTCGCCGAGATCGTCCCCCACATCGGCCAGAGGCCCGTGATCTTCCACCGCTCTGCCTACACCGAGGCCTCGGTCGAGCAGCACCAACGCACAGGGCGCCCCGTCACTGTTCCGTGGGACCCGGACGGCTATCTGCGGCGCGAGGGCCAGCTGCGTCTGCTCGAAGGCCGCGAGGGGCCGGTGTTCGATCTTCTCCGCGCCCTGCTGCTGGACGAGACGCGTCTCTTCATGAACCGTCCGGTGGTGTCGATGTATCCCGCATCGGAGCAGCGCGAGATCGACGACCTCACGTATCCCTGGGCCCCACAGGGCAGCATCCTCCGACGCACGCACGCCTCCCCCGCCGTCGCAGAGTCCGTGGACGAGAGGTTCGCCGACTCCCCCGAGGGACTGCGGTTCACGCCCCAGGAGACCGAAGCTGCCTGGGCGCTGTTGACGGACCTCGCCGTGGAGAGCGGAGAGTTCCGCAGCGCGCCCGACCCCGAGATCGAGAACCTCGCCTCCGGAGCACGCCAAGGCCTACTTCCCCGCACCGACTTCGAGACCAACGCCGTCGAGGAATGGAGCCGGCTCTCTGCTCGCCTCGAGGAGGAGCACCCGCTGCACCCAATCGTCGTGCGCTACATCGACATCGACGCCCGAGACGAGGTCATGGCCACCTACCTCGAGGGATTCGTCGCTCATGAGGGAGCGAGTGATCTGGCGAGCTACGAGCGCACGCACCTCACACATCTGCGCCGGCTCGAGGAAGTCGAGGCCGTCGGCCGCGACATGTTCGGGCGCCCAGCGCTGCTGAGCAGGCCTCGCGGGCTCCCGGAGTTGACCATCCTCGAAGATCTCCGGGAGGTCCCGAAGCTGCGCGAGGACGACGAGATCATCGGCGGCATCCAGTCACAGTCGGACACCCCGCTGTTCGTCCGTCGTGACGGACGGTTGATCGGCATGATCCCGCTGCACGACCACCTCAGCGGTGGCCATGCCTTCGGGTACGGCGGCACCGGACCCGGAGACGCCGCAACATCCATCGCTCGAGCCCTGACTCGCTCCGGGTTCGACGAGTCGCGCTTCCATCGGGTCGCTATCAACGACCTCACCTCGGCCGAACCTCTGCGCAAGGGTGCCCGGTTCTACTCCACCGTCCGGGACCTCCTCGAGCGAGGGTGAGGGGCGATGTACTTCGTCACGCCCGCGCTTTGGCCCGCCCTCGTCGCGTTCGTCGCGCTCGCGGGTCCCCTGCTCATCACCGATGCACGCAGCTTCCGGCTGCCACTCCCTCTGAATCTGGGGCTGCTCGCTGCCGCAATCGTTCTCCTCCCCATCGCTTCGATCTGGCTTGGCGTCAGCCACCTCGTGATGGCCATGATCACTGCCTCGATCCTCACGCTGCTGTTGCTCGTGGTGTTCGTGATCGCCCGGGGCGGGCTCGGCTTCGGTGACGTCATCCTCATCGCCGGACTCGGACTGTACGGCGGGTACGTCTCCCCCCTCCTTTTCCTGATCGGCCTG
Source organism: Brachybacterium sp. sponge (assembly GCF_001613775.1). Lineage (NCBI taxonomy): Bacteria > Bacillati > Actinomycetota > Actinomycetes > Micrococcales > Dermabacteraceae > Brachybacterium > Brachybacterium sp. sponge. The sequence goes on along the minus strand of NZ_LRMP01000005.1, from coordinate 14,000 downwards.
TGGCTCGGCACTCTCGGCACTCTCATCTGGGCCCTGGTGCGCCGTCGTCGCGGAAATCCCGGACACACTCCCTTCGGTCCCGGACTGATCCTGGGCACCGCGGCCGTCATGCTCATCCCGCTGCCGACTGCCGCGTGAGGTGCGATGTCCATCCGCTGACAGCCTCCGGCCCGACTATCGGCTTCTCGTTCTTCCGCTGTTTCGTGTTTTCGTATTTTCGTGTTCCCGCACGTCGCTCAACGAAGCGCCTGAGCGTCGACGAGGACTAGGTGTATGAGGGCCAGACGTTGGTGACGCGAGCACGGAGCCGAGATGCTGGGGGATGTCCGCCCGCTCCACTGTGGGGGCGGTGGTAGTTGTAGTGGATATTCCAGATTTCGATCGCGGCGTCGCGGGCTTCTTCGCTCTTGAACTCTCGGGCGTATAGCAGTTCCTCGGCCAAGATTCGCTGGTAGCGCTCCACCTTCCCGTTGTGTCGGGGCGTGTAGGGCCTGGTCTTCTGGTGTCGCGTGCGGTTGCCGACGATTCGAGCGAAGTCGGCCGAGCGGTAGCACGCACCGTTATCGGTGATGATGCGGTGGATGTGCGAGATCCCGTGAGCGGCGAACCAGGCCTTAGCTCGGGCGAGGAACGCTGCCGCCGTGAGTCCCTTCTCGTCGGTCAGCGGCTCGGTGTACGAGAGTCGGGAGAATCCGTCGACGGCGGAGTGCAGGTAGGTGTACCCCCGCTTCGCCCCAGCTGACTTCGCGCGACCCGCGGTCCTAGCCTGGTCGCTGTTGCGCCCATGAATGCGCCAGCCGCCGCCGTCAGGGATTCGGCCGACCTTCTTCACGTCGAGGTGCACCATATGGCCGGGCCAGCGGGCGGTGATCTTCCCTGGCTTGCGATTGGTGTCGCCGCCAGGGTCGATGAATCGGCGTCGGCCAAGGCCGAGCCGGCTCAGGTGTCGGCTGACGGTACGCCGGTTGATCCTGACGTCCAGCTCGGCGAGCTCGTAGGCAATGCGCTGGGCGGACCACTTGTGCTCTCGCCGCCAGACCTCGATCTGTTGGATGACACAGGCTGCTGTCGCGGTACTGCTGTGGTGGGGCGTCGAAGCACGGTCTTGGAGCCCGGCTTCGCCATGGCGTCTCCACCGGTTGACCCACTTCGAAGCGCACGCGCGTGAGATGCCCATCTCGGCAGCTACGTGCGCGATCGGCCGGGTCAGGCACCGATTCACGAGCCGGCGTCGACCTTCAAGGCTCAACGGAGCATTAGCGTGCGTCACTTGGCAGCCTCCACATTCCGTACCCGCGGGGCGATGATGCGCAGCGTAGGCAGCATCACGAGGAGTGCGAGAGCGGTCAGCGCGGTCGCTGCCCACACGGGACCAAGGTTGCTCGAGCTCTCGAGCGCTACCGCTCCGAGCGCCGGACCAGCAGCGGCCCCGATGTTGAGAGCGGCAGTCGCGTAGGAACCACCCATGGTGGGCGCTTCCGATGCTGCGTAGAGCACTCGAGCGATCATGGTGCTTCCCACAGCGAATGCCAGCATTCCCAGCAGGAACACCAGGACGAGCAGCGGCACGGAGTGCCCAGCAAGCACCGCGAGCAACAGCCACCCAACTAACAGGAGCGGCGCGGCCACAACGAGGAGCATTCGCGGGTGCTGGTCAGACAGTCGCCCGGCAATGCTGACTCCCATGAAGGACCCGATGCCGAACAACACCAGAGCCACCGGTACCCACACCTGGCCCAGACCCGCTGTCCCGGTCACGACCGGCGCGAGGAACGTAAACGCGGCGAAAGTCCCGCCATTGACCAGCGCAGCGAGCAGCATCGCCGTGAAAAGACGGGGCACGCGGAGCTGCGCCAACTCGAAGGCGAGAGACGGGCCATCGTTGGCTTCGTCCTGCGTGGCTCTCGGCTGTGGACGGATCCCGGTGAGGATGCCGATTGCAGCAGGAACGCACAGGAAGGCTACCGCCCAGAACGTGGCCCGCCATCCCAGCGCCGTGCCAAGTAGAGCCCCCGCGGGAACACCGGCGACCATGGCGATCGTGGTGCCCGAGAGGAGGATGGCAAGAGCGCGGCCCTTCCGGCTGGGGGCCACGAGGCGGGTCGCGGTGCTGAGTGCAACGGCCAGGAAACCGGCGTTGGCAACCGCGGCAACCACACGAGTTGCGAACAGCACGGAGAAGGTCTCGGCAGTGGCGGCGACGACGTGACAGGCAGCGAAGATGACCACGCACCCGAGCAAGGTGGTCCGGGCGGGCCACCGACGGGTGAGAGCTGCCATGGCGGGCGCACCGAGAATCATCCCGACCGCAAAGGCAGAGGTGAGTAACCCAGCTGTGCCGACAGAGACACCGACACTGGCGGCGATGTCTGGCACGAGGCCAGCAAGCATGAACTCAGATGTGCCCATGGCAAAGACAGCCAGGGCAAGCAGGTAGAGGGCGAAGGGCATGGAGGGCTCCGAGGAACGAGAACGAAAAGGGGGAAACGTCTCGTCACCACGGCCAGCGCCCAGGGAGCTGCCCAAGAGCCCGCTCAGCGCACAGGCGCAGGCGGCGGGTTAAGGACTCAGGAGGTCTGGGGGCTGACGGTGTGACCGAAAGCCCCCTGAGTGTCTGATTCAGGGCACGCCATGCTCTTCACCCTACCGACGCTCCCTCGACACTGCACATCCTTTGCGCGCGCCGCGGCATGGTCATCAACGTCCTGCCCCGCAACAACTAGGCCTTCTCCGACCGTGCAGAACGGCGAGACTCCAGCCCGATGACGCCGGGGACCTGCCCAGCAGCGGCCCGGAGGGCCAGATCGGTCCGATCCTCCTCGAGGCGAGCCAGGTGTCGCTGAAACCTGCTGTACGACCAGCCCAGGGCTCTTGCGAGGTGGGTGCGTGGACTGCCGGCGTCCACGAGCTCGAGGATCAGGTCATCCCGGACTCGAACGCAGATCTGTCGGGCGCCGGCCACTGAGAGCCACAGACCCCAGATCTCCTCGGCGCGGATCAGCGGATTCGCCGGGCAGGTCCCGAGCACTCCGCTCACCCAGCGGGCAGCATCGGTACTGACGTCGACCGGCTGCCCGTCGCGGTGCAGCCGGCGGATCCATTGCTCGTCCTCGCGTAGCGCCTCCGCTGTCGCCTCCAGTCCTCCCTCAGACACTGCGGCCATGACCTCGGCCGCGTGCGCGTCCCATACAACCTGCTGCGACCGAACGATGCGCTTCTCCAGCTCCGCCAGTTCCCCCAGGTCCCCAAGCGTCGTCGCCTCGGTCCGGCCGCCGTGCGCGCCGTAGAGCTGCTCGCAATACGCGCTGGTCACGCGGAAATGACGCCCGGTAGGCGCATGATGGCTGCGGTGTCGCTCGAACTCTGCGCGCCAGCCCTCGAAGCGCTGCGACGCCGTCCGCGGCCAAGGCTTCCTCATGCCCTCATGATCTCGGAGCCCCACCCCGAGAGGCAGAAGCGAAACACCGAGAAGCCGAGGAGACGAGACACCGAGTAACCGAAAATACGAAAGTACGAACCTAGACTTGCTCCCTATATTCGTATTTTCGTTGTCTCGTACTTTCGCTCTTCCGTTAATCCGCGCGCATGCTGCTCGACTCCAGGTCGCCGCCAGACTCATGCCACCCCAAGGCGAACGGCTGCTCGCATGACAGCGCGCCGGGGGAGGGGGCGCTCGAAGAAGGTCCGGCCACCCTCCTTCCCGCCCTCTGGACTGTCGAGCTCACGGGGCTCAAACCTCGCCGCCCCCGGACCGAGCGGTGCATCCCCTCCAAGCGTCCCCACGACCCCTCGGATCACCTGCTCCGAGGCGAGGGGAGGCGCGTGTCTTTTGCGGTGCTCGCACCGCGCTCGCACCCCTTCTCGCACCGCGCTCGCACCCCCTAGTGCGAGCAGGATTCTGGTCCTGACCAGGGTGCTAATCACGTCTCGCACCGCTCGCACCATCTGGGCCGCATTAGGGGTCGGGTGTGTGCGCCTACGCGTACGCGCGCGAGAGCATCACAGGAACCCGAAAGTACGAATACTTGCTCTGGTGTCACAACAGGGGGGTCCTGGCGCCGATAGAGAGACATGAAGGATCTCCGGGACGCCCGCCGCATCACCGACACGCCCAAGCTGAACCTTGTTCCGATTGGGAGTTACACGGCTGTAGTTTGGTCCCCACAGGCACTGCGAGCAGACGAGGAGATGCCATGCCCCAGCCGCACCGAGGCGACCGCAAGCCGGTCAGCTTCCTCACGCCGAGTTCCATCCGTGACGAGGTCGATCGCCGTGCGCACCGCGAGGGGCTCACTCGTGGCGACTACCTCACCCGTCTCCTGGCACTCGAACTCGAGCTCCCGGTTCCTTCGTACATCCCCGGCGGGCAGCCGGGTGACGCCCAGCTGCGCCTTCCTGATTCGGAGGCCCAGATGTCTGCCTGACATGCAGGAAGCCCCTCACCTGCCAGTGAGGGGCTTCCAGAGCTTGGGTCCTCCGTAGCTTGCCGGCGAAGAGGACCGATGACCTTCCAAGTACAAGCCGAACCGGTTCCGCTGAGGACCAGTCCCGCTTGACGATCACTTTGAGGATACTCCATGACCCTCTCCCTGCAAGGACCCGCGGGCGGTGACACGCCGCAGCCGCAGGCGTCACTGCACCGTGTGCGCGACGCTCTCGCGCAGCGAGGCGACCCGATGAAGGGGTCCCACGCGGACTTCAAGGCGCGGTGCCCGATCCATGACGACAACGAAGCATCGCTGCACGTCAGCTATACCCCGGGCGATGACGGCCGGGTCCTGCTGACCTGCTTCGGCTGCCACGGGGACGTCCGCGACATCGCCGCGGCTCTGGGCCTGACCATGGCCGACCTCTTCGACCGCCCGCTGCCCCCGCGCGAGCAGCGTGTCGGCCGCTCCGTGAACCGTCGCACGACGGGTCGACGGTGGGGCCGGATCGGTCCGCTGCCGGCTCCGATCGCCGCTGAGGAGCGCGAGTCCGAGCCCGAGGAGCAGCTGTCGTGGAAGGTCACTGCGACCTACGACTACGCGAGGCCTGACGGCGAGATCGTTCAGCAGGTCATCCGCAAGGAGGCCACCACCAGCAGCGGGAAGCGCAAGAAGACGTTCACCCAGGCGTACTTCGGTCCCCAGGGGAAGGTCTCGAAGAAGCCCTCCGGGTTCGAGCCGACTTGGTACCAGGCGCCCGAGCTCGTCGATGCCCTGACCGATGACGAGACCGTCTGGATCCTCGAAGGAGAGAAGGACGTCCAGACCGCGGTGGAACTCGACGTCGTGGCCGCGACCAATGCCGGCGGCGCCGGATCGCTCACCAACGAGATGCTCGACATGCTCGAGGGCGGCACCATCCGTGTCGTCGTCGACCGTGACGGTGCTGGCTATCAGCGCGGCGTGCAGCTGCTCGAGGCGCTCGACGGGCGGGCCGATGTGCAGGCCTTCCTTCCTCAGACCCTCGAGGATCACAGCGATCTCACCGACCACGTCGAAGCCGGGGGAGCGCTGGATGATCTGATCCCTGTGACGCTGGCCGAGCTGCATGCCTGGGCCGCAGCCTCGAAGCTCGAGGGGCAGCTCAAGCGGGTCGAGGAGACTCGGCGGGAAGTTCGAGCTCACCTCGAGCAGGCCGAGCAGCGTCAGGAGACCGCTCCGAAGGCGGCCGAGACACACCGCAAGCGAGCGACTCGCTGGACGATCGAGTCCGAGGTCCGAGTCGACGCACTGCTGGAGACCGCGACCACGGTCGAGCGCGCAGCGTCGGTGGCGAAGACACCGTGGGCAGCCGAGGCTGCCCACCTCGCTGAGCAGAGCCGCGACCAGGGCATCCAGATCTCACGAGAGCTGCACGAGCTCACCGGCCGCGACATCCCCCCGATCCTCCAGGTCGGGGAGGAGAAGGTCCCCGCCCCGCAGCCTGAGTCCCGGGGAGAGGAGACGTCCCCGCTGGAGCCGGCTCCGGAGGTGCCGTCGGCGCCCCCCGCATCGCGACTCCGCGCGATCGGCGGGGACCACCCCGCTGATGTCAACGCCCCTCGCTACGTGCTCGAGTATGGGCACATCTGCAAGGAGGAGTGGAAGCCGGCAAAGGGCTCCGAGGACGGATCCACTCGACACCTCAAGTCGGTCCTGAGCCTCGACGCACGGATCATCTCCCGCGACTCCAACGAGCTGCTCGGCGAGGACGACTACGTCGACGAGCCCCCGCTGGTGGAGCAGACCGACACCACCCCCGACTCGGTGCAGGCCAAGGCCACGAAGCTCGGTGGAGTCCGCCGCTTCACGATCGCCTACACCCACCCTCGCTCCGGCGAGCAGATGATCATCACCGTCTCCGCGGACGATGCCGTCTCCAGCAAGTGGCTCGAGCAGCTCGACTTCCCTGTCGACTATCTGGCCACGACCAACGGCCGCGCCGAGGTGTGGCGCGCCATCAACCAGGTCTCGGCCGGTCAGGACAACCGCACCGTCTACCAGTCCACCGGTTGGCGGAAGAGCCCCGAGGGGTGGCTGTACGTCCACGCCGGTGGAGTGATCACCAAGGACGGTCACCAGGAAGCCCCCGTGGACCTCTCAGGGCCGCTGACCCGCATCAACCTCCCCGCTCCCAGCACCGACGTTGAGGAGCTGCGCGAGGCCTTCGCGAACATCGAGCAGATGCTCGATCAGATCCCGCAGCGCGTGATGCTCCCGCTGCTCGGCCACATGATGCGCGCCGTGATCGGCCACAACCCGATGGTGCCGATCATCGTCGGCGTCCCCGGCACCCTCAAGTCCTCGATCGCCTCCTGGTTCATGGGCTTGTACGGACCGAAGTGGAAGCGAAACCGGCCGGGCATGTCCCTGGCCGGCACCGGTGCGACCCTCAACGCCGCCCGCATCCTCATGGCCCACTGCAAGGACGCCGTCTTCTGGCTGGACGACGCCGCCCCCGACGCCGGCGTCTCCAACGCACAGCGGATCATCAAGCAGGTCACCCGCATGATCGCCGAGCGGATCGGCCGCGACCGCGCCGAGCGCGATGGCATCGGCACCGTCGCCGGACCCCAGCCGATCGCCTCCGGCCTGATCACCTCCGAGCTCGCCCCCGAGGCTGGGTCCGGGCAGCAGCGCACCTTCCCGATCCCGCTGCGCAAGGGGGAGATCCCCGTCGACCTCATGCGTGAGCAGTCCCGCCCCGCACAGCGCATGCAGCGCAGCCTGCTCATGGCGAGCTTCGTCCGCTGGGTCGCCGAGAACGACCCCGCCGAGCTGCGCCAGCAGGCCGACGAGGACGCCGACGTCTACCTCCACAAGCTCTTCGACTCCTACCTCGACGCGCGCCTGGACGAGCGGCCCGGCGCGGCGCTCTCCCACATGTGGGTCGGCGCCAAGCTGTTCTTCGAGTTCCTCCTCGACGTCGGCGTCCTCGATCAGCAGGGCGCAGACACTTGGATGAAGACCCTCGACGACTCCCTGTTCGAAGCGTGGCAGGCCACCGTCGACCCCGACATCCCCACCTCCACCGGTGGCCGTGTCCGCGAGCTGCTCCAGTACGCGCTGCACGACGGCCTCGGCTACATCTCCGACGTCCGCGACGACTCCACCCCCGACGACGGGCCCCTCGCCACCCGACTGGGCTGGAAGCGACTGCCCGGCCTTGGCCGCGACGGCGTCGAACGCCTCGAGGCACGCGGCAATCACCTGGGATGGATCAACCTCGACGCCGTCGGGGAGCCCGAGCTGTACCTCGACCGCAACGCCCTCACGGGCGTCCTGCGGCAGGCCAAGTCCGCACTGGACAGCTCGATCGAGCTCGACACCGCCACCGCCACCCGCGCGCTCTACGACGAGGGGATCCTCAGCTGCGACGAGCCCGCCCCCGGCAAGGCCCCGAAGATGACCAAGACTCGGCGTCTGCCCTGCAACAACGTCAGCAAGCGGGTCCTCGTGATCCCCTTCTCGAAGCTGTTCCCCGACGAGGGTGACGACGGCGACTCGCGACTGCTGGGCAAGTCCGCCCCGAAGGGGCCGACCCCGCTGACTCGCCGCTCGGGATCTCCCAGCTCGCCGGCGACCCCGGCGCCGGCCCCGCAGCCGACCTCGGCGCCGGCAGCCGCAGTCGTGCAGGCCCCCCAGGCCGTCACGATCGCTCCCCAGCAGGCTCCTGTCGTCCCGCAGACCGCAACGGCTCCCGCGGTGCAGGCCCCCGCCCCCGCTCCCGCACCGCAGCCGCAGCGCACCGTGCAGGCTGCTCCCGCGGCGGAGCTGATCGGGCCGGCTGCGGTCCTCGACGTCGATGCGATCTACACCCCTGACGGGAAGCGTCATGCTCTGCCCGAGTTCGAGCACCTCGGGCAGATTGCCGAGCTCGCCCCCACACTCGGCATCGGGTACCTCAACGGCCGCAGGGCCGAGCCCGGCCACCTGTGGCTCACGCACGCCTTCGCTCTCAAGATCGGCATCCCCGTCGACCAGCTCGGCGACAACCCCTCCAAGGCCCGAGACCAGCTCGTCAAGGCCACCACCGACCACGAGCTGATCACTCGCGCCGAGGCCGCCGGCTACCGCGTGGGAGGCACCAAGGGACGTGCCATGAACGCCTGGACCCGGCTGTTCCGCGGCGAGGACCGCGAGCCCATCGCCCTGCTCGGCCTGATGTCCGCCCAGGCCGAGGGCTACCCGCTGATCAGCGACAACCCCACACCCTCCGAGCTGCTCGAGCGGATCTCCCTGATGACCAAGGTGCTCGGCCGACCGCTGAGCTTCCACCCCGGCCAGTACGGGATCGACCTCATGGTCAGCCTCAGGGTCCAGCAGAAGGGGAAGACGGCCCTCGAGGAGTTCCAGGCCGTCGACATGGTCGAGCCCGCCCGCAATCGCTTCACCGAGATCGACATGAACTGGTCGAGGAAGCCCAGCGCGGATGAGCGCAAGCTCAAGTACATCCACGCCTACGACCGCGGCGGCAGCTACCTCGCCGGCGTCGGCTCCCTCGAGGTCGGCCTCGGCCGGCCCGTGCACCGCACCAGCGATCTCACGTTCGACCCCAAGGCCTACGGCTACTGGAAGATCGTCGTGCCGCCCAGCGACAACGTCCTCATGCCCAACCCCTTCGTGCCCGACGGGCAGAAGCAGCCCGAGGACCCGATCTGGGTGACCACCCAGCGACTCGCCCTGGCCTACGAGCTCGGCGGGGAGTGCGAGATCCTCGAGGCCTACCTCTGGCCCGCCTCCCGCCGCGGCGTGATGCAGAAGTGGTACGAGCGGATGCGAGACGCACTGGCCACCCTCCGCGCGATGGAGGCCGAGGACCGTCTCCAGCAGCCGAGGGACGAGGCCGACATCATCGACCTCACCAACGTCCAGGCCGTCCTCGCCGCGGTCAAGGCGATCTACACGCAGTCGATCGGCATGATGGGCTCCGAGCTGCACATGGACGGTCGCCAGGGCTTCGCTCCCGACCGCCGACACCACATCATGGCCCGGGCCAACGCGAACATCACCCGGAAGATCGCCAAGATCGCCGAGGAGACCGGACGCTACCCCGTCGCGGTCAACGCGGACACGATCTGCTACCTCTCCGACGACCCGGACCCGATCAGCGCCTGGCCCGGCGCTCCCGAGGATCTCGGGCGCGCGGTCAGCAAGCTCCGCCCCGAGGGGTCCGCCCCACTGACCGAACACCTCGAGTACCTCCAGGGGCACGGCTGGCTCGGAAAGACCAAGCTGACCGATCCCGCCGACTGGACTCCCACGAAGGAGCGATGACCCATGGCCAACCTCAGCCTGTTCCAGGGACTCACCGGCCGCCAGGGGACCCCCACCGGCGGCAGCGTCCGCGACATGATCGTCGCCGCCTTCGGCACCACCAAGCGCGGAGGCCCGAACACGCGAGCCGCGGCCGAGCAGCTCGGCGTCTCCCAGCGCAGTGTCCAGCGGTGGATCGCGGGGGAGAACCGGCAGCAACGCAACAAGCCCCGCGCCGACCACCTCTCCAACCTGCGCACGAAGGCACGCCAGTCCGCCACGACGAAGAAGGGACGCAAGGCGGCACTGGACTCATCTCGCTCACGGTTCTCCAACAGGAAGAGCGCCCGCCTGACCACTCACGGGATGCAGGGCCCCGAGGGTGGAGGAAAGGGCTACTCCCGCCAGCGCGCCGTCACGATCGAGCTCAGTGGAGACGACATCGACGCGATGTTCGACGCCTACGAACAACGCGGTGATGCCGGCGTCACCGCATGGCTCGAGCGTCACCACTCCGAGCACTACGTGCCCGGCTGGACCTTCGAGAACATCGACCGGATCGGACTCGAATGAACAAGGAACATCCCGAAGGCGCCAGCGAGGAGCCCGAGGACACGGACGGCGAGGGGTACAGCCACGAGTACTGGAACGAGCGTCTCCGGAAGATCCTCAACCCCCGTCTGAATCTCAACGGGAACCTCCACCGCCTGCTGCGGACCACCGACATGTCTCGGTTCTTCCGCTCCTCCTCGATCGATCTGACCGCCATCACCTCGATGAGCGCGATGTTCCCCACCCCCAGCACCCTCGCTTACCTGGAGCACATCGCCCCGGTGTCTTCGACGATCGCGGGGATCACAAGGAGCGCGGTCGCGGACCTGTTTGAGCAGCGGTGGCTCTCGGCCGCCAACCCTCTAGGCTCCTTCGTCACGGACTGGCTCAGCCACCTCGAGCTCCCCGACTTCCGGGAGATCCTTGAGGCGCTCGAGCGGCGAGTCATCCCGGACAACCTCGCCGAACTGGGCATCACCGAAGAGGATCTGGAGAGCATCGCCGAGGTTCTCCACGATGGCATCCCCCTGTTCTGGGTTCCTCGAGCACGCATTGCAGCACGCCTCATCGCGGCGCAGACAACAGCGGCCCGGCGCACCATCATCGGCCGAGAACTGCCCGCCATCGTAGAAGACTGCCTCGAGACCCTAGAGCTGATCAGTAACGAGGCGTACCTCTACGAAGCTGACCGGCTTCGGGAGGCTGCGGAACTCCTCCTCTCCCATCCCGCCGCGGCCCAGGCTCTGTCAACCGCCACCCTGGACTCGCTCATGTACCGCATTCTGAGAGAGACCAAGGAGGTCTTCAACCTGGTCACCAGTGATGGAGGACGCTCCAAGGCGGGCCACGAGGAGACGGCCCGCGAGCAAATCAAGCACAAGCTGGGCAAGCGCGGGAGCCTCGTACTCGCGCCGGTCAGGCCGATCTACCAGCAGTTCAAACCCAAAGGCACCGAGACTCCCCGAGCGTTGAACAAGCACGCCTCGTTCCACCGTGTGCACCCGTTCCAGTACAGCAAGCGCAACGCGGCGATCTCGCTGATGCTCGGCACCAGCGTGCTGCTCTACATGAGCCGTTGGTTCGACGATGAACTCAAGCAGGCTGGGCAGCGGGCGGAGCGCGCTGCCTAGCCTGCACTCCGCAGCAGGAACGTCAGCAGCCGGCGGTTGACGCTGCGCGCATGCTCGTCGTCCTCCGTGAACCAGGCACCCAGCTCGGTGACAAGCTCCTGAGCCGTGACCAGCCGGACGAGGCCGTCACCGTTGTCATTGGACAGCCTCAGCGGCTCTACCTGGGACTTGGGGTGCACCACGATGTAGCCACGCACGGCAACGCTGCGCAGCCGATGCTTGGCCAGGAGCGCCTGGTAGAGGCGGACCGCGGAAGGCATGTGCGCCGGGCGGTAGTCCCAGGCGCCGGAAGTGCCGACCCGGATAGCGTCCTGCCCGCTGACCATGGCGTACTGGCCTGGCTTCCAGGCCTTCGAGTCGATGAACGCGACCTTGTCCCCGCACACCACCGCGTGGTCGACGTCTGCTCCGCTTCTTGCTCCCGGAAACTCGATGCTGTTGACGAGCCGGACTCCCGGGATTGCCCCAAGGAACCATGCGATCTCCGCCGCGGTGAGCCGTTCCCCCTCGATCCCGTCGATGGTGGCGTCCAGACTGAACCTGCCCTGGCCATCGGTGAGGTTCTGCCCGGGTTCACCCCACGAGAAGCCCCCTGGGATGTCCCGCCGGCGTGCCCGCAGCGGCTCGCGTACGGCGAGGTCGTAGACCGCCCACAAGGCCACGAAGATGCCCAGCAGCGACCCGACGGAACCCAGCGCGGGCCATTGCCACGGCTGGCCCTGAACTACTGCCACGAGGGTGGTCGCAGCCCCGCTCAGCACCGCCCAGGACAGCAGCAGCACGCAGACGATCTCGGGGACTCGGCGGATCCACCAGATGCGCAGGGCGGCCCAGAGGAGGCCCGGGAGGAGCAGCAGGGCAAGCGGGGACAGCAGGTAGGACACCAGCAGCAGGACCAGTCCGCCGGCGCCCATCAGGGCGGTCTGCCACCAGCGCAGTCCAGCATGCGTGATCTTCGCGGAGGATCTCTCGACGCCCTCGAAGGTGCTCAGCCAGGGCATGCGGCTGATGTCGTGGCCTTCACGAGGGAGGGGCCCACCGTAGGCATCCTCCGGTATCCGCTCACCCCAGGCCCCCGGAGGTTCCTCGCCGGTCGGCTCCGCCTTCGCCTCGGGCTCCGGCGAAGGGGACGAGCTGTATGGCACCCCTCCACGCAGCGACCGGTCGTACTCCGCACGCCGACCGGGCTCGGAGAGCACTTCGTGAGCATGCTGGAGCAGGAGGAAGAACGAGGTCATCTCCTCCCCGGCCACATCCGGATGCATCTTCCGCGCGCGCCTCCGGAAGGCTGCCTTGATCTCCGCAGGATCGGCGTCTGACGCCACCCCCAGCACCTCATACAGGGTCGGTTCCGATGTCGCCATGATCAGCCCCCTCCTCGAGCCCCGAACCCGGGCATCGCCCCGGGTGGCCGCCTCATCGTTCCGGACTCCGCGCCGGACGCCCCATGGCAGGCCGGAGCTCGTCGTAGATCACCTCGAGCGGACGAAGGCGCGCACCAGAGACCCAACGCTCCGAACCACCCGCCGTGCCCGAGACTCTCACCCGCCATGGCGAGACCTCCCTCAGTACAGCGAGCTTCACCAGCTGCGCTTCGAAGCGATTTGCGGTGACCAGTGAACGGACCTCCCGTGCGCCAGGCTCTGGATGATCACGCCGTGTCCCCACACGAGTGAACCGCACCAGGGACATGCCGCTAACGCCTTCCTCGACCCACACCCTGTGCTCAGAGAGCCAGTTCTGCTCTCTCCAGGCTCCAAGTGGGACGCGGCGCGCCTTGAGGCGCGCGAGCGCTGCGAGGGCATTCACCTCCTGGAGCTCCTCCCGCTCCACGTCCTCTGCGGTTGGAGCTACCTCTCGAAGCAGCGCATCCAGACGTTCGGGAGGAATGGCCGCCGGCGCTCCCCTCCAACCACCTCGGCGCCGCAGCCAACGGCGAACCGTCGAAGGATGCACACCCAGGCCGGCCGCGAGCTCCTTCCTCGAGCGAGCCAACGCACCCCGGTGCATGCACACGGCCCGCAGGAGTACCTCGAGGCGCTCCGGCGTCCAGACCGGCGGCCGGGTACTCACTTTCGCCCCTGCCGGAAGGTGCCGGCAGCCGCACCGGTGTCTGATTCCTTGACCGCGATCCATGCATCCAAGCGGTCCTGAGTCAGTCCCCAGCTGCGCCCAATACGCACCACAGGAGGGAAGGCGGGATCCCGGTACCGCCACCACCGGACGGTCTCCGCCTTCACGCCGAAGATCTCAGCGATCTCGGCTACTGGATACACCTTCACAGCACACCTTCCTTCTAACAGTTACGAACAGCATACGCCGGCCCACCAGTCCTCGCCACACGAATCGCCGGTATTACGAAAATACGAATACACGAAAGCACGAACACACGAAAGCACGAACGCTGAGCCACAGCCACGCGAGCCACCAAGGAATGCCGAAGTCACTCCAGGTCAGAGCCTGATCCCACGATGGCCGGCTGGAGTCACTTAGCGGCCACCCCGAGCGGCGAAGCCGCTCGCCGGCCGCGATGAGGTGGGGCCGTGGCCCCACCTGTGTGCCGGGGAGGGCGCAGCCTGAGCCACCCGGCCGCAGG
>NZ_LRMP01000004.1:0-546089 GCF_001613775.1 Brachybacterium sp. sponge | reverse complement strand
GATCGCGCCGATGGTACTGCACTCGGGAGGGTGTGGGAGAGTAGGTCGCCGCCGGACATCTTCACTGGGAGTGGAGGAGTGCTTGAACCCCTGCGGGGTGTTCGCCTCCTCCACTCCCTTTTTTCGTGCCCGGAAACAGGGAGAGGGCCCGTGAGTGAGGAGGTCCCTCGGTCACGGGCCCTTCTGCTGGAATCGGGGCGCTTCGCTCAGGCGCGTGCCGGCGCGTCCTTCTCCTCCTGCTGCCAGCGGGACCAGCCGGCGTAGCTGCCGTCGACCTCGATCACCTCATGACCGACCCGTCGCAGAGCGTTCGCGGCTACGGAGGCGCGCAGCCCCGACTGGCAGAAGGCGATCACGGCGCCCTCGGTGGGCGCGGCGAGCTGGTCGCGGTGGAACAGCGCCCTTCCGGCCGAGAGCTGCTGAGCACCAGGGATGGACCCTGCGGAATGCTCGGACTTGTTCCTCACGTCGAGCAGCACGGCGTCAGGGCGGCTCGTACGCAGCTGCTCGAGGTCGGCGGGGGAGACGCGCTGAGGGACACTCTGCTCGAGCCCCTCGAGCGAGGTCACGTAGCCGGCGAGGGCGTCGATGCCCACCCGCACGAGATGGTCCTGGATCCTCGCGGCGGTCTCCGCATCCGGGGCGCGCACGATGATCTCGGCGTCGTCGGACTCCGGATCGAAGGCCCATCCGATATGGGAGGCGGCCTTGCCCGGGGCAGGGATGCTCAGCGCGCCGGGCACCATGCCCTCATGCACCGCGGCGACCGGCCTCGTGTCCACGAGGGCGATCGCACCGGACGCCATCCCCGAGGAGATCTCCGAGGCATCGACGCGGCGGGGGAGAGTCCTCTCGCCCAGCAGAGCCGGCCCGAGGACGTTCTGACGCTTCATCCGGCCGAAGTAGGCGTGGGCGTCGGGCTGACCGTCCAGGAGCTCGTCGACGAAGCCCTGCTCGTCGTCGGCCGCGAGGTGCGGAGCCCACCAGGCGAAGCTCCGCTCGTATCCGACCGTCGTGGAGGGCACGGCCCCGAGGGCCTTCCCACAGGCCGAGCCGGCGCCGTGGCCCGGGAGCACCTGCACGTGGTCGGGGAGGGAGAGGAACACGTCGCGCAGCGAGGCGAAGAGCTGACGCGCCCCCTCGAAGCGCGTGTCCTGCATCCCGGCCGCCTCCTCCAGCAGATCCGGGCGCCCCAGATCGCCGGCGAAGACGAAGTCCCCGCTGAGGAGATACCCGGGGCTCGGCGCGAAGGCGGTGTCGGTGATGAGGAACAAGAGATGCTCCGGTGTGTGCCCCGGCGCGTGGCGGGCGGTGATCGTGACCGCGCCGAGCTCGATCGTGTCGCCGTCCTGGAGGCGCTCGGCCGGGTAGTCGTACTGCCAGTCCTCGCCGCCCTCCCCGGAGGCATAGGCGGTCGCTCCCGTGGCCGCGGCGAGCTCGCGCGTCCCGGAGAGGGAGTCCGCATGGACATGGGTCTCGGTCACGGCGACGATCCGCAGACCGTGATGCCGGGCGAGGTCGAGATAGTCAGCGAAGTCGCGCCGCAGATCGACCACGAGCGCCTTCCCGCTGTCCTGGCAGGCGACGAGATAGCTCGCCTGGGAGAGGTCCTCGTCGTAGAGGCGTTCGAGAAGCGGGTCTTCCTGGTGGCTGCGAGGCACGGTGACCGGACGGGACCGTCCATGTGGCGGAGGACTCACCCGCCATCGAGGGTACGCCCCGTTCCTGAGGGACACGCGGCGGTGCGCCGGCGGTGCGGCGCCGAGGGTCGCGGTGCCGAGCATCTTCGGTTCCCGGAGTCTGGGAGCCCCGTGAAAGCAGTCACGGATGACGGTGTTACTCGAGGGTCAAGGGCGTGCTCTGGCTTAGAGTCGCCGGGAGACAAACGCATAGGGCGCACAGGGCGAGACGAAGAGGCGGGCGGTCCAGGTGGCTGAGCACAGCAACAACGGGAGCGACCGCGGCCGGGACGACTGGGGTCGTGACGGTCGGCGGCGGGACGAGCGAGGCTCGACGCCTCGATCCGGCGCGTCCGCCGGCGGCCGTGCCGGGGGCCCTCGAGGCCGCTACGACTCCGCCCCCTCCCGCGACGGAGCAGGACGCCGTGACGGCGGTCCCCGCCGGGACGGCGACCGCCCCTACCGTCCCCGTCAGAACGACCGCCCGCCTCGGAACGATCGCCCCCGCACCGATGGCGCGGAGCGCCGCGAGAGCCGCCCCTACCGCGAGGACCGCGGCCGGTGGCAGGACCGCCCGCACCGGGAGGACCGGCCGCGCCGGGAGGGCGAGCGCCGCGACGACACCCGAGGACGCGACGACCGTGCTCGCCGCGACGACCGCCCCTGGCGCGAGAACCGCCCCCAGGGCGGGGAGCGCGGAGACCGCTACGCGGGGCCGCGCCGCGAGGACCGTGCTCGCCGCGACGACCGCCCGCGTCGTGACGATCGCCCTTGGCGCGAGGACCGCGACCGTCGGGGCAGCGGCGAGGAGCGACGCGGAGGCCCCGCTCAGCGCCGCGACGACCGCCCCCACCGTGATGATCGACCCCGCCGGGACGACCGGCCCCGCCGGGACGATCGCCCGCGCCGCGATGACCGAGACCGTCGTGGCGCTCCGGACCGCCGCGGCGGCCAGGACCGCTTCGACGACCGCCGGGGCGGCTCGCGCGACCGGGGCCGAGACGGAGACCGCCGCGAGGACCGTCGCAGCGGCCGTCCGGGTGAGGAGCAGCGCGCCGATCGGCCGATCGAGCCGCGCGTGCCCGAGGGCATCACCGGCCGCGAGCTCGACAAGGAGACCCACGAGGAGCTGCGCGGCCTGAGCAAGGAGACCGCGGAGCGCGTCGGACGCCACCTCGTCTCCGCCCACCTCCTCGAGGACACCGACCCCGAGACCGCCCTCGCCCACGCGCGCTTCGCCGCCCGCCTGGGCGGACGCGTCGGCATCGTGCGCGAGGTCTACGGGATCTTCGCCTATCACGCCGGCGACTACCGCACCGCCTCCCGCGAGCTGCGCACCGCGATGCGCATCACCGGGCGCACCGACGTGCTGCCGATGATCGCCGACTGCGAGCGCGGCCTCGGCCGCCCCGAGCGCGCCCTGGACATCGCCGCCTCGGAGGAGGCCGCCGCCCTCGGGGTCGAGTCCGCGATCGAGCTGATGATGGTCGTCGCGGGCGCCTACGCCGACACCGGCGACGTCCAGACCGCCCTGCGCACCCTCGAGATCCCGGCCCTGCGGCACAAGATCGACGGTCGCTGGCAGGTGCGGCTCTGGGTCGCCTACGCCGACCTCCTCGAGCGCGCGGACCGCGAGGACGAGGCGCGGCGCTGGATGACGCTCGCCGCCGACGCGGACACCGAGGGCCTCACCGATGCCGCCGAGCGTCTCGGCCGCCCGGCCCCCGCGCCCGCCGAGGCGCCCATCATGGAGGGCGACGAGCAGATCAGCGTGCTCGACGCCTTCGACCCGTACGCGAAGGACGACCAGGACGGCGCCGACGACGCAGAGGACGGCGACGACCCGGCGGATGCCGGCGCGGACGCCGACGCTGATGAGGCCGACGACGTCGATGGAGCGGAGGACGCGGCGGAGGCCGCCGACGACACCGAGGACGACACCGAGGGTGACGACGCGGACGACACCGAGGACGACGACGCGGAGGCCGGCGACGCGACTGCGACGGCGGAGAGTGCCGACGCGGCCGACGCCCCGGCCGCCCCGGAGACCGGGACCCGGGAGGAGCCCGCGTGATCCGCCGGCCCGACCCCTCGCTCCTCGACCTCCACGACGCGCTGCTGTTCGACCTCGACGGCACCGTCATGCACGGCGCCCGGCCGATCCCGCACGCCGTCGAGGCGGTCGAGACCGCCCGCGCCGCCGGCCGCCCCGTCGTCTTCGCGACCAACAACGCCTCCCGCACCCCGCAGCAGGCCGCCGACCACCTCGCCGTGATCGGCCTCGAGGCGAGCCCCGAGGAGTTCGTGACCTCCCCGCAGGTCGCCTCGCGACTGCTCGCCGAGGACCTCGCCCCCGGCGCCAAAGTGCTCGTCGTCGGCGGACCGAGCCTCGCCGACCAGCTCCGCGCCGACGGGCTCGAGCCCGTCGAGACGGACGCCGAGGACGTCGTCGCCGTGGTCCAGGGCTGGTCCCCGGACCTCGGCTGGGCGCGTCTGGCCGAGGGTGCCTACGCGATCCGCCGCGGCGCCCGCTGGATGGCCACCAACGTCGATGCGACCCTGCCCACCGAGCGTGGCCTCGCCCCCGGCAACGGCTCCCTCGTCGCCTCCCTGCGCCACGCCACCGGCGCCGAGCCGGAGGTCGCCGGCAAGCCCGAGCCGGGCATGTTCACCGTCGCCGCGACCCGCATCGGCGCCCGCCGCCCGCTGGTGGTCGGCGACCGGCTGGACACCGACATCGAGGGCGCCGTCCGTGCCGGGATGGACTCCCTGCTCGTCCTCACCGGCGTCGACACCGTCGAGACCGCCCTGCACGCCGAGCCGGTGCGTCGCCCCACCTTCATCACCCCGGACCTCGCCGGGATCTCCGCGCCCTTCCCGCTGCCCGTCGTCGACGGGGACAGCGCTCGCTGCGGCGCCGTCTCGGTGCGCCGCGAGGGCGAGGACATCGCCGTCGTCCACGGCGAGGCCGACGACCCGCGCGTGCTGCGGTCCGTGCTCGCACTGCTGCGCGCGACCCACCCCGAGCACGCCTGGCAGGGACGCCTGCTGAGCAGCGACGGGGCCACCGCCCTGCCCGCCGCGGCCGCCGCCCGGTGAGCGGGGACCGGCTCGACGTCGCGCTGCTCGCCGCCGGCCTCGCACGGTCCCGCACCCACGCCCGTCGCATCGTCGAGGAGGGCCGTGCGCGGATCGACGGGCGCCGGGCCGACAAGCCCTCCGCCCCCGTCCCCGACGGGGCGCGACTGACCGTGGTCGACGTGCCCGACGGCATCGAGTACGCCTCCCGCGCCGCGCACAAGCTCGCCGGCGCCCTCGACCTGCTCGAGCTCGACCCCCGGGGTCTGCTCTGCCTCGACGCGGGCGCCTCGACCGGCGGGTTCACCGACGTGCTGCTGCGGCGCGGCGCCGACCGCGTGATCGCCGTCGACATCGGCCACGACCAGCTCGCCGACCATGTGCGCGAGGACGCCCGCGTCGAGGTGCGCGACGGCACCAGCGTGCGCGACCTCACCCCGCGGATGCTCGGCGCCCGCGTCGACCTCGTCGTCGCGGATCTCTCCTTCATCTCCCTGCGCACCGTCCTGCCCGCCCTCGCGGGCGTGACCGCGCCGCACGGGGAGCTGCTGCTCATGGTCAAGCCCCAGTTCGAGGTCGGGAAGCAGGCGCTGCCCCGTACCGGCGTGGTCACCGACCCCGCCGCCCGGATCCGCGCCGTGGAGGGCGTGGTCGAGACCGCCGCCGAGCAGGGGATCGAGCTCGCGGCCATCGGCCCCAGCGCCCTGCCCGGCCAGGACGGCAACCGCGAGTACTTCGTGCACCTGCGGTCCGCCCGCCCGCTCCGCCCGCAGGGCGCGGGGTCCACCGCGCCGGACTCCTCCTGCACGCCGGATGCGCAGGCCTATGACATGATCGGGTCTGCCGTGGGTGGGGCACTCCCGCGGCGCCGCCGCGACCAGAACGCCCCCGAGGAGGACTGACCCATGCGACGGTTCCTCCTGTACGTGCACACCGGACGCCGGGCGGCGCTGCGCGCCATGCTCACGGTCCTCGAGGAGCTGCGCCGCCGGGGCGTGCGCGCGGTGGTCGTCGACGAGCAGGTCGACGAGATCCTCTCCCTGCCCGAGGACGAGGCGCCGCCGCGCCTGCTGACCTTTCTCACCAACGGCGGCGTGGACGTGCTCGACGCCGTCTCGGCCGCGGACGCCGTCGAGCTCGGCATCGTCCTCGGCGGCGACGGCACCATCCTGCGCGCCCTCGAGGCCGTGCGCGAGGCCGACATCCCCGTCCACGGCGTGAACCTCGGCCATGTCGGCTTCCTCGCCGAGAGCGAGGTCGAGGACCTCTCCATCACCGTCGCCCGGCTCCTGGACGGCGACTACGAGATCGAGAAGCGCTCCACCCTGGACATCGCCGTCCTCGACGAGGACGACGAGCAGATCGGGCACCACTGGGCGCTGAACGAGGCGTCCCTGGAGAAGGCCGACCGGCAGAAGATGATCAACGTCGCGATCGAGATCGACGGCCGGCCCGTCTCGAGCTTCGGCGCCGACGGGGTGCTGCTGTCCACCCCGACCGGCTCGACCGCCTACGCGTTCAGCGCCGGCGGTCCCGTCATCTGGCCCGAGGTCGACGCGATGATGCTCATCCCGCTCGCCGCCCACGCCCTCTTCGCCCGGCCGCTGGTGCTGGGGCGCTCCTCCGAGATCGCCGTCGAGATGACCATGGACAACCGCGAGGACGCGATCCTCACCCTCGACGGGCGCCGCGGGGAGGACATCGTGGCGGGGATGCGGATCGAGGCGCGGCTCTCCGAGCACTCGGTGCGCCTGGTCCGCCTCGCCCCGACCCCGTTCGCCGATCGACTGGTCGAGAAGTTCCAGCTGCCCGTCGTGGGCTGGCGGGGCCGCGGCCCGCGCACCCGCTGAAGGGCGCCGCCGTGCTGTCCACCCTGCGCATCCGCCACATCGGCGTGATCGACGACGCCCTGCTCGAGTTCGGGCCGGGATTCACCGCCCTGACCGGCGAGACCGGAGCCGGCAAGACCATGATCGTCACCGGCCTGACCATGCTGCTGGGCGGTCGCCTGGACCGAGGCCGCACCCGCGGCTCCAGCACCGTCGACGGCACTCTCGCGCTCGCCGGGCACGGGGAGCTCGCGGACGCGATGGACGAGCTCGGCGCCGAGGAGGAGGACGGCGAGGTGCTCGTGGTGCGCCGTCTGACCCGCGACGGCCGCTCCCGCGCCCAGATCGGCGGGGTCCCCGTCCCGATCGGGACCCTCGCCCGGCTGGTGGGCACCGCGGTCACCGTGCACGGCCAGTCCGACCAGCAGCGTCTGCGCGACCACGACGCACAGCGCGAGGCCCTGGACCGCTTCGGCGCCGCCGAGATCGAGCCGCTGCTCGAGCAGCACCGCACGATCTGGCGCGAGCGCACCGCCCTCACCGAGCGCCTCGCCGAGCTCGACGCCCTGCTCGCCGAGCGGGAGCGCCGCGGCACCGTCCTCACCGAGGCACTGGAGCGGCTCGAGCAGGCCGACCCCCAGGCGGGGGAGGACGACGCGCTGCGCGCCGAGATCGAACGGCTCGGCAACGCCGAGGAGCTCCGCGGCGCCGCCGGGCAGGCCGCGCTCGCCCTGGTCGGCGACGACGACGGCCCCGCCGCCGGATCCCTGCTCGACATCGCGGGGGAGGCCCTCGCCCGCGCCGCCCGCACCGACGGCACCCTCGTCCCCCTCACCGAGCGGCTCGACGCGCTGCGGATCGAGCTCTCCGACATCGCCGGGGAGCTCTCCAGCTACGCCGACGGGATCGACGCCTCGCCCGGACGCATCGAGGAGGCCAACGAGCGCCTCCACGAGCTGACCGTCCTGGTGCGCGACCTCGGCGCCCTGCTGCCGGGACGGGACGGCCCCGCCGAGGACGTCACCACCCTGCTCGAGACCTCCCGCACCGCGGCGCAGGAGCTCGACCGCTTCGAGGGCGCGGAGGAGGAGCGGGGCACCGTCGCGGCCCGCCTCGAGCAGCTCGAGACGGAGCTCGACGCGGCCGCCGAGGAGCTCACCGCGGCACGCACCGAGGCCGCCGGCGCCCTCTCCGGCGCGGTCCAGGAGGAGCTGCGCCACCTCGAGATGCCCGATGCGGAGATCCGTGTCGACGTCACGGGGCGCGCCCACCGCTCCCACGGCCGGGACGAGGTCGCGATCCTGCTCGCCCCCCATCCCGGCGCCGACCACCTGCCGGTCGCGCAGGCCGCCTCCGGCGGCGAGCTCTCCCGCGTCATGCTCGCCCTCGAGGTGGCGCTGGCCTCCTCCCGCAGCGACCGCACCGCCGCGCCCGTGTTCGTCTTCGACGAGATCGACGCGGGCATCGGCGGCCGCGCCGCCCTCGCCGTCGGCCAGCGCCTCGCCCGCCTGGCCCGCCACGCCCAGGTCATCGTCGTCACCCACCTCCCGCAGGTCGCCGCCCACGCCTCCACCCACCTGCAGATCGTGAAGACCTCGCAGGACGGTGCGACCAGCTCGACCGTGGAGACCCTGGACCGGCCGGGCCGGATCCGGGAGCTCGCCCGGATGCTCGCCGGGGACGACGCCTCCGACGTCGCCCTCGCCCACGCCGAGGAGCTGCTGGACGAGGCCGGACGGACGCAGCGATGAGCGCGGCCCGCACCGAGGGCGTGGCCCGGCTCGGCAAGCGCACCAAGGACCTCACCAAGCGCCTCCGCCCCGGCGAGATCGCGATCATCGACCACGAGGACATCGACCGGGTCGCCGCCGAGGCGCTCGTCGAGCGGGAGCCGGCCGCGGTCCTCAACGTCGCCGCCTCCACCTCCGGCCGCTACCCCAACGCGGGCCCGCGCATCCTCGTCGACGCCGGGATCGTGCTCGTCGACTCCCTCGGGGACGAGGTCTTCGAGGGGATCCGCGACGGGGAGCGGATCACCGTCGAGGACGGGCGGGTGCTGCTCGAGGGGGAACCGATCGCCGAGGGCGCCCGGCAGGACGACGCGAGCGTCACCGCCTCCCAGGAGGCGTCCCGTGAGGGGCTCTCCGAGCAGCTCGAGCTGTTCGCCGAGAACACGATGGAGTACATGCTCCGCGAGCGGGACCTGCTGCTGGACGGGATCGGCGCCCCCGAGGTCGCCACCCGCATGGACGGCCGGCCGGTGCTGATCGTGGTGCGCGGCTACCACTACAAGGAGGACCTGGCCACCCTCAAGCCCTTCCTGCGCGAGAACCGCCCCGTGATCATCGGGGTCGACGGCGGCGCGGACGCGGTGCTCGAGGCCGGGTTCCGCCCCGACATGATCATCGGCGACATGGACTCCGTCTCCGACCGGGCCCTGCGCTCCGGCTCCGAGCTCGTCGTCCACGCGTATCGCGACGGCCGCGCCCCCGGGATGAAGCGCCTGGCGGAGCTGGGGCTGGCCGAGGGCGCGGTCTCCTTCCCCGCCTCGGGCACCAGCGAGGACATCGCCATGCTGCTGGCCGACGAGAAGGGCGCCTCGGTCATCGTCGCCGTCGGCACCCACGGCACCCTCGAGGAGTTCCTCGACAAGGGCCGTGCCGGCATGAGCTCGACCTTCCTCACACGTCTGCGCATCGGCTCCAAGCTCGTCGACGCGAAGGGCGTCTCCCGCCTGTACCGTCAGAGGATCTCCACCTTCCAGCTCGTGCTGCTGGCGCTGGCGGGTCTGGCCGCGCTCGCCGTGGCGCTCTGGGCCACTCCGGGCGGTCAGGCGCTCGTGCAGATCCTCTTCGCCCGCCTCGACGGGCTCCTGTCCTGGTTCACCACGCTGTTCACACCCCGGGCCACCGGGTCGTAGGAGGGTCCCGACCCCGTGATCGACTTCCGTTACCACCTCGTCTCGCTGATCTCCGTGTTCCTCGCGCTCGCCGTCGGCATCGTCCTCGGCGCCGGGCCGCTGCGCGAGAACCTGGGCGACCAGCTCGCCGGCCAGGTCGAGCAGCTGCGCACCGAGCAGGAGCAGCTGCGCACCGAGGCGGAGCAGCTCGCCGGCGAGAACGACCAGCTCTCCTCGTTCATCACCGAGGTCGGGCCGGAGCTCGTGGACGGCACCCTCGAGGGGCAGCGGATCGCGGTCCTCACCGACGACGACTCCACCCGCGCCTCCACCGAGCGGATCACCTCGCTGCTGGACGCGGCCGGCGTCGAGCAGACCGTGCATGTCGAGCTGCAGAGCGCGCTGTGGGAGCCGGGACGCGAGCAGGCGCGGACCGACGCGGTCGCTGCGGCGCAGCAGATCGCGCCCGCGGCGCTCACGGCCGTCGGGGGCGAGGAGCTCACCGACTCCGAGCGCCTCTCCGCGCTGATCCCCGAGCTGCTGGCCGGCGGCGAGGACTCGCCCCTGGACGAGGAGCTGCGCGGGCAGCTGTGGCAGGTGCTCATCGATCACGGGATGGTGGCCGTGGACGGCGGGGCGCCGGGCACGGTCGACGGGGTCGTGCACGCGAGCGCCGCCCCCGAGGAGCTCGCCGTCGACACCGACGACGACCAGGCCGCTGCCGAGCGCGCCCAGGGCCTGCTCGCCTCCCGCACCAGCATGCTCACCGCCCTCGCCGGGACCGGCCTGCCCGCGGTGGTCTCCGCCGTGACGCCCGCCAACGACGCCTCCACCGGCATCCTGCGCACCGTGCGCGGGGAGGCGACCTACGACGCGCTGTCGACCACGGACCGGCTGCAGGAGCCCGACGGCCCGGTCCTGTCCGTGCTCGCCCTGGTCGAGCAGACCCGCGGCGGCTCCGGCGCATACGGCACCACGGCCGATGCCGCCGACCGCCTCCCCGCCCTGCCCGAGACCGCCGAGGTGGGCACCGAGGGCGAGGGCGCCGGCTCCGAGGGCGAGGGCGCCGGCTCCGGGGGCGAGGGCTCCGAGGGCGGGGCCGCGCCGTCCGACGGCGGGGGAGCGGAGTGATCGCCGCGCTGCGCGCCGAGCTCGCCCGCACCAACTTCGCCGGACGCGAGGTGAGCCTCGCCGAGGGCGCGCTCGTGGTCGCCGGCACCTGCGCCCTCGCACGCCGCACGGGACGCCCCCTTGACCTCCTCGCGCTCGCCGGGATCGGCGGGCTCGGGCTGCTCGACGACCTGCTCGAGCCGCACCAGCGACGCGCAGGCCGCCCGGTCTCCAAGGGACTGCGCGGGCACCTCGCCTCGCTCCGCTCCGGCCGGTTGACGACAGGGGCCGCGAAGGCGCTCGGCATCCCCGCCCTCGCGCTGCTCGCCGCGGCGGGCGGCCCGGCCCCGCGCGGCGGCGCGATGGTCCCCGTGGACGCCGCGCTCATGGCGGGCTGCGCGAACCTCGCCAACCTGCTCGATCTCCGCCCCGGCCGTGCGCTCAAGGCCGTGCTGCCGCCCGCGGCCCTGCTCGCGCTCACGGCAGGGGAGGACGAGCGCGCCCGCACCGGTGCGCGGCTCGCCGTCGCGGCCCTGCTCCCCGGGGCGCTCGCGCTGCCGACGGACCTGCGCGAGCACGGCATGCTCGGCGACGCGGGCGCGAACGTGCTCGGCGCCGCCGTCGGCGCCGCCGCGACCCGCACCCTCCCTGCCCCTGCCCGGCTCGCGCTGCTCGGCGGAGTCGTCGCGCTGACCCTGGCCAGCGAGAAGGTGAGCTTCAGCGCGGTCATCGACCGCACCCCGGCGCTGCGAGCGCTGGACCGTGCGGGACGGCTGCCCGTGCCCGCACCCGCCGAGGACGGCTCCGCCGGCCCGGGGACGACCGACGGGCCCGCCGCGCCGACGGAGCCGCCGAGCGCGCCCAGCGACCCGGGCGACGCGGAGGAGGCACGATGAACGGGACCGACACCGCGCCGGAGGCACGGCCCGCGGCGCCGCCTCGCAGCGGCCGCATCGCCCGTTCCGTGCTGCGCGGCGCGGGGATCATCCTGATCGTCACCGTGTTCGCGCGGATCGCGGGCTTCGTGCGCTATCTCGTGTTCGGCGCGAGCGTGGGCGCCGGCGACGTGGGCACCGCCTACACCACCGCCAACATGCTCCCCAACGTGCTCTTCGAGATCGTCGCGGGCGGGGCGCTCGCCGCGGCCGTCGTGCCTCTCATCGCGGGCCTCGTGCCCGAGCGGGACCCCGAGGGAACGAAGGGGACGGCCGACGTGCCCGTGCCCGCGCCCGCCGCCGCGACGACCGCGGTCCCGGGGCCGTCCACGGAGACGCCGGAGCCCACGCCCCCGGACTCGGACCCCTCGGCGCCGGCGGAGAGCACCTCCTCGCCCGCCTCGTCGACACGCCCGGTCCCGGGCGGTGCGGCGCTCGCCGACCGGATCGTCTCGGCGCTGCTGACCTGGACGGTGATCGGCACCCTGCTCCTCGCCGCGCTCGTGATCGCCCTCGCCGAGCCGCTCTCGCAGCTGCTGCTCGCCTCCGACCAGACCGGGGCGGCCGGCGTCGGGCTCGGCGCGACGCTGCTGCGGATTTTCGCGGTGCAGCTGCCGTTCTACGGGATCTCCGTGGTGCTGGCCGCCTACCTCCAGGCCCGGCGGCGCTTCCTGTGGCCGGCGATGATGCCGCTGCTGTCCTCGCTGGTGGTGATGGCGTCCTATCGCGTCTACGCCCTGCTCGTGCCGTCGGTCGCGACGGTCTCCACCATCGACGGCGCCGCCGTGCAGTGGCTCGGCTGGGGGACCACCGCCGGGGTCGTCGTGATGGCGCTGCCCGTCGTGATCGCCTCCGCCCGGGCGGGGCTGCGCGTCCGCCCCGCGCTGACCATGCCCGCCGGGCACGCACGGCGCGCCCTCGCCCTCGGCGGCGCGGGGCTCGGAGCGGTCGGCGCCCAGCAGATCGTGCTCGCCCTGGTGATGCTGCTGGCCATGCGCGCGGGCGGCGTCGGCACCCTGCCCGTCTTCCAGTACGCCCAGGCGCTCTACCTGCTGCCCTACGCGGTGCTGGTGGTGCCGCTGGTGACCTCCGTCTTCCCGCACCTGTCCGAGCTGCGCCTGGTCGGGGACGTCACCGGCTTCGCCCACGTCGCCGCCGTCTCGGTGCGCACCGTCATCGGCGTGTCCGTGGTCGGGGCGGTGATGCTCATCGCGGCCGGCCCGGCGCTCGGCCAGTTCTTCCGCCACATCGACCGGGCCGAGGCGACCGGGGTGGGCTCCGCGACCGCGGGCCTCGCGCTCGGGCTGGTCGGCTTCGCCGTGGCGACACAGTGCACCCGCATCCTCTCCGCGGCGCTGCGCGCCCGGGACGCGCTGATGGTCGGCGCGGTCGGCTGGGGCATCGCCCTCGTCGCCCTGCTCGTGCTGGTGCTGCCCAGCCCCGCCCGCTCCGCCGCGGAGGCGGCCACCGCCTTCGCCCTCGCGATCGCGGCCGGCATGGCGGTGGGCGGCCTGGTCGGGCTCTCCCGCATCTGGGACATGCTCGAGCACGGCGGCCACGAGCGCCAGGTGCGCCGCACCGCCCTCGCGGTCCCCGTCGCCGTGCTCGTCGGGGCGGTGCCGGGGCTTCTGCTGGGCCGTCTGCTGATCACGGTCGACACCGGCGAGGTGCTCACCGTGCTCTACGGCATCCTGTGCGGGCTGGTCGCGGCCGTGCTCTCCGCCGCGGTGCTCGGCGCGGTGGACCGGGAGCTCGCCGTCGGCGTGCTGCGACGCCTGCGGAGGGTGGGCTGATGCGCGTCCTGCTCGTGCGCCCCACCGCCAGCGGGGGACTGGCCGCGCACGTCGACCAGGAGCTCGCGCTGCTCGAAAGCGCAGGACGACGCGTCGCCGAGGCGCCGGTGCGGATCCGCGAGCGCCCCAGCCCCCGGCGCGACGCCGCGACCGTGACGGCGCTGCGCCGGATCGTGCGCGGCGCCGGGGAGCCCGTCGCCGTCCACGCCCACGGGCTGCGCGCCGGGGCCCTGGCCGCCCTGGCCGTGCCCCGCCGGGGCGGGCACCGGCTCGTAGTCACCCTGCACAACCGCACCGTCGGCGGGGGCCCCGTCCGCGCGATCGGCGCCGCGCTGCTGCGGCTCCTCGCCCGCCGGGCCGACACCGTGCTCGCCGTCTCCCCGGACCTCGCCGAGGACGCCCGCCGTGCCGGCGCGCGCGACGTGCGACACGCCGTGATCCCCGCCCCGCGGCGCCCGGAGGAGGCGGGGGAGCAGCGCTCCGCGAGCGCCGGGACCGGTGCCCGGGAGGCGGCCGGGCCGGGAACGCCCGTGGCCCTCGTCGCCCTCGTCATCGCCCGGCTCGCCCCGCAGAAGGGGCTGCACGACTTGCTCGACGCGGCGGCCCTGCTGCGCGGCGAGGAGGTGCGGATCCTCGTCGCCGGCGACGGTCCGCTGGAGCGCGAGCTCGCCGCCCGCATCAGCGCGGAGGAGCTGCCCGTCGACCTGCTCGGTCGCCGCGAGGACGTCCCCGACCTGCTGCGGCGCGCCGATCTGGTGCTCTCCGCCGCCCGCTGGGAGGGACAGCCCGTCGCCCTCCAGGAGGCGCTCCTGGCCGGCCGTGCGATCGTCGCCACCGACGCCGGCGGCACGCGCTGGGTCACCGGAACGGCCGCGCACCTGGTCCCCGTCGGTGACGCGGAGGCGCTCGCCGCGGCGGTCACGACGCTCCGCGCCCCGCTCGCACGGCGCCGCGCCGAGACCGCCTCCCGGCGGCGGGCCCGCGAGCTCCCGCGTGCCGAGGATCTCCTGGCCCAGCTCGAGGAGATCCTCGCCCCCGCACCCCGGTGATGGTAGGTTGGCCGTCCGTGGCAGACACGAGCGCGAGCGCACCCCAGACCGGCACCGGCCCCATCCCCCGGATCGGGGCGGCCGCATCGGCCAAGCCCTTCCGCAACGAGGGCACCACCAAGCACATCTTCGTCACCGGCGGTGTCGTCTCCAGCCTCGGCAAGGGACTGACCGCCTCCTCCCTCGGGATGCTCCTGCGCAGCCGCGGGCTGCGCGTGACGATGCAGAAGCTCGACCCGTACCTCAACGTGGACCCGGGCACGATGAACCCCTTCCAGCACGGCGAGGTGTTCGTCACCGAGGACGGCGCCGAGACCGACCTCGACATCGGCCATTACGAGCGGTTCCTCGACGAGAACCTCTCCGCGAACGCGAACGTGACCACCGGCCAGGTCTACTCCACCGTGATCGCCAAGGAGCGCCGCGGCGAGTACCTCGGCGACACCGTGCAGGTCATCCCGCACATCACCAACCAGATCAAGGAGTCGATGCGCTCCCAGGCCGGTGACGACGTGGACGTGATCATCACCGAGGTCGGCGGCACCGTCGGCGACATCGAGTCCCAGCCCTTCCTCGAGGCCGCGCGCCAGGTCCGGCAGGACATCGGCCGCGAGAACGTGTTCTTCGTGCACGTCTCCCTGGTGCCCTTCATCGGCCCGTCCCAGGAGCTGAAGACCAAGCCCACCCAGCACTCCGTCGCCGCACTGCGCAGCATCGGCATCCAGCCCGACGCGATCGTGCTGCGCGCCGACCGGGCGCTGCCCGCCTCGGTGAAGTCGAAGATCTCCTCGATGTGCGACGTGGACATCGACGCGGTCGTCACCTGCGCCGACGCCCCCTCCATCTACGAGATCCCGCTGGTGCTGCACGGCGAGGGCCTGGACGCCTACGCGATCCGGCGCCTGGACCTGCTCAGCCACGACGTGGACTGGAGCCAGTGGGAGGAGCTGCTGCGCCGCGTCCAGCATCCCGCCTACGAGGTGACCGTCGCCCTGGTCGGCAAGTACGTCGACCTGCCCGACGCGTACCTCTCGGTCACCGAGGCGCTGCGCGCAGGCGGCTTCCACCACAGCGCGAAGGTCACGATCCGCTGGGTCGAGTCGGACCTGTGCGCGAGCGAGGACGGGGCCCGCGAGCAGCTCGCCGACGTCGACGCGATCGTCGTCCCCGGCGGCTTCGGCGTGCGCGGCGTGGACGGGAAGGTCGGCGCGCTGCGCCACGCCCGCACCCACGGCCTGCCCGCGCTGGGCCTCTGCCTGGGCATGCAGTCGATGGTGATCGAGTACGCCCGCACCGAGCTGGGCCTGTCGGAGGCGCACTCCACCGAGTTCGACCCCGACACCGCCCATCCCGTCATCGCGACCATGGCCGAGCAGGAGGACATCGTCTCCGGCGCCGGGGACCTGGGCGGCACCATGCGGCTCGGCTCCTACGACCACACCCTCGCCGAGGGCTCCCTCGCCGCCGAGGTGTACGGCACCACCGAGGTCGCCGAGCGGCACCGCCACCGCTACGAGGTCAACAACGCCTATCGCGACCGGCTCGAGGAGGCGGGGCTGCGCATCTCCGGCGTCTCCGAGCTGACCGAGGACCACTCCCTGGTCGAGTTCGTGGAGCTGCCCGCCGAGGTGCACCCGTTCTACATCGGCACCCAGGCCCATCCCGAGCTGAAGTCCCGCCCCACCCGCGCCCACCCGCTGTTCGCGGGCCTGATCGGCGCGGCGCTCGACCTCCAGAAGGCGACCCGCCTGCTCGAGGTGGAGCCCGACGGGACCGTGCCCGAGCTCGCCGAGCACGGCGACGACCAGGACCAGCAGGACTGAGACCCGAGCGGGGGCGCCGGGACCCCCTCCTGGCGGCCCGCGACGACCGAGGAGGGAGCGGCGATGACCGACGGCACGACCCAGCACCCGCAGCACGGCGGCGAGGACCCGCTGCGCGACGACGCGGACCTCCGCCCCGTCGCCGCGCACCGCACGGTGCACGAGGGGATGGTGTGGGACCTCGTGCGCGACACGATCGACTTCGCGCCGGGCGTGCGCTTCGACCGCGAGTACATCCGCCACACCGGCGCCGTCGCGGTCCTCGCCGTGGACGAGGCCGACCGGGTGCTCCTGATCCGCCAGTACCGCCATCCCGTCGGCCACCGGCTGTGGGAGATCCCCGCCGGGCTGCTCGACCTCGCCGACGAGCCGCCCCACGTCGCCGCCGCCCGCGAGCTCGCAGAGGAGGCCGGCTGCGAGCCGGTGCGGATGTCGACCCTGGTGGACCTCCGCCCGAGCCCGGGAGGCAGCGACGAGGTGATCCGGGTCTACCTCGCCGAGGGCGTGCGCGAGAGCGAGGGGGAGTTCGAGCGCGTCCACGAGGAGGCGGAGCTGATCAGCCGCTGGGTGCCGCTGGGCGTGGCCGTCGCCGCAGTGCTCGAGGGCAGGATCACCAACGGCACCACGGTCGCCGCGCTGCTCGCCCTGCAGGCGCTGCGCGGCGGCGGAGCACCCACGGCCGCGCTGCGACCCGCCGACGCACCGTTCATGGAACGACCCGGACGGGACTGAGCGGGCGCTTCCCGGGTTCAGACGGACTCGACGAGGGCCCGGTGGATCACCGGCGCGGACTGCTCCGCCTGCCAGGGACGGGCACCCAGGTCGCGCAGCGCCTGCTCGACCTCCGCCTCGGTGCCGGCCTGCTCGTGCTCCCACACCCACTGGCGCAGCAGCGCGGGCTGGAGGAGGTTCTCCGGCGGCATCTCGAGATCCTCGGCGCGCTCGTTCACCGCGGCGCGCACCACCTGGTACCGCTCGGCCACCTCGGGATGCTTCTTGGACCAGAGCTTGTGGGGCGGGGGATAGGAGCGCTCGGAGCGCTCCGGCAGATGCGAGGCGGGCAGCTCGATGCCCGAGCGGGCGACCTGCCACCAGCGGTCCTTGTGCCGCATCTTCGACGGCAGCGCCCGGTCGAAGGCCTCCCTCCCGCGCGGCGCCTCCTTCGCGGCGGCGACGAGGTCGCGGTCCTTGATCACCCGGTGCGGGGACAGGTCCGCCTCGCTCGCGAGCTCGTCGCGGCGGGTCCACATCTCCCGCGCCGCCGCGAGCTGCCGCACGGTGCGCAGGGAGCCCAGGCCGTGCAGCCCACGCCAGCTCGAGGAGCGGGTGGGACCGTGCTCGCGGGTGCGCTCGTGGGCGAACTCCTGAGCGGCCCAGTCCGCCTTGCCGGCCTCCTCGAGACGCCGCGCCAGCACGTCCCGCACCTGGACCAGCACCTCGACGTCGAGCGCCGCGTAGACCAGCCAGCTCTCGGGCAGGGGCCGCTTCGACCAGTCCGCGGCGGAGTGCTCCTTGGCCAGGCGCAGGGCGAGGGTGTCCTCCACCACCGCGCCGAGTCCGACCCGCTCCATGCCCAGCAGCCGCGCCGCGAGCTCGGTGTCGAACAGGCCGCCCGGGTGCAGGCCCAGCTCCGCCAGGCTCGGCAGATCCTGGCCGGCCGCATGCAGCACCCACTCCCGTTCGGCCAGAAGGGTGCGCAGCGTGCCCGGCATCGTGAACGCCAGCGGGTCGATCAGCGCGGTCCCGGCCGCCTCGGTGCGCAGCTGCACCAGATAGGCGCGGGAGCTGTAGCGGTAGCTGGAAGCGCGCTCTGCGTCCACCGCGACCGGCTCGGCGGGATCGGAGGCCGCCGCCTCGCACCAGGCCAGCAGCGGCTGGATCCGGTCGATCACGGGCACGAGGCCGTCGCGGGGCGCGGTGAGGTCGCGCAGCTCGGGTCCTGCGGCGGGAGTGGTGGCGGTGTCGTGGGGCATCTGGGTGCTGGCTGCGCTGTCCGTGGTCTCGAGGGGGCGGGGGCGGCGAGGGCCGCGCGTGCGGGTGCGGCGGCGGGAGCGGGACGCCGCAGGATCGGCGTGATCGGCGGGGGAGGCGTCGCTCGCGGCGTTCACCGCAGCTCCCCGTCGTCCTCCGCGGTGCGGGGCGCTCGCGCGTGATGGGTGGGGGCGATCGCCGAGATCTGCGGGGGCGCCGGGGGCAGGCCCCCGGCGGCGGCGAGCATCGCGGTCCAGGCCGCGAAGTGCGGGGCGAGGGCGAGGTCGCCGTCCTCGGAGGGCTCCGGCGTCCACGACACCCGCATCTCGACGTCGACCGTGGAGGGCCGTGAGGCGAGCGCGCCGTAGGACTGCGAGACGACGCGGGTCGCCGTGCAGCCGAGCTCCCGGGCGTCGGCGTCGTGCAGCTCGAGGGACTCGGTCACCCAGGACCAGGCGACGTCGCCGAGCATCGACTCGATCGCGAACTCGGGCTCGAGCTGCGCCTGGACCAGCGCGACCATCCTCGAGGTGCCGTCCCAGGACTCCTGGCCGGCCGGGTCGTGCAGGACCACCAGTCGACCGGAGGCGAGCTCGTCGTCATGGACCAGGATCTCCCCGGTGCAGGCCCACGTCGAGGGCGCCATCCGGGATGGGGCCGGGATGGTGCGCCATGTGAACTCCGGGCGATGGGGAGCGCTGGTCATGGCGTCGATGGCGGCGCGGAAGGTGTCGTCGCCGGTGCGGATTCGATGGACGGACACGCAGGGAGGCTATCCCCGGCGTGCTCGTCCGCCCGGCAGGCGCGCCGGGGTCAGCCGCGGTCGGCGGCGTCGTCGCTGTGCAGCAGGCTGATCGAGTTGATGCAGTAGCGCTGGTCGGTGGGGGTGGGGAAGCCCTCGCCCTCGAAGACGTGCCCGAGGTGCGAGCCGCAGTTCGCGCAGCGCACCTCGATGCGGCGCATGCCGAGGGAGGTGTCCTCGAGCAGCTCCACCGCGTCGGCGTCGCTCGGGGCGTAGAACGCCGGCCAGCCGCAGTGGGCATCGAACTGGGTCTCGGCGGTGAACAGCTCGACGCCGCAGGCGCGGCAGGCGTAGGTGCCGGCGGGACGCACCTCCTCGTACTCGCCAATGCCGGGGCGCTCGGTGCCGCCCTGGCGGAGCACCTGGTACTCGGCGGGGGAGAGGCGCTCGCGCCACTCCTCCTCGCTGATCGCGACCGGGTAGGGGCGGGTGCCGATGGGATCGGTGGACATGATGCCTCCGCTCTGCGGCGCCTGGCGCCGCCTGGGGCCGCGGACCGGCAGGGACGGGCTCGTCGCCGCCGGCGCGGACGGGTGTTCTCAGGGTCAATGGTAGTGCGTCGATAGGATGCGCGATATGACGCGCGACCTCTTCCGGAACCGCCCGACGACGGCTGTGACCCTTCGCGAGCGGCTCCTGGCCGCACGCCCTGACCAGGCGCGATGGTCCCACGTGGCGGGGTACGGGATCACCGGGGCCGCCGGGGCGTTCGCGCTCAGCGCAGGGCTGCTCACCGTCGGCGCCCGGGTCATGGCCCGACTGCCGCTGGTGCCGCGGGAGAGCCTGCGCGGGCGGCCGGACGTCACCGTCCGCGCCGTCCACCCCGACCGGGTGCACCTCGACGCCTCCGCGACCACGCGGCGCGACGGGCTGCTGGCGCTGCGCCAGTCCGGCGGGACTGTGCACGTGCGGCTCGGACCGGTCGACGATCACCCCACGCAGACCACCGTCTCCCGGCCGCTGCTCGCCCGCGACACCGACGTGCCGCTCCTCGTGGACCGGGCGAAGTCCAACGGCTTCTTCTGGGCCGGCACGCCGCAGACGGCGCACGGGCTGGGGACGGAGGAGGTGGAGATCAGCTCGCCCGTCGGCCCGATGCCGGCGTGGCTCGTACGGCCCGACGAGACCGAGGGGTCCGTGCCGGGGCAGGAGGACACCTGGGCGATCCTGGTGCACGGCCACGGCTCAGCCCGCGGCGAGGCGCTCCGCGTGATCCCGCTCCTGCACCGGCTGGGGCTGACCAGTCTCACCATCACCTACCGCAACGACGTCGGCGCCCCCGCCTCCGCGGACCGGATGCACCACCTGGGCTCGGCCGAGTGGGAGGACACCGAGGCGGCGATCGAGTACGCGGTGGCCCAGGGCGCCCGGCGCCTCGTGCTGGTTGGCTGGTCGATGGGCGGCGGGATCGTGCTGCGCACCTCCGTGCGCTCGGCCCACCGCGACCTCATCGAGGCCCTCGTGCTCGACTCCCCGGCCGTGGACTGGCAGGACATCCTCGTCTACCACGCCACCGCGCTGAAGGCCCCCGCCCCGATGCGGCGGCTCGCGCTGTGGATGATGACCTCGAGCATCGGGGCGCGGATGGTGCGCCTGCACGAGCCGCTGGCGCTGCACGAGATGACCCCCGCCTACTACGGCCGTCACCTGCGCCACCGCACCCTCCTCTTCCACGCCCTCGACGATGCGACGGTGCCGCCCGCCCCGAGCCGGCATCTCGCCGCGCTGCGGCCGGACCTGATCGAGTTCGAGCCCTTCGAGGGCGCCTCCCACACCCGCGAATGGAACCGCGACCCCGCCCGGTACGAGCGGCTGCTGGCCGACTTCCTCGGCGATGCGCTCGGTCTCGGGGAGCAGGCCGCCGCCCTCGAGGTGCCGGTGCGCGATCCCGCCGCGCCCGCGCTCGAGGGATCGATCGGGCTGCGTCTCTGAGCGGTCGAGCCCCGCGGGCCCCGATCGCGCCCCGACCGGGCGTGCTCAGGCCCGCCGATAGCGCGACAGCGTCGCCCCCTCGCCCAGCAGCAGCGACTCCAGCGTCCAGCGCGTCTCGTGCGCGGCGCCGTCGAGCACCCGCGGGGAGGGGCCGCCGACGGTGCGGTGCGCGGTGGTGAAGCACAGCTCGTCCAGCAGCTCCGCCTCTGCCAGCCGGGCGAGGGCCGACGGCCCGCCCTCGGCCTGGATCAGCCGCATCCCCCGGGCGGCGAGCGCGACGACCGCCTCCCGCGGGGAGTCGGCGGCGAGCACCTGCGCGGCGGGCAGGCCCGAGCGCTGCGCCGCCCCCTCCGCTCCGGCCGACGGGGTGAGCAGATAGGTCGGCTGATCGGGATCGACGGTCTCCGGCAGCTCCCCGCCGCGTGACCAGATCGCGAGCGCAGGACGCGCGGCGCCGCCGGGCCGGAGGGAGGGCCGCAGCAGGTCCTCGCGGCCGCGCACGCTGCGGTAATCCTCCGCCCGCACGGTCGCGGCCCCCACGAGCACCACGTCGGCGAGCGCCCGCAGCACGGAGAACAGGAACGAGTCGTCGGGGTCGTGGAGCGAGCCGGAGGTCCCGTCGGCCCCCGCGACCGCGCCGTCGATCGTGGTGGTCATCATCGCGCGCACGTGCACCGCACCCGGAGGGAGCGGCGGGGCGGCGTACAGCGCGGCGAGCGCGCGGGCGCCCTCGGCGTCGGCCGGTACGGGCACGGGGGAGGGGAGCAGGGCGCCGTCGCGCAGCAGCAGGTGCACGGGGGTCTCCTTCGCACGGGACGGGCGGGACGGGACATACCGCTCCGGAGCAGGACCGGAGGGGTGTGTCCTCGATCATCGCGCACCGGGGAACCGTCCGGGGCACGGCACGCGGCGCGGGATGCGCCCCTACACTGACCGGCGTGACCGACTCCCTCTGCGACCGTCGCCCCGAACCGACCCTCGAACGACTGCTCGCGGACCTCGTGCCCCCGCCCCGCTTCGCGCAGGCGCGCCTGGAGAACTACGTCCCCGACCCCGCGCACCCCTCCCAGCAGGAGGCCAAGGAGCGCGTCTCCGCCTTCGCCGCCGCCCTCGAGCGGCCGCGCGGCGGATTCCTCTCCCGGCTGCGCCGACGCCGCGAGGCGGCCCGCGGCATCTACCTCGACGGCGGCTTCGGCGTGGGCAAGACCCACCTGCTCACCTCGCTCTTCCACGCGGTCGAGGGGGAGGAGGTCTACGGCACCTTCGTGGAGTACACCGACCTGGTCGGCGCGCTCGGCTTCCAGAAGGCCGTGGACCTGCTGGGGGCCTCGCGTCTGGTCTGCATCGACGAGTTCGAGCTCGACGACCCCGGCGACACCCTGCTCATGACGCGGCTGATCCGGGAGCTCTCCGACCGGGGCGTCTCCATCGTCGCGACCTCCAACACCCTCCCCGACGCGCTCGGCGAGGGTCGCTTCGCCGCCCAGGACTTCCTGCGGGAGATCCAGGCGATGGCCGAGCGCTTCGAGGTGCTGCGGATCGACGGCGAGGACTACCGGCGCCGCGACGGGGTCGCCGAGATCTCCGCGCTGCCCGAGCAGGAGGTGCGCGAGCACGCCGCGGCGCAGGACGGCGCGACCCTCGACGGCTTCGACGAGCTGCTCGCGCATCTCATGCGCGTCCACCCCTCCCGCTACGGCGCCCTGATCGACGAGGTCGCCGCCGCGCACCTCACCGGGGTGCACGGGCTCACCCACCACCACGACGCGCTGCGCTTCGTGGTGCTCGTGGACCGGCTCTACGACCGGGAGGTCCCGGTGCTCCTCTCCCTCGCCCCGGCGGACGGCGCGGACGCCGACGGCCGGGCCGCGGCGAGCGAGCCCGGGGACGGTGTGCTCGAGGACCTGTTCTCCGCCGAGTTGCTGCGCTCCGGGTACCGCAAGAAGTACCTCCGGGCGCTGTCGCGCCTGGCCTCCCTCGCCCGGGACGGCCTCGTCCTCAGCCGCTGAGGCGCGCCCCGCGCAGCACGGCCGCTCCCGCACCGTCCAGGTGCACGCCCCCGTCCTGTCCGTGACGGAGCGGCCCGAAGGAGCCCAGCACCTCCTCGGCGTGGAGCACCCGCCCGTCGGCCGCGGCGAGCGCGCCCGGGCCGCGGTGGGCGAGCACCGAGAGCTCCCCGCGATGCATCAGCACCGTCTGCTCGGCGAGCACCTCGACGCGGGTCGCGGCCAGATCGCCCGAGAGCAGCGCCTGGTGCGCGCGGCGCAGCGCGATCAGCTCCCGGTACCACTCGAGCATCCGCCCGTGCTCGCCCTCGGCGCGCTCCTCCCAGCGCAGCTGCGAGCCGACGAAGGTAGAGCGCTGCTGCGGGTCGGGCACCTCCGCGGACCATCCCATCGCCGCGAACTCCTCGGCGCGGCCGGCGCTGACCAGGGGCCCGAGCTCGTCGTCGTGGTCGGTGAAGAAGGCGAAGGGGGTCGAGGCCGCCCATTCCTCGCCCTGGAAGAGCATCGGCGTGCCCGGGCCCAGCAGGATCAGCGCGATCGCGGCGGCATGCGCGCCCGGGGAAATGCCGTGGTGGATCCGGTCGCCGGCGGCGCGGTTGCCGACCTGGTCGTGGTCCTGCAGGAAGGTGACGAAG
Organism: Brachybacterium sp. sponge; assembly: GCF_001613775.1. Taxonomy (NCBI): domain Bacteria; kingdom Bacillati; phylum Actinomycetota; class Actinomycetes; order Micrococcales; family Dermabacteraceae; genus Brachybacterium; species Brachybacterium sp. sponge. Next base: position 522,548 of record NZ_LRMP01000004.1, on the reverse strand, counting down.
GAGTGGCCGTCGTAGTCGGGGGAGGTGGGGTCCACCGGCGCGCCCCACACCCGGCCGCGGAAGCGCGAGTACGTGCCGGCGTGCAGGAAGATCCCCGGCAGCACGGCGGCGAGCACGTCGGCGTCGCCGAAGTCGGCGTAGTAGCCGGCGCGCTCGCCGGTGGCCCAGGCGTGCACGGCGTGGTGCACGTCGTCGGCCCACTGCATGTCCATCCCCAGGCCGCCCGCGCCCGTCGGCGTGACGGTCGCGGGCTGGTTGCGGTCGGACTCCGCGATGAGGGCGAGGGGGCGCCCGGTCTCCTCCTGCCAGGCGGCGACGGCGCCGGCGAGCTCGGCGAGGAAGTGCGGGGAGGAGTCGTCCTTCAGCTCGTGCACCGCATCCAGCCGCAGCCCGTCCAGCCCCAGCTCCACCAGCCACTGCCGGGCGCTGCCCAGCAGGAAGTCGCGCACCTGGCGGGAGCCGGGCTGGTCGAGGTTCACCGCCTCGCCCCAGGGCGTCTCGTGGCGGTCCGTGAAGTACGGGCCGAACATGCCCAGGTAGTTCCCCGAGGGGCCCAGGTGGTTGTGGACCACGTCCAGCACCACGGCGAGGCCGCGGTCATGGGCGGCGTGCACGAAGCGGGCCAGCGCTTCCGGCCCCCCGTAGGCGGAGTGCACGGCGTACAGCCCCACCCCGTCGTAGCCCCAGCCGCGCTCGCCGGGGAAGGTCGCCAGCGGCATCAGCTCGACCGCGTCCACGCCGAGCTCGACCAGCGCGTCGAGCCGCTCGATCGCGGTGTCGAGGGTGCCGCCGGCGCCGTCCGGGCCCGGGGCGAAGGTGCCCACGTGCAGCTCGTAGAGCACGGCCCCGCGCAGGTCCCTGCCCTCCCATCCCGGTGACGGCGCGAGCGCCTGCGCGTCGACGACCTCGCTCGCGCCGTGGACGCCGTCCGGCTGGGACAGCGACCGGGGATCCGGCAGCCACAGCTCCCCGTCGTCGAGGCGGAAGGCATAGCGCGCCCCCGCCACGGGCGCCGGGTCCGACAGCTCGAACCATCCCTCCTCGGCCAGGGCCATGGTGTGCACGGTCCCGTCCACGCGGATCTCCACGGCGCCGGCCGACGGGGCCCACACGCGATAGCGGTCCATCGCGCCGAGCGGGGTCGGGGGCTGCGGCGGCGTCGAGGGGCGGGGGGCGGCGGTCATCGCGTCTCCTCCAGGGGGTGGGGGACCGGCAGGGCGCCGGTCGGGGTGGCGCCGACGCGCACCAGCAGCGCGACGGGGCTGTCGTCCAGCAGCTCGACCAGCGGGACCATCCCGCCCTCGTGCTCCGCGCCGCCGAGCACGTCGCGCCAGCGGCCCTCGGGCAGGCCGATCCGGCTCTCGCCCCAGCCGCCGCGCTGGGCGAGCCCGTGCGCGAGCCGAGTGACGACGGTGACCACCTCGACCGGTCCCTCACCGCACGCGCGGCCGAAGGCGACGGCATGGCCGGTCGTGGTGGGCAGCGGGTGGTAGGCGGCGTCCCGGCCCTGGAACAGGTCCGGCCGCTCCCGGCGCAGCACCAGCGCACGGTGGGTCAGCCACAGCTTCTCGTCGCCGATCCCCTCCGGGCGGGCGCCCTCGATCATCCGTCCGAGGCGGGCGGCGTGCGCGGCGTGGTCGACCTCGCGGCGGTTGTCGGGGTCCACCAGGGAGAGGTCCACGCTCTCATTGCCCTGGTAGACGTCGGGCACGCCGGGCATCGTGAGCTGCACGAGCTTCTGGCCGAGGATCGCGGCGCGCTGCACGGCGGCCGTGCGCCGGGTCCAGTCGGCGAGGATCGCGGCGACCTCCTCGGACTCCAGAGCCGCTCGCCCCAGGGCCTGCACCTCGCGCTCGTACTCGGCGTCCTGCTCGGTCCAGGTGGTGTGGGTCTTCGCCTCGCGCATCGCCTTGGCGAGATAGCCCTCGAGCCGGTCCGCGTCCAGCGGCGCGGCCCCGGAGCCGGGCAGCTCCCAGCAGGCGGCCAGGGTCTGCCACAGCAGCAGCTCGATCGCCCCGTCGACCCGGTCGCCGCGATGCGCGGAGGTCGCCCGATCCAGGTCCTGCACCACCAGCGCCCACTCGAGCGGCTGCTCGGTGAGGACGGCCAGGCGCGCCCGCACGTCCTCGCTGCGCTTGGTGTCGTGGGTGGACAGGGTGGTCATCGCATCGGGCCGGGTGCGCACCATGTGCAGGGCGTGGTCGTGCAGCACATCCGACTCGACCCCGATCCGCTCCGGGTCCGAGCCCACCTCGTTCACGGCCAGGAAGCGGGTGTAGCGGTAGAACGCGGTGTCCTCGAGCCCCTTGGCGTGGACGGGGCCGCAGGTCTGCGCGAAGCGGACCACGACCTCGTCGCGCTCGGCGCTGCGGCTGCGCCCCGCGCTGCCCGCCTCGTCCCCGCACACCAGGGCGACGACCAGCTCGAGGGTCGCGGCGAGGTCCTCGTCGTCCCCGAGCCGTGCCCGTGCCCGCGCCGCGGCCTGCTCGATCACGGCCCGCTCGGCGCCGGGGGCGGGCTCGCCCGGGACGATGTAGGCGCGATAGCGGTCCATCGAGGTCAGCAGCGCGACGACGACCTTCTGGATGTTGCGCCGCGTGGTGTCGCGCAGGCGGATGTCGTCCTGGCAGATCCCGTGGATCAGCGCGGTCAGCCGTTCGATCTCGGCCCACAGGCTGGTGGTGACCACGAGGTCCGTGGACTCGGCGGCGACCTCCTCGAAGGGGCGCAGGTCGCCGGTGCGCCGCTGCCACAGATGCGTCAGGCCCAGCGCGCCGTGCGGGTCGTGGAACAGGCCCGTCACCCGCCACAGCGCGTCGTAGCCGGTCGTGCCCGCGCAGGGGAAGTCGCCGGGAAGGCGCTCCTCTCCCTCGAGGATCTTCTCGATCACGGTCCAGGCACCGTCGGTGGCGCGCTCGAGATCGCGCAGGTAGCCGCGAGGATCGGAGAGGCCGTCGGGATGGTCGATCCGGTAGCCGTCGATCACGCCCTCGCCCTGCAGCTGCAGGAGCGTGCGATGGGTCGCCTCGAACACGGCGGGGTCCTCGACCCGCACCGCGGCGAGGGTGTCCACGTCGAAGAAGCGCCGGTAGTTCAGCTCCTCGTCGGAGACCTTCCAGTACGCGAGCCGGTACCACTGGCGGTCCAGCAGATCGGCGAGCCCGAGGTGCTCGGTGCCGGCGGCGACGGGCAGCACGTGGTCGTAGTAGCGCACCACGGTCTCCTCGGCGACCGACCCGTCGGCCTGCGGGACCTCCTCGGCGCCCACCGTGATCTCCCCGTCGGCGAGGACCGCGCCGACGGGCCGTCCCAGCACCGGCACGAGCACCGAGCGCTCGCCGGAGAGCTCGAGGTCGAACCACTCGGCGAAGGGGGAGGCGGGGCCGTCGCGCAGCACCGACCACAGCGCCCGGTTGTGCCAGATCGGGGTCGGGATCGACATGTGGTTGGGGACGACGTCCACGACGATCCCCAGCCCGTGCGCGTGAGCGGTCTCGGCGAGGCGGCGCAGCGCCTCCTCCCCGCCGATCTCCTCGCTGATGCGGGTGTGGTCCACGACGTCGTAGCCGTGGGTCGAGCCGGGCGCGGCCTGCAGCACGGGGGAGCAGAACAAGTGCCCCACGCCGAGCCGGGCGAGATAGGGCACGATCTCCGCCGCGTCGTCGGCGGTGAAGCCGGCGTGAAGCTGCAGGCGGTAGGTCGAGGTCGGGACCCGGCGCACCGTGGGTTGGGCCCCGGTGACAGCGGGTCGGAAGCGCCGGGACGGCGTCTCCCGGGTCGTGGGACGGGGACTGGTCTCGAGGCTCACTGCGGGGCTCTCCTTCTCGGGGCTCAGGCGCGGACCGTGCGCTCGAGGTCGTCCGCGGCGCGCTCCTCGTCCTCGCCCGTCTCCGGGGGCCGCATCAGGATCAGCATCGAATGGCCGGGACGGACCACCTCCTGGCCGGCGTCGAAGACGGAGCCGACGTCGATCGTGTCGCCCGTGCCGAGCACGACCTCCCACTCGGCGCCGTACTCCTCGCCGGGCAGCACGACATCGACGTCGTTGCCGGAGGCGTTGAACACCACCAGCGCCGAGTCGCCCTCGATCCGTTCGCCGCGGGAGTTGGGCTCGGGGATCGCGGAGCCGTTGAGGAACATGGTCAGGCACTTGTTCTGAGGATCGTTCCACTCCTCCTCGGACATCGGCTCCCCGTCGGTGCCCAGCCATTCCACGTCCTTCAGCACGGAGCCTGCGTCCTCGCGCACCACGCCCTGCAGGAAGCGGCGCCGGCGGAAGATCGGGTGCTCGCGGCGCAGCGCGATCATGCGCTGGGTGAACCAGAGCATCTCCTCCTGGTGCTCGTCGAGCTCCCAGTCCACCCACGACAGCTCATTGTCCTGACAGTAGGTGTTGTTGTTGCCCTGCTGGGTGCGCCCCATCTCGTCACCGTGCAGGATCATCGGCACGCCCTGGCTGACCAGGAGCGTGGCCATGAGGTTCTTGGCCCGGCGCTTGCGCAGGGCGAGCACGGCCTCGTCGTCGGTGTCGCCCTCCACGCCCGAGTTCCAGGAGCGGTTGTGGCTCTCCCCGTCGCCGCCGCCCTCCTGATTGGCCTCGTTGTGCCGCTCGTTGTAGGAGACGAGGTCCCGCATCGTGAACCCGTCGTGGGCGGTGACGAAGTTGATCGACGCGATCGGAGTGCGGCCGGTGTGCTGGTAGAGGTCCGAGCTGCCGGCCAGGCGCGAGGTGAAGTCGCCGACGGTGCCCGGCTCCGAGCGGTGGAAGTCCCGCACCGAGTCGCGATAGCGGCCGTTCCACTCCGACCACAGCGGCGGGAAGCCTCCCACCTGGTAGCCGCCCTCGCCCAGGTCCCACGGCTCGGCGATGAGCTTGACCTGGGAGATGATCGGGTCCTGCTGGATGATGTCGAAGAAGGCGGAGAGCCGGTCCACCTCGTGCAGCTCGCGCGCGAGGGTCGAGGCGAGGTCGAAGCGGAAGCCGTCCACGTGCATCTCGGTGACCCAGTAGCGCAGCGAGTCCATGATCAGCTGCAGCACGTGCGGGGTGCGCATCAGCAGTGAGTTCCCGGTGCCGGTGGTGTCGTAGTAGTGCGCCTCGTCGCCCTCGACCAGGCGGTAGTAGGCGCTGTTGTCGATGCCGCGGAAGCACAGGGTGGGGCCCAGGTGGTTCCCCTCGGCGGTGTGGTTGTAGACCACGTCGAGGATGACCTCGATGCCCGCCTCGTGGAGGTTCTTGACCATCTGCTTGAACTCCTGGACCTGCTGGCCCAGATCGCCCGCATAGGCGTACTCGTTGTGCGGGGCGAAGAACCCGATCGTGTTGTAGCCCCAGTAGTTGCGCAGCCCCTTCTCGACGAGATGGCCGTCCTGCACGAACTGGTGGACCGGCATCAGCTCGACCGCGGTGACGCCCAGCTCCTTGAGGTGCTCGATCACGGCGGGATGGCCCATCGCGACGTAGGTGCCGCGGATGTTGTCGTCGATCTCCGGGTGCAGCATCGTCAGGCCCTTGACGTGCGCCTCGTAGATCACGGTGTCGTGGTACTCGTGCGCGGGCGGATGGTCGTTGCCCCAGTCGAAGAAGGGGGAGACCACGACCGAGTGCATGGTGTGGGCGGCGGAGTCCTCGGTGTTGCGCTTCTCGGGATCCTCGAAGTCGTAGCTGTACAGCGAGGGATGGTTGCTGGCCATTCCGGCGATCGCCTTCGCGTACGGGTCCAGCAGCAGCTTCGAGGGGTCGCAGCGCAGTCCCGCGGCGGGGTCGAAGGGCCCGTGCACGCGGTAGCCGTAGCGCTGTCCGGGCTGGACCGCGGGGAGGTAGACGTGCCACACGTAGGCGTCGACCTCGGTGACCTCGATGCGCCGCTCGGCGCCGTCCTCGTCGAACAGGCACAGCTCCACCCGCTCGGCCGCCTCGGAGAAGAGTGCGAAGTTGGTGCCCGAGCCGTCGAACGTGGCGCCGAGGGGATACGACTTACCTGTCCAGATCTGCATGGCCCCACAGTAGTGCGCGCGGGCGCGAAGGGGCCGGTGTGCGGCGAGGCGGGCCCGATCGTGATACTCCCGCGGGTTCGGACGGGCCTCGGCGGGGGGTCGGCGGGTTCGTCCTCGGCGGGGCGGGGACGAGAAAGGCCCCGGCCGGAGCCGGGGCCTTGCATGGTGGGCGATACTGGGATCGAACCAGTGACCTCTTCCGTGTCAGGGAAGCGCGCTACCGCTGCGCCAATCGCCCGTCGCGCCGGAGGCGCGGGGGAGGGATGGAGCGGACGACCGGATTCGAACCGGCGACCCTCACCTTGGCAAGGTGATGCTCTACCAACTGAGCTACGTCCGCACATCGGCTGGGCCGACGAGGAGTTACCTTAGGCGCGCCTCGACCCTCGGTGCAAACCCAGACGGTGTTCAGTGTCCGAGGTCACGGGCGGCGGGGTCGAGGTGTGCGGAGGGCTGGTGCCGGCCGGTCGGTCGGGGGTGCGGGGTGCGAGCCGTGCTCGCGCTCCGCTCTCGCGCTTCGCGGGCGCGGCACGCCCGAACGGTCGGATCGAGGAGGGCGATGGGGTCCGGGTGTCGGTGGGGCCGGAGGGTCGACTCGTCAGGCCCGAGGTCGCTCCGACCGACCGGGACGCAGGTCACATCAAGAAGTGGCGCGAGCATCCGTCGGGAGCATGTAAGCTTCTTCAAGTCCGATCGAGAGAACGGGCATCACCTCAGGGCGATTGGCGCAGCGGTAGCGCGCTTCCTTCACACGGAAGAGGTCACTGGTTCGATCCCAGTATCGCCCACGGCAGGATCCGCGGATCCCTGTCCTGCGGACGTAGCTCAGTTGGTAGAGCATCACCTTGCCAAGGTGAGGGTCGCCGGTTCGAATCCGGTCGTCCGCTCCGGGGGAACGGCGCTCTCGACTTCGCGTCGGGAGCGCTGTTCCGTATGATGCGAGAGCATCACCCGGTGGGTTGGCCGAGAGGCGAGGCAACGGCCTGCAAAGCCGTGTACACGGGTTCGAATCCCGTACCCACCTCGAACGGTACCCGTCGGTGCCGTCCCGGGCGATTGGCGCAGCGGTAGCGCGCTTCCCTGACACGGAAGAGGTCACTGGTTCGAACCCAGTATCGCCCACCCCAGCAGAAGAGCCCCGGCCCCCGGCCGGGGCTCTTCTGCGCCCGCGGAGAGGCGCCCCACGCCGGGTCCCGCAGCCGGGGCCCACCGGGCCCTCGGTCCCGGTGCGCGGCCTCCGAGGTCTCTAGGCTCGACGGTGACGAGACCGCCGTCGCGTCACCCGCCGCGCCGACCCGGAGGAGACCTCAGCATGCGTGCCCTCATCGTCCGTGCCCATCCGCTGGACCCCAGCAAGTCCCGTTCCATGACGATGGCCGACGCCTTCGTCGAGGAGCTCACCGCGCATCGCCCCGACACGGTGGTCGACGACGTGCGGCTGTACGAGACCGCCGTGCCCGAGATCGACCTGGACATGATGACCGGCTGGGAGCGGCTGCGAGCGGGCGAGCACTTCTCCCACCTCACCGGTGCCCAGCAGAACAAGCTGGCGCTGTTCGACCAGTACACCAAGCAGTTCCAGAGCGCGGACCTTGTGGTGATCGCGAACCCGCTGTGGAACCTCTCGGTGCCCACGCGCCTGAAGGCCTGGATCGACACCGTCTGCCGCGCCGGCGTGACCTTCCGGTACACGGCCGCGGGCGAGGCGGAGGGCCTCGTCACGGACAAGACCGTGGTGCACCTGCAGGCCAGCGGCGGCCACTTCGGCCAGCAGGACCCCGCGAGTCTGTACATCGCCGGGATGTTCCAGTTCCTGGGCTGCACCACCCACACCCTCGCCGCCGAGGGCATGGACCACGAGCCCGATCGTGCCGAGGAGATCATGGAGGCGGCGCTCCTCCGGGTGAGGGAGCTCGCGCGCTCCCTCTGAGCCGCCGGCGTCGAGGGGCCGGTCCGGCGCGGGCGCGCCGGCCGGTACCATCGACGACGGATCCGGCATCGTCGGCCGGCTCACCCCGACACGCAAGGAGCAGCACGTGGCCCAGATCGCCATCACCCTCGACGGTTCCCCCCAGCAGATCGAGGAGGGGACCACGGGCACCGCGCTCTTCGAGGGCACCGCCGCGATCGTCGCCCTGCGCATCGACGGGGAGCTGCGCGACCTCGACACCGTGCTCGAGGACGGGCAGGACGTAGAGGGCGTGGACATCTCCAGCCCCGACGGGCTCTCGATCCTCCGCCACTCGACCGCGCACGTGCTCGCGCAGGCCGTGCAGAAGACGAACCCCGACGCGAAGCTCGGCATCGGCCCGCCCATCACCGACGGCTTCTACTACGACTTCGACGTCGCCGAGCCCTTCACCCCCGAGACCCTCAAGGTGCTCGAGAAGGAGATGAACCGGATCGTCAAGTCCGGCCAGCGCTTCGTGCGCCGCGAGATCACCGACGATGCGGCCCGCGCCGAGGAGGCCGCAGAGCCCTACAAGCTCGAGCTCATCGGCCTGAAGTCCACCGCCGACGACGCCGCCGAAGGGGCGAGCGTCGAGGTCGGCGAGGGCGGCCTGACCATGTACGACAACGTCGACCGGCGCGGCGAGGTGGTCTGGACCGACCTCTGCCGCGGCCCGCACCTGCCCTCCACCAGGCTCATCGGCAACGGCTTCGCCCTGACCCGCTCCGCCGCCGCCTACTGGCGCGGCAGCGAGAAGAACCCGATGCTGCAGCGCGTCTACGGCACCGCCTGGCCCACCAAGGAGGAGCTGCGCGCTCACCAGGAGCGGATCGCCGAGGCCGAGCGCCGCGATCACCGGCGCCTGGGCAGCGAGCTGGACCTGTTCTCCTTCCCCGACGAGATCGGCTCCGGCCTGCCGGTGTTCCATCCCAAGGGCGCCATGATCAGGATGGAGATGGAGGACTACTCGCGTCGCCGCCACGTCGAGGCCGGCTACTCCTTCGTCTCCACCCCCCACATCACGAAGAAGAACCTCTTCGAGACCTCCCGCCACCTCGAGTGGTACGCCGACGGCATGTACCCGCCCATGCACATGGACGAGGAGGTCGACGCCGACGGCAACGTCACCAAGCAGGGCCAGGACTACTACCTCAAGCCCATGAACTGCCCGATGCACAACCTCGTCTACCGCTCCCGCGGCCGCTCCTACCGCGAGTTGCCCCTGCGGCTGTTCGAGTTCGGCAGCGTCTACCGCTACGAGAAGTCCGGCGTGGTCCACGGACTGACCCGCGCCCGCGGCTTCACCCAGGACGACGCCCACATCTACACCACGCGCGAGCAGATGAAGGAGGAGCTCTCCAGCCTGCTCGGCTTCGTCCTGGACCTGCTGCGCGACTACGGCCTGGACGACTTCTACCTCGAGCTGTCCACCCGCGACCCCGAGAAGTCCGTCGGCGACGAGGCGACCTGGGAGGAGGCGACCCGCACCCTCGAGGAGGTCGCCACCGCCTCCGGCCTCGACCTCGTCCCGGATCCGGGCGGCGCCGCTTTCTACGGCCCGAAGATCTCCGTCCAGGCGAAGGACGCGATCGGCCGCACCTGGCAGCTCTCCACCATCCAGCTGGACTTCTTCGAGCCGGAGCTGTTCGAGCTGGAGTACACCGCCCCCGACGGCTCCCGCCAGCGCCCGGTGATGATCCACCGCGCCCTGTTCGGCTCGATCGAGCGCTTCTTCGGCGTGCTGCTCGAACACTATGCCGGTGCCTTCCCGGTCTGGCTCGCGCCGGTCCAGGTGGTCGGGGTGCCGGTCGCCGCCGAGTACGTGCCCTATCTCGAGGAGGTCGCCGCGAAGCTGCGCGCCCGCGGCGTGCGCGTCGAGGTCGACTCCTCCGACGACCGGATGCAGAAGAAGATCCGCACCCACACCAAGGAGAAGGTGCCCTACCTCCTCATCGCCGGCGGCGAGGACCAGGAGAAGGGTGCGGTCTCCTTCCGCATGCGGGACGGCAGCCAGGACAACGGCATCGACGTCGACGAGGCCGTGGAGCGGATCGTCACCGCGATCGCCGACAAGGTGCAGGTGTGAGCCCGGACGACCAGCCCGGCGGCGAGCCCGCGCTTGAGGACGCCCGCGACTTCGCGGGCGTCCCCGACGACACCCAGCGGCTGTGGACCCCGCACCGGATGGCGTACATCGGCGGGGAGAACAAGCCCGAGGACCCGCACGACGACGAGCAGTGCCCCTTCTGCGCGGGGCCGCGCCGCAGCGACGAGGACGCGCTCATCGTCCACCGCGGCCGCGTCGCCTACGCGATCCTGAACCTCTACCCCTACAACTCCGGCCATCTGCTGGTGTGCCCCTACCGGCACGTCTCGGACTACACGGAGCTGACCGAGGAGGAGGTGGCGGAGGTCGCCGAGATCACCCGCACCGCGATGACCGTGATCCGCGAGGTCTCCGGCCCCGCGGGCTTCAACCTGGGCATGAACCAGGGCGAGGTCGCCGGCGCCGGGATCGCCGCCCACCTGCACCAGCACGTGGTGCCGCGCTGGGCGGGGGACGCGAACTTCCTGCCGATCGTCGGCCGCACCAAGGCCCTCCCGATCCTGCTCGCGGACACCCGTCGGCTCTACGCCGAGGCGTGGCCCGGCGGCGACGGGGCCTGAGCTAGCATGGCCGAGCGCATCCGGGGGGAGCGTCGACCGCGCGGTGGGCACCGACCGACCGCGACCGAGCACTGGGGGAGAGGCAGGGCCACGCAGTGACCAGCTCGACCGGCGCGCCCGTGCGCCAGCCCGGCTCGCCGCGGCCCGGCGACCCCGGCGGCTCCGCCCCGAGCGGCCCGGGCGGACCTGTCCCGGACGCCGGGTACGGCTACGACATCGCCCGCACCGATCCGCGCGCCCCCGGCCGTCTCGGTCCGGGCACGCCGTCGGCGCCCAGGCCCCGCCGACGCTGGCTGCGCTGGGTGCTGCTGATCGTCTCGCTGCTGGGCATCCTCGCCTCCCTGGTCGTGCTGTACCTGGTGGTGATCAGGCCGCTCGGCATCGGCACCGCGCTGGTCGCGCTCACCGCGGCGCTCGTGCCGGTGGCGCTCGTGCTCGGCGCGGTGTGGTGGCTGGATCGGTACACGCCGCAGCCCCGGCTCTCGCTCGTCTCCGCCTTCGCCTGGGGCGCGATCGGCTCCGTGCTGCTGTCGCTGTTCTTCGGGACCTTCTTCGACGCCTGGATCTCCCCGCAGGAGGAGACCGAGCTGATCGACTCCTTCCTCGGTGCGGCCGTGCAGGCGCCGGTGATCGAGGAGACGATGAAGTCCGCGGGCCTGTTCGCCCTGCTCGTCTGGGGGCGACGCTTCATCTCCGGTCCGCTCGACGGCGTCGTCTACGCGGCCCTCATCGCGGGCGGCTTCGCCTTCACCGAGAATATCCTCTACTTCGGCAGCTCCTTCCACCAGGCGCAGGCCGCCGGCACGGTCGACGTCTTCTGGCAGACCTTCTTCCTGCGCGGCATCCTCTCGCCCTTCGCCCACGTGTCCTTCACCGCCCTGTGCGGCCTCGGCCTCGGCATCGCGGCCGAGCGCCGCTCGCTGATGCTCTACTTCGGCCTGGGCCTCGGCGGGCTGTCGCTCGGGATGGCGCTGCACGCGCTGTGGAACGGCTCGAGCTTCTTCCTCCCGGTGGATCCGGAGGCGCCGCTGGCCGGGTTCCTGCGCTACTACGTCACCGTGCAGGTGCCGATCTTCCTGCTGCTGGTGGGCATCGTGCTGTTCCTGCGCCTGCGGGAGAAGCGGATCCTGCGCCGCCAGCTGTCCGAGTACGGCAGGGCGGGCTGGTTCTCGCCCGACGAGGTCGAGATGCTGGTGTCGATGCGTCGACGCCGTCGCGCCGAGACGTGGGCGGGCCGCCACGGCGCCGTCGCCCGGATGGGCATGCACGACCTGATCCGTTCCGCGATCTCGCTGGGCATGGAGCGGCACAGCGTCCTGTTCGGCCGGCCGACGGCGAGGACCCGTGCCCGCGAGCGCGAGCTGCTCGAGCAGATCACCGCCGATCGTCGACTGATCGGTGCGCTGACCGCCCCCGTGGTCCGCGGCTGACCGTCCCGCGGGGCGCGGCCGGACGAGACGGCGGGATGCGGCGGAGCCGCGTTGGCGGGGACGCGATGGCGCGGTCGGAGGGGAGGCCCGGCGGTGCGCGGCGCGGAGCGCGTTCGCCGTACCACTAGGATGGTGCGGCGATCCGCCACCCCATGGCGGACCATCGGAAGGAGCGAGATGTCCGGGCATTCCAAGTGGGCGACGACCAAGCACAAGAAGGCCGTCATCGATGCCAAGCGCGGCAAGCTGTTCGCCAAGCTGGTGAAGAACATCGAGGTGGCCGCACGCATGGGCGGCCCCGACCCATCGGGCAACCCGACGCTCTACGACGCCATCCAGAAGGCGAAGAAGACCTCCGTCCCCAATGACAACATCGACCGCGCCGTCAAGCGCGGCGGCGGGCTCGACGGCGGCGGCGTCGACTACGAGACGCTGATGTACGAGGGCTACGCCCCGGGCGGCGTCGCCGTGCTGGTCGAGTGCCTCACCGACAACAAGAACCGCGCCGTCTCCGAGGTGCGCCTGGCCTTCAACCGCAACGGCGGCAACATGGCGGACTCCGGCTCGGTCTCCTATCTCTTCGAGCGCCGGGGCGTGGTCACCGTCGCCAAGGGCGAGCACACCGAGGACGACCTGCTCGAGGTCGTCCTCGACGCCGGCGCCGAGGAGATCAACGACGAGGGCGAGACCTTCGAGATCCTCTCCGAGGCCACCGACGTGGTCGCCGTGCGCACCGCGCTGCAGGAGGCGGGGATCGACTACGAGAGCGCCGAGGCGCAGTTCGTGCCCACCATGCGCACCCCCGTCGACCTCGAGGGCGCGCAGAAGGCGCTCCGCCTGATCGACGCGCTCGAGGACAGCGACGACGTGCAGGCCGTCTACTCCAACCTCGACATCCCCGACGACGTCGCGGCCCAGCTGGACGAGCAGGAGTGACCGGGCGGGACGGCACGGCCCCGGCCTGGGCCGCGCCGTCCCCTCGGACGCACCGCCGCCGCGGGCCGCACCACCCGGGACGGGGGAGAGGTCCGTTCACACCGCCGACGGCGATGCCGGGAGGGGAGGAGCGCCGATGACGACCCTGCGCGTGCTGGGGGTCGACCCCGGGCTGACCCGCTGCGGGATCGGGATCGTCGACGCGATCGGCGGACGACGCGCTCGTCTCGTCCACGCGGGCGTGATCCGCTCCGACTCCGAGGAGCCGCTCGAGCATCGCCTGCTCACCATCGCCCGCGGACTGCGCGCCGCGCTCGAGGAGTTCGCCCCCGACGCCGTCGGCGTGGAGCGGGTGTTCAGCCAGTCCAACATCTCCACCGTGATGGGCACCGCGCAGGTCTCCGGCATCGCGCTGCTCGAGGCGGCGGAGCGCGGCATCCCGGTCGCGCTGCACACCCCCTCGGAGGTCAAGGCCGCCGTGACGGGCAGCGGGCGGGCAGACAAGAAGCAGATCCAGTCGGTGCTGGTGAAGGTGCTGGGCCTGGACGCGGCGCCCCAGCCCGCGGACGCCTCCGATGCCGTCGCGATCGCGCTGACCCAGCTGTGGCGGGGCGGCGGCCCCGTGGCGCTGGACCGCACCGGAGGCGCCCGCACCAGCGCGCAGGCCGTGTGGGCCGAGGCGGAGCGACGGGCCCGACGCGCCCGGGAACGTTCGACCTCCCGCCAGTGATCGAACAGGTGTTCTAGGGTGGTGGCGTGATCGCATCCCTGACCGGGCGGGTCGTCCGCCTCGACCTCGACGCCCTCGTGCTCGAGGTGGCCGGCATCGGCTACCTCGTGCGCACCACGCCGCAGGCCCTCGCCGCGACCCGTCACGGGGCCGAGCTCACCCTGCACACCGAGCTCGTCGTCCGCGAGGACTCCCTGACCCTCTACGGCTTCCCCCAGGCGGAGGAGGCCGAGACCTTCCGCATCGTGCAGTCCGTCACCGGGATCGGGCCGCGCACGGCGCTGGCCGTGCTCGCCGTGCTCGACCCGGAGGAGCTGCGCCGCGCCGTCGCCGAGCAGGACGCGAAGACCATCACCCGCACCCCGGGCATCGGCCCGAAGGTCGCCGGCCGGATGATCCTCGAGCTCGGCGGGAAGCTGCCCGCGCCGAGCGAGGCCTCGCCCCAGGCCCCGTCGGCCCCCGGCACGACCCCCGGCGGCCCCGACGCCGACGTGGTCGAGGCCCTCGTCGGGCTCGGCTGGGCGGAGAAGCCGGCCCGGAGCGCCGTCGAGGCCGCGCGCGAGGAGGGCGGGGAGCAGCTCGACGCCGCCGCCCTCCTGCGCACGGCGCTGCGCGGTCTGGGAGGACATCGGTGAGCGCGCGGGCGGCGGGCCGCGAGGAGGAGCCGGCCGGCGGCACCTTCGACGACGGCTCCTGGGAGGCGACCGAGGACGCGTCGCGCACCGTGACGAGCCCCGAGTCGATGCCGCCCGAGCGCACCGCGGAGGCCGCGCTGCGCCCGCGTCGGCTCGAGGAGTTCGTGGGTCAGCAGGTGGTGCGCGACCAGCTCTCGCTCGTGCTCGACGCCGCCGCGGCGCGCGGCCGCGCCCCCGAGCACATGCTGCTCTCGGGACCGCCGGGCCTGGGCAAGACGACCCTCGCCATGATCATCGCCGCCGAGCTCTCCGCCCCGCTGCGCATCACCTCGGGACCTGCGATCCAGCATGCCGGCGATCTCGCCGCGATCCTCTCCTCCCTCGACGAGGGGGAGGTGCTCTTCATCGACGAGATCCACCGCCTCGCGCGGCCCGCCGAGGAGATGCTGTACATCGCCATGGAGGACTTCCGGGTCGACGTGGTCGTCGGCAAGGGCGTCGGCGCGACCTCGATCCCGCTGGACCTGCCGCCCTTCACCGTCGTCGGCGCCACCACCCGCGCCGGGCTCCTCCCGGCGCCGCTGCGCGACCGCTTCGGGTTCATCGGCCATCTCGACTTCTACGGCGCCGAGGAGCTGCGCGAGGTGGTGCGCCGCTCCGCTGTGCGGCTCGAGGTCGAGCTCGAGGACCGTGCCGCGATTGAGATCGCCTCCCGCTCCCGCGGCACGCCCCGCATCGCCAACCGTCTCCTGCGCCGCGTGCGCGACTGGGCCCAGGTGCGCGGCAGCGGCGACCTCGACCTCGGCGCCGCGAAGGAGGCGCTGCGGGTCTACGAGGTCGACGACCGGGGCCTGGACCGTCTGGACCGCGCGGTGCTCAGCGCCCTGTGCGGCCGCTTCGCCGGCGGGCCCGTGGGCCTGTCGACCCTCGCCGTCGCGGTGGGGGAGGAGACCGAGACCGTCGAGACGATGATCGAGCCGTATCTCGTGCGCGAGGGATTCCTGCTGCGCACCCCGCGCGGCCGGGCGGCCGCCCCCGCCGCCTGGGAGCATCTCGGCCTCGAGCCTCCCGCGGGGGCGGAGGGCGCCGCACCCATGCTCGGCCGCTTCTGAACCGGGCGCCGGACGGCCGCCCCGCGCGGAGATCGGCGCTCCCGGGCGGAGGTCGGTGCTCCCGGGCGCCGGCTGGGAGGACCGCGGCGGGGTGACGGGTACAGTGGGGCGGTCAGTCGCCCGCGGCAGGCCCTCAACCGTGCAGCGGCACGGTCCCGAGGGGGCTGTCCGTCGAGAGGAAAATCGTGGACCTCCTTCCCATCCTGCTCATCATCCTCGTGATGATGCTTCCCCTGTTCCTGCTCTCCCGCAGCCAGCGCAAGGCGCAGGCCAGGCAGCAGGAGCTGGTCAAGAAGCTCGGCGTGGGCGACGAGGTGCGCACGCACTCCGGCTTCTACGGCCTCATCGTCGAGGAGTACGACGACGTGGTGGTGCTCGAGTCGGAGGACGGCACGCAGACCAAGTGGGCCCGCATGGCGATCGCGATGGCCGTGGACCCGGTCGAGGACGAGCAGGGCGAGACCCTCGAGGGCGAGACCGTCGAGGGCGAGACCGTCGAGGGCGACGCCCCCGAGGGCGCCGAGTCCCGCGAGGCACAGGACGCCTCTTCCGCCGGCCAGGTCCCCGGCGTCACCGTCGCCGAC
This sequence comes from Brachybacterium sp. sponge, assembly GCF_001613775.1. Taxonomy (NCBI): domain Bacteria; kingdom Bacillati; phylum Actinomycetota; class Actinomycetes; order Micrococcales; family Dermabacteraceae; genus Brachybacterium; species Brachybacterium sp. sponge. The sequence continues at coordinate 506,506 of NZ_LRMP01000004.1, read as the reverse complement.
GAGGACCCCCGCGAGGACGGCACCGCGCGCGGTCGCTGACCCGATCCGCGCCGCGCGCCCGACCGCGCACGACGCCGCACGACCCCGCGGAGCCTCCTGGCCCCGTCCTCCGCTCCCTGGCCCGTCGTCCTGAGGAATCCCCACCATGCCTGCACGCCGCATCGCCCTGGCGACCCTCGCGGTGCTGATCCTGCTGCTCGGCGGCGGGATCGGCGCCGGGGTCTGGAAGGGTGGCTGGCAGCCCGCCCCCAAGCTCGCCCTCGACCTCGAGGGAGGCACCCAGGTCATCCTCCAGGCGCAGTCCCGCGACGGTTCCGCGATCGACGAGACCGCCATGGAGCAGGCGCGGCAGATCATGAGCCAGCGCATCAACGCGATGGGCGTGGCGGAGACCGAGATCACCGTGCAGGGCGGCACGAACATCGTCATCGACGTGCCCGGGCAGATGGACCAGGAGACCTCCGCAGCGATCCGCCAGACCGCCGCGATGTCCTTCCGCCCCGTGCTCGGCGTCGTCGCACCCGAGGGCAGCGGCGAGGCGCTCCCCTCCGACGGCGGCGGCGCCTCCGACAGCGGGGGCGAGGAGTCCGAGGGGGAGACCTCCGAGGCCCCCGCCGATCCCTCCCAGCAGCTCTTCTCCGGCCTGCTCAGCGACGACTCCTCGATGGCTCCCGCGACCGGCACCGGCGAGGGCGACCTGCCCTATCCGGCCTGGAGCATGGACTGGATGACCCCCGAGATCCAGACCGAGCTGATGAGCGCGGACTGCGTCGACCCCGCCGCGCAGCAGGAGCGCGCCACGGAGACCGCCCCCGACGAGCCGATGGTCGCCTGCGCCCCGGACGGGAGCGCGAAGTACCTGCTGGGCCCCGAGGTCATCGCGGGCTCCTCGATCGAGGACTCCTCCGTCGCCTCGGACGTCACCCCGACCGGTCAGCCGACCGGCTACTACGTCGTGAACATGTCCTTCGACGACACCGCCGCGGAGTCCTTCTCGACCATGACCGGCGCCCTGTACAACGGCGAGGGCGCCACCGGCGCGTTCGGCATCGTGCTGGACGGGATGGTCATCTCCGCTCCCGAGGTGCAGGAGCCCTCCCCGGGCGGTGAGGCGTCGATCTCCGGCAACTTCTCCCAGGAGCAGGCGACCCAGCTCTCGGACCAGCTGCGCTTCGGCGCGCTGCCGCTCGAGTTCGAGGTCGCCTCCGAGCAGCAGATCTCCGCCACCCTCGGCGCGGACCAGCTCCAGATGGGCCTGATCGCCGGCCTGATCGGGCTCGCGCTCGTGGTCGCCTACGCCTTCGCGCAGTACCGTCTGCTCGCGATCGTGACGACCTCGAGCCTGCTCATCATGGGCGTGCTCACCTACGCCACCCTCACGGTGCTCTCGAACATCCCCGAGATCGGCTACCGCCTCTCCCTCGCGGGCGTGGTCGGCCTGATCGTCGCGGTCGCGTTCACCGCGGACTCGTTCATCGTCTACTTCGAGCGAGTGCGCGACGAGATCCGCGAGGGCCGCGGGATCGCCGCGGCCGTGGACCACGGCTGGGACCGCGCCCGGCGCACCATCCTCGCCTCCGACACGGTCAACATCATCGCGGCCGTGGTGCTGTACCTGCTCTCCACCGGCGGCGTGCGCGGCTTCGCCTTCGTGCTGGGACTGACCACGCTGCTGGACCTCCTGGTCGTCTTCCTGTTCACGCATCCGGTGCTGCAGGCGCTCGTACGCACGCGCTTCTTCGGGAAGGGGCATCCGTGGAGCGGTCTGGACCCGGCGCGCCTGGACCGCGACGTGCCCGCCTACGCCGGCCGCGGACGCGTCCGCCTCGGCGAGGAGCGCGGCCGCGGCGGTCGCCGCGGCGCCCGCGCGGAGGAGGAGCCGGCCGAGCGCGAGCCGATCGCAGTGCGCCGCGCCCGCGAGGCCCGGGAGGCGCGCGAGGCGCAGGAGGCCCGTGACGGGGTCCCCGTGGACGGCGCCTCCGACGACGGCTTCTCCGGCGACGGCATCTCGGGCGACGGCATCTCCGACGCCGGCACCCCTGCCGATGAGGACACCGACGAGACCGAGGAGCAGGGCCGATGAGCACCACCTTCGCCACCTTCGGCAACGACCTCCACGCCGGCAGGCGGATCCTGCCGATCGTCTCCCGCCGACGCACCTGGTACCTGATCAGCGTCGTCGTCGTGGTGCTGCTGGGCGCCCTCGCGGTCGTGCGAGGGCCCAACCCCGGCATCGAGTTCACCGGCGGCTCCGAGTTCCAGATCGCCGGGGTCGCCGACACCGAGCAGACCTCCGCCCGAGAGGTCGTGCGCGAGCACCTGCCGGACAACGAGCCGAAGGTCACCCAGCTCGGCAGCGACACCCTGCGCGTGCAGACCGAGCAGCTCGACTCGACCCAGACGGCCGAGCTCGCCGGAGAGCTCGCCACGGCCTACGGGGTGTCCGCCGACGCGGTCTCGACCTCCTACATCGGTCCGGTGTGGAGCGGCGACGTCACCCAGAAGATGGTCCGCGGCGTCGTGGTCTTCCTGGTCCTGGTCGCCGCGATGATGGCGCTCTACTTCCGCGACCTCAAGGCGTCCCTCGCCGCGATGATCGCGCTGGGCCACGACATGCTGCTCACCGCCGCGGTGTACGGCGTGGTCGGCTTCGAGATCACTCCCGGCACGGTCATCGGCTTCCTCACCGTCATGGGCTACTCGCTCTACGACACCATCGTCGTGTTCGACAAGGTGCGGGAGAACACCGCGGACCTCACGGGCCAGCGCCGACGCACCTTCGCCGAGCTCGTCGAGCTCGCCGCGAACCAGACCCTGGTGAGGTCGATCAACACCTCCGTCGTCGCGCTGCTGCCGATCGGCTCGATCCTTGCGATCGGCGCGTTCCTGCTCGGCGCCGGCACCCTCAAGGACATCTCGCTCGCCCTGTTCATCGGGATCATCGCCGGCACCTACTCCTCGATCTTCCTCGCACCGGGGCTGCTCGTGGACCTCCGCCGGCGCGAGGACGCGATCGCCCGCCACACCCTCGCCGTCGAGCGCGCGCGCCGCGGGGAGACCGTCTCGGCGTCCGAGGACTCCGCCGGGAGCGCCCGCGGAGCGGCCGCCGGGGCCCGCGCCGACGGCTCCGACTCCGCGGACGCCGACCTCGCGGACGCCGATCCTGCGGACGCCGACGCGGCTGACGCGGGGGAGGGGCGCGCCCCGGAGGCGGACGAGGACGACGGCACCGTCGGCCGCCGCGCCGCCGCCTCCCGCTCCGCCCGGCAGCAGCCGCGCAGGACCACCCGACGCCGACGCTCCGGCAGGTGAGGAACCGATGAACGACCCGCAGACCGTCCCTGCCCCGCTCCGCACCGCGAAGGAGATCCCCACCGCCGCCGAGATCGAGGCGCTGCGCGGCACGCACATCGCCGAGTACCCGGACTTCCCGACCCCCGGCGTGCTCTTCCGCGACATCACCCCGCTGCTGCGCGACGCGAGCGCGCTGCGCCGCGTGATCCGCTACTGGACCACGCTGCTGCCCGAGGGCATCGAGTACATCGTCGGCACCGAGGCCCGCGGCTTCGTGCTCGGCGCACCGCTCGCCTACGAGCTCGGCGCCGGGTTCATCCCGGTGCGCAAGGCGGGCAAGCTCCCCGGCCGCCCGGCCGGTCTGAAGTACGACCTCGAGTACGGCAGCGCCGAGATCCAGATCCCCGAGAACTCGCTCCCGGCCGGCGCACGGACCCTCGTGCTCGACGACCTGCTCGCCACCGGCGGGACCGCCGCGGCGACGGTCGAGCTCACCCGACGCTTCGACGTCGAGCTGCTCGGCGCCTCCTTCCTCATCGAGCTCGAGGGCCTCGGCGGCCGCGACCTGCTGCCGGACGTGCCGCTGACCACTGTCTGGTCCATCCCCGACTGATCCCCGGGGCGTCGCCGTCCGCCGCCGGCGGACGCGGCGCGCACCCCTGTCGCCCGCGCGTAGACTGGGGCCTTCCAGGCAGGGAGGTGTGCATGCAGGAGCGGACCGCATCCGAGCAGGCAGGGGCCGGTGCCGGCCCGGCCGACCAGGCCGCGCGCCCTCCCGCCACGCCGCCGGCACAGACGGACTCGCCGCGCACCCCCTCGACCGCGCCGCGGCGCTCCCGCTCGCGCCTGTCCTTCTTCGCCCCGCGCTCCTCGCCGGTCGATCCGCTGCTCGCACCGCTGCTGGAGACGATGACGGCGGTGAGCCCGAAGGAGAACCAGGAGCTGGTGCGCCAGGCGTACACCGTCGCCGAGCGCGCCCACCGCGGCCAGACCCGCCGCAGCGGCGACCCGTACATCACCCACCCGGTCTCGGTCGCCACGATCCTCGCCGAGCTCGGCTCGCCGGCCGATGTCGTCGCCGCAGCGCTCCTGCACGACACGGTCGAGGACACCGACTATTCCCTGGACCAGCTGCGCGCCGAGTTCGGCGAGGTCATCGCCGTCATGGTCGACGGCGTGACGAAGCTGGACAAGGTCACCTACGGCGAGGCCGCGCAGGCCGAGACCGTGCGCAAGATGATCGTGGCGATGAGCCGCGACGTGCGCGTGCTGCTGATCAAGCTCGCCGACCGCCTCCACAACGCCCGCACCTGGAAGTACGTGCCGGCCGCCTCGGCGGAGCGCAAGGCGAAGGAGACCCTCGAGATCTACGCCCCGCTCGCGCACCGCCTGGGGCTGAACACGATGAAGTGGGAGCTGGAGGACCGCTCCTTCCAGGTCCTCTACCCCAAGGTGTACGAGGAGATCGTCTCGCTGGTCGCCCAGCACGCCCCGGCGCGCGAGCAGTACCTCTCCACCGTCTCCTCCCAGATCCAGGAGGACCTCAAGAAGGCGCGGATCAAGGCCGAGGTCACCGGCCGGCCCAAGCACTACTACTCGATCTACCAGAAGATGATCGTGCGGGGCCGCGACTTCTCCGACATCTACGACCTCGTCGGGGTGAGGGTGCTCGTGGACACGGTCCGCGACTGCTACGGGGTGCTCGGCACACTCCACGCGCGCTGGTCGCCGGTGCAGGGCCGCTTCAAGGACTACATCGCGCTGCCGAAGTTCAACCTGTACCAGTCGCTGCACACCACCGTGATCGGCCCGACCGGCAAGCCGGTCGAGGTCCAGATCCGCACCCGCGAGATGCACCGCCGCGCCGAGTACGGCGTCGCCGCGCACTGGAAGTACAAGGCGATGGCGGGCGGCCAGGGCGGCGGCGAGTCCGCGGCGATCACGAACGACGCCGCCTGGCTGCGCCAGCTGATGGACTGGCAGAAGGAGACCACCGACTCCGGCGAGTTCCTGGACTCGCTGCGGTTCGAGATCAACACGCAGGAGGTGTACGTCTTCACGCCGAAGGGGGACGTGCTCGCCCTGCCGCAGGGCTCGACCCCGGTCGACTTCGCCTACTCGGTCCACACCGAGGTGGGGCACCGCACGATCGGGGCGCGGGTCAACGGGCGCCTGGTCTCCCTGGAGTCCGCGCTCGCGACCGGTGACGTCGTGGAGGTCTTCACCTCGAAGTCCGCCGACGCCGGCCCCAGCCGGGACTGGCTCGGCTTCGTGAAGTCCCCGAGAGCGCGCAACAAGATCCGCCAGTGGTTCTCGAAGGAGCGTCGCGAGGAGGCGCTCGAGCGGGGCAAGGAGGAGCTCGCCAAGGCGCTGCGTCGGCAGGACCTGCCCATGCGGCGCCTGCTCACCCACGACACGCTCGCCACGATCGCCTCGGAGCTCAACCTCGGCTCGATCGACGCGCTGTACACCTCGATCGGCGAGGGTCACACCGGCGCCCAGCACGTCGTCGAGAAGCTGCGCGCCTCCTTCGGCGGCGCCGACGGCGCGGAGGAGGACCTCGCCGAGATCACCCTGCCCTCGAAGGTCCGCCCGCGGGGCAGCCGTGCCGAACGGCACACGGCGGAGACGGACCAGGGCGTCATCGTGGACGGCCATGCCGACCTGTGGGTCAAGCTCGCCAAGTGCTGCGCGCCGGTGCCGGGCGATCCGATCGTCGGCTTCATCACCCGCGGCTCGGGCATCTCCGTGCACCACACCAGCTGCACCAATGCGATCCAGCTCCAGGAGCAGCAGCCTGATCGCATGGTCGAGGCGAGCTGGTCAGGGCGGCACTCCACCGCCTATCTCGTGCACATCAAGGTCGAGGCGCTGGACCGCCCCCGGCTCCTCACCGATCTGGCGCTGGTGATCTCGGAGCAGCAGGTCAATCTGCATTCCGCCTCGGCGCAGTCGAACACCGACCGGCTCGCGACGACCTTCTTCTCCTTCGAGCTGGCCGATCCCACGCACCTCCAGTCCGTGCTCGCCCAGGTCAGGCGCGTCGAGGGCGTCTACGACGTCTACCGCGTCACGGCCGACGGCCGGCCCGTCGGCCTCGGCGCACCGCTCACGGCGAGCTGAGGGGACCGGCCCGCTCCCGCTCGCTCCGGGCAGCGATCAGAGGGCCCTCGAGGCGCATCCCCGCGAGCGGCCGCACCGCGGACGGCTGCTCCCGGGGCTTTCGCGGATCGTGCCTTCCCGTCCCGTCCCGCTGCGTCGTCCCCGGCAGCGTGGAGTCCCGCTGTGCCGCGTCCGACCGCGCCGTGGGCGGTGTGAGAGCCCGGTCCAGTCGCTCCCGGGCCTCCTGCACGCCGGGGTGCCGGTGCAGCCGGTGCAGATGCGCGCGCAGCTCCTCGTGCTCCACCAGGCCCGCCCGCTCGAGCCGCCGCAGCAGCGGGCGGGCGATCGCCTCGGGGCTGAAGCGCAGCAGATCCGAGGCGGTGCGACGGGGCGTGGTCACGGGTGCCCCTCCGACGGTGTCGATGTCGCCCGGGCCGAGCCGGGCATGGCGCTGGACCACGCCGGCGAGGATCCCGCGGTGCGCGGGGGAGAGCAGCTCGAGCGGTGCCGGCGGCCGACCGCCCAGATGCACCCAGGCGGCGCTCCTCCCGGCGATCACGTGATGGGGCTGCAGGTGCTCCCCGAGGGCGCAGCCGAGCGCCAGCGCCCGGCGCACCGAGGTCCCGAGGAGATCCGGGGGCAGGAACACCCCGGGCAGCAGGCGGACGATCTCCCCGCGGGCGACCATCGCGGCGGTGGTGGGGGTCTCCTCCCAGCGCTGCAGCTCGGCGCCGAGGGGGAGGGCGAGGTCCGCCGCGTGGTGGGACCAGGCCGCGCACAGCCCGATCGGGCGCAGCCTCACAGGAGGGGGTGGGCGGTCGCAGGGCGAGGGAGCGTCCTGTGCGGGGTCGTCGGCGAGGACCTCGCGCAGCACGGGGTCCGCCAGGGCGGCGCGGAGCGCGGCGTCGCCGGGCACTCCGAGGGCGGGCGCGGTGAGTGCGGGTGCGGCAGCGGCGAGGGTCTCCATGCATCGACCCTGGCCCGCACCGGTCCGCACGGCAATGCCCCGCCCGTCCCTGTGGACGAGCGGGGCAGTGGGGAGGAGAGGTGCGCCGCGCCGGGGGCCGGTGCGCGGGCGCCTCAGCCCAGGTCGCGGGCGGAGCGCTCGATCACGGCGAGCCACTCCTTGCGGGCCTCGAGCGCCGCCTCGGCCTCCGCGATCTTCTTCGGATCGCCGCCGGCACGGGCCTTCTCCAGCGCCTCCTCGTAGGAGGCGATCGCGGAGTGCAGCTGCGAGGACGCACCCTCGACGCGCGCCTTGGTGCGCGGGTCGGTGCGGCGCCACTCGGCCTGCTCAGCGTCCTTCACGGCACGCTCGACGGATCGCAGGCGGTCGTCGATCCGGCGCATGTCGCCGCGCGGCACCTTGCCCGCCTCCTCCCAGCGGTCCTGGATCGAGCGCAGCGCGGACTTCGCCGCGTCGAGGTCCTTGCGCGGGTCGAGGGTCTCGGCCTCCACCAGCAGCGCCTCCTTCACCTCGAGGTTCTTGCGCTGCTCGGCCTCGGTCTCGTGGAGGTCCGCGTTGCGCGCCGCGAAGAAGGTGTCCTGGGCGGCCTTGAACCGCTTCCACTGGGCGTCGTCCTTCTTGCGGCTGCCGCGCGGCGCACGCCGCCACTGGTCCATGAGGTCCTTGTACGCCCGGACCGTCGGACCCCAGTCGGTGGAGTCCTGCATCGCCTCGGCGCGGGCGATGAGCTCCTCCTTGTGGGCGGCGGCCTCGGCATGCCGCTCGTCGAGCTGGGAGAAGAACTGCTTGCGCATCCGGTCGAAGGAGGCGCGGGCGGCCGAGAGCCGCTTCCACAGCGCCTCCTCGGTGGGACGGTCCAGCCCGATGTCCTCGGATTGCATCTGCTTCCACGTCGGGACCATCTGCCGCATCGTCTCGCCGGCGTTCTTCCAGGAGATCTGCTCCGGGTCGGTGGCGACCAGGGCCTCGATCGACTCGACGAACTCGGTGCGGCGACGGGTCGCGGCCTCCCGGCCCTCGGCCCGCTTCGCCTCGAGCGCCCGGATCTTCTCCTTCGCCTGCTCGCGCAGCTCGGAGGCACGGGCGCGCAGCGCCGGGATGTCGCCGACGACCTGCGGCTCCTTCATGTTCTTGCGGAGGTTCTCCAGGAGCCGGTTGAGCTCGTTCTGGGTGTGCTCGGGCGCGGTGAGGGCGGAGGCGGTCTGGTCGAGGAAGGCGACCAGGTCCAGGTACCCCTTCGCGAAGGGCTCGAGCGCGGCGTCGTGGTCGGCCTCGGTCGTGGTGCCGATCGTGCGCACCTGGGTGCCGTCCTGGACGGTGACGGTGCCGTCCTCCGCCACGCTGCCGAAGGCCTTCGCCGCGGCGATCTCGGCGGGGTCGTGCTCGGCGGCCGCGGGGGCGACGGGCAGCAGGGCCGCCGTCGGCTTCTTCCCCGCCAGGGCGGCGGGGGACGGGGCGGCCGGGCGCGGGCGGGGACCGCCCGGCGCGGGCTTCGGCGCGGGGGACGGTGCAGGCGTCGCCGCGGCGGGAGAGGCGCTCGCGTCCGCCGCGGAGGCCGAGTCGTCCGTAGGAGTCGCGTCGTCCGTGGCAGTCGCGTCGTCCGAGGAGGCCGTGGCCTCCGAGTCGGTCGCGTCGGCCGCGGGGGACTCGTCGGTCGAGGCGCTCTGCTCGGCCTCGTCGGCCTGCTCGCCGGTCTCGGCGGGGACGGGATCGACCTGCTCGGTGTCGGTGGCCTGCTCCGTGGTCGCCTGTTCGGCGGGCGCGGTCTGCGCCTCGGGGGCGGACGGCTCCGCGGAGGTCTGCTCGGCCGCGGCGTCGACGACGGCGTCGGCGGGCTGGGCGGCTGCCTGGTCGGCGGGGAGGGAAGTCTCGGACTCGCTCACGATGAGCTCCTTCGATGGGATCCGCTGCGGGGCGGGACACTGCCGTCACCAGGACGGCCGGGCTGATGGGGTGCTCGTCACGGGCGGACCGGGGCGACCACGTCACGGAACTCTACAGCGGAGCGCGCCGGCGTTCCGCCTCGTCCGGCACCGGGCGACCGCGCCTCGGGCACGCCCGCCCTCGAGAGGGGATAATGGGCGCGCACCGCAGACGACCAGAAGGAAGTGCACCGCATGGCGAAGATCGCCGCCCTGTCAGGATTCCCGGAGTGGCTCCCCTCCGAGCGTCTCGTCGAGCAGCACGTGATCGACGTGTTCCGGGAGGTCGCCGAGCTGCACGGGTTCTCCGGCATCGAGACGCGCGCGGTCGAGCCGCTCGAGCAGCTGCTGCGCAAGGGCGAGATCGACAAGGAGGTGTACGTGCTGCGCCGCCTCCACGCCGAGGAGGGCGACGAGGACGCCGGCGCCGACCGCTCCCGCACCCTCGGCCTGCACTTCGACCTCACCGTCCCGCTCGCGCGCTACGTGCTCGAGCACCAGAACGACCTCGCCTTCCCCTTCCGGCGCTACCAGATCCAGAAGGTGTGGCGCGGCGAGCGCCCCCAGGACGGCCGCTTCCGCGAGTTCTACCAGGCCGATCTCGACGTGATCGGCCAGGACGCCCTGCCCGGCCACGTCGAGGCCGAGGTCGCGATCGTGATGGCGGAGATCCTCTCTCGCCTGCCGCTGCCGCAGGTGAGCATCCACGCCAACACCCGCCGCCTCTCCGAGGGCTTCTTCCGCGCGATCGGCTTCGAGGACCACACCCCCGTGCTGCGCGCCCTGGACAAGCTCCCGAAGATCGGCGCCGAGGCCGTGGCCGCCCTGCTGCGCGACGAGGCCGGCGCGAGCGAGGAGCAGGCGCGCAGGGCGCTCGCCTTCGCCTCGATCCGCACCCGTGACGTCTCCTTCGCCCAGCAGGTCCGCGACCTCGGCGGCAGCGGCGAGATGGTCGAGGAGGGCATCGCCGAGCTCACCGCCGTCATCGAGCGGGTCGAGGCGGCCGTGCCCGGCATGATCGTCGCGGACCTCTCGATCGCCCGCGGCCTGGACTACTACACCGGCACCGTGTTCGAGAGCTTCGTGGCCGGGCACGAGTCGCTCGGCTCGATCTGCTCCGGCGGGCGCTACGACCGCCTCGCCTCCGACAACCGGCACACCTATCCCGGCGTCGGCCTCTCCATCGGCCTCTCGCGGCTGGTCTCCCGCCTCGTCTCGGCCGGGATGGCGGCGCCGAGCCGCGCGGTCCCCACCTGCGTGCTCGTCTCGGTCGCCGACGAGGAGCACCGGGGACGCAGCGATGCGGCCGCCCGTGCGCTGCGCGCCCGCGGCGTCCCCTGCGAGGTCGCCCCGAGCGCCGCGAAGTTCGGCAAGCAGATCCGCTACGCCGACCGCCGAGGCATCCCCTTCGTCTGGTTCCCCGGCGAGGACGGCACCGCCGGGGAGGTCAAGGACATCCGCAGCGGCGACCAGTCCGCGGCCGACGCCACCACCTGGCAGCCCCCGGCCGAGGACCTGCGCCCGCGCATCCTCGCCGCCCAGGAGGAGCAGGCGGACTGACCGCCTCTCCGGTCGGCCTCGGATGAGCTGGCTCACATCACGGCCCCAGGGGAATGATCCCTGGGGCCGCGGCGTTCCAGGGGTCATGGCTACGCTGACTCTGACCACCGAGAACCACGACAAGACCGTCGAGGACGGCATCGTCCTGATCGACTTCTGGGCGGGCTGGTGCGTGCCGTGCCAGCGCTTCTCCCCGATCTACGAGGAGGCCTCGGAGACGCACGAGGACGTCACCTTCGCGAAGGTTGACACCGAGGACCAGCAGGACCTCGCCATGCGCTACGGCGTCACCTCCATCCCGACCCTGGTCGCCTACCGCGAGGGCATCCCGGTCTTCTCCCAGGCCGGCGCCCTGCCTCAGTCCGCGCTCGAGGACCTCATCGGCCAGGTGAAGAACCTGGACATGGACGAGGTCCGCAAGGCCTACGCCGAGGCCCAGCAGAAGCAGGGCTGACCCCGCCGCCGGGCCGACCCCGTTCGCGCCCCGCGATCCCGACGACGACAGGACCCCGCCACCCGGAAGGGTGACGGGGTCCTGTGCTGTGCTGCTCAGCCCTCCCGGCGGAAGGGGCGGCGCCTGCCCTCGGGGCGGCCGCCGCGGTCGTCACGGCGCGGACGGTCGTCGCGGCGGAAGGGACGCTCGGCGTCACGACGCGGACCCTTGCCCCCGCGCGGCCCGCGGTCCGGGCCGATGCGCAGCTCGCGCCCGCCGAGCTTCGCCCGGCTGATGCGGTCCATCTGCTCCGGGGTGAGCGAGCCGCGGATCTGGACCAGCGAGAAGTGCGGGAAGATCTGGATCTTGCCGATGTCCTTGCCGTGCAGGCCGCCCTCGCCGGTCATGGCGCCGACGATGCCCGGCGGACGCGCACCGTGGGAGTGGCCGACCCCGACCTTGTAGGAGGTGTACCCGCGCTCCGTCGGCGTCGCCTCCCGCGGGCCGCGGTCGCCGCGCTCGCGGTCGTCGCCGCGCAGCTGCGCGCCGGTGAACTCCTCGTCCTCCGTCGCCGCGCCGGGGCCCTCGTCGCCCACGGTCATCGCGCCGAGCACCGCGGCGAGCTCGAGCGGGTCGATCTCGTTCTCGGCGACGAACTCGCCGATCAGCTCGCGGTACAGCTCCAGACGGCCCCGCTCGATCCGCTCGGGGACCTGGGTCAGCAGTGCGGCGAGGCGATGCTTGGAGACGTCGCGAGGCGAGGGGATGTCCGCCTCGGCGAGGGTCTGCTTGGTGGCGCGCTCGATGTTCTTCAGCGCACGGCGCTCGTGCGGGCCGATGAAGGTCAGCGCCTCGCCTGTGCGGCCCGCGCGACCGGTGCGGCCGATGCGGTGGACGTACGACTCCGCCTCCTTGGGCACGTCGAAGTTCACCACCAGGCCGATCCGCTCGACGTCCAGGCCGCGGGCGGCGACATCGGTGGCGACGAGCACCTGCAGGGAGCCGTCGCGGAGCCGCTCGACGATCTTCTCGCGCTCCTTCTGCGGCACGTCGCCGCTGATCGACGCCGCGATCAGGCCACGGGCCACCAGCGCGGAGCCCACCTCCTCGGCGGCGGCGCGGGTGCGCACGAACACGATCGCCGCCTCGGCGGACGAGGTGGCCAGCACGCGCGCGAGCGCTCCGGTGCGGTGCTTGAAGGGCACCACCGCGTACGTCTGGGTGACGCTCTTGACGGTGGAGGACTGCGGGGTGACGCTCACGCGCACCGGGTCCTTCATGTGGGTCTGCGCCACGCGCTGGATCGCGGCGGGCATCGTGGCGGAGAACAGCGCGACCTGACGGCTCTCGGGGGAGTGGGAGAGGATCTCCTCGACGTCCTCCGCGAAGCCCATGCGCAGCATCTCGTCGGCCTCGTCCAGGACCGCGAAGCGGATCGTGTCCAGCTTGAGGTTCGCGCGACGCATGTGGTCCATCACGCGGCCGGGGGTGCCGACGACGACCTGGGCGCCGCGGGAGAGCGCGCGCTCCTGCGGGCCGTAGGGCGAGCCGCCGTACAGGGCGACCACGTCGAGCCCGCCCATGGAGGTGGCGAAGGAGGAGATCGCGTCGGCGACCTGCATCGCGAGCTCACGGGTCGGGGCGAGCACCAGCGCCTGCACCTCGCGGACGGACGGGTCGACGGCGGCCAGCAGCGGCAGGCCGAAGGCGGCCGTCTTGCCGGTGCCGGTCTGGGCGACGCCGATCACGTCGCGCCCCTCGAGCAGCGAGGGGATCGCCTGCGCCTGGATCGCCGAGGGGGTGGTGAAGCCGAGCTCGTCGACCGCGCGCCGCAGCGGCGCCGGCAGGTCGATGTCGTCGAAGCTGGGTCCGGCCGGGGCCTGCGGCTCCTCGGCGGCCGACGTGGCGGTCCCGCTCTGCGCGCCCGCCCCCTCGGTGCTCTCGGTCACGGTCTCGGCAGCGACGTCGGACCCGTCGGCGGGGTCGATGGCATCGGGGGCAGGGCGGGATTCGGTCATGGCGTCCTTACGACGGTCAGGGGTTTCAACAGGCCCCAACAGGTCGCAGGGCGTGGCTGCCCATACATTCCGCGCTGCGGGCGCCATGCGCGGGGCACGGCATGCTCGGGCGGACTCGGGCGGAAGGACCTGCGCTCCGGCAGGTCGAACAGAACTCGAGTCTACGGGGGAGAGGGCCCGCTCCGACAGGTCGGCGGTGGCGAGATCCCTCACCCCGGACGGTAGGCTGGCCTCTCCGCGCACCCCGTGCGCCGGACCCCGCGCGCCCCGCGCCGGGGAGCCACCGACCCCCGACACCGCGAAGGACATCCCGTGCTGCGCACCCACACCGCCGGTGAGCTCCGCCAGGAGCACATCGGACAGACCGTCACCCTCACCGGCTGGATCGGCCGTCGCCGTGACCACGGCGGCGTGACGTTCCTCGATCTGCGCGACGCCGCGGGCGTCACCCAGGTCGTCGTGCGCGAGGACGAGGCGATGCACCTGCGCAGCGAGTACGTGCTGAAGGTGACCGGCTCCGTCAACCGCCGCCCCGAGGGCAACGAGAACCCGCAGCTGCCCACCGGCGAGATCGAGGTCACCGCGACCGAGGTCGAGGTGCTCAGCACCTCCGCACCGCTGCCCTTCCAGCTCGACGAGCACAGCGAGGTGGGCGAGGAGACCCGCCTGCGCTACCGCTACCTCGACCTGCGCCGGCAGGGCCCGGCCGCCGCGATGCGCCTGCGCTCCGAGGTGAACCGCGCCGCGCGCGACACCCTCCTGGACCAGGGCTTCGTCGAGGTCGAGACCCCGACCCTGACCCGCTCCACCCCCGAGGGCGCCCGCGACTTCCTGGTCCCCGCGCGCCTCGCCCCGGGCTCCTGGTACGCGCTGCCGCAGTCCCCGCAGCTGTTCAAGCAGCTGCTCATGGTGGGCGGCATCGAGAAGTACTTCCAGCTCGCCCGCTGCTACCGCGACGAGGACTTCCGCGCCGACCGTCAGCCCGAGTTCACCCAGCTCGACGTCGAGATGAGCTTCGTGGACCAGGAGGACGTGATCGCCCTGGCCGAGCAGATCCTCTCCGCCGTCTGGGCGAAGGCCGGCCACGAGATCTCCGGCCCCTTCCCGCGCATCACCTACGCCGAGTCGATGCGACGCTACGGCTCCGACAAGCCCGACCTGCGCTTCGACCTCGAGCTGGTCGAGATGACCGAGTACTTCGCGGACACGCCCTTCCGCGTGTTCCAGGCCCCGTACGTCGGCGCGGTCGTCATGGCCGGCGGCGCCTCCCAGCCCCGTCGCCAGCTCGACGCCTGGCAGGAGTGGGCCAAGCAGCGCGGTGCGAAGGGTCTCGCCTACGTGCTCGTCCAGGAGGACGGGACCCTCACCGGTCCCGTCTCCAAGAACATCTCCGAGCAGGAGAAGGCGGGTCTGCTCGAGAAGACCGGCGCGGCCCCCGGCGACTGCGTCTTCTTCGCCGCCGGCGAGCCGAAGAGCTCCCGCGCCCTGCTCGGCGCGGCCCGGAACGAGATCGCCGAGAAGCTCGGGCTCATCGACGAGGACGCCTTCGCCTTCGTGTGGGTCGTCGACGCGCCGATGTTCGAGCCCGCCGCGGACGCCCGTGCGGCCGGGGACGTCGCCGTGGGCGGCGGCGCCTGGACCGCCGTCCACCACGCCTTCACCTCGCCGAAGCCCGAGTTCCTCGACACCTTCGACACGGACCCGGGCAGCGCCCTCGCCTACGCCTACGACATCGTCTGCAACGGCAACGAGATCGGCGGCGGCTCGATCCGCATCCACTCCCAGGACGTGCAGCAGCGCGTCTTCGAGGTGATGGGGATCGGTGCCGAGGAGGCGCAGGAGAAGTTCGGCTTCCTGCTGGACGCCTTCCAGTTCGGCGCCCCGCCGCACGGCGGCATCGCCTTCGGCTGGGACCGGATCGTGGCGCTGCTGGCCGGGGAGGAGTCGATCCGAGAGGTCATCGCGTTCCCCAAGACCGGCAACGGCTATGACCCGCTGACCGCGGCCCCCGCCCCGATCACGCCCCAGCAGCGCAAGGAGGCGGGAGTCGACGCGAAGCCCGCCGCGAAGGACGCGCCGAAGGATGCCGTGAAGGACGCGCCGCACGGCGAGGAGGGCACCGCCTCCCCGAAGGCCTGAGCCCCCTGCACACGAGAACGGCCGACGCGAGTGATCGCGTCGGCCGGTCTCGTGGTCCCGGGGGAGTCGCTCAGCGAGGCGCTTCGCCGTGCTTGATCTGCGGCTTGGGCAGGCGGAAGCGGCGGATCTGGATCGCCCGCATGATCCCGTAGCCCACCAGGCCCTGCCCCACCGAGCCGAAGCGCTCGGTGAGCTTGGACCGCAGCGAGCGACGCAGGATGAGGCTGTCGATCACGCACAGCGCGATGCCGCCCCACAGCACGACGATCATGCCCGTGCTCATCACGGTGGTGATCTCCGGACGGATCAGCGGCAGCACCAGCGCCACCAGCATGAACACCAGTGCGATCGGGAAGAAGTACTCGGCGATGTTGCGACGCGAGTCCACGACGTCGCGCACGTAGCGGCGCTCGGGGCCGCGGTGCTGCGCCGGCATCTTCCGCTCATCGCCGGTCACCAGCGCCTGCTGCGCCTCCATGCGCTCCTGGGAGGCGCGCTCGCGATCCCGCTTGCGCGCCTCCTTGCGGTCGTCGACGACCAGCGGACGGCGGCGCGCCGCCTCGGCCTCCTTGCGGGTGCGCGTGGGGCGGCCCTTGGTGCCGGGGCGGGAGGGGGCCGAGGACTGCTCGGCGGGATGCGGGGGCTCGGACTTGCGGAAGATCACCGGGGCATTCTAGGCGACGGGGACGAGAGCCGCCTGGGACCGCGGCGCGGGCACGCCCGGCGCCCGGTCCCGTCGCCTGGCCGCGGCGGTACCGTGAGGGCCATGAGCCTGAACGAAGACCCCGTCTCGCCCACCGCCGAAGTCGCCTCCCAGGAGGAGGTGCAGGCGCTGCGCGAACGCCTGGAACCCCTGCTCCCCGCCGCGATCGATGACCTGAAGGATCTGGTGCGGATCCCGTCGATCGCCTTCGAGGGCTACGACCAGGAGCCCGTGCGCCGCAGCGCCGAGGCCGTCGCCGAGCTGCTGCGCGGCGCCGGCATGCAGCAGGTGGACATCGAGTCCGTCGCGGGCGGCAGCCCCGCGGTCATCGGGCGCAGCCCGGCCGCCCCGGGGCACCCGACGGTGCTGCTCTACGCTCACCACGACGTGCAGCCCACCGGCGAGGTCTCCGACTGGAGCAGCGACCCCTTCGAGCCCGTCGAGCGCGACGGGCGCCTCTACGGGCGCGGCGCGGCCGACGACAAGGCCGGCATCATGGCCCACGTCACCGCGCTGCGCCTGGTCGGCGAGGAGCTCGCGGCCGACGGCATCGGCGTGAGCGTCTTCGTCGAGGGCGAGGAGGAGGCGGGCTCCCCGACCTTCCGCCCCTTCATCGAGGCGCACCGCGACGCGCTCGCGGCCGACCTCATCATCGTCGCGGACTCCGCGAACTGGGCGGTGGGAACCCCGGCGCTGACCACGAGCCTGCGCGGACTGGTCGACCTCGTGGTCGAGGTGCGGGCCCTGGACCACGCCGTCCACTCCGGCCTGTTCGGCGGCCCCGTGCTCGACGCCCTCACGCAGCTCAGCCGCCTGCTCGCGACCCTGCACGACGAGGACGGCACGGTCGCCGTCGAGGGGCTGCGACGCGCCGAGGACCCGAGCGTCGAGATGGACGAGGCCGACTACCGCCGCGACGCCGGCGTCGTCGAGGGGGCCGACCTCTCGGGCGAGGGCCCGCTGACCGCTCGCCTGTGGACCCGTCCGGCGCTGTCGGTGATCGGCATCGACGCCCCCTCGGTGCGCGACGCCTCCAACACGCTCGTGCCCCTCGCACGCGCCAAGGTGTCGCTGCGGATCCCGCCGGGCGAGGACCCCGAGCGAGCCATGGAGGCGCTGACCGCCCATCTCGAGTCCCACGCCCCGTCCACGGCGCGTGTCACGATCCACCCCGGAGAGCAAGGCCGACCCTTCAGCGCCGCGCAGAGCTCGCCCGCGATGGACCTCGCCCGCCGTTCCTTCGCACGGTCGTGGGGCACCGAGGCGGTGGACACCGGGCTCGGCGGCTCCATCCCGTTCATCGCCGACCTGCTCGAGGTCTTCCCGCAGGCCGAGGTGCTCGTCACCGGGGTCGAGGACCCCGAGTCCCGTGCGCACGGCATCGACGAGTCCCTCCACCTCGGAGAGTTCGCGAAGGTCTGCCTCGCCGAGGCTCTGCTGCTGCGCGGCGCCGGCGCTCTCGCGGAGAGCGCCTCGCAGGTCCGCGACGGGGACGGGGCATGAGCGGTCAGGGACCGGGCCGCCGGGGCGCCGGGGCCGACCGGGGGAGCGGGCAGGAGCCCGCGCCGGTCTCCCCGCTGATGATCCCGCTGCTGGTGGTGGGCCTCGCGATCGGCTTCTTCTCCGGCTACTTCCTGCTGTGGTGGGGAGCGCTCGTGGTCCTCGCCGTGATCGTCGCAGCCGTCTTGCTCGTGCTGAGGGGACGCAGCCGGGACGGCGCCACGGGCGCGATCGCCGGCGTGCTCCTCGGGTACGCCGGTGTGATCCTGGTGGCGCTCTTCCGCGGCGCGCTGTGACGGCGGCAGGGGCGGGGAGCTGCTCCGCGGCTGTCAGCCGGGGCGGTCCTCGTCGACCGGTGCAGGGACGTGAGGCGGCTCGCCGCCGACGGTCCTCCCCGTTCCCGGCGACCGAGGCGTATCCTGGGCGGAATCGAGCTTCGAGGAGGACCGCATGACCACGACCACCACCGAGCGTCCCGCCGCGGCGCACGGCGTCACCCTCACGTCCGGCGCCGCACAGAAGGTCACGAGCCTGCTGGAGCAGGAGGGCCGTGACGACCTCCGCCTGCGGATCGCGGTGCAGCCCGGCGGCTGCTCCGGACTGATCTACCAGCTCTACTTCGACGAGCGCCTGATGGACGACGACCAGGTCGTCGACTTCGAGGGCGTCGAGGTGATCGTCGACAAGATGAGCAGCCCGTACCTCAGCGGTGCCGTCATCGACTTCTCCGACACCATCGAGAAGCAGGGCTTCACGATCGACAACCCCAACGCGGGCAGCTCCTGCGCCTGCGGCGACTCCTTCTCCTGAGTCCCGCCCTGCCGCGCCGAAGGGCCCGGGCCACGTCCTCGCGACGCGGCCCGGGCCCTTCCGCATGCGCTCCGCGCCCGGTGGGACGGCCCTTCCCGGGTGCTGAGGGTGTGATCGTGGCGACGTGCAGATCACGGACCGGTCACGGCGCCGCGAAAGGGGAGGTCCACGGTGGGTCGAAGTGCCCGCACCACCCGTCGGACGCCGTATGATGACGAGGTGCCGTCAAGTGACGGGCCTTCCCGGGCTCGCCACGGCTCGCTCCTCAGGGGCGGGCGCGGCACTGTGGGTGTGTTCAGCCCACGTCAGTACCAGCTCCGCGCCGCGGAGCCGTCCCGGAACCTCCGTCCGGGTCGGCGACGAGGGCAGGAGACGACGAGCGGAAGGTCATCCCCTGTGATCCCCCAGGTCCCCAAGCGCGCGCGGCGCGGCCGTCGCGCAGCGGCAGCCGGCCTCGCCCTGGCCACACTGGTCCTCGCCGGCTGCACCCAGGCGCAGCAGCGCGGGTTCCTCCCCGGCCCCGACGACGGCCAGGAGGTCACCAGCCAGACCGAGAGGATCACGAACCTCTGGGTCGGGTCCTGGTCCGTGCTGGTCGTCGTCGGCCTCATCATCTGGGGCCTGACCATCTGGTGCGCGGTGGCCTACCGCCGCCGGAAGAACGACAAGGGCTTCCCGATCCAGCTTCGCTACCACGTGCCGCTCGAGCTGATGTTCACGCTCGTGCCCGTGGTGATGGTGCTGACCCTCTTCTACTTCACCCAGCGCGATGCGCGCGAGATCGAGATGCACGTCGCCGAGCCCGACGTGACCGTCAACGTCGTCGCCAAGCAGTGGAGCTGGGACTTCAACTACGTCGACGACAACGTCCACGAGCCCGCGGGCGTGCAGTCCTTCGCCACCGGCGAGCCGGGCGCCGAGGAGGCGCTGCCCGAGCTGTGGGTGCCCGTCGACCAGACCGTCGAGTTCCGCCTCGATTCGCGCGACGTGATCCACTCGTTCTGGGTCGTGGACTTCCTCTACAAGAAGGACATGATGCCGGGGCACACCACCAGCTTCCAGGTGACCCCCACGCGCATCGGCGAGTACTCCGGCAAGTGCGCCGAGCTGTGCGGCGAGTACCACTCCGACATGCTCTTCACGCTGAAGGTCGTGTCCCAGGAGGACTACGACGCCCACATGGAGGAGCTGCGCCAGCAGGGCTACGAGGGCCAGCTCGGCGTGGACCTCAACCGCAACGAGGAGGAGTGGAGCATGCGCGAGAAGCATGACGACGCCGGTCCTCGCTACACCGAGGAGACCGCGACCAGCGGCAACGAGGGAGACGACCAGTGAGCACCGACGTCACCGCCTCGCCGACCACCACGGCGCCCGCGCGGTTCCAGGAGGAGCGCCCCACCAACCTGGGGAGCCAGTTCTTCAAGCTCCTGACCACCACCGATCACAAGCTGATCGGCATGATGTACATGGGCATGGCGTTCGCGTTCTTCGCGTTCGGCGGCCTGCTCGCGCTCGGCATCCGCACCGAGCTGTGGGAGCCCGGACTGCAGGTCGTGGTCTCCAAGGACCAGTACAACCAGCTGTTCACCATGCACGGCACGATCATGCTGCTGATGTTCGGCACCCCGCTGTTCAACGGCTTCGCGAACTACCTCGTGCCGCTCCAGATCGGCGCCGTGGACATGGCCTTCCCGCGGCTGAACATGTTCGCCTTCTGGATCACGCTGTTCGGCTCGCTCATCGTGGTGGCCGGCTTCCTCACCCCGCAGGGTGCCGCGTCCTTCGGCTGGTTCGCCTACGCGCCGCTGTCGGACACGACGTTCTCGCCCGGCCTGGGCGGTGATCTGTGGGTCTTCGGATTGGCGTTGCAGGGCTTCGGCACGATCCTGGGCTCGGTCAACTTCATCACCACGATCATCTGCATGCGCATGCCCGGCATGACCATGTTCCGCATGCCGATCTTCACCTGGAACACCCTGATCACCGGTGTGCTGGTGCTCATGGCCTTCCCGCCGCTGGCCTCCGCGCTGCTGGCGCTCGGCGCCGATCGCCGTTTCGACGCGAACATCTTCGATCCCGCCAACGGCGGTCCTGTCCTGTGGCAGCACCTGTTCTGGTTCTTCGGCCACCCCGAGGTGTACGTGCTAGCCCTGCCGTTCTTCGGCATCGCCTCGGAGATCATCCCGGTCTTCTCGCGCAAGCCGATCTTCGGCTACAAGACCCTGGTCGGCGCGACGATCTCGATCGCGGCGCTGTCGGTGACCGTGTGGGCGCACCACATGTACACCACCGGCGCAGTCATGCTGGACTTCTTCGCCTTCATGACGATGCTCATCGCCGTGCCCACGGGCGTGAAGTTCTTCAACTGGATCGGCACGATGTGGAGGGGCTCGCTGACCTTCGAGACGCCGATGCTGTTCACCCTCGGGTTCCTCACCACCTTCATCTTCGGCGGTCTGACCGGCGTCATCCTGTCCTCGCCGGTGCTGGACTTCCACATCTCCGACACGTACTTCGTGGTCGCCCACTTCCACTACGTGATGGCCGGCACCGTGGTCTTCGAGATGTTCGCGGGCTTCTACTTCTGGTGGCCCAAGATGTTCGGCTACAAGCTCAGCGAGGGCATCGGCAAGCTCCACTTCTGGCTGCTGACCATCGGCTTCCACATGACCTTCCTGATCCAGCACTGGCTGGGCGTGGCCGGCGCACCGCGTCGTTACGTGAACTACCTCGCCGAGGACGGCTTCGACTGGATGAACCAGATCTCGACCGTCGGTGCGTTCATCATGGGAGTCTCCACCCTGCCCTTCCTCCTCAACGTGGTTCTGACCCACCTGAAGGGGAAGAAGGTCGAGGTCGACGACCCGTGGGGCTACGGTGCCTCCCTCGAGTGGGCGACGTCCTGCCCGCCGCCGCGCCACAACTTCCACTCGCTGCCCCGTGTGCGCTCCGAGCGGCCTGCGTTCGATCTCCATCACCCGGAGGTCGCCCTGCAGGACCACATGCTCGCGGAAGAGCCTCTCGACCACCCCAGGAGCAACTGACATGAGAGCAACCGCAAAGATCTTCTGGATCCTCGGTGTCTTCTTCCTGATCGTCACCGTCGCGTACGGCCTGCTGACGGGGTACTTCGAGCCCCTCGGCATCGAAACCGTCGGCTTCCCGGCGATGATCGCGCTGACCGGCCTGGCGTTCATGATCGCGATGACCGCCAGCCTCGCGGTCCGAAAGAACGACCTCGGCGCCTCCGACGAGGAGGACGGCGACCTCGAGAGCTCGGCCGGCGTGCAGGGCAGCTTCAGCCCCTACAGCTGGGCTCCCCTGTGGGCCGCCATCGGAGGTGCGCTGTGCTTCCTCGGCGTGGCCGCCGGCTGGTGGATCTTCGCCTTCGGCATCCTCTTCGCCGGCTACGGCGTCCTGCTCTGGGTCCTCGAGTTCTCCCGAGGCCAGCACGCCCACTGAGCCGGCGCCGCTCGCCTCGCTCCGAGGCATCCCAGGAAGGCCCCGCATCTCGGATGCGGGGCCTTCCTGCATCTCCGACGGCGGATGACGTCACGGGCGCCGGATCCTCTCCGGACTCACGTGTCCGCTGGGGCCGGCACATCAGCCGAGGCCGACGCCTCCCACGGGGCGCATGCCTCGTTCCCGGCGCGCACGCAACGCCCGGCGCGCACGCTACGGAGGGGCGCACGCTACGGAGGGGCGCTGCGTCTCGTGGGGGCGTCCACGCGTCCCCCGCGGGGTGCGCGCCTCGCCCGAGGCGCTGTCCGTTCTCTCGGGGCGGGGGGGGCACCGCTCATCGTCCACGGACCAGGGAGGGCTCGCCCGTCCGAGCGGACGCACTCTCCGGGCGAGGCACCGTGTGGGACGTTTGCTGACGAGTGGACGGACCGGGGCAGGAGGACGCGCTGACCGATTCGTCGACCGCCCGCCTCCTTCCGGATGCCACTTCGTATCGATGCTGCGCATCACATGGGGGAGAAGCAGCAGCTGGTGCAGAGGTCTCGCCTGGAGCCGGGTTCAACACCCTGACGCATCGATAGCGTGATATACAGCTGAAGAACTACGTGATAGCCACGGTGCGGTCCCTGCTCGCCCGAGGTGGAACGCCACCGTGCACATCAAGTGGCGCGTTCTCTCGCTTCCGGACGGGTTCTCGCGGTGGCGGAGGGGGCCGGTGCTAGCTTGTCCCGTGGATGCCCTGTACGTCGGCCGCTCGTTCGCGACGACATGTCAGGGGGCACGAGTCGCCGCGGAGCGTCTCGTGCGGTGCCACCTCACGACGATCAGGAGACGGACGAGATGATCAGCTCCAGCAGAACTCCCAGTGATCGTGCGCGAGCGCGGATCGCCCAGCTCTTCGGCGGTGAGCCGGGCGAGGAGCGCGCTGTCGCCTGGGCGCGCGGCGTGCTCGAGCACGCGGGGCTGGACGCCTCGAGGGCGCCTCTGCGGTCGATGCGTGCGCTGCGGCGCGCCGAACCGCGCCTGGGGCTCGTCGCCGGCCGCTATCTCGTCGAGGCGGTCGCCGGTCGCTCCGATGCGACAGGACGCGCCGGCGCGGGAAGCCCCCTCAGGGACTGACATCGCGTCGACAGGCCGGGGGAGGGAGCCCGCTGCCGGGCAGGGGGAGCCTCCGTGAGGTGCGGCGCTGGCGACGCAGGGATCAGCACGCAGAAGGAAGGGCCCCGAGGAATGATCCTCGGGGCCCTTCCTCGCCTGCCGGCCGGTGCGGTCAGCAGCGGGTCAGTGCACGACCTTCTCGGCCGGGGTGCGGTAGTCGCCGCCCGTGGCCTCGTCGACCAGATGCTTCTCGTGGCCGGCGTGCTCCATCGCCTCGCGGAGCGACGCCGGGGTGACCGGCTCGATGCGGTCCTTGAAGAAGAAGCTGGTGGCCTTGGCGCGCAGGGAGGAGACTCCCTTGCCCGCCTTGAGCGGACGGTAGTCGTCGTGGGCGACGAGCTCCCAGCGCTCGTACTCGTCCAGCGGCTCGTGGATCTCGATCATGTCGCCGGAGCCGGTGCGAACGATGCGAGAGGTCTCCCGGCCGTGCAGAACCAGATCGCGCTTCTGACGCTGGATCGAGAGGCACAGGCGCTTCGTGATGTAGAAGGCCAGCACCGGAGCCACGAAGAAGGAGATCCGGAACAGCCAGGTGAGGTCGTTGATCGAGAGCTGCAGGGCGATCGCGATGAGGTCGTTGGTCGCCGCCAGCGCGAGGATCAGGTACGAGACGATCCAGGCGACGCCGATGCCGGTGCGCACGGGTGCGTTGTACGGCTTGTCCGCGAGATGATGCTCACGGTCGTCGCCGGTGACCCAGGACTCGATGAACGGGTAGAGGGCGAGGAAGGCGAGCAGCCCGCCGTAGATCGCCATCGGGATCAGCATGTTCAGCGAGATCACGTAGCCGAAGATCGTGAACTCCCAGCCCGGGATGAGGCGCAGGCCGCCGTCGGTCCAGAGCATGTACCAGTCGGGCTGCGAGCCGGCCGAGACGGGGGAGGGATCGTACGGGCCGTAGACCCACATCGCGTTGATCGAGGTGGTCGCCGAGATCAGCGTGATGATGCCGAAGACGAGGAAGAAGAAGCCGCCTGCCTTCGCGCCGAACACCGGTAGCACCGGGTGTCCCACGACGTTGCGGTTGGTGCGGCCCGGGCCCGCGTAGTGGGTGTGCTTGTGCACGACCACGAGCACGAGGTGGATCGCGATGAGGCCCAGGATCGCCGCGGGCACGAGCAGGATGTGGATCGTGAACAGTCGCGGGATGATGTCGGTGCCCGGGAACTCGCCGCCGAAGAGCAGCATCGACAGGTAGGTGCCGACGATCGGGATCGACTTCATCAGGCCGTCGACCACGCGCAGGCCGTTGCCGGAGAGGACGTCGTCCGGGAGGGAGTAGCCGGAGAAGCCGGCGACCATGCCGAGCACCATGAGGGAGAAGCCGATGAGCCAGTTGAGCTCGCGGGGCTTGCGGAACGCGCCGGTGAAGAACACGCGGAACATGTGCACGAAGATCGCGACCATGAACACGAGCGCTGCCCAGTGGTGCATCTGCCGGAACAGCAGACCGCCCTTGACCTCGAACGCGATCTCCATCGTCGACTCGAAGGCGCGGGAGACCGTGGCGCCCTGGAGCGCCTCGTACGGGCCGTTGTAGATGACCTCCTCCATGGAGGGGTCGAAGAACATCGTCAGGAAGACGCCGGAGATCAGCAGGATGACGAAGCTGTACAGCGCCATCTCACCGAACATGAAGGACCAGTGGTCCGGGAAGACCTTGCGCGCGAAGAACTTCACGAAGCCGGCGCCGGAGAGACGCTGGTCGAGGAAGTCGCCGCCCACCGCACCGAGCTTGAGGATGCGGGAGTCGCCGTCGGAAGACTGCTTCCGGGTGCTGGGAGTCGTGGTCGTCATGAGATCACTTGTCCTTGTGGATGTTCCAGAAGCTGGGACCGATCGGCTCGGTGAAGTCGCCGGGGGCCACGAGATACCCCTCGGCGTCGACCTCGATCGGCAGCTGCGGCAGCGGACGGTGGGCCGGGCCGAAGATCACCTTGGCGCCGTCGGTGACGTCGAAGGTGGACTGGTGGCACGGGCAGAGCATGTGGTGCGTCTGCTGCTCGTAGAGCGCGACCGGGCACCCGACGTGGGTGCAGATCTTCGAGAAGGCGAGCACGCCCTCCACACCCATCGACATCGACTCGTCGTTCTTCGCGAGCTTGGGGTCGATGCGCACGATCACGGCCGCGGCCTTCGCGCGCTCCTCGAGGTGGTGCGGGGTCTCGTGCGTGAGGCCCTCGGGCATGACGTGGAAGATCGAGTTCATCGCGACGTCGGACAGCTTGATCGGCGTGCCGTCGTGGTCGCGGGCCAGGCGCTGGCCCGGGTTGTGGCCCCAGAAGGTGTGGTGGAGCTTGTTGCCCGGGAGCGGGCCCAGCGTCGACAGCGGGGCGAGCACGGCGATGGGAAGGGCCGCGAGGGCCGCCACCATCGCGGTGACCATGACGGGACGACGGCCGATGCCGGTCTCCGCCAGGCCGCCGGTGATCATCTCGGCAGCGACCTTGCGCGTCTCGTCGGAGCCGCGGACGTCATGGCGTTCCTCGACCCACTCCTCGTCGGGCATGAGCGTCTTGGCCCAGTGCACCGCCGCGGCGCCGATGAAGAACACCGCGATCGCGAGGCCGAGGCCCGCGACGAGGTTGGACCACCACAGCGCGCGGGGAGTGCCCTCCTCCGCGAAGATGTTGGTGTCCAGCGGCGTGACGAGGAAGTACGCCGCGATGAAGATGACGGTCCCGACCACGCTGAGGAGGAACATGAAGGCGACGAGTCGCTCGGCGCGCTTCTCCGCGGGCTTGGAGATGTCGGTCTGACGGGGGGAGTGGGGAGGCAGACCCGGGTTGGGGAACCCGCCGCCCTCCTTGGGGGCGAGGGTGCTGACCCGGGTGGGGGAGCTGCCGTCGGTGTTGGTGTTCATGCTCGCATTCACTTGGCCTTCGCCCCCAGCCACACGGCGGCGCCGAGGAGCAGGGACAGGATGATCGTCCAGGCGTACAGGCCCTCGGTCACGGGGCCGAGGGAGCCCAGGGAGATGCCGCCGGGGGAGCCGGTCTCCTCGAGGGTCTCGAGGTAGGTGATGACGTCCCGCTTGTCCTCGGGGGAGAGGTTGGTCTCGTTGAAGACCGGCATGTTCTGGGGACCGGTGTCCATGGCCTCGTAGACGTGCTTGCCCTCGACGCCGACGACCGGCGGGGCGTACTTGCCTCGGGTCAGCGCACCGCCGGCACCGGCCGCGTTGTGGCACATGGCGCAGTTGATGCGGAAGATCTCGCCGCCGCGCTCGGCGTCGCCCTTGCTGGTGTCCAGCCACTCCTCGTCCGGCACCGACGGGCCGGGGCCGAGCGAGGCCACGTACGCGGCGAGCTGACGGGTCTGCTCCTCGTTCATCTGCTGCGGCTTCTCGCGGGCCTGGGCGCCCGAGGCCTGCATGGGCATGCGGCCCGTGCCGACCTGGAAGTCGACGGCGGCGGCGCCCACGCCGATCAGCGAGGGGCCGAGGGTGGAGCCGTCGGCGTCCGTGAGACCCGCGGCGTCACGGCCGTGGCAGGTCGCGCAGTTCGCGAGGAAGAGAGCCTCTCCGGCCTCGACGTCGCTCTCTGTGTAGGCCTCGGCCTGGGCCGTCTGCGGCTGCAGGGCCGCGTACAGCCCGCCGGTCGCGACGAGCGCGAGCAGCAGGATCACGAGTAGCGCCATCGGGTGATGACGACGTGCGGCGAGAGCCTTCACGGTTCGGACCTCGATTCGTGGAGGGGGCGGACGGGGAGGGACAGGAGTTCGGGGGTGCGGTGGGGCCCGGGGGCCGCTGCGCGGATCAGAAGATCGTCCAGTCGAAGTCGACCGGGATCACGTGGCCGGAGGAGACGCCGGTCAGGATCGGGTCGAGCATGTACACGACGAAGAAGAGCACGATCCAGACGATGTCGACGAAGTGCCAGTAGTAGGAGATGCAGATCGCCGAGACCTGCTCGTGCGCCGTGAAGCTCTCCGCGACGTAGGCGCGCATCAGCACCATCAGGAACGCGACGAGGCCGCCGATCACGTGGAGGCCGTGGAAGCCCGTCGCGAGGTAGAAGATCGAGCTGAACGGCGAGGACGACAGCGTCACGCCGTGGTGGACGAGCTCCGCGTACTCGAAGGCCTGGCCCGAGACGAAGATCGCGCCGAGGATGAAGGTGAGCGTGTACCACTCGATCATCCCCCAGCCGGCGATGTTGAAGATCGAGCCCTCGCGGCGCTTGCGCGGCGCGAACGACTGGCCCCAGGGGAAGCGGCCCTCGGCGACGAAGACGCCGATCTGGCAGGTGACGGAGCTGAAGACCAGGATCGAGGTGTTCAGCAGCGCGAAGCCATGGGTGAAGTTCGACTGGCCCTCGGCGAAGGTCTCCGGCGCCATCGAGCGCAGCGTGAAGAACATCGCGAACAGGCCGCCGAAGAACATGAGCTCGCTGGCGAGCCAGACGAGGGTGCCGATCTGCGTCGGGTTCGGGCGGCCGACCGCTGGGGCGGCAGCGGGGGAGGAGCGCACAGGCAGAGTCGCAGTAGTCACGTCACCATTATGTCGTGTCGTCAGATTCGGTGTGTCGGTTCACGACGACCGAGCACATCGCGGGGCCTGCGCCCCGGGCGGACCGTGCCAGCATAGCCCTCCTGACGGCCTGTCACGAACCAGGACACGCGTCGATACGCCCAGGTGATCGGCCATGTGCGTGCGTCGTGACCGTTCCGTGATCCGATCCGTGACCAGGGCGACGGTGCACCCGCTCGCAGGTGCGATGATCGAGGCATGAGCGAGCAGACCCCGACCTGGTCCCGGCTCACCGCGCGCCTGGTGCGCGGCGAGCATCTCGAGCACGCCGAGGCGAGCTGGGCGATGGACGAGATCATGACCGGGGAGGCGGGTCCCGTCCCGCTGGCGGGCTTCCTCGTGGCGCTCCAGGCCAAGGGCGTCAGCAGCACGGAGCTCGAGGCCCTGGCCGACTCGATGGTCGCCCACGCCCGTCCCGTCGCGGTGGAGCGGCATGCGATCGACATCGTCGGCACAGGGGGCGACCTCGCGCAGACTGTGAACATCTCCACGATGGCCTCGGTGGTGATCGCCGCGTCCGGCCGCACCGTCGTCAAGCACGGCAACCGCGCCTCGACCTCCCGCTCGGGCTCGGCCGACGTGCTCGAGGCGCTCGGCGTCCGGCTGGACCTCCCCGTGCCCGAGGTCGAGCGCCTGGTCGGCGAGGTCGGCATGACCTTCCTCTTCGCGCAGGTGTTCCATCCCTCCATGCGCTTCGCCGCTGAGGCGCGCAAGGGCCTGGGCATCCCTACCGTGATGAACATCCTGGGACCGATCACGAACCCCGCGCGCCCGCTCGCGAGCGCGGTCGGGGTCGCCGATCCGGCCATCGCCCCGACCGTCGCCGGCGTGTTCGCCTCGCGCGGCACCAGCGCCCTCGTCTTCCGCGGTCAGGACGGCCTGGACGAGCTGACGGTGAGCGCCGCCTCGGACGTCTGGGAGGTCCGCGGCGGGGAGGTGCGCTCGCGCCTGTTGGACCCGACGGCGCTGCTGGGCATCCCCCGCAGCCCCCACGACGCGCTCCGCGGGGGTACGGCCGAGGAGAACGCACAGGTCGCCCGTGACCTCTATGCGGGGGCGAAGGACGGGCGGATGGGCCCGATCCGGGATGCGGTGCTGCTGAACGCCGCGGCGGGCATCCTCGCCCACGACGGCATCGGGCAGCCGGCCGCCGACTGCTTCGAGGACCGCTTCCGCGCCGCCCACGCAGAGGCGGTCTCCACGCTCGACAGCGGGGCGCCGGCGACGCTGCTCGCGCGCTGGGCGACGGCGTCCCAGGAGTCGCTCGCCGCGAACGGCTGAGCGCGCTCCCTCAGCCCTCGAGACCCAGGTCGAACGCGGCGTCGAGGTCCCGCTTCGAGTAGGTCTTGAAGGCGATGTTGGTGGTGGTGTCCCGGACACCCTCGACTCGGCTGAGCGAGCCGGCGATCACGCCGGCGAGATCCTCGTGGTTCCGCACACGGGCCACCGCGATCAGGTCCACGTCGCCGGTGACGGAGTAGACCTGCTCGATCCCGTCGATGTCGACGATCGCCTCGGCGACCTCGGGGATGCGCTGGGGGTCGACGACGATCGAGACGATGGCGGTGATCATGGATTCTCCTTCGACGGGCGCGGGGGCGCCGAGCGGCTTCTCCCGTGAGCCTATTCCCCCGGGGCGGTCGAGGTCATGGCGAAGCGCCGGGCGAGGTGCTCCGCGTCGAAGCGGGCCCGGGCCGGCACCTGCCACGATCCCTCGCTCAGCACCGTGCGCACGCCCTCGCCCTCGAGCCACCCCAGCAGGATCTCGGCCTCCTGGTGGTACCCCTGGCACAGGGGCGCGGCGAGCTCGGCCTCGCCGGTCCCCGTCATCGCCAGGGAGCGGGCGAAGGGCAGGGGGTCCTTCGCCGCGGGCACCAGGGTGGTGCCGGAGAACCGTCCGTGGCGCACTGCCAGCAGCTCCCAGCCGCGTCCGCCGATCACGGCCTCGGTGCTGGGCCGGGCGGCGATGAGCAGCGGCACCTCCGCGAGGGCGCGCAGCCGGGAGGCGCGACGGGCGGCGTCCAGATAGGCGAGAGCCAGTCGGCGCAGCTTCTCCGCCTCCTCGTAGCGTCCGGCGTCGACGTGGGTGCGCAGCCGGGAGGCGGCATGGTCGAGCACCTCGCGCGGGTCGGCGACCATGGCGCGGCGCAGCCGCTCGTGATGCCCGCTCGACGGGGCGGCGCCGCGCGCGGGATCGGCCTCCAGCGCGGCACCGCGCCCCATGACCGCGTCGGTGAGCAGCCCGCGCAGCGGCTGGGCGTCGTGCCGGGAGGCGAGGGGACCGATGTGCGCCGAGCCGTCGTCCTCCGCGCGGGCCAGCCGCGCCCCGCGCAGCCCCTCGCCCGTCGGCCCGAGCCGCAGCCAGTGCGCCGCCTCCGGGCGCAGCCCGCGCCGGTTCGAGGGCGGCTTCTCCTGCGCGATCAGCCGCAGCTCGCGCACGGCGGCCTCGGTGGCGGTGGCGCACTCGATCACGCGCAGCGACTCCGCGCGCGGCAGCATGTCCAGGATCGCGCGGCGCGTCTCGCTCGCGGTGAAGTAGGTGCGCACCCGGGAGCGCAGGTTCCGGGAGGTGCCGACGTACAGCACCGAGCCGTGCCCGTCGAGGAACTGGTAGACGCCGGGGACCGAGGGGACGTCGGCCGCGAGGTGCTTCTTGCGCAGCTGCACGGGCTTGGCCCGGCGGTGGGCCGTGCCGAGGTCCTCGAGGGTCGAGGCGCCCGTCGGGCCCAGCCGGGCGATGATCGCGTGGAGCACGTCGACCGTCGCGCGGGCATCGGAGAGGGCACGGTGGTTCGGGGTGACCGCCGCCC
This sequence comes from Brachybacterium sp. sponge, assembly GCF_001613775.1. Taxonomy (NCBI): domain Bacteria; kingdom Bacillati; phylum Actinomycetota; class Actinomycetes; order Micrococcales; family Dermabacteraceae; genus Brachybacterium; species Brachybacterium sp. sponge. The sequence goes on along the minus strand of NZ_LRMP01000004.1, from coordinate 476,097 downwards.
CGACATGGGCGGCGAGGGTCGAGAGCTTGTGATCGCGCACCTCGTCGCGGCGGAAGACCGTCCGGGCGAGCGCGAGGGTGTCCAGCACGGTCGGCGCGGGCCACTCCAGCGCGCACTCGGCGGCGCGGGCGCGCAGGAAGCCGATGTCGAAGCGGGCGTTGTGCGCCACCAGCGCGGCCTCGGGCCCGACGAAGTCCAGGAACATCGGCAGCACGGTCCCGATCGAGGGGGCGCCGCGCACGGTCGCATCGGAGATGCCGGTGAGGGAGGCGATGTAGGCCGGGATCGGACGCTCCGGGTCCACGAAGGTGCGGAACTCGCCGAGCACCTCGCCGCCGCGCACCTTCACCGCGCCGATCTCGGTGATCGCGTCCGCGGAGGGGTCCGTCCCGGTGGTCTCGAGATCGACCACCACCAGCGTCGCCTCCGCGAGCGGGGTGCCCAGGTCCTCGAGGCTGAGCTGACGGCGTGCGGGCATGGGGGACAGGCTACGACGCGGCCCCGACAGCCGGACGTCGGAAGGCTGCGCCGGCACCGGTCCGCGACGAGCCCGGACGCACGACGGGCCTGCGATGCGCGACGGGCCCACGACGCGCGACGGGTCCCGGCACCTCGGAGGTGCCGGGGCCCGTCGGCCGCCGAGGGCGAGCGTGCCCGCGCTCAGCCCTGGGGCTTGGGCGCGGAGTAGATCTTCTCGATGATCGGGGCGAGGTCCTTCACGACCACGTTGCGCTTGAGCTTCAGCGAGGGCGTGAGATAGCCGTTCTCCTCGGTGAAGTCGGAGTCGATGACCACGAAGGAGCGGATCGACTCGGCCCGGGAGACCGACTCGTTCGCCCGGTCCACCACCTTCTGCAGCTCGGCGCGGATCTCCGCGTCCTCCGCGGCCTGGGTGAGGCTCATCTCCGGCTTGCCGTTGTTCTTCAGCCAGGTCGGGAGCATCTCGGCGTCCAGCGTGAGGATCGCGGCGACGAAGGGCTTCTGGTCACCGATCACCACGCACTGGCTGACCAGGGGGTGGGAGCGCAGCTGGTCCTCGAGCTGCGCCGGGGAGACGTTCTTGCCGCCCGCAGTGACGATGACCTCCTTGCGGCGTCCGGTGATCGTGATCGATCCGTCGTCGGCGAGGGAGCCGAGGTCACCGGTGTGGAACCAGCCGTCCTTCAGGGACTCGGCGGTGGCCTCGGGGTTGTTGTGATAGCCCTTGAACACCATCACGCCCTTGACCAGCAGCTCCCCGCTGTCGTCGATCGCGACGGAGGAGCCGGGCAGGGGCGGTCCCACGGTGCCGGGGCGGACGTCCCAGGGCAGGTTCACGCAGATCGGCGCCGTGGTCTCGGTGAGGCCGTAGCCCTCGAGCACGGTCACGCCGATGCCGCGGAAGAAGTGGGACAGCCGCGCACCGAGCGGAGCGCCGCCGGAGACCGCCCACCTGACCTGACCGCCCATCGCCTCGCGCAGGGTGCCGTAGACGAGACGGTCGAAGAGCTTGTGCTTGAGCGAGAGGGTGAGCGGGACCTTCCCGTCGGCCAGCGCGGTGGAGTAGTCGATCGCGGTCTTCGCGGCGGCGCCGAAGATCCTGCCCTTGCCGCCGGCGATCGCCTTGGCCTCGGCGCCGTTGTAGACCTTCTCGAACACGCGCGGCACGGCGAGCAGGAAGGTGGGCTTGAAGGCGGCGAGGTCGGACAGGAGGTTCTTGGTGTCCGGGGTGAAGGCCGTGGTGACCGGCCAGGCCGCGGCGAGCACCGTGATCAGACGGGCGAAGACGTGCGCCATGGGCAGGAACATCAGCAGGCGCGAGCCGCTGGGCAGCACCTTCTCGCCCAGCAGCGTCACCGCGCTGCGGGTGGTGTCGACGAAGTTCGCGTGCGTGAGCTCGACGCCCTTGGGACGGCCGGTCGTGCCGGAGGTGTAGATGATGGTGGCGACGTCGTCGAGACGGCGCGCGGTGCGCCGGGACTCGAGCTCCTCGTCGCTGATCCCTGCGCCGCGCTGCCTGAGGTCCTCGAGGATCCCGTCCTCCAGCACGCCGATGCGCTGCAGAGCCGGCAGCTCGCCGCGCACCGACTCCATGTCCTCCTGGTGGCGCGTGGACTCGACGAGGGCGAACTTCGCCGCGGAGTCCGAGGCGATCCACTGGATCTGGCTCGGGGAGGAGGACTCGTAGATCGGGACGCTGACGCCGCCGGCCCACCAGATCGCCCAGTCCGCCAGCGCCCACTCGTAGCGGGTGCGGGAGAGGATCGCGACGACATCGCCGGGGGCGACTTCGGAGGCGATCAGCCCCTTCGCGACCGCCTTGACGTCCTCGACGAAATCGGCGGTCCGCATCGGACGGTAGCCGCCGCCCTCCTGGGCGAGCTCGAAGATCGGCACGGAGGGATCCGCCCTGAGGCGCCCCAGCAGCAGGTCCGTCGCGTTCTCGTCGGGGCTGCTGTGATGCTGGGGCGGCGTGGTGTACTGCTTCATCGAATCTCCTTCGATCCGGCGGGGTGCACGTGACCGGCGTACCGGACGACCTGGCCGGAAGCGCTGGTGGGGTCGTGCCGAGTCTACGGCAGTGCGCCACTACGATGAGCGCGACAGCTGCGCGACGACCGGATGCGCGCGGCGCGCAGGGGAACGAGGCAGGGACGGATGCTCTCCATCGGAGTCGACATCGGCGGCACGAAGATCGCGGCAGGGGTCGTGGACGAGGACGGCGAGATCATCGCCGCGACCACGCGCAGCACGCCGGCGACGGACCCGGCGCTGCTCGAGGCCGCGGTCGCCGATGCGGTCGCGGAGCTGCGCGGCGAGCACGCCGTCGGCGGGATCGGCGTCGGCGCGGCCGGGTTCATCGGCGCGGACCGGCGCACCGTCACCTTCGCCGCGAACCTGGCCTGGCGCGATCATCCCCTCGCCGACGAGCTCGAGCGCCTCACAGGGCTCCCGGTCGTCGTCGAGAACGACGCGAACGCCGCCGGCTGGGCGGAGTTCCGCTTCGGCGCGGCCCGGGAGGCGCGCCACATGCTGATGCTCACCGTCGGCACGGGACTCGGCGGCGCGGCCGTGATGGAGGGCGTCCTGCTGCGCGGCAGCGGGGGCTTCGCCGGCGAGGTCGCCCACATGACCGCGGTGCCCGACGGGCAGTGGTGCGGGTGCGGGCTGCGCGGCTGCCTCGAGCAGTACACGGCCGGCACCGCGCTCGTGCGCGCCGCGAAGCGCCGGGCCGCGAGCGGCGACCCGCTGCTCGGTCCGCTGGTGCAGGCCGCCGGCGGGGACCGGCGTGCGATCGACGGCCCGCTCGTCACGCGACTGGCCCAGCAGGGGGACCCGGGCGCCCGGGAGCTCATCGCTGAGATCGGGACCTGGCTCGGACGCGGCGCGGCGACGATCTCCGCGCTGCTGGACCCCGACGTGATCGTCGTCGGCGGCGGGGTCTCGGCCGCCGGGGACCTGCTGCTGGATCCCGCCCGACAGGCGTACTCCTCGAGCCTCACCGCCCGCGCGCACCGGCCCCTGGCACCCTTCGTGCTCGCCGGCATGGGGAACCGTGCCGGGATCGTCGGCGCCGCGGACCTCGCCCGCTGAGCCGCGCAGGCGGGGAGCGCAGCCGCGCAGGCGGGGAGCGCAGCCGGGCCGGCGGGGGCCGGCTCAGACCTCGGCGCCGTCGTCCCCCTCGTCGCGAGGGCGGCGCGGCAGCCGCAGCAGCAGCGAGACCATCCCGCCGAGCGCCGCGGCGCCGCCGGCCCATCCGAGCACGGAGGGCAGCGAGGCCGAGAGCGTCACGGCGAGCAGGAGCACGAAGCCGCCGAGCAGCGCGGTCCACGACCACAGCACCGCGGAGGAGGGCTGGGGAAGGTCCGGGTCCGGCGGGTCGAAGTCGCCGTAGAGCACCTCGTCGTCGTCGAGCTCGCGCGGCGGGGCGTCCCGCGGCCCCCTCGAGGGATGCGCCTCCCGGGCACGTCGGCGGGACTCATGCAGGGCCTCTTCGGTCGGCGACCCGTCCTCGTCCGCCTCGGCGGCGAAGCGGCCGGGGCCGTCCTCGTCCTCCGGCGCGGCCGGCTCGCGCGGCGCCCTGCCGGGGCCGAGCGCGAGCCCCTCGTCGCGCAGCATCCGGGCGAACTCCGCGTCGACGTCGCGGGGCTCGGGGGAGCGGCCGTCCTCCCCGCTCATCGGGAACCCTCGGGGACGGGGACATGGGCGTCCAGGAACCGGGCCGAGGTCTCGAACAGCAGCGGGGCGTCGTGGTCGAGCGGCGCCAGATGGTGGCTCCGGGCGAGCGAGAGCCGTTCGACGGGCCCGCGGACCCGGGCGGCGACGAGGTCGCTGTCGGAGGGCGGGACGGTGTGGTCGACGCGGGAGGTCGCCAGCAGCAGCGGGGCCCGGACGGCGCCGAGACCCTCGCGGGTGCGGCGGAACAGCCGGCGCAGCTGGCCGACGGCGCGCACCGGCATCCGCTCGTACGCCTCCTCGGAGGCGTCCTCGCGCGCGATGTCCGACCCGATCCCGGGCAGGGTGCTCACCACCGGGGAGATCAGATCGGCCGCGGCCGCGATCCGGGGCAGCGTCATCCCCGGGTTCACCGCGACCACGGCGCAGATCGCCCCGGCGAGCTCCTCGTCCTCGGCGAGGGCGAGGGCGAGGTTCCCGCCCATCGACAGCCCGCCCACCGCGATCGGCCCGAGCTCGCCGGACAGCTCCAGCGCCGCCTCGCGCACGCACCCGTACCAGTCCTGCCAGCTGGTGCGCGCGAGGTCCTGCTCTGTGCGCGCGTGGCCGGGCAGCAGCGGCAGCTCGACCTCCCAGCCGAGCGCGGCGTGGTGCTCCGCCCAGGGACGCATCGACTGCGGCGAGCCGGTGAACCCGTGGCAGAGGAGGAGCCCGCCGCGCGGGTTAGAGTGACCCCGCGCGCGCCACGGCCGGGACAGTTCGCTGAACGCCATGGGGACATCGTCGCATCCGCTTCCGCCCGGGGCATCCTCGCCCCGTCCTCGAGCGCCCGCAGGAGGGCCGACGTGCTGTACGAGATCGCCAAGCCCTTCGTCATGGCGGTGGTGAGGGCCGTGTGGGCACCGACGCTCAGCGGCCACGAGAACATCCCCGAGCAGGGACCGGTCATCCTGGCGTCGAACCATCTCACCTACGCCGACACCGTGTTCCTGCCCGGACAGGTGCGGCGCAGCGTGCACTTCCTGGGCAAGTCCGACATCTTCTCCGGCCGCTCGCCGATCGCGCGGCTCGCCGGCGCGGTGATGCGAGGGCTGCACGTGATGCCCGTGGACCGCAGCGGCGGCGGGGCCGCGCGCACCGCGATCCAGGCGGGGCTCGAGGTGCTCTCCCGCGGCGACGTGCTCGGCATCTACCCCGAGGGGACCCGGAGCCCCGACGGCCGGCTGCATCGAGGGAAGACGGGGGTGGCGCGCTTCGCCCTCGCAGCGGACGCGCTTATCGTGCCGGTCGCCATGATCGGTGCCTTCGAGGCGCAGCGGGGACGGAAGTACTTCCCGCGCCGCCGGCCCCGCATCCATGTGGAGGTCGGGGCGCCGATCGATCCGGCGGAGGTTCTCGCCCGCCATCCCGGAGCCGACGAGGCGACACGGCTGCGCGCCGTGACCGACGAGGTCATGGACCGCATCGCCGCGCTCTCCGGGCAGGAGCGGGCCCCGGAGTACGCGAGCGACGTGAAGCGCCGGCTGCGCGCGGAGCATGCCGCCGCGAACCCCTCCGGGACCCGGCGCCGACGGCGGTGAGCCCCTGATGGGCTCTCGTCGGGACTGCGCCGTGCCCGCGCCGGGCCGCGCACTGCCCGGCGATCGGTCCCTGAGCACGCACCCGTGCGGAACTGGCTACCCTGTCGGCGTGACTCCATTCAGCCCCGACGCCCCCGCCCGCGCCCACGACTTCTCGCTGTCCTCGGCCGACGACGGCCTGGCGGCGCTCGGCGCCTGGCGCGAGCTCCCGCGCGTGCAGCAGCCCGTGTGGCCCGACGAGGGGTCCCGCGCCCGGGTCTTCGACGACCTGCGCGCCGCGCCGCCGCTGGTCTTCGCCGGGGAGGTCGACGTGCTGCGCGAGCGCGTCGCCTCCGCGGCCCGCGGCGAGGCTTTCCTCCTCGCCGGCGGCGACTGCGCCGAGACCTTCGCGGACTCCACCGCGGACCGCATCCGCAACAAGATCCGCACCATCCTGCAGATGGCGGCCGTGCTCACCTACGGCGCCTCCGTGCCGGTGGTGAAGATGGGCCGGATGGCCGGGCAGTTCGCCAAGCCCCGCTCCGCCGACGTGGAGACCCGCGACGGCGTGACCCTGCCCACCTACCGCGGCGACGCGGTCAACGAGTACGCCTTCACCGAGGAGGCCCGGATCCCGGATCCGCGCCGCCTGTGGAAGACGTACACCACCAGCGCCTCCACGCTGAACCTCCTGCGCGCCTTCACGAACGGCGGCTTCGCGGACCTCCGCGAGGTCCATTCCTGGAACCGGGGCTTCACCTCCTCGGGCGTCGGCTACGACCGCTACGAGGAGCTCGCGGGGCAGATCGACAAGGCCGTGCGTTTCATGGACGCGATCGGGGCGGACTTCGACGCGCTGAAGGTCGTGGAGTTCTACGCCTCCCACGAGGCGCTGCTGCTGGACTACGAGGAGGCGCTCGCGCGCATCGACTCCCGCACCGGCGAGATCTATGGCTGCTCGGGCCACTTCCTGTGGATCGGCGAGCGCACCCGTCAGCTCGACGGCGCGCACGTGGAGTTCATGTCCCGTCTGCGCAACCCGATCGGGGTGAAGCTCGGCCCCGACGCCTCCCTCGACGACGCGCTGCGTCTGATCGACCGCCTCGACCCCGAGCGCGAGCCGGGCCGTCTCACCTTCATCACCCGCATGGGCGCCGGGAAGATCCGTGACCGGCTCCCGGCGCTGGTCGAGGGCGTGCGGGATTCCGGCGCCCAGGTCGCCTGGGTGACGGACCCGATGCACGGCAACACCATCACCTCCTCCAACGGCTACAAGACCCGCCGCTTCGAGGACATCCTCGACGAGGTCGTGGGCTTCTTCGAGGTGCACCAGGAGCTCGGAACCGTCCCGGCGGGCCTGCACATGGAGCTCACCGGCGACGACGTCACCGAGGTCCTGGGCGGCACCGGGGAGATCGACGAGGAGGGCCTCACACGCCGCTACGAGACCCTCGTGGACCCGCGGCTGAACCATCAGCAGTCCCTCGAGCTCGCCTTCCTCGTCGCGGAGATGCTCTCCCGCCGCTGAGCGGTTCCGCGCCTCCGGCAGCCCGACGACGACGGCGCCGCCCCGGTCGGGGCGGCGCCGTCGTCGTGCGCGGCAGGCGCGAGCGCCGGACCTTCGCCGCCCCGGCCCCGGGGCTCAGAAGACCTTGATCGTGATCGTCGAGCCCTTGGCCTGCTGGCTGCCCGCCGCGGCGGTCTGCTCGTAGACCTGGCCGAAGACCGGCTCGCCCTTGTCATGGACGACCTGGACCGTGAACCCGGCCGATTCGAGGGCGGAGCGGGCCTCGGCCTCGGGCTTCTTGAAGACGTCCGGGACCGTGACCATCTCCGGGCCGAGCGAGGTGACGATGTGGACGGTGTCCCCGCGGTGCAGGGTGCCGGAGGCGGGGGACTGCGAGATCACCGAGCCCTTCGGGACCGACGGGGAGTGCGCCTCCGCGCTCGTGACCCGGAACCCAGCCGCCTCGAGGGTGGAGCGCGCCGAGGCCGCGGGGGCGCCGGTCTGGTCCGGCACGGACAGCGGCTGACGTCCCTGCGAGACGACCACGTGGACCTCGCCGCCCTCGGGGAGCGCCTCGGCATCGGCCGACTGGGAGATCACCACGCCCTGGGGGACGGTCTCGGAGTACTCCGCCTCGTCCTCGACCAGCTCGAGCCCGAGCGCCTCGACCTGCTCGCGCGCCTCCTCGAGGCCGGTGCCCTCGAGCGCGGGGACGGGGAAGGTCTCCACCCCCTTGGAGACCACGAGGTGGACGTCGCTGCCCTTCTTCAGGGTGGTGCCGGTCGAGGGCTCCGCGGAGATCACGTGCCCGGCCGGGACGGTGTCGTCGAAGCGCTCCTGGGTCCGCACGGTGAGATCGGAGGCGGTCAGCTCCGCCTCCGCGTCCTGCAGCGGGGTGCCGGTGACGAGCGGGACGGTCCTGTCGGCGCCGGGGCCGGTCTCGAGATACCAGTCGGCGCCGGTCCACGCCCCGCCCGCCAGCACAGCCACGAGGCTCAGCGCGGCGAGCGCGGCCATCGGCCGGGAGCGGCGGCGCGCGCCGACGGGCAGGTGCCGTCCGCGCCGGGCGCGGGGAGCGCGCACGACGAGGCTGCGCGTCCTCTCGTCCTCCTCGGCGGCGGCGCCCTCGGGCTCCTCGGCGTCCGTCCCGTCCTCGTCCTCCGCCTCCTCGCCGGCGTCGGCGTCGGGCGCGGTGGTCTCGGCATCGGCGCCGCCGGGCGCGAAGACGCGCGGGCCGCGGGAGATGTCGGCCGCGACCTCGTCCAGCGAGGAGGTGGGGCGGGGGACGTCGCCGGTGTCGCTCGGCTCGATCTCCTCGGGTCGGGCGGCGAGCACCGCCGCGGGGAGCGTGCGGAGGAGCTCCCGCACCGCCTTCAGCAGGTCGGCAGCGGAGGCGGGTCGCTGCTCGACCCCGCGCGCGCAGGCCCAGGTGATCAGGGAGTCCAGAGGGCGGGGGATGCCGGAGACCAGCGTCGAGGGCGCGGGGATGTCCTCGTGGACGTGCTGGAAGGCGATGTGCACCGGCTGCTCGCCGCGGAAGGGCTGCCGTCCGGTCAGCATCTCGAACAGGACCACGCCGAGGGAGTAGAGGTCGCTGCGCTCGTCGGCCTCGCCGCGGGTGACCACCTCGGGGCTGATGTACGCGACGGTGCCGAGCAGGGCGGCGCCGGTGGAGGAGTTGTTCGCGCCGATCGCGCGGGCGAGCCCGAAGTCGGCGACCTTCACGGTGTCCTGCCGGTCCAGCAGGATGTTCTCGGGCTTGATGTCCCGATGGACGATCCCGGCCCCGTGCGCGGCGACCAGCGCCTCCAGCACCTGCGCCGTGATCTCGAGGGACTCGCCGACGGTGAGGCGACCGCGCTCCACGATCCGGGCGCGCAGCGTCTCGCCCTCGATGAGCTCCATGGCGAGGTAGATGCGGTCCTCGTCCTCGCCCTGGTCGAAGACGCCGACGACGTTGCGGTGGGCGAGGCGGGCGGCGGAGCGCGCCTCCCGTCCGAAGCGACGGCGGAAGTCCTCGTCCATCGCGAGGTGGGGATGCATGATCTTCAGGGCCACGACGCGGTCCAGCCGCTGGTCGTGCCCGCGGTGCACGGTCGCCATTCCGCCGCGCGCGATCGGCTCCTCGACCCGGTAGCGGTCGTCGAGGAGCAGGCTGATGCCGGGGGAAGTCGACGTCGCCGAGCTCACGTGTCCGAATCTATGCGGCGAGGGGCCCCGGAACGGGGAACGACACACGCGGCGCGCGGCACAGTGACGCGGTCGACGGGATGCGCGGGCCGCCGGAGCCGTGGCACTCTGGTCCCGTGAACGACCTGGACACCCTCATCACCGAATGGCTCACCCTCCCCGACGTCGCCGAGCATCTCGACGTCGAGGTCTCGCGCGTCCGCCGCCTCATCGAGGAGGGCCAGCTGGTCGCCGTGCGGCGCGGGGATCCCGTGGTGCGCATGGTGCCGGCGCTGCTGCTCAAGGACGGCGAGATCACCCCGCACCTGCCCGGCACGATCACCGTGCTGCGCGACGGCGGCTTCGAGGACGCGGAGCTGCTGGCCTGGCTGTTCGAGGAAGACGACTCGCTCCCCGGCCGTCCCATCGACCACCTCCGCCGGGGCCAGCGCGGCGAGGTGCGCCGCCGGGCGCTCGCCCTCGCCCTCTGAGTCACCGCCTGGCAGGCCGACCGGGACGTCCCGTCCCGGTCGGCGGCGGCCTCAGGCTCGCAGCGAGTCGACGTCCGTCGCACGCACTGCGAGGGCCTCGAGCCCGGCGCGGCCCAGCTCTCCCAGCCCCTCGGCGGCCTCCAGGAGCTCCCGGCCCCGGGTGGCGCGAGCGCGCACGTCGGCGGCGACCGAGGCGACGGCCCCCGTCGCGACCATGAGCTCGTGCACGGCGTGGACGGCCGCCTCGTCCGCCTCGGCATCGCCGACCACGCGCGAGAGCAGGCGCTGCCCCTCGGCGTCGGCCGCGGCCTCGGCGCGGGCCAGGAGCACGGTGCGCTTGCCCTCGACGATGTCGCCGCCGATCGGCTTGCCGGTGGCGTCCTGGTCCCCGACCACGCTGAGCAGGTCGTCGCGCAGCTGGAACGCGGTCCCCACCTCGATCGCCCAGCCGGAGAGCGCCTCGAGCTCCGGCTCCTCGGCGCCCATCAGCGCCGCCCCCATCCGCACGGGCCGCAGCACGGTGTACGGCACCGTCTTCCAGCGGATCACCGAGAGCGCGGCCTGCTCCGCATCGGGGGCGGAGGCGAAGCCGCCCGCCTGATGGAGGATGTCGAGGTGCTGCCCGGACATCACCTCGGTGCGCATGGCCTCGAACTCGGCGCGGGCCGCCGCGACGCGCGCGGCGGGACCCGGGATCGCCGCTGCGATCTGCTCCGCCCAGGTCAGGGCGAGGTCGCCGAGCACGATCGCGACCGCGACGCCGAACTCCTCGGCGGAGCCGGAGAGCCCGGCGGCCTCGTGCGAGCGCTGGGCCCGGACATGCTGTGCCGGGCGTCCCCGCCGCACGGGGGAGTGGTCGATCACGTCATCGTGGAGCAGCGCCGCCGCCTGCACGAGCTCGATCGCCGCGCCCAGCCTCGCGAGCGCCTCCACCTCCTCGGCCGTCGGCTCCCGGCGGAGCGCCGCGACCCCGCCCCAGAAGCAGAAACGGGGACGGAGCAGCTTCCCGCCCTCGAGGAAGGCCTCGAGGTCGTCCACCAGCGCCGCGCTCTCCGTCGAGATCCGCCCCAGCTGCGTCCTGCGCTCGGAGAGCTCGACGGCCGTGACCTCCTCGATCCGGGAGACGAGCAGCGCGTCGAGATCCGAGAGGCGAGCGGCGGGGGGAGTCGGCGAGGCAGCGGTCATCGAGGGGTCCTTTCGCACGGGTGCCCCTGATCCTCCCATGCACGCCTGGGACCCCCCGCGCGGGCCGTCCCGCGCACGGTCGGACGCGAGGCGACCGTTCCTCCCCACCGGGGCTCCGTCCCCAGGGCGCGCTCCTCCCGCCCGCTCGGCCGCCCGATCGCGCAGGGTCGGGGCATGACGACGCACATCACCCCCGCCGATCCCGGCCGCCACCTCGGCGCGGCCGCCGACCCCGCCGAGCTCCTCGCCGAGGCGCGGCTCAGCCTGTACGAGGCCCCCTCGGACTGCCTGCTCCTGTCCGGCACCGCCGCACCGGGCCGTCAGCCCCTGATCACCCGGTCCTCCCTGCACGACCTCCTCGCTCCGTGCGGCGGTGAGAACCTCCGCCGCCACGTCCGCCTCGTCGCCGAGCGGGGAGCGGAGGGGATGCACGCCCTGATCGTGATCGGCGACGGCCGGCAGAGCGTGCTCGAGCCGCTGGTGCGCGAGGTGCTCGCCCGCGCCGGCGGCCTCGTGGCCGCCACCGCCGCCGCGCTCGGCCCGGGCGGGGCGCAGCTGCTCAGCCTCCGCGGCGCCGCCGACGGACGCCGCTGGGAGCTCCGAGCGTCGACGGGCGGGGACGAGGAGCTCCTGGCCGTGCCGGTCGGGCCGCTGCGCGACTTCGCCGCGACGCAGGCCGCGGCCCGCGCGGTCCTGGCCGGGCGAGCCATCCCCCAGGAGGCCCGCCCCGAGCCGCTGCTCGAGGAGATCGGGCGCGCCCTGCACCTGCCGCCCCCGGACCTCGCCTCCGCCGCCGATCCCGGCCTCCTCCTCGCCGAGGCCGGCGCGGCTCTCCGTGCCCTGCGGCGGGGCCGGCCGGGGGCTGTCGGCGCGGACGGGATGACGAAGTGTGAACACATCGCGCAGCTGCTCGCGGCGCTCGCCGTGGACCGCCTCCACTGGGAGCTCCTCGCCCAACTGGTCGAGCACGGCGGGGCGCCGCCGATCGCCCGCGAGACCCTCCTCCAGGAGCTCGTCGCCGATCCCACAAGACGCCCTCACCCGGACGTCTGCGCAGGTGGGAGGGTGTACGTGCTGCTCGAGGAGATGCGCTGCGTGGCCTCGGCGGCGCTCGATGCCGCAGGGCCCGCCGCGCGCGGCACGGCGCGCCCTGCGTGGCGGGCGCTGACCGCTCTGCTGGTCCTGCTCGCCTGGTGGAACCACCGCTTCGCGACCGCGGGGAGCCTCGTCGACGAGCTCCGGCATCGGGAACCGGACTCCACTCTGGCACCCTTGCTGTCGAGAATGACCGACACCCCCGTCTTCCCCGCCTGGTGGCCCAGCACCTGAGGGGAGGGGGAGCCCGGGAGCACCGCACCGGGCAGGAAGGAACGCTGCCGATGACCCTCCTCGGAGAGCACCGCGGCCCCGACGCCCCGACCTACCCGCAGGGCGACGGAGGGCCCGCCGCCCACGTCGCGGCGGAGCACCGCACGGGGACCCCCGCCCTGCTCGGGGCATGGCATCCCGACCGCGGCGCGGGAGACCGACGGTTCACCTCGATCGGCGCGCTACCGCTCGAGAGCGGCAAGGTGCTCGAGGACGTCACGATGGCCTACGAGACCTGGGGGACCCTCGACCGCGACCGCGGCAACGCCGTCCTCGTCCTCCATGCCCTGACCGGCGACTCCCATGTGCGCGGCGCCGCCGGGCCGTCCCACCCGACGCCCGGCTGGTGGGAGCAGATCGTCGGACCCGGGCGCCCGATCGACACCGACCGGTACTTCGTCATCGCCCCCAACGTGCTCGGCGGCTGCCAGGGCAGCACCGGACCGAGCTCCGCCGCTCCCGACGGACGCCCCTACGGCTCCCGCTTCCCGCAGGTGACGATCCGTGACCAGGTCGCGGCCGAGCACCGCCTCGCCGAGGAGCTGGACCTGCCCCGCTGGGCGCTGGTGATCGGCGGCTCGATGGGCGGCATGCGGGCGATCGAATGGGGAGCCACCCACCCCGAGCAGGTCGAGCGCCTCGCCGTGATCGCCTCGTCGGCCCGTGCGAGCGCCGACCAGATCGCCTGGAACAGCGCCCAGGTCGCGGCGATCCGCGTCGACCCCGCCTTCCACGGCGGCGACTACTACCACCTCCCGCCGGAGGAGGGCCCCCACGCCGGGCTCGGCATCGCACGCCGCATCGCCCACACCACCTATCGCACCGCCGACGAGCTCGAGGCGCGCTTCGGCAACCGCTCCCAGAGTCCCGAGAACCCGCTCGACGGCAGCGGCCGGCACCAGGTGACCAGCTACCTCGACCATCACGCGGTCAAGCTCTCCCGCCGCTTCGACGCGAACTCCTATGTCACCCTCGCCCAGTCGATGAGCACCCACGACGTGGGCCGCGACCGCGAGGGCACCGCCGCGGCCCTGCGGCGCGTGCGTGCCCGGACCCTGGTCGTAGCGATCGACTCCGACCGCCTCTTCCCGCCGGAGCTCGTGCGCGAGATCGCCGAGCACGTCCCGGACGCCCGCTGGCAGCTGGCGAGCTCGCCGATCGGGCACGACGCCTTCCTGCTGGCCCATCCGGGACTGGAGAAGTGGATCGGCGACCTGCTGGACCACTAAGCTGGCCGCGCCGCAGCACCGCTGCGCAGGGAGGAGACGTCGCGTGACCATCGTCGTGGGGTACGCCCCGTCCACGCAGGGGAGGGCCGCGCTGCGCGCAGGCATCCGCTACGCCGAGCGCACGGGCTCGCCGCTGCTCGTCGCCGCCCATCAGCACGCCGCGCCCGGCAGCGGAGGGGCCGCCGCGACCGAGGAGGAGGTGCGCGCCGAGCTCGAGGAGCAGGGTGCGGACCTCGAGAGCGTCATGATCCGCCGAGGCCCCGACCGCGAGATCGGCGAGTTCCTGCTCGCCACGATCGAGGACGTCCAGGCCGAGCTCGTGGTGATCGGGCTGCGCCGCAAGTCGCCGATCGGCAAGCTGAACCTCGGGGCCTCCGCCCGCAGGGTCGTGCTCGGTGCGCCCTGCCCTGTGCTCACCGTCAAGGACCAGGACCCCGCCTGAACCGCAGCGGGCGCCGCCCGGGACGCGACGGCACGGAGGCGCCGGCCGCGTGCCGTGCGGCCGAGGACCCTGGGGCGGGAATACCTGCCCCGGAAGAGCGTTACACTGATCAGGCTTGACGGCACCGTGCCTTCGTGCGCCCCTTCCGCGGTACAGACCGGGAACGCGACACGCGGCGCACACCGTGAGCCGCGCCGAGAAGACCGATCGCCCGAGTGCGGCGGACCGCCCGCACCGGGCCGCCGCCGGAAGAAGGAACTCTGTGACCTCCTCCAAGACTGCTGAGACCGCCACCGCGGCGAAGAACAGCACCAGCGCCGCGGCCTCGACGACCGACGAGGCCGTCGAGGGCGGTGCCCCCGTGACCGACGAGGGCGGTGCCGCGAAGACCACCACCAAGACGGCCGCGAAGAAGACGGCCGCGAAGAAGGTCGCCCCCTCGAGCCGGGGCGCCTCCGCCAAGCGCACCAGCGCCAAGGCCGCCGCGAAGACCCCCGATCAGGCCGAGGCCCCCGAGGCCGAGGACTCCGCCGAGGAGGCCGAGGCGCCCAAGGCCTCCCCCGGCGACCGCAAGGTCGAGGAGTCCGGCGGCTTCGTGTACAACGCCGCCGAGGACGATGCCCCCGCCCAGCAGGTCGTCACCGCCGGCGCGACCGCCGACCCGGTCAAGGACTACCTCAAGCAGATCGGCAAGGTCGCGCTGCTCAACGCCGCCCAGGAGGTGGAGCTCGCCGAGCGCATCGAGGCCGGCCTCTACGCCGAGCAGAAGCTCAAGGGCGACGAGTCCTATCGCGACAAGAACGGCCGCCTCACCAAGGCCGGCCGCGAGCTGACGATGATCGCGGACGACGGCCGCGCCGCGAAGGACCACCTGCTCGAGGCGAACCTCCGCCTCGTCGTCTCCCTCGCCAAGCGCTACACCGGCCGCGGCATGCTGTTCCTGGACCTCATCCAGGAGGGCAACCTGGGCCTGATCCGCGCGGTCGAGAAGTTCGACTACGCCAAGGGCTACAAGTTCTCCACCTACGCCACCTGGTGGATCCGACAGGCGATCACCCGCGCCATGGCCGACCAGGCCCGCACCATCCGCATCCCGGTGCACATGGTCGAGGTCATCAACAAGCTCGCCCGAGTGCAGCGCCAGATGCTCCAGGACCTGGGCCGCGAGCCCACCCCGGAGGAGCTCGCCAAGGAGCTCGACATGACCCCCGAGAAGGTCGTCGAGGTCCAGAAGTACGGCCGCGAGCCGATCTCCCTGCACACCCCGCTGGGCGAAGACGGCGACAGCGAGTTCGGCGACCTGATCGAGGACTCCGAGGCCGTCGTCCCCGCGGACGCGGTGAGCTTCACCCTCCTGCAGGAGCAGCTCCACTCGGTGCTGGACACCCTCTCCGAGCGCGAGGCCGGCGTGGTCTCCATGCGGTTCGGCCTCGAGGACGGCCAGCCCAAGACGCTCGACGAGATCGGCAAGGTCTACGGCGTCACCCGCGAGCGGATCCGCCAGATCGAGTCCAAGACCATGAGCAAGCTGCGCCACCCCTCGCGCTCCCAGGTGCTGCGCGACTACCTGGACTGACCAAGGCGCACCTCTCATCACCGGGCGGGCCCGGGATCCTCCGCGGATCCCGGGCCCGCCCTCCGTCGGACCACGCAGGAGGAACCATGTCGCAGCACCGCGGCGCAGCGCCGCACACCGCCGAGCCCGCTCGCGCCGCGCTCGACGACGCCGCACCGCTGCCCGTCGAGGTGCACCGCGTCCTGCCCGAGCAGTGGCGTGCGCACCGCGACCTGCGCCTGGACATGCTCGAGGCCGACCCGGACGCCTTCTGGGCCGACCTCGCCGAGGTGCGCTCCCGCACCGAGGAGCAGTGGCGGGAGGAGATCGCGGGTCCGCGCATCCACCTCCAGGCCCGCGCCGGCGAGACGGTGCTCGGCGGGATCGCCCTGCTGCCCGAGGGCTACACACCGGAGCACCCGATCCCCGAGGACCGCTCCAACATCGTCTCGCTCTGGGTGCGGCCGGCCGCACGGGGCCGCGGCATCTCCACGCTGCTCCTGCGCAGCGTCGCGGAGCTCGCGATCTCGATCGGCCGGCCCGAGCTGAGCCTCGACGTCGACGAGACCAACACCTCCGCACGGGCCGTCTACGAGCGCCTCGGCTTCCGCGCGACAGGCCAGCGCGAGCCGCGCGAGGGCCGCGACAGCGCCTGGATCGAGTACGTGCTCGGCGCGGAGCAGCTGCTGCGCGGCTGAGTCGCGGCCCGCCGCCCCCGGACACGACGAAGGGTGCCCGCCATGATGGCGGACACCCTTCGTGAAGGTTGTGTCAGTCCTCGACGGGCTCCGGCTTGAGGTGGAGCCGCTCGGTCTCGTCGATGACCTCGGAGGCGATGCCCTTCAGGGCGTCCTCGTGGGCGCGGGCGTGGTGGGCGCAGAACATGAGCTCGCCGCCCGCCTCAAGCAGCACCTTGACGTACGCCTGGGCGCCGCAGCGGTCGCAGCGGTCGTGGGCAGTGAGCCGGGGGGCTTCGAGAGTGAGGTTCATGCGGTCATTTGTAGCACCGACCCGGGCGCCGACGGGAGCGTCCACAGCCCTGGTTCGCCAGGGGCGCAAAGCCTTGTGAGCCGGACCGCGCCGCCGCGCACCGCGAGCGGCGGATGCGCTGTTCGCGGCGTCGTTCGTCGTAAGATCCGGAGGGTGTCCACCACCACCGCCGCGAAGAAGTCCGCCTACGACGCCCGCAACCTCCAGGTCCTCGAGGGCCTCGAGGCCGTGCGCAAGCGTCCCGGCATGTACATCGGCTCCACCGACTCCCGGGGCCTCATGCACTGCCTCTGGGAGATCCTGGACAACGCCGTCGACGAGGCGCTCGGCGGATACGGCGAGTCGATCGCAGTGATCCTGCACCCCGATCACTCCGTCGAGGTGCGCGACACCGGCCGCGGTGTCCCGGTGGACGTCGAGCCCCGCACCGGCCTCACCGGCGTCGAGGTCGTCTACACCAAGCTCCACGCGGGCGGGAAGTTCGGCGGCGGCTCCTACGCCGCCTCCGGCGGTCTGCACGGCGTCGGCGCGAGCGTCGTCAACGCGCTCTCGGCCCGCCTCGACGTGGAGGTGGACCGCGGCGGGAAGACCTACGCGATGAGCTTCCAGCGCGGCGTGCCCGGCGTCTTCGCCGACGAGGGCGAGCCCTCGCCGGAGTCCGGGTTCACCCCGGCCGACGGCCCCGGCGAGCTGCGCGTGGTCGGCAAGGCCAAGCGCGGCGTGACCGGCACCCGTGTGCGCTACTGGGCCGATCCGCAGATCTTCGTCAAGGGCTCCCACTTCTCCCTGGACGACCTCACCCGCCGCTCCCGGCAGACCGCCTTCCTCGTCCCGGGCCTGCAGCTCTCGGTCACCGACCACCGCCCCGAGGCGAACCCCGACCAGCCCGCCACCCGCACCTTCAAGTACGACGGCGGCATCAGCGAGTTCGTCGAGTACCTCGCCCAGGACCAGAAGATCACCGACGTGATCCGCCTCCAGGGCTCGGGCGACTACACCGAGACGATCCCGGTCCTCGACAAGAACGGGCACATGGTCTCCACCGACGTCGCGCGCACCTGCGAGGTCGACATCGCCCTGCGCTGGGGCTCCGACTTCGACTCGACGCTGCGCTCCTTCGTGAACATCGTGGCGACCCCCAAGGGCGGCACGCACGTCACCGGCTTCGAGCAGGCGCTGGTCAAGACGATCCGCAAGCAGGTCGAGAACCAGGCCCGCCGCGTGAAGTTCAACGCGAAGAACGAGAAGATCGAGAAGGACGACACCCTCGCCGGCCTCACCGCCGTGGTGAGCGTCCGCATCGACGAGCCGCAGTTCGAGGGCCAGACCAAGGAGGTCCTCGGCACCCCCGCGATCCGCCAGATCGTCGCGAAGGTCGTCGAGGACCGCCTCACCGACTTCCTCACCTCCACGAAGAAGGGGGAGAAGGAGCAGGCGGCGCTCGTCGTCGACAAGGTCGTCTCCGAGATGCGGGCGCGCATCGCGGCGCGCATGCACAAGGAGGTCTCGCGGCGCAAGAACGCGCTGGAGTCCTCCACGATGCCGACCAAGCTCGCGGACTGCCGCACCCACGACGTCGACCGCTCCGAGCTGTTCATCGTCGAGGGCGACAGCGCGCTCGGCACGGCGAAGAACGCCCGCTCCTCCGAGTTCCAGGCGCTGCTGCCCATCCGCGGCAAGATCCTCAACGTGCAGAAGGCGTCCATCACGGACATGCTCAAGAACGCCGAGTGCGCGAACATCATCCAGGTGATCGGCGCCGGCTCCGGGCGCACCTTCGACCTCGAGGCCGCCCGCTACGGCAAGATCATCATGATGACCGACGCCGACGTGGACGGCGCCCACATCCGCACCCTGCTGCTGACCCTCTTCCACCGCTACATGCGCCCCCTGGTCGAGGCGGGCCGCGTCTACGCGGCGGTCCCTCCGCTGCACCGGGTCGAGATCATCCACGGCGGCTCGAAGAAGAACGAGCTGGTCTACACCTACTCCGAGGCCGAGCTGCACAAGCTGCTGAAGAACCTCGAGCGCCGCGGCAAGAAGTTCAAGGAGCCGATCCAACGCTACAAGGGCCTGGGCGAGATGGACGCCGATCAGCTCGCGGACACCACCATGGACCCGCGGCACCGCATGCTGCGGCGGGTGCGGATCGAGGACGCCGAGGCCGCTAGCTCCGTCTTCGAGCTGCTGATGGGCTCCGAGGTCGCGCCGCGCAAGCAGTTCATCATCGAAGGAGCCGAAGAGCTCGACCTGGAGAGGATCGACGCATGAGTGTCGCCGTCCGTGTGATCCCGTGCCTGGACGTCGACGCGGGCCGCGTCGTCAAGGGCGTGAACTTCAAGGACCTGCGGGACGCCGGGGACCCCGTCGAGCTCGCGGCGCGCTACGGCGCCGAGGGCGCCGACGAGCTCACCTTCCTCGACGTCACCGCCTCCTCCGGCGGCCGGGAGACGATGATCGAGGTCGTGCGCCGCACCGCCGAGCAGGTGTTCATCCCGCTGACCGTCGGCGGCGGGGTGCGCTCCGCCGAGGACGTCGACCAGCTGCTGCGCGCCGGCGCCGACAAGTGCGGCGTGAACACCGCCGCGATCTCCCGTCCGGACGTCATCTCCGAGATCTCCCGCCGGTTCGGGAACCAGGTGCTGGTCCTCTCGATCGACGCCCGCCGCGTCACCGACGAGACCCCCGAGGGCACCGCTCGCACCGGCTCAGGCTTCGAGGTCACCACGCACGGCGGCCGTCGCGGCACCGGCATCGACGCGATCGGGTGGATCCGTGAGGTCACCGAGCGCGGCGCGGGGGAGATTCTGCTGAACTCGATGGACGCCGACGGCACCAAGGACGGCTTCGACCTCGAGCTGATCACCCTCGCCCGCGAGGCGACGAGCCTGCCGCTGATCGCCTCGGGCGGCGCCGGACGGCCCGAGCATTTCGCCCCCGCCGTCCACGCCGGGGCTGACGCCGTGCTCGCCGCGAGCGTGTTTCACTTCCAGGAGATGACGATCGGCGAGGCGAAGGCCGCGATGGCGGCCGACGGCATCACCGTGCGGTGAGCGCCCCGCTGTCCGTCGCCCCGCGGCGCGCCGGGACCGGCCGCGCCCGGGGTCAGCGCCTGGTCGTCGGCGCGCTCGTCGCGGCGCTCGTGCTGCTGCTCGGTGCCGGCTGGCTGCTCTGGGACAACCGTCGCCTCGTGGTCACCGAGCAGGCGGTCGAGGTCGCCGCGACCCCGGAGGGCGGGCTGCGCATCGCGCACGTCTCCGACCTGCACGCCGCCGACCACGGTGACTTCCAGGACCGGCTCGCCGCCGAGATCGAGCAGCGGGACGTCGATCTCGTCGCGCTCACCGGCGACCTGATCGACATGCGCACCACCGAACTCGGCCCCGTCCTGGACCTCGCCGAGCACCTCAGCGCCGTCGCCCCCACCTTCTTCGTGCTCGGCAACCACGAGGGCGACTCCGCCCTGCGCGAGGAGCTGCTGGCGGGGCTCGAGGACGCGGGGGTCACGATCCTGCGCGACGAGGTGACGAGCCTCGAGATCCGCGGCACCGAGGTGACGGTCGCGGGGCTCGAGGACCGACGGGTCGCCGTGGTCGACGGACGCACCCCGGCCCAGCCCGCCGCGGTGCTGGACCGGCTCGCGCTCGAGTCCGCCCCGGGCCCGACGGTGCTGCTCGCCCATCGCCCCGAGTTCCTCGCCCAGTACGCCGATCACGGTGCGGACGTCGTCCTCTCGGGGCATGCGCACGGCGGGCAGGTGCGGCTGCCGCTGATCGGTCCGCTCTTCGCCCCGCACCAGGGATGGTTCCCGGCGCTCACCGAGGGCGTGCACCGCCAGGGGGACACCGCCATGGTGATCAGCCGCGGGCTCGGCAACAGCGTCGTCGGCGTGCGGGTGAACAACCCGCGCGAGCTCATCGTCGTCGATCTCGTGCAGGAGACCCCGCAGGGCTGAGCCGCCAGGGACCGGACCGCGCGCTGCGGCTCCGGGCCGGCAGCGACCGCCCGCGCCGCGCCCGTCCTGGGCCGCGAGATCCCGGGACGCGCGGCGGCCCGCCCGGCACGGGAGCCGAACGGGCCGCGCGGCGGGGCCCCGAGGGGCCGGGGATCAGCGCACGTGGAGCTGGCCGAACAGGAGCAGCGCGTGCTCGGCGGTGCGCTCGTGCTCGCGGCGGGCGCGCTCGGCCTCGAGCGCCCGGCGCCTCCGCCGCCGCGCGCGGAGCTCGGCGAGCACGCCGCGCAGCTGCCGGTCGAGCTGCCGGTCCCGGGCGGGATCGGCGACGGCGGCGTCGACGAGCTGGGGGAGGTCCTGGACGGGGAGATCCTGGACCGTCGAGGGCCTGGTGGTGGGGAGCTGGAGAGTGGACATGGCGTTCCTCCTGGGAACAGGGACGTGGTCGAGTCTGCCGCCGCGGGCGGACAGATGCTGTCCGCCGAGCGGCGGGGTGAGGGTGCGGGCCGGGCCGTGTGCGGCTCGCGGCGCGGGGGGGCGCACCGGGGCGCGCTCGCGCGGCGGCGAGCGGCAGGGCGGGTCAGGAGCGGGTCGGCGTCAGCAGGTGCCGCGGGCAGGGTCGACGGGGGCACGGCCCCCGTGGGACGCGGCGGACGCCGTGACCGCTCCGCCTGGGCGGAGGAGGGATGCCGTGGTGCCGAGCGTCGACGCGCGCGGACCCGTCAGGGCCGGGGTCGAGGTCGTGTGCATCTCCATGACCACAGTCCACCATCCCGCGACAGGCGGGGCCAGCGAATAAACCGCAGGGACCCGGCGGCCGGCGGCCGAACAGGCGAGGGCCCGGCCGTCCGCTGGGGACGACCGGGCCCTGGAGAGCTCCCGACGCGGGGAGGAGCCGCGCTCAGCCCTCGATGCGGTAGGTGACGCCGAGGCGGTGGGAGGCGCCGGGCTCGAGCGCGACGAAGCCGTCCTTGGCGACGGCGGGCTCGAGGCAGACGAAGCGGGGCCAGTCCGCATCGGGGATGTCCGCCATCCCCGTCACCAGGGTGTCCCAGGGGTTCCACACCACGGTGCGGGAGGTGCCGCGCGGGGTGGAGACGAGGCGTCGGCCGAGCACCGGGTCCACGACCGTCACCTCGCCGGTCGCCTCGGTGATCCGGTCGGTGGAGGCGGTCAGGCGCAGCGGCTCCTCCGGCAGCACGTCCGCGGCGAGGTCCCGCGTGTTGTCGAGATAGGCGGCGCCCTCGAGGCCGAGGATCTCGATCTCGCGCACGTCGCCGACGGCGAGATAGGTGTGCAGCGCCGCCTCGAGCTCGACCGGCCGCGAGCCGGCGGTCAGGCTGAGGTCCACGTCCAGCTGCGCGCCGAGGCGGAAGACGGCCTCGCCGCGCAGCGCGACCGCGTCCTCGGGGGTGGCGAGGGTGATCTCGACGTCGTCGCCCTCGCGGCGGGCGGAGGCGAGCTCCCAGCGGATGTTCCGCAGCCAGCCGTGCTTCACCGTGCGCGCGAGATCGCGGCCGGGCCCGAACCAGGGGCCGACCAGGGGCACGCCGCCGCGGACGGCGACGCCGGGCCCGAACTCGGAGCTCGGGCTCATCCACAGCAGGTCCTGCCCGCCGGCGGGGACCCAGCTGGTCAGCTGCGCGCCGTCGAGCAGGAGCACGCCGGTCGCTGCGGGGGTGTCGACCAGGACGGCATCGACGCCGTGCGCGGTGCCGAGGGAGACGCCCTCCGGGAGCGGGACGGCGGCCGCCGTGGGGTCCTGGACGGCGGGGGACTGGGGATCGGTGCTCATGGGCCTATCGTCCCACGCCCTCAGGAGGAGACGCCGGGCTCCTCGTCCTCGGGGCCGGGCATCGCGGCAGGACCCTCCTGCGGGGCACCCGCGGTCCCGGCCCCGGCGCCGTCCTCGGGCAGGCCCTCCGCGGCGGCCGAGACCGTGCGGATCAGCAGCAGCAGCCAGACGAACACGATCACCGCCGCCCCCATCTCGAAGGCCGTGAAGTTCAGGTAGCCCACCCCGGCGTAGAGCACGACCACCATCATCAGCAGGGCGAAGGCGCCGGCGGTGAAGCCGATCAGTGCCCCGGGCAGGCGGCGCAGCAGCACCGGCAGCACCAGCAGCGTCAGAGCGAACACCACCACCAGCGACTGGGCGACGACGTCGTGCCAGAGCACGCTCACGCTCCGCGAGACCAGCGCGACGAGCGCGAGGAGCACGCCGACGAGGGTGAGCATCACCCGCACCGCGGTCACCGCGCGATGGTCCTCGCCCGTGGCGCGGGCCCACCGGTCGAGATCGTGCGCGATGAACTCCACCACCGTCAGCAGGGCGATGCCCGTCAGCAGCAGGGTGAGGTTGAAGATCGTGCTGGAGGCCCCGGTCCCCTCGCCGAGCTCGGAGAAGTAGCGCTCCCACCAGTACGGGTCCGGGGCGCTCAGCGCGCTGGCGAGCACGCCGACGGTGAGGAAGGCGGCCAGCAGCGTCGCGAGCGAGCGGCCGGTCAGCGCCGTCAGCGAGGAGGAGGCGATGTAGGCGCCGCCGCCGCTGGCGGCCGCGACCCAGAAGGTGCCGGCGAAGCGGTCCAGCGCCACGCCCTGGAAGGCCTGCTGGAACACCGCGAACAGCGCCCCGGTGAGGAACAGGCCCAGCAGGCCGTGGATGAGCGAGAGCCCCACCACGTCCAGGGCGCGCCGCCAGAGCGGCCGGGAGCCGAACCAGGGCATCGTGCGCACCCGGTCCGTGACGAGCACCAGCACCGAGGTCGCGGTCCCGCAGCCGGCCACGGAGAGCGCTGCGACCTGGCCGATCGACCCGGTCCCCGACAGGGCCGCGGTGCCCTGCAGCGCGATCAGACCCACCACGAGGCCGACGAGCGCGCCGGCGACCCCGAGCGCGACATGCGCGTTCTCGGCGCGGGTCGCCCCGGTCGCCCGGTGCGCGGCGGGGGCGGCCACGGATCAGCCGACCGCGGCGATCGGCACCGGGACGGGGGTGCCGGAGCCGTCGCGTCGACCGGTGGGCTCGGGAAGGTCGATCGGCTGGCCCGCCTCGGAGGAGGCGCGGGCCGGATGCGGCACCACCCACGCGCCGATGAGGGAGTCCTCGCCGCGCAGGAAGCGATGGCAGCGCATGCCGGCGGTGGAGCGGCCCTTCGCCGGGAACTCCGTCAGCGAGGAGACCTTGAGCGAGCCGGTCTGCAGCAGCGGAAGCGTCGAGGAGCTGCCCGCAACGGTGACGACGTCCGCGGGCGCGGTCACGTCGATCACGCCGAAGGACAGCACCTGCGCATCACCCGCGAGCTTGATCCCGGCCACGCCGCCCGCTCCGCGGCCCTGGGGGCGCACGCCGGAGGAGGGGAAGTGCAGCAGCTGCGCGTCGGTCGTGACGAAGACGAGGTCGAGGTCCGCGTCGTCCTCGAGGTCCACGACGCCGACGACGGCGTCGCCGTCCTTCAGCGAGATGATCTCGAAGCCGTCGGTGCGGGGGAAGTCGAGCTGGACCCGCTTGACCACGCCCTGGCGGGTGCCCAGCGCGATCGCGCCGCCGCGGGCGATGTCCGCCTCGGCCAGGCGGATCAGGCCCAGCGGGCGCTCCTCCCTGTCGAGCTCGAGGAGATCGACCAGGCGCGTGCCGCCGGCGAGGGAGGGCGCTGAGGCGGTCGGGGCGAGGTTCGGCAGGTCCACGACGGACAGGCGCAGCACCCGTCCGCGATCGGTCACCACGCCCACCTCGGCGCGGGTGGTGCTGCGCACCGAGGAGACGATCACGTCGTGCGCGCCCCGCGGGCCCTCCCGCAGCAGCGGCCCCTCCCCGGAGACCCGGGCGATCAGCCCCGTGCCGGTCAGGTGCACGCCGCAGGGCTCGTCGGCGACCTCGAGGGAGGCGCCCGCCTTCGGCGCCGGGGCGGAGGCGGACTCGAGCAGCACCGTGCGGCGCGCGTCCCCGTGCTCGGCCCCGACGGCGGCCAGCTCGTCGGAGACCAGGCGGCGCAGGATGTCTTCGGATCGCAGAATTTCTTCGAGATGCTCGATCTCGGCCCGCAGCTCGTCCCGCTCCGCCTCGAGGTCGATCTGCGAGAACTTCGTCAGGCGGCGCAGGCGCAGCTCGAGGATGTACTCGGCCTGCACCTGGGTGAGGTCGAAGACCTGCATCAGGCGGGTGCGGGCGGTCTCCGCGTCGTCGCTCTGGCGCACGATCTGGATGACCTCGTCGATGTCGAGGATCGCCAGCAGCAGGCCCTCGACCAGGTGCAGGCGCGCCCTGCGCTTGCCCAGGCGGTGCTCGGTGCGGCGCCGCACCACGGCCAGCCGATGGGCGACGAACACCTCCAGCAGCTGCTTGAGGCCCATCGTGCGGGGCTGCCCGTCGACCAGGGCGACGTTGTTGATGCCGAAGGACTCCTCCAGCGGGGTGAAGCGGTAGAGCTGCTCGAGCACCGCCTCGGGCTCGAAGCCGGACTTCACCGTGAGCACGAGCCGCATGCCGTGGTGGCGGTCGGTGAGGTCCTGGTAGTCGGTGATGCCGGTGACCTTCTTGGACTGCACCGCGTCGCGCAGCTTCTCGGCGAGGCGCTCGGGGCCGACCTGGTAGGGCAGCTCGGTGACGACGATGCCCTTGCGGCGCGAGGTGACGTTCTCGATCCGGGTGGTGGCCCGCATCTTGAAGGAGCCGCGACCGGTGCGGTAGGCGTCCCGGATCCCGTCCAGGCCCACGATCCGACCGCCCGTGGGCAGATCCGGGCCGGGCACGAAGCGCATCAGCTCCTCGAGATCAGCCTCCGGGTTCTCGATGAGATGGCGGGCCGCGGCGATCGTCTCGACCAGGTTGTGCGGCGCCATGTTCGTGGCCATGCCGACGGCGATGCCGGAAGCGCCGTTGACCAGGAGGTTCGGGTACTGCGCGGGGAGCACCTCGGGCTGGGTGAGCTGGTTGTCGTAGTTCGGGACCATGTCCACGACGTCCTCGTCCAGCGAGTCCGTCATGAGCAGCGCGGCCTTCGCCAGGCGCGCCTCGGTGTACCGGGCCGCCGCCGGGCCGTTGTCCAGGGAGCCGAAGTTGCCGTGCCCGTCCACCAGCGGCAGGCGCATGTTGAAGCCCTGCGCCATGCGCACCAGCGCGTCGTAGATCGCGGTGTCGCCGTGGGGGTGGAGCTTGCCCATCACCTCGCCGACCACGCGCTGGCTCTTGACGTGCCCCTTCTCGGGGCGCAGGCCCATCTCCGCCATCATGTAGAGGATGCGGCGCTGGACGGGCTTGAGGCCGTCGCGCGCATCGGGCAGCGCCCGGGAGTAGATCACGGAGTAGGCGTACTCGAGGAACGAGGACTCCATCTCGCTGGTGACGTCGATGTCGACGATGGTCTCGTCGACGGCGTCGTCCCCTGCGGGCGGTGCGGTGCTGCGTGATCGGGCCATGGAGGACATCATGGCGCATGACCGGCCATGATCCTGGGATCCCGTGCGCCCGACGGGACGTGAATCCCGTCAACAGCCGCCGCTGCCGGACTAGGATCGCGCCATGGCGGACAGACGCGACGGCCTGCGGTCCCTGCGACGACGTGCCCGGGGCGGCACCGACGCCGGCCCGGCCTATCCCGCGCACTGGGAGGCGGACATCGCGCTGCGCGACGGCTCGGCGGCGCACCTGCGGCCGATCCTGCCCGAGGACGCCGAGGCGCTCCAGGCCTTCCACCAGCGCCAGTCCGAGCACTCGCGGTACCTGCGGTTCTTCGCGCCGATGCCGCGGCTGTCCGAGCGGGACCTGACCCGCTTCACCACCGTGGACCATCGCGACCGGGTCGCCTTCGTCGTGCTGGTGGGGGAGGACATCGTCGCCGTCGGCCGCTACGACCGGACTTCCCCGCGCTCGGCGGAGGTCGCCTTCAACGTCGCCGACTCCCGGCAGGGCTCGGGACTGGGGTCCGTGCTGCTCGAGCACCTCGCGGCCGCCGCGCGGGAGCAGGGCATCGACGTGTTCACCGCCGAGGTGCTCCCGCAGAACACGAAGATGATCAAGGTCTTCACCGAGGCGGGCTTCGACGTCGACCGCACCCTCGACGACGGGGTGGTCATGGTGTCCTTCCGGATCGACCCCACCGCCCGGTCCCTCGCGGTGATGGCGGAGCGGGAGCACCGCGCCGAGGCGCGCGCCATGGAGCGGCTGCTCCACCCCGAGTCCGTGCTCCTGGTGGGGGTCTCCTCCCACCGCGATTCCGTCGGCGGCCGCTTCCTCACCGCGCTGGAGGAATCCGGCTACCCGGGAACCGTCCACCTCGTCTCCCGCGAGGCGCTCGAGCTGCGGGGCCGACGCGCCTGGGCGCGGATCTCCGAGGTCCCCGGACCCGTCGACCTCGCCGTGATCGCGCTGCGCCCCGAGGCCTGCCTCGACGCGGTCGAGGAGTGCGCCGAGATCGGGGTGCGCAGCGTCGTGATCCCCACCGAGGGATTCGCCGACAGCGAGCACGGCGGGAGCCTCCAGCGCGAGCTGGTGGCGCGGATCCGACGCCACGGCATGCGGCTGCTGGGCCCGGGATCCCTCGGCATGCTGCGCACCGGCGACTCGCCGCTCAACCTCTCCCTCGCCCCGCACATGCCGCGCGCGGGGCGGGCCGCGCTCGCCGGGCAGTCCAGCGCGCTCGCCGCGATGCTCCTGGCCGGCACCGATGCCCGCGGGATCGGCCTGCACGAGTTCGTGGGCGTGGGCAACCGCGCCGACGTCTCCCTCAACGACACCCTCCAGCACTGGGAGGACGACGAGGAGGTGGGCGTGATCGGGCTGGCCATGGAGTCGATGGGCAACCCGCGCAAGTTCACCCGGATCGCCCGGCGCCTGACCCGCCGCACCCCGCTGATCGTGCTGCGCCCGCCCGGCAGCGAGTCCCATCTGCCGCCCGGCCATGACGTGCGCCGCTCGACGCTGCCTCGGCGCGCCCTGGACCAGGTGCTCGACTCCGCCGGGGTCGTGCAGACCGGGGGAGTCGACCACCTCCTGGACGTCGTGGACGGCATCGAGCGCCAGGGCCTCCCGCTCGGGCCGCGGGTCGGGATCCTCTCCAACACCGCGGCGCTCGGCGCCTCGCTGCGCGGCGCCGCGGATCGCGCCGGGCTGCGCATCGTGGCAGACAACCGCTCCGTCCCCCTCTCGCCCGACCCGCGTCTGATCCAGCGCGCCTTCACCACGATGGCGGCGCTGGGCGAGGTGGACCTCGTGATCGCCGGGGTGCTCGACGCGCAGGGCGAGGACGCCGAGGAGGTGCTGCGCCAGATGGCGATCGTCGCCCGCCACTCCGAGGTGGTGCTGCTGGTGTGCGTGGTCACCGGCAGCGACCGCTTCGACGCGCTGCGCGGCCGGGTGCGCGTCGACCCGCAGCTCCCGCCGGTGCACGCCACCCCCTTCGCCGTCGTCCGCGCCGCCTCCGGCCTGCTCGAGGCGGCGCTGCGACCCGCGGCCGACGACGAGGAGCCGGCCCGGCGCGAGGACGTGGACCGCGTCGCGGCGCGAGAGATCGCCGAGCGGCTCCTGGGGGACCTCACCGGCGCGGGGAGCCCGTCGGCCCCCGGGGGCCGCGCCGGCGCCGGCACCGGCGCCGAGGTCGAGGTCGAGGTCGGGGGAGAGTACGTCGCCGCGCTCCTGGCCGCCTACGGCATCCAGCTGCTGCAGGGCCGACGCGTCGCCGACGAGGACGAGGCGCTCGCCCGCGCCGCCGAGATCGGATATCCCGTCGCGCTGAAGAGCACCGACCCCGTGCTGCGCCACCGTGCGGACCTCGGCGGGGTGCGCCTGGGGATCCCCGACGCCGTCCAGCTGCGCCATGCGGTGCAGGCCATGCGCAAGGACCTCTCCTACTCCTCCGCACCGCTCGAGGTGCAGGCGATGGCGCCGGCCGGGGTGCCGATGGTGGTGCGCAGCGTCGAGGACCCCTCCCTGGGGCCGGTACTCTCCCTGTCCGTGGCGGGGGACGCGACCGACCTCCTGGACGACATCGCCTATGCGATCCCGCCCTTCAGCGAGGCCGGTGCGCACCGGCTCGTCGACGCCCCCGCCAGCGCCGTCAAGCTTCGCGGCACCCGGGGGCTGCCGCCCGCGGACCGCGACGCGCTCGCCGACCTGGTGGTGCGGGTGGGCCTCCTCGCCGAGGACCTGCCCGAGCTCGCCTTCCTCGAGCTGTACCCGGTGCTGGTCGCCCAGCACGGCCTCACCGTGGTCGGGGCAGGAGCACGGCTCGCCCCCGCGCCGAACCGCACCGACGGGGCGCGCCGCACGCTGTCCGGGCCGCCCGGTGCCTGAGGATCGTGCGGCGTCCGCCGCGTGGGAGACTGGGGCGATGACCACCGCTCTGCCCGCCGACCTCCGGAAGGACCTCGAGACCGCCGGGTACTTCCCCCAGGCCGCCTCCCGCAGCATCGAGCGCTCCCTGCGCGGAGCGGCCGTGCTCACGCACCTCGTGCGTGCCGAGACCACCTTCGACGGCCCCGAGGTGCGACGGCACCTCACCGTCGTCGTGCTCACCGCGACGCACCTGCTGATCACCCATCTCGACGACGACCCCGCGGACGCGCTGAACCCCAGCCAGGTCGTCTCCACCACCGAGCGGGTGCGTCTGCGCCGCATCACCTCGACGGGCCTGTCCCAGGTCTTCGACACCGACGGGCAGCTCGCCACGGGCCGCGAGTCCGAGATCACCCTCGGAGTGACCTGGGACGGCAGCCGTCGCCTCGACCTCGAGCCGGCCGACTGCGGCGACCCCACCTGCCAGGCGGACCACGGCTACACCGGCAGCTCCGCCCCCGCGGACCTCGCGCTGCGGGTCAGCGCCCTGGCCGACGGCGAGGCCGCGGTCGAGGAGGCGCTCGCCTTCCACGACCGTCTCCTCGAGGCGATCGACGACCTCGGGGCCTGAGCCGGAGCATGGCCGAGATGGACGACCCCTTCCTGCCCGACTGGCCCGGGGACCTGCTGGCCCCGCCCTTCGCCGCGGGGGAGCGCCCGGGCCTGCTGGACGTGCTCGCCCCCCTCGCCTCCGCCCCCGAGGAGGGACGGGACCTGGTGGTGCTGCTCGACGGCGTCGGCGCGGACCTGCTGGCCGAGCACCGGGCGCTCACCCCGACGCTGAGGCGCCTCGAGGGCTCCGTCGAGCGGATCCGCACGGTCACCCCGTCGACGACCGCGAGCGCGATGGTCTCCCTGCACACGGGGCTCGCACCGCTCGAGCACGGGGTGCTGGGCTATCTCGGCTTCGATCCCGCGGGCCGCCGCGCCGTCAACCAGCTGACCGGCGCCCCGGGCCTGGACCCCCACGCCTGGATGCCGCTGGCGACCCCCGTGGAGGCCGGGGCACGCCGCGCCGTGCAGGTCGCCCCCGCCAAGCACGCCCGCTCCCATCTCAGCGGCGTCGCCTATCGCGGCTGGGAGTTCCTCGCCCAGGGGCGCGGGGACCGCGTCGAGGCGGTGCGCACCGCGCTGCACCGCGGCGGCCCGGACGCGCTGGTGCACCTGCACGTGGACGACGTGGACCACGCGGGCCATGCGCACGGCATCGACTCCGAGCCGTGGCGCACCGCGCTCGCCGAGGTCGACGCGCTGATCGGCACGCTGCTGCGACGGGTCCCCCGGGGGACCCGCGTCCACCTCACCGCCGATCACGGGATGGTCGACACTTCCGCCGCGCACACCGTCGACCTCGCCGAGGAGCCGGCGGTCCAGTCCCTGGTCGAGGAGGTGACGGGGGAGGCGAGGGCGCTCGCCCTGCACGCGGTGCCGGGCGACGGCGCCGCCGAGGAGCTCGCCGAGCGGATGCGGGAGCTGATGGGGGAGCGCGCCCTGGTCCTCACCCGGGAGCAGGTGCTCGCCTCGGGGCTGCTCGCCCCACCCGCCACGGCGATCCCCGCGCACGTCCGGGGACGGATCGCGGACGTGCTCGTCCTCGCCCGCGGACGCTGGGGCGTCGACGACTTCTCACGCCGCCCCGAGACGGCCCGGTCGATGATCGGGGTGCACGGATCGCTCACCTCGGCGGAGGCGGTCGTGCCGCTGCTGCGTGCGATCAGCTGAGCCCTGCCGCGGCGCGATGCCGGGCGGGCAGGGCCGCCCTCGGCGGTCCCGGGATCCGGGTCAGTCGTTCCGGGAGCCGAAGACGATCTCGTCCCAGCTGGGCATCGAGGCGCGCTTGCTCTTCGATCGGGAGGACTTCCGGGACGGCTTCGCGGGCTCCTCGGACTCGCCGGAGCCCTCGCCGCGCGCGGCGGCGGAGGCGTCGTCGAAGCCGGGCAGCGGCGTGAGGTCCACGGTGTCCTGGTACTGGATCTCGGGCCCCTGGGGCTCGTCGTCCGTCTCGTCGGCGGTCTCCTCGGCCGGGTCCTCGGCGCCGTCCTGCGCGCTCGGGGAGTCCGAGGGGTCCTCGGCGGCGAGCTCCTCGTCGGCGCCCTGCCCGTCCTGCTCCTCCGGCGCCGAGGAGTGCTCCCGCAGGGCCTCCGCGTCCGGGTCGTGGTCGGCGGGGGACCCGTCGGCCGCGGCGTCCGCTCCGGCCGCGGCCGGGCCCGAGAGCAACGGCGCGACGGGACGCGCGGGATCGGTGCGCGGGTCGGGATCGGCCGCGAGGTCGGAGCCCTGCGCCTCGGTGCCGTCGTCGCCGGGCTCCTCGACGGTCTCGTCGAGCCCCGACCAGACGGTCGCGGAGTCGTCGGGGCGGGGCACGGAGCGCATCCCCCGACGGGCGTTGAGCGCGTCGAGCTCGCTGTCCTCGAGCGCGGAGGGGTGCTCGTCCGCCACCGGACGGCGGGGCGGCCAGGTGCGGGCGCGGGGCGACTCGCCCTCGAGCGAGCCGTCGGCCTCGAGGTCGTACACGGAGGACTTCACGGCCTGGAGCCGGCCCCGGCCGCGGCTCGGCTCCGGCGGGGCGTCCTCGTCGCTGATCCAGCGGGCCTCGTCGTCCAGCGGGGAGACGGAGCGGGTCTCGACATCGGCGGCCCAGTGGGCCTGCCGGGTGCGACCGCCGGCGGAGAAGGTCAGCTCGAGGGTCCAGGTGCCGTCGGGGCGCCGCCAGGCGTCCCAGGCGCTCTCGCCGGTCGCCTCGCGGGCGGCGAGCCGCTCGGCGACGACCTCCTGGAGAGCAGGGCCTCCGCGGCCGACGGGGAAGGTGCGCGCCCGCTGGGCGGTCCACTCGCGCTCGGCGAGCACCGGCCCCTCGTAGCGGCGGACGTGCTCGAGGGGGATCTCGGAGGTCTCCGAGATCTCCTCCGCGCTGCGGCCGGCGCGGAGCATCGCCTGGATCTCCTTGGGGCGCAGCGGGGTCGCGTCGGCCGCCTGGATCATGTTCAGCGCGGGACGGTCCGAGCGCACCGCGGCGCGCAGTGCGCGGTCGATCCGCAGGGTGTACCGATCGCCGTCGGAGTCGACCAGGAGCAGATGCTCCCCGTCGTCGTGGATCCCGTCGAGATCGAGCTCGCGCATCGTCGTCCTCTCCGTCCGAGCCTGGTCTCGGAGCCTGGTCGCTCGCAGGCACAGTCTAGGCCGTGACCCTACAGTGCGACGCCTGGGTGCGCGCCGGACGCGCCCGGGCCGTCGGCACCGGACGCCGACGGGGCGGGGACGTCGTGTTGCCGCTCACGGGTGCCTCTGCAATAATGCCGCCGCATTCAGCGTTGGGACCCGGACCGGTCGGATGCGGTCCCTAGTGGCCGCACCGGCGCGGACATGCCCACACCCAGGTCGTACGACCCCGCAGACAACCAGGAACGGACCGTAGATGGCCACTGATTACGACGCCCCGCGCAAGAACGACGACGAGTCGAACGACGACTCCATCGAGGAGCTGAAGGGCCGACGGAACGAGGCGGCGACCCCCACGGTCGACGAGGACGAGGCCGAGGCGGCCGACTCCTACGAGCTCCCGGGCGCCGACCTCTCGGGCGAGGAGCTGTCCGTGCGCGTGCTGCCCCGCCAGGCGGACGAGTTCACGTGCGCCAGCTGCTTCCTCGTGAAGCACCGCAGCCAGATCGACCATGTCGAGGGCACGCTCATCATCTGCAAGGAGTGCGCGGCGGCCTGACGTGCGCGCGAGCGCGGGTCAGCACAGGGGGAGCACCCCGACAGCAGGAACGGCACCTCCCGATCGGGAGGTGCCGTTCGTCGTTCCCGGACCGGTCGCGTCCGGCCGGGCCGTGGCGCGTCACCGGCGAGGACGTGGACGGCGCCGCCGGTCAGGCCGCGCGCCGCGCCTGCTGCTGGGCGGTGCGCAGAGCGAGGGCGAGGTCCTCGGGGCGCCGGGTCGAGCCGACCCACGCGGTGGTCGGGTCCTCCGGATCCAGCACCGGGACGCGGATCCCGCTGCGCGTCCAGCCGCGCACCTCGTGGTGGGCCAGCGGCTCGAAGTCCTGACCGATCGTGAGCGCCCACTCCTCGCCGCGCAGCACCTGCGGCTCGCCCAGCTCCGTCACGTCGATCCGGGCGCGACCCAGGCGGAACCGGCCGTCCGAGACCTCCAGCACGGGGGAGTAGGAGATCAGCAGCACGATCGCGATCACGATGGAGACCGCCGACAGCGCGATCGCCGCGCCGAGGTGCAGGGGCACGATGACGAGCCCGAGCGCCGCACCGATGGCGACGCCGATCACCCAGGCGCCGACCCCGGGCAGGAGGTGCTCGCGGTGGAGAGGTGTCCCGGCGCCGCTCCCGGAGGCGGGGGCCGCACCGGCGGCGGACCGCTCGGACGGGGACTCGGCGGCGGGGGGAACGGCGGAGGCGGACATGCCCACCATGGTCTCACGCACTCCCTGGGCCCCCGGTGCGCGGAGGACGCCGCCGGAGCGCCTACCCTGGCGTCATGTCTGCCGATCCCGACACCAGCGCGCCGCTGCGGATCCGCCGCACCGGCGAGACCCCGCTCCCGCACCGCGCACACGCCGACGACGCCGGCCTCGACCTCGCCAGCGCCGAGGAGCTCGTGATCCCCGCGGGCGGCCGCGCCCTGGTCGACACCGGCCTCGCCGTCGCCCTCCCGCCCGGCACCGTGGGACTCGTCTGCCCCCGTTCGGGCCTCGCCGCGAAGCACGGCGTCACGGTCCTCAACGGCCCCGGTATCGTGGACGCCGGCTATCGCGGACCGCTCAAGGTCGCGCTGCACAACACCGATCCGACGGAGGACTTCCCCCTCCACGTCGGCGACCGGATCGCCCAGCTCGTGGTGGTGCCGTTCCTGGCCCCCGTGCTGCAGGAGGTCGACGACCTCGAGCAGACGGACCGGTCCACCGCAGGGTTCGGCTCCAGCGGCGGCTTCGACGGCGCACACCACCAGGAGGGATGACCATGGGACTGTTCTCCCGCAGGAAGCGGCAGGAGCCGGAGGAGATCGAGGGCCTCGACGCCCTGGACCTCGACTCGCCCGAGCAGGACGAGGCCCCGGAGGACGAGGGCGCGGCCGACGACGCCCTCCCCGAGGACGAGCCGGAGGCCCCCGCACGCGGGGACCATCTCGAGGACGGGCCCTACGACGAGGCCGATGCGCCCGACGAGGACCGCATCGACCTCGGCGGCCTGCTGGTCCCCGCCATCGACGGCATGGAGCTGCGGATGGAGGTCGACCAGCGCACGAACGCCGTGACCGGCGCGAACCTCGTCATCGAGGGCTCCTCGCTGCAGGTCCAGGCCTTCGCGGCCCCCAAGTCCCGCGGGATCTGGGAGGAGGTGCGGGGCAGGCTGCGCGAGTCCGTGGTCAAGCAGGGCGGCACCGCCGAGACCCGGCCGGGCGCCTTCGGGACCGAGCTGATCGCGCGCATGCCGGTCAAGCGGGCCGACGGGCGCACCGCCTACCGTCCCGCGCGCTTCATGGGCGTCGACGGGCGGCGCTGGCTGCTGCGCGCGGTCCTCTCCGGCAAGGCGCTGGCCGACCCCGAGCAGGCGCGCCGCTTCGAGACGCTCGTCTCCCGCCTGGTCGTCGTGCGCGGCGCGGAGGCGATGGCGCCGCAGGAGCTGATCCCCCTGCACCTGCCCGGCGAGCGTCCGGGCCTCAACCAGATCCGCTCCGGCCCGCTGGACCCGCTCGCCCGCGGTCCGGAGATCACCGAGATCGGATGAGCACCCACCGCGCCGGCGGCCGGCCCCGACGGGACCCGGCCGACTCGCCCTCCGCCCCCGCGCCAGCTGCCGGCCCCACGCCGCGCGGCGGCTCCGACGCCGCGCCTGCTCCCGGGACCGGCGCGCAGGACGCGCCCCCGTCGAACCAGCAGCCCGCGGGAGAGCCCGCTGTCGGCGAGGGATCGACCCGCAGCGGCCTCGGCGCCGTGCTCCAGGAGGAGGAGTTCTCCGTCGCCGACGCGATCGGCGGGCGCCGCGGGATCGTGGAGTCGGTGCTGCCGACGCTGCTGTTCGTCGTGCTCTTCGTCGCCACGGGCGCCGTGGGCCTCGCCGCGGGCGCCGCGGTCGCGGCCGTCGTGGTGATGCTGGTGGTGCGCCTCGTCCAGCGCCAGAGCCCCTCGACCGTGATCGGCGGGCTGATCGGGGTCGCGCTCGGCGCGGTCCTCGCGGTCCGCTCCGGGGAGGGGTCCGACTTCTACTGGCCGGGCATCGTCACCAACGCCGTCTCGCTGGCCGTGCTCCTGCTCTCCCTCGCCCTGCGGCACCCGCTGGTCGGCGTGGTCGTCGCGCTGCTGGACCCGCGGGTCTCGGACTGGCGCGAGCACGAGGACGGCCGCCGCGTCTACACCCGCGCGACCCTACTGTTCGCGGGGCTGTACGCGGCCAAGCTCGCCGTGCAGCTCCCGCTGCTGCTGACCGGCCAGGTCGCGGCGCTCGGCGCGGCGAAGATCGCCATGGGCCTGCCGGCCTTCGCGGTGATCGCCTATCTCGTCTGGCTCATGCACCGCGGGCTGCTCGCCCGCCGCGGCCTCCGCTGAGCCCCGACCGGCGCGGTCAGCGCACCGTCCACTGGATGAGATGATGGTGCACGATGTGCCCGCCGAGAGTTCTGCCGCCGTCCGAGCCGAACTCGGACCCGGAGTGGAGGAGAGTGGTCCGATGACCCCCGATGCCGACAGCGCGCCGAGCAGCCCCGCCCCCGGCGGCCGAGTCCTCACGGTCACCGCCGGCCCTCCCGCGGCCGGCGGCACCTTCGTGGCCCGCCACGAGGGCCGGGTCGTCTTCGTGCGCGGCACCGCACCGGGGGAGACCGTCACCGCCCGGCTCCTCGAAGACCCCCAGGCGAAGGCCGATGCCCGCTTCTGGCGCGCCGAGGCGCTCGACGTGCTCGAGGCCGGTCCCGACCGCGTCCCCACGGTGTGGGAGGAGGCCGGCGTCGACGGCGTCGGCGGCGCCGAATGGGCGCACATCGCCCTGCCGGCCCAGCGCCGCATCGCGAGCGAGGTCATGCAGGAGCTGCTGCGCCGCGCCGGGGTGACGAGCTTCCCGATCGAGCAGGTGCAGGTCGAACCCGCCCCGCACGACGCCGACGGGCTCGGCTGGCGCACCCGCGTGCGCTACGCCGTCGGCCCCGACGGGGAGGTCGGGATGCGCGGCTGGCGCTCGCACGAGGTGCGTCCCGTGGGCGAGGATCCCCTGTCGGCCCCCGCGGTGCGCGCGCTGCGCCTGGGGGAGTGGACCGCCCCCGAGGGCACCGAGGCCGTCGACGCCGTGGCCCCCTCGGCCGGTCCGGCCTCGGTGGTGCTGATCGGCCGCGACCTGGATCCCGAGGCGATCGAGATCCCGGAGAGCTGGGGCGACGCCGACGTCGCGGTCCGCACCGCCCGCGGTCTCGTCCCGCTGCGCGGCGACGGCACCGTCCACGAGCGCCTGGGCGAGCGGATGTTCACCGTCAGCGCCACCGGCTTCTGGCAGTCCCACCGCCGGGCCGCGGAGCTGCTCACCGAGGTCGTCGACTCCGCCCTGCACGCCCCGCGGGGCGGCAGCGCCTGGGACCTCTACGGCGGCGTCGGCGTCTTCGCCGCGGTCGCCGCGGAGCAGGTGGGCACGGGCGGCTCGGTCGTCTCCGTCGAGGGCAACCGCCGCGCCTCCCAGCTGGCCGCCCAGAACCTCGAGGACCTCCCGCAGGTCTCCACCGCCACGGCCGATGTCACCGACTGGGTGCGCGCACGCCGCGGCGGGGTCGACGCGGTGGTCCTGGATCCGCCGCGCGCCGGGGCGGGCGTCGAGCTGATGGGGCTGCTCGCCGGCGCCGTGCGCCAGCGCATCGTGTACGTCTCCTGCGAGCCCGCCACCCTCGCCCGCGACCTCGCCGCGATCGAGGGCAAGGGATGGCAGGTCAAGGACCTGCGCGCCTTCGACCTCTTCCCGCACACGCACCACATCGAGTCCGTCGCGGTCCTCGAGCGCTCCGCGGGCTGACCGGACCGACACGCGCCCGGCGCAGATGACGCCCTGTCAGGACCATGGGGTCCTGCGTGGTATGATTTATCTTGACTTCAAGATACTTGCCGGGGATCCGCCCGGCACCCCCTCCTCGGCCCGCGCCCTCCGCGTCGGGCCCCGAGGTGCGCGATCTCCTGCCGTAAGCGGGAGGCGCGCCTACGATGGAGGGGTCGAACCCATACCGAAGGAGTGCGTCCGATGAGCACTGTCGACTCATTCGCCGCGAAGCAGAAGCTCGAGGTCGGCGGCACCGACTACGAGATCTATGCGCTCGACGCCGTCGAGGGCGCCGAGAAGCTTCCCTACAGCCTCAAGATCCTGCTCGAGAACCTGCTGCGCACCGAGGACGGGGCGAACATCACCGCCGACCACGTCCGTGCGCTCGCGAGCTGGGACGCGACGGCCGATCCGTCCGTCGAGATCCAGTTCACGCCCGCCCGCGTGATCATGCAGGACTTCACCGGCGTCCCCTGCGTCGTCGACCTCGCCACCATGCGCGAGGCCGTCCAGGACCTCGGCGGGGATCCCGAGCGGATCAACCCGCTCGCCCCCGCGGAGATGGTCATCGACCACTCCGTGATGATCGACGTCGCGGGCCGCCTCGACGCGCTCGAGCAGAACATGGAGCTGGAGTACGAGCGCAACCGTGAGCGCTACCAGTTCCTGCGCTGGGGCCAGACCGCCTTCGACGACTTCAAGGTCGTCCCCCCGGGCACCGGCATCGTCCACCAGGTCAACATCGAGTACCTGGCCCGCACCGTCATGACCCGCGAGGTGGACGGGGTGCTGCGCGCCTACCCCGACTCCTGCGTCGGCACCGACTCGCACACCACCATGGTCAACGGCCTGGGCGTGCTCGGCTGGGGCGTCGGCGGCATCGAGGCCGAGGCCGCGATGCTCGGCCAGCCCGTCTCCATGCTGATCCCGCGCGTGGTGGGCTTCAAGCTCACCGGCGAGATCCCGCCGGCGGCCACCGCGACCGACGTCGTGCTCACCATCACCGAGATGCTTCGTCAGCACGGCGCGGTGGGCAAGTTCGTCGAGTTCTACGGCGAGGGCGTCTCCCAGGTCCCGCTCGCGAACCGCGCGACCATCGGCAACATGAGCCCCGAGTTCGGCTCGACCGTCGCGATCTTCCCGGTCGACGAGGTCACCACCGACTACCTGCGCCTGACCGGCCGCTCCGAGGAGCAGGTCGCCCTCGTCGAGGCCTACGCCAAGCGCCAGGGCCTGTGGCACGACCCGTCGACGGAGGTCGAGTACTCCGAGTACCTCGAGCTGGACCTCTCCACCGTGGTGCCCTCGATCGCCGGCCCCAAGCGCCCCCAGGACCGCATCGTCCTCACCGAGGCGAAGGAGTCCTTCCGCAAGGTGCTGCCGTCCTACGCGGGCGAGGGCCATCAGGTCGAGGAGGGCGAGGACGCCGGCAGCTTCCCCGCCTCGGACCCGGCCGGACTGGAGTCGGACAACGCTTCCGGCGGCGACGCTCCGGAGCGCCAGAACGTGATCGGCCGCGCCTCGGACCCGGTCCAGG
Organism: Brachybacterium sp. sponge; assembly: GCF_001613775.1. Taxonomy (NCBI): domain Bacteria; kingdom Bacillati; phylum Actinomycetota; class Actinomycetes; order Micrococcales; family Dermabacteraceae; genus Brachybacterium; species Brachybacterium sp. sponge. The sequence goes on along the minus strand of NZ_LRMP01000004.1, from coordinate 437,601 downwards.
TCAAGGGCAAGGACTTCGAGATCGACCACGGCATCGTCTCGATCGCCTCGATCACCTCGTGCACCAACACCTCGAACCCCTCGGTGATGATGGCCGCCGGCCTGCTCGCCCAGAACGCGGTGGACCGCGGCCTGGTCGCCAAGCCGTGGGTGAAGACCTCCATGGCCCCCGGCTCGCAGGTCGTCACCAACTACTACACCCGGGCGGGCCTCTGGCCGGCGCTCGAGGCGCTCGGCTTCCACCTGGTGGGCTACGGCTGCACCACCTGCATCGGCAACTCGGGCCCGCTGGACTCGGAGATCTCCGAGGCCATTGCCGAGAAGGACCTCGCCGTCACCGCGGTGCTCTCGGGCAACCGCAACTTCGAGGGCCGCATCAACCCCGACGTGAAGATGAACTACCTGGCCTCCCCGCCGCTGGTCATCGCCTACGCGCTCGCGGGCACGATGGACTTCGACTTCGAGAACGACCCGCTGGGGCAGGACAAGGACGGCCAGGACGTCTACCTGCGCGACATCTGGCCGAACCCGACCGAGGTCGAGAAGGTCATCGGCGAGTCCATCTCCCAGGAGATGTTCACCGAGGACTACAAGGACGTCTTCACCGGCGACGAGCGTTGGAGGAGCCTGGAGACCCCCGAGGGCGCGACCTTCGAGTGGGACTCCGAGTCCACCTACGTGCGCAAGCCCCCGTACTTCGAGGGCATGGAGGCGCAGCCTGCGCCGGTCGCCGACGTCGAGGGCGCCCGGGTGCTGGTCAAGGTTGGCGACTCGACCACGACCGACCACATCTCGCCCGCCGGCTCGATCAAGCTCGACTCCCCGGCAGGCAAGTACCTCCAGGAGCACGGCGTCGCGCGCAAGGACTTCAACTCCTACGGCTCCCGCCGAGGCAACCACGAGGTCATGATCCGCGGCACCTTCGCGAACATCCGCATCAAGAACCAGCTCCTCGACGGCGTCGAGGGCGGGTACACGAAGAACTTCCTGACCGGCGAGCAGGAGTTCATCTACGACGCCGCCCAGGCCTACGCCGAGCAGGACATCCCGCTCGTGGTCCTGGCCGGCAAGGAGTACGGCACCGGCTCCTCCCGCGACTGGGCCGCCAAGGGCACCAAGCTCCTCGGCGTCCAGGTCGTCATCGCCGAGAGCTTCGAGCGCATCCACCGCTCGAACCTCATCGGCATGGGCGTGCTGCCGCTGCAGTACCCCGCCGGCGAGACCGCCGAGTCCCTCGGGATCGACGGCACCGAGACCTTCTCCTTCACCGGGATCACCGCGCTGAACGAGGGCGCCACCCCGAAGACGGTCAAGGTCGTCGCCGCCAAGCAGGACGGCACCTCCGTGGAATTCGATGCGGTCGTCCGCATCGACACTCCCGGCGAGGCGGAGTACTACCGCAACGGCGGCATCCTGCAGTACGTCCTGCGCTCGCTGGTCGCGGCCTGATCGCAGGCCCCTCCCGCGCTGTCCGGTCCTCGTGACCGGCGCACGCTGCGCCCCGCCCGGCTCCGGCCCGGCGGGGCGCAGTCGGGTCCGGGCGCCGTCCCGAGGTGCCCCGTCCTGAGATGCCCCTCCCACCGTGCCCCGGCCCGGCCGGGCGGCCGCCCCGGGGCGCGAGCGGGGAACGACGGCCACGGGTGCGCGCCACGTCCCGGAGACCCCTCGAGCGCACCCCTGACCGGGCTGTCTGCACCGCGTTGCACACCTCGGCGGGGTCGGGTGAAGCCCCGGTGAAGATGTGCACAGATGTGACCATGTCTTCCGTCGCGGCAGGTCAGAACCACGTACTCTGAACAGGTCCCGATTCCGTCCCCGAGGGAGGACCGTGCGTGTCCACCACTGAGCAGCGCGCCGTCGCGCCGAGCCGTCGGCGCCCGCACCCCGCCCCCTCCCGCCCGGCGGCGGACTCGACCGTGCCCCCGTCCGAGGTGCCGATCCCCGCGGACCCCGAGGCGCTGCGCGCCCTGGACGCGGAACAGCTCCCGGGCCTCGCCCGCACCCTGCGCCGCCGCCTCCTCGAGATCTGCGCGGTCAGCGGAGGGCACCTCGGCCCGAACCTCGGCGTGGTCGAGCTGACCCTCGCCCTGCACCGCGAGTTCCGCTCCCCGGCGGAGCCGATCGTCTTCGACACCGGCCACCAGGCCTACGTCCACAAAATGCTCACCGGACGCGCCGACCTCGAGGGGCTCCGCCGCGCCGGCGGCACCTCCGGCTATCCCGACCGCGGCGAGTCCGAGCACGACCTGGTGGAGAACTCCCACGCCTCCGGCTCGATCGCCTGGGCGCACGGCCTGGACCGAGCCCACCGCCTCGCGGGGGAGCAGGGCGTGTCCGTCGCGGTGATCGGGGACGGCGCGCTCACCGGCGGCGTCGGCCTCGAGGCGCTCAACGAGCTCGCCGCGGACCGCGGCTCCCGCACCGTCGTCGTGCTCAACGACAACACCCGCTCCTACGCGCCCACCGTCGGCGGCCTCGCCCGACACCTCGCTGCGCTGCGCGCGGGGGAGGTGCTGCCCGGACAGGACGTCTTCACCCAGCTGGGCCTGACCTATCTCGGACCCGTCGACGGCCACGACCTCACCGCGCTCGCGGCCGCGACCGCCGCCGCCCGCGAGGCCGCGGAGGACCCTGGCAGCGCCGGCGTGGTCCTGCACGTCCTCACCCGCAAGGGCGCCGGCTTCGCCCGCGCCGAGGCCGACGCGGTGGACCACTGGCACGCCACCGGCCCCTTCTCGCTCCAGGGCGAGGAGGCGACGAAGCCCGCCGCCCGCACCTGGAGCGCCCGCCTGGGCGCCGCCGTGCTCGACGCCGCCCGGGCCGACGAACGGGTGGTCGCGCTCAGCGCCGCGATGATCGACCCCGTCGGGCTCACCCCCATGCAGCAGGAGATGCCCGAGCGCGTCCTCGACGTCGGCATCGCCGAGCAGCTCGCGCTGGACACCGCCGCGGGCCTGTCCGCCGGGGGCCGCCTGCCCCTCGTCGCGCTCTACGCGACCTTCCTGAACCGCGCCCACGACCAGCTGCTGCTGGACCTCGCCCTGCACGGCGAGGACGTGACGATCACCCTGGACCGCGCCGGGATCACGGGAGACGACGGCCCCAGCCACCACGGCATCTGGGACCTCGCCCTCGCCGCACAGGTGCCCGGGCTGAGCCTCTGGGCGCCACGCGACGCAGCCCGTCTCGATGCGGCGGTCCCCGCGGCCCTGGCCACCGCGGGCCCCTCGATCGTCCGCTTCCCCAAGGGCGCCTGCCCCGAGGAGCTCCCGGCGCTGGCCCAGCTGCCCGCCGGCGACGTGCTGCACGGGGAGGCGGAGGCCCCGATCGACGTGCTCCTGGTCTCCGTCGGCGCCCTCGCCGACCGCGCCCTCGCCGCCGCCCGGGAGATCGCGGCGTCCCGTCCCGCGGCGAACGTGGTCGTGCTCGACCCCGTCCGGGCGCTGCCGCTGGGCGAGGAGCTGCTGGACCTCGCCGCCGGCGCCCGCGCCGTGCTCACCCTCGAGGACGGCCTCGCGGAACGGGGGATCAGTGCCGCGCTCGCGCTGCGGCTCGGCCGCCGTGCGACGCCCGCGACGCCCGGACCCGTCGTGCACTGCCTGGGCGTGGACCTCGAGTTCCTCGCCCACGGCAAGCGCGACGCGATCCTCGCCGACCAGGGCCTGGACGTGCCGGGGATCGCCGCCGCGCTGGAGGAGCTCCTCGGCTGAGAGCGGGATCGGGGCCGAGGCTCACCGTCGCGGACCGCCCGGGCACGCACTCGCGGTGTCCGCCGCCCCGCTGACCGCCCCACGCTCGGCCAAGCCGTCGGGCGGCCCCGCGCTCAGCCCAGCGAGCTGCGCGGAGCGGGGTCGTCGGCCCGGGCCGTGAGGACGATCGGCGCGCCGTCGGTGACCTGCAGGGTGTGCTCCGCGTGCGCGCCGCGGGAGCCGTCGGCCGCCAGCTGGGTCCAGCCGTCCCGCTCGTCGACGACGAGCTCGGAGGTGGTCGGCACCAGGAACGGCTCGACGGTGATCAGCTGCCCCGCCACGAGCTCGGCGCCGCCGCCGGGGGTGCCGTGATTGGGGACGAAGGGCGCCTCGTGCATCGTGCGCCCCACGCCGTGGCCGCCGAAGCGGTCGTTGATCGAGTAGCCGAGCGAGGTCGCCTCGTTCATCACCGCGAAGCCGATGTCGCCGACGGTGGCCCCGGCGGTGACCTGGTCGATCCCGGCCCACATCACCTGCTCGGTGTCGCGGATCAGCTGCAGGTCCTCCGCGCGCGGGGTGCCGACGGGGATCGTCAGGCACGAGTCCGCCACCCAGCCCTCCACCGAGACGGCGAAGTCGAGGGAGAGCAGGTCCCCGTCCTCGAGCACCCGGTCGTAGGGGCGGCCGTGGAGCACGCCCTCGTTCAGCGAGGTGCAGATGACGTACCCGAAGGGGGAGGCGCCGAAGACGGGGTGGTAGTCGATGTAGCAGCTGGTCGCCCCGGCCTCGCGGATCAGGCGATGCGCCTCCGCGTCGACGTCCAGCAGGTTCCAGCCCACGTCCACGACCTGCCGCAGGTGCGAGAGCACGGAGGCGACGAACTCGCCGGCCGGACGGGCCTGCTCGGTGGTGGGCAGCTCCTGGGTGGAGCTGCGGCGACGGCGTCCGAGGATCATCGTGCCTCCTGCCAGGTGACCAGCCGGGCCCCGACCCAGGCGATCATCGGTGCGAACACGGCAGCGCCGAGCAGGTGGCCGAAGACGACCAGCTCGGGCAGCCCGGTGAAGTACTGGATGTAGCCGACCGCGCCCTGCGCGAGGGTCGCCGCGAGCAGCCACCAGGCCGCGGTGCGGGCCTCGCGGCGGGCACCCGAGCGGTGGAGGACGACCAGCATCGCGATCAGCAGGGCGAGGAAGAGGTAGACGGCGACGGCGTGGACCCGGGTGATCAGGACCGGGGAGAACATCAGACGGGTGACGTCCCCGGCATCGCCCGAATGCGGTCCGGTGCCGGTGACCAGCGTGCCGAGCACCAGCACCACGAAGCCCACCGCAGCCAGCGGAACGTAGAGCCCCAGCAGTCGTGGCGGGACCGCGAGGCGCACGTGCGAGTCGCCGTCGTAGAGCCGCACCAGCAGCACCGTCGAGAGCGCGCCGAGCACGGGGGAGATGAGGAAGTGGGGGCTGACGATCCCGGGGTGCAGGTCGAACCACACCACGAACGCCCCGATCAGCGCCTGCGCGGCGGTGCCGATCAGCGGCACCCACGCCAGCATCCGGAAGCCGCGTCCCTTGTGGGAGAGCCAGCGGTAGGTCACCAGCAGCACCGCGACCGCGAAGATGCTCAGCACGCCGGTGAGCGTGCGGTTGCCGAACTCGACGAAGGGGTGGATCCCGGCCTCGAGCGTCAGCTCCGGGGTGAAGTTCCCCGGCTCGCAGTGCGGCCAGGAGGAGCAGCCCAGTCCGCTGCCCGTCAGACGCACCGCGCCGCCCGAGAGGATGATCCCCATCTGGCAGATCAGGTTGCCCCACATCGCGATGGCGGCGAGACGTGCGCGCCGCTGCGGCCCCCAGGAGGTCAGACGACGGTCGGGCAGGGTGGTGATCCGCCCGTGGCGCTCGGGGGAGCGCTCGGCGGAGAGGGCAGGCGAGGACATGCCCAGCAGTCTAGGTTCCGCGGCCGAGGGCTGCCTGGACGCCGGGTGCGGATGCGAGGGATCCCGCATCGTGAGGACTCGGCGGTCGCCCAGGACGGCCGAGCAGCCGGACAGGGGCTCCGGGACCGGGGCCCGGCGTCGGGCTCGTGCGAGGGGGCTCAGGCATCCGTCCAGCGGAACCAGCGCACGACGGCCGCGACCCCTGCCGCGGCCCACAGCAGCAGCACCACGGCGGAGCCGGGGGAGAAGTGCCCGCCCGCGAGGCAGGCCCGCATCAGCTCGCCGAGCGCGCCCGAGGGCAGCAGGTCCGCGAGCCCGCCGAGGATCCGCGGGAACGAGGTGGTGGGGAAGGCGACGCCGCCGACGGCGACGAGCAGCACGAACACGAGGTTCGCCACCGCCAGCACCGCCTCGGTGCGCAGCAGCCCCGCGACCAGCAGACCGAGCGCCCCGAAGGCCGCCGTCCCCACCAGCCAGACGGGGACGAGGGCCGCGAGGCCGGCGATCTCCGGCCGCCAGCCCAGGACGAGGCCCAGCACCCCGAGGACGACCACCTGCAGCACGTGGGTGGTGAGGGTGGCGAGGATCTTCCCGGCGAGATAGCCGCTGCGCCCCAGCGGCGTCGTCGCGATCCAGCGCAGCACGCCGTTGCGACGGTCGAAGCCGGTCATGATCGCCTGCGAGGTGAAGGAGGTCGAGATCAGCGCGGTCGCGAAGGTCGCGGCGACCGCGGTGTCGATCGCGGGAGTGCCCTCGATCCGGCCGACGGGCAGCAGCCACAGCCCCACCATCACCATCGCCGGCAGCGCGATCGCGACCATGAGCTGCTCCCCGTTGGAGAGCAGCACGCGGGTCTCGAGCCGGGCATGGGAGAGGATGCGGCGCATCGCCGGGGCGGGTCGCGGCACGCGCGGCGCGGCGGCGGTGCCGCCGGCGGCGGAGGGAGAGGTCGACGGGGTGGCGGCGCTCATCGGGCGGCTCCTGCGCTGGGGGCGTCGTCGTGGCGGGTCGTGCTCCCGGTGGCCCCGTCCCCCGGGGCGTCGCGGTCCATCAGGTCCAGCAGCACCTCCTCGAGGTCCGCGGCGGCGGCGCTGGAGACCTCCAGACGGGCGCCGTGGCGGGCGGCGGCCTCGTGCAGGGCCTGTTCGAGGGCGGGCACGGCGTCGGGGGCGACGCCGCTCGCGGTCGCCCGGAGGGTCACGCCACCGCCTGGTCCGCGATGCTCACGGATCACCTCCTGCACGCTGCCGGAGGCGAGCACGCGGCCGCGAGAGATCACGCGCACCGCGTCGGCGAGCCCGACCACGTCGTCCATCAGATGGGTGGTGAGCACGACGGCGGTGCCGGTGCGGGCCAGCCCCCGGATCAGCTCGCGCACCCGGCGTCGGATCGAGGGATCCATCCCGGCGGTCGGCTCGTCGAGGAAGACGAGGTCGGGCCGGCCGATGATCGCCAGTGCCAGGGCGAGCCGCTGGCGCTGGCCTCCGGAGAGGCGCCGCACGAGGGTGCGGGCGAACTCGTCGATGCCGAGATGGGCGGCGACCTCGTCGACGTCGAGCGGGGCGGCGTGCAGGCTCGCCCCGTAGCGCAGCAGCTGCATCGCCGTCGCGCCCGAGGCGAGGCCGCCGTCCTGGATCATCACTCCCACCCGGGCGCGGTGCTCGGGGCTCGCGCGCCAGGGGTCGGCGCCGAGCACGCGCACGCTGCCGGCGTCGGGACGCAGCAGGCCGGTGGCGCAGGAGACGGCGGTGGTCTTGCCGGCGCCGTTGGGGCCGAGCAGCGCGGTGACCTCGCCGGGCTCGGCGGTCAGGCTCAGGCCGTCGAGGGCGCGCACGGCGCCGTAGGAGTGGGCGAGGTCGGTCGCGACGAGGGCAGGGGAGTGGTCGTCCATGGCCGCCCCATCGTAGGCCGGACGCGGCGCCGGGCCGGGGACGGCGCCGCGTCCGGGCCGGGGGAGGTGGGCGAGACCTCACCCGGCCGGTGCCGGACTCACCGTCCGGTGACGTGCAGCGGCGTGTGCGCGGGGTCGACGACCTCCGCGGCGAGCGGCGCCTCGGGAGCGGTGCCGCCGGGGCCCCAGGTGTCGGTCTCGAAGCGGTCGCGGTCGTGCGCCTCCAGCAGGGGCTCGAGCGCCGGGCCGGCGGGGACGACCTGGGTGGGGTTGATGTCCTCGTGCACGTAGTAGTAGTGCCGCTTGATCTGGGCGAAGTCGACCGTGTCGCCGAAGCCCGGGGTCTGGAAGAGGTCCTTGGTGTAGTTCCACAGGTTCGGCATCGAGGCGAGGGTCTGCCGGTTGGCCTTGAAGTGGCCGTGGTAGACGGGGTCGAAGCGGATCAGCGTGGGGAACAGGCGCACATCGGCCTCGGTGATCGAGGGGCCCATGAGGTAGCGGCTGCGGCCCAGGCGCTCCTCGAGCTCGTCGAGGGCCTCCCAGAGGAGCGTGTACTCGCGCTCGTAGTCCTCCTGCGAGCCGGCGAAGCCGACCTTGTACACGCCGTTGTTCACGCGGTGGAGCATCCACTTGTTCAGTGCGTCGATCTCCTCGCGCTGCGCCTCGGGATAGAGGTCCGGGGCGCCGTCGCGGTGGTGGGCGGTCCACTCGGTGGCGAGGTCGAGGGTGATCTGCTGGAAGTCGTTGGTCACGACGGCCCTGGTGGGCACGTCCACGACGGCGGGGACGGTGATGCCGCGCGGGTAGTCGGGGAAGCGCGCGAAGTAGGCCTGCTGCAGGCGCTCGTAGCCGAGCACGGGATCCACCTCGCCGGGATCGAGGTCGAAGGTCCAGGAGCGCTTGTCGTGGGTGGGGCCGGGCATCCCCACCGAGATCACGTCCTCCAGGCCCAGCAGACGACGGGAGATCAGGGTGCGGTTGGCCCACGGGCAGGCGCGGGCGGCGATCAGCCGGTAGCGCCCGGCCTCGACGGGCCAGCCATCGCGGCCGTCGCGGGTGATCCGGTCGTCGATGTAGTTCATGTCGCGGTCGAAGGCCTTGCCGGCGGAGACGTAGGCGCCGCGGGTCGAGTGCTCCTCGGCGGCGGCGTCCGTGGGCGCGGGGGTGGTCTCGTTCATGGTGGGTCCCTTCGTGTCGGTGGCGTCGCCGTCATGGTAGTTGAAAACGGTACTAGATGGAAGCCTCTCGGGGTGGCGGTCCCCGGTGCGCCGGGGCGGGCGCCCGGGTGTGCTCCGCGCCCGGGTCGTGCACCCTGTGCGAGGGGGCGCGATCCGCCCCACCCTGTGCGACATCGCAGGTAAGGGCACCCTTCGTGGCCGGGGGCACAGGACTCGGGCAGTATTTGGAAAGAGTCCTGTTGTAAAATCTAGGTGGTCGAGAAGGGAGGTGCAGGATGGCCGAGCAGGATGCGCAGGAGCTCGCGGCGAAGCCCGAGCCGACCACGCGCGATCGCCTCGTCGAGGCGATCTCCACCCACGGACCCATCACCGCCCGGCAGCTCGCCGAGCGCTTCGGCCTCACCAGCGCCGCCGTGCGCCGCCATCTCGCGGCGCTCGAGGCGGAGGGGACCATCGCCGAGCACGAGGTGCCCGTGGCCCATCGCGGCCGCGGTCGCCCCAGCAAGACCTTCGTGCTCTCGCCGTCTGCGCACGAGGACTTCGCAGCCGGCTACGACGAGCTGGCCGTGATGGCGGTCGACGAGCTCGCCCGCCGCGGCGGCGACGAGGCGGTGACCGCCCTCGCGGAGCGGCGGATCTCCGACTGGGAGCAGCGGCTCGCCGAGCGGGTCGACCGCCTCGAGACCGAGACCGGGGAGCCGGTGGGCACCGCCGAGCGGCTCGAGCTGCTCTCGCAGCTGCTCACCGAGCGCGGATACGCCACCACCGTCCGCCCGCTCCACGTCCCGCTGCCGGCCGCTCGTCGCGAGGGCGGCGCCGGGCCGCGTAGCCTCGTCACCGCGCAGCTCTGCCACGGCCGCTGCCCCGTCCTCGACGTGGCCGCCGACCATCCGGAGCTGTGCGAGGCCGAGACCCGCGTCATCTCCCGCATCATCGGGGCCCCCGTCCAGCGCCTGGCCACCCTGGCGCAGGGGGCTCACGTCTGCACGACCCACATTCCGCTCACCGAGGGAAGGACACCATGACGAGCGCACCCGAGAAGCTCTCACAGGACGAGATCATCGATTCGATCGGCAACTACGCCTTCGGATGGCACGACGAGGACTCGGCCGGGGCCAGCGCGCGCCGCGGCCTGTCCGAGGACGTCGTGCGCGACATCTCCGCACGCAAGGACGAGCCCGAGTGGATGCTCGAGCGCCGGCTGAAGGCGCTGAAGCTCTTCGAGAAGAAGCCGCTGCCCACCTGGGGCCCGGACCTCTCCGGCATCGCCTTCGACGACATCAAGTACTTCGTCCGCTCCACCGAGAAGCAGGTCACCGACTGGAACGACCTGCCCGAGGACATCAAGGAGACCTACGACCGCCTCGGCATCCCCGAGGCCGAGAAGCAGCGCCTCGTCGCCGGCGTCGCCGCGCAGTACGAGTCCGAGGTCGTCTACCACCAGATCCGCGAGGACCTGGAGGAGCAGGGCGTCATCTTCCTGGACACCGACACGGCGCTCAAGGAGCACCCGGAGCTGTTCAAGGAGTACTTCGGCACCGTCATCCCCTCGGGTGACAACAAGTTCTCCGCGCTGAACACCGCCGTGTGGTCCGGCGGCTCCTTCGTCTACGTCCCCAAGGGCGTGCACGTCGAGATCCCGCTGCAGGCCTACTTCCGGATCAACACCGAGAACATGGGCCAGTTCGAGCGCACGCTGATCATCGCCGACGAGGGCTCCTACGTCCACTACGTCGAGGGCTGCACCGCGCCGATCTACAAGTCCGACTCGCTGCACAGCGCCGTCGTCGAGATCGTCGTGAAGAAGGACGCCCGCGTCCGCTACACGACCATCCAGAACTGGTCGAACAACGTCTACAACCTGGTCACCAAGCGCACCACGGTCGAGCAGGGCGGCGTCATGGAGTGGGTCGACGGCAACATCGGCTCCAAGGTCACCATGAAGTACCCGGCCGTCTGGCTGATGGGCGAGCATGCCCGCGGCGAGACCCTCTCCGTCGCCTTCGCCGGCGAGGGCCAGAACCAGGACACCGGCTCGAAGATGGTGCACATGGCGCCGCACACCTCGAGCTCGATCGTCTCCAAGTCGGTCTCGCGCGGCGGCGGCCGCTCCTCCTACCGCGGCCTGGTCCAGGTCATGCCCGGTGCCGAGCACTCCGCCTCGACCGTGCTGTGCGATGCGCTGCTGGTCGACCAGATCTCGCGCACCGACACCTACCCCTACGTCGACGTGCGCGTCGACGACGTCCAGATGGGCCACGAGGCCACCGTCTCCAAGGTCTCCGAGGAGCAGCTCTTCTACCTGATGAGCCGCGGCATGGAGGAGACCGAGGCGATGGCGATGATCGTGCGCGGTTTCATCGAGCCCATCGCCCGCGAGCTCCCGATGGAGTACGCCCTCGAGCTGAACCGCCTGATCGAGCTGCAGATGGAAGGAGCAGTCGGCTGATGACGACCACTGATGTGAAGGGTGCCGAGAGCGCCGGGGACCCGACCGCGAACGAGGCCGTGGGCCACGCGGCGGGCGCCGCGCCCGTCGCCGCCGGGACCGCCCTGGAGGGCACCGACACGACGGCCGCGCCGGAGCTGGAGGAGGAGAACCTCAGCCTGCCGGGCCAGGAGGTCTCCGCCGCCCACGCCGCGCTGAACCGCGGCGCGCGACTGCGCTCCTTCGAGGTCGCCGACCACGCCGTGCCCAAGAGCGACATCGAGGAGTGGCGCTTCACCCCGCTGCGCCGCTTCTCCGCCCTCTTCGAGGACGCCGCCACCGACGATCGCGAGGGCGACCCCGCCGTCGACTACGCCGTGACCGTGCCCGAGGGCGCCCCGGAGCCCTCGACGCTCGCCCCCGGACAGGCTCCCCGCGGTACCGTGCTGGTCCCCGAGGACCTGCCCACCGCGATCGCCTCCGCCCGCACCGAGCAGGCGCTGCACCTGGTCGCCGCCAAGAACGTCGCCTACGACGCGCCGTTCCGCGTGGACATCACCGGCCGGGGCGCGGACCGCCGCGCCAACGCGCACCTCGTGATCGAGGCGCAGGAGTCCTCCTCCTCGATCGTGGTGCTGAACCACACCGGCTCGGCGCAGTACGCGCAGGACGTGGAGATCCTCGTCGGCGACAACGCGCAGATGACCGTCATCACCGTCCACGACTGGGACGACGACGCGGTGCACATCGCCCAGCACCACGCCCGCGTGGGCCGCGACGCCCGCCTGAAGCACGTCGCCGTCACCCTCGGCGGCAGCGCGGTGCGCCTGAACTCGATCGGCGAGTACGCCGCCCCCGGCGGCGAGATCGAGAAGCTCGGCCTCTACTTCTCCGACGAGGGCCAGTTCTTCGAGAACCGCCTGTTCATCGACCACAGCGCCCCGAACTGCACCTCCAACGTCGCCTACAAGGGCGCGCTGCAGGGCAAGGGCGCGCGGTCCGTGTGGGTCGGCGACGTGCTGATCCGCAAGGAGGCCGAGGGCACCAACACCTACGAGCTCAACCGCAACCTGGTGCTCACCGAGGGCGCCCGCGCCGACTCGGTGCCGAACCTGGAGATCGAGACGGGCGAGATCGAGGGCGCCGGCCACGCCGCCGCCACCGGACGCTTCGACGACGAGCAGCTGTTCTACCTGCGCGCTCGCGGCATCCCGGAGATCGAGGCGCGCCGCCTGGTCGTGCGCGGCTTCTTCGCCGAGATCATCCAGCAGATCGACGTGCCGGAGGTGCGCGAGCGCCTCTCGGCCGCGATCGAGGACGAGCTCGCACGGAGCATGAACTGATGTCGGACGCCTTCGTCCCCGTCGCCGCCCTGGCCGACCTCGCCCCCGGCGAGGCGATCGACGTCGTCGCCGGCGGGATCGAGATCGCCCTGGTGCGCGACGAGGACGGCGGCGTCCACGCCCTCGAGGACGTCTGCTCGCACGACGAGATCGCGCTGAGCGACGGCGATGTCGAGGGATGCACCATCGAGTGCTGGAAGCACGGCAGCCAGTTCGACCTCGTCACCGGTCGACCCCTGCAGCTCCCGGCGGTCCTGCCCGTGCGGGTGTTCCCCGTGCGCATCGACGAGAGCAGCGGCGAGATCCTCGTGGATCCCTCCGCCGCTCCCGCCACCTGACCTCGCGGGCGCCCGCACCGGCGCCCGCCCCCAGCCCCACGAATCCACCAGCTTCCTGGTCAAGGAGAACCCCACATGTCGATCCTGGAGATCAAGAACCTCCACGCCACCGTCGAGACCCCTGAGGGCACCAAGGAGATCCTCAAGGGTGTCGACCTCACCATCAAGGGCGGCGAGACCCACGCGATCATGGGCCCCAACGGCTCGGGCAAGTCCACCCTCGCCTACGCGATCGCGGGCCACCCCAAGTACGAGATCACCGGCGGCGAGGTCCTCCTCGACGGCGAGGACGTGCTCGAGATGAGCGTCGACGAGCGCGCCCGCGCCGGCCTCTTCCTCGCCATGCAGTACCCCGTCGAGGTCCCCGGCGTCACCGTCTCGAACTTCCTGCGCACCGCCAAGACCGCGATCGACGGCGAGGCCCCCTCGCTGCGCACCTGGGTCAAGGACGTCAAGGGCGCGATGGACGACCTGAAGATGGACCCCGTCTTCGCCGAGCGCAACGTCAACGAGGGCTTCTCCGGCGGCGAGAAGAAGCGCCACGAGATCCTCCAGATGCAGCTGCTGAAGCCCTCCATCGCCGTCCTCGACGAGACCGACTCCGGCCTCGACGTCGACGCGCTGCGCGTGGTCTCCGAGGGCGTCAACCGCGCCAAGGAGAACACCGAGGTCGGCATCATGCTGATCACCCACTACACCCGCATCCTGCAGTACGTGAAGCCGGACTTCGTCCACGTCTTCGTGAACGGGAAGATCGCCGAGCAGGGCGGCCCCGAGCTGGCCGAGCGTCTCGAGGCCGAGGGCTACGACCGCTTCCTCGTCGGCGCCTGATGCCGCCGGCCGTCCCGCCCCGCACCCGCGCGGGGCGGGACGTCCGGACCGCGGGACCCGCCGCGGACCGTTCCGGACAGCCCGTCCGGGGACGGCCCGACGAGCCCCGTCCGCACCCCCTGCGGGAGCAGTCCCGCACCCCTTCCGGGAGGACACCATGACCGACCAGCAGACCCCGGCCTCGACCGTGAGCGCCGAGGACGTCACCGAGGCGATGAAGGACGTCATCGATCCCGAGCTCGGGATCAACGTCGTCGACCTGGGCCTCGTCTACGGGGTGACCGTCGAGGACGGCAACGCCGTGATCGACATGACCCTCACCTCCGCCGCCTGCCCGCTGACGGACGTGCTCGAGGAGCAGACCTTCGCGGTGCTGGACCCCATCACCGAGACGCACCGCATCAACTGGGTGTGGATGCCGCCGTGGGGCATGGAGAAGATCACCGAGGACGGCCGCGAGCAGCTGCGCGCCATCGGCTTCAACCTCTGAGCCGCCTCACCCTCTGAGCCGGCACGAGAGACCCCCTGACCCGCGATTGCGGGGCAGGGGGTCTCCTCGCTGCGGACGGGGCGGGCCCCCGAGCCGGCGTCAGCCGAGCAGCGTCGCCGTCTGCGTGAGCTCCATGCCGTGCGCCTCGGCGGTGCCGGCGTGGGTGAGGGCGCCCTCGTGGGTGTGCAGCCCTAGCGCGAGCGCGCCGTCCGCCCGCAGCGCGTCCCGCCAGCCCGCGCCCGCGAGCTTCAGGACGTAGGGGAGGGTCGCGTTGTTCAGCGCCGCCGTCGCCGTGACCGGCACGGAGCCGGGCATGTTCGCCACGCAGTAGTAGACCGCGTCGTGCACCCGGAAGGTCGGGTCGTCGTGCGTGGTGGGGCGGGAGTTCTCGAAGCAGCCGCCCTGGTCGATCGCGACGTCGACCAGCACCGAGCCCGGCTTCATCCGGGAGACCATCTCATCGGTGACGAGCTTCGGGGCGCGCTTGCCGGGGATCAGCACCGAGCCGACGACGACGTCGGCCTGCTCGATCTGCTCGGAGAGGTCGAGGGCGGTCGAGTAGCGGGTGAGGATGCCCCCGTGGTGCATCGTCGCGATCTGGGAGAGCCGGGAGACGTTCACGTCCATCACGGTGACGTTCGCGTGCAGCCCGTGCGCCATCATCGCGGCCTGCTCGCCGACGACGCCTCCGCCGAGGACGAGCACGTTCGCCTCCGAGGTCCCCGGCACGCCGCCCATCAGCACTCCGCCGCCGCCCAGCGGCGCCATCAGGTGGTAGGCGCCGACCTGCGCGGCGAGCCGGCCCGCGATCGCGCTCATCGGCGCGAGCAGCGGCAGCGAGCGGTCGGGGAGCTGGACGGTCTCGTAGGCGATGGCGGTGGTGCCCGAGGCGAGCAGCGCCTCGGTGAGCTGCCGGTCCGCCGCGAGGTGCAGATAGGTGAAGAGGATCTGGCCCTTCCTCAGGCGTCCGTACTCCTCGGGCAGCGGCTCCTTCACCTTCACGATCATCTCGGCCTGCGCCCAGACCTCGTCCGCCGTCGGCAGCAGGGTCGCGCCCGCGGCGGCGTAGTCCTCGTCGCTCACGCGGGAGCCGAGGCCCGCGCCGCTCTCGACGATCACCTCATGGCCGTGCATCACCAGCTCGTGCACGCCGGCGGCGCCCAGGCCCACCCTGTTCTCGTTGTTCTTGACCTCGCGGGGCACCCCGATGCGCATGTGTCCAGCCTCTCTGCTGAGCTCCCTGGCCGCGGTCACGGCCACCGCCCCCAGGATGACACCTCGTCGGCCCTGCGGGGGAGCCTGCGGATGTGTCCCCCGGCACCGTCGACGGGAATCCGGGCGACCGTTCGGCGCCTCGGCCCTAGACTCGATCCGGCCCTCCTCCGGGCCGTCCCCGTCCGAAGAGGAGCCCCACCCGTGATCACCGTGCACGACCTCGCCATCCGCGTCGGCGCCCGGCTGCTCATGAGCGACGTCTCCTTCCAGGTCACCGACGGCGACCGGATCGGCCTGGTGGGTCGCAACGGCGCCGGCAAGACCACGCTGACCAAGGTCCTCTCCGGGACCCTGGACCCCAGCGAGGGCAGCGTCGAGGTCTCCGGCGAGCTCGGCTACCTCCCGCAGGACACCCACAGCGGCGAGGACACTGAGCCGGTGCTCGCCCGGATCCTCTCCGCCCGCGGGCTCGACGGGATCCTGAGGAAGCTGCGCCGCGCCGAGGAGGAGATGGGGGACATGTCCCTCACCGAGGCCCGCCGCGAGAAGGCCATGAACCGCTACCCGCGCCTGGAGGCCGAGCTCGACGCCGCCGGCGGCTACGCGGCGGAGGCCGAGGCGAAGCGGATGGCCGCGAACCTCGGCCTGCCCAACCGGCTGCTCGAGCAGGAGCTCGGCACCCTCTCCGGCGGCCAGCGCCGCCGCGTCGAGCTCGCTCGGATCCTGTTCTCGCAGGCCTCCACGATGATCCTCGACGAGCCGACGAACCACCTCGACCACGACTCGATCGTGTGGCTGCGCGAGTACCTGATGAGCTACCGCGGGGGGCTGATCGTGATCAGCCACGACGTCGAGCTCGTCGAGCAGGTCGTGAACAAGGTGTTCTACCTCGACGCGAACCGCTCCGCGATCGACATCTACAACATGGGCTGGAAGCAGTACCTGCGCCAGCGCGAGGACGACGAGAAGCGTCGCAAGCGGGAGCGGGCGAACGCCGAGAAGAAGGCCACCCAGCTGACCGCCCAGGCGGAGAAGATGCGGGCGAAGGCCACCAAGGCCGTCGCCGCGCAGAACATGCTGAAGCGCGCCGAGCGCATGCTCGACGGCGTCGAGGGGGAGCGGCAGACCGACCGGGTCGCCTCGCTGCGCTTCCCGAAGCCCGCCCCCTGCGGCAAGACCCCGCTGATGGCCGAGGACCTCTCGAAGTCCTACGGCAGCCTCGAGATCTTCACCGGCGTGGACCTCGCGATCGACCGCGGCTCGCGCGTGGTCATCATCGGCCTGAACGGCGCGGGCAAGACCACCCTGCTGCGGATCCTCGGCGGCGTCGACGCGCCGGACACCGGGCGGATCCTGCCCGGCCACGGCCTGCGCATCGGCTACTACGCCCAGGAGCACGAGACCCTGGACCTGGACCGGACCGTGCTGGAGAACATGATGACGGCGGCCTACGAGCTGCCCGAGGTCGAGGCCCGCAAGATCCTCGGCTCCTTCCTGTTCACGGGCGACGACGTGCACAAGCCCGCCCGGGTGCTCTCCGGCGGGGAGAAGACCCGCCTCGCCCTGGCCGCGCTCGTCGTCTCCAGCGCCAACGTGCTCCTGCTCGACGAGCCGACGAACAACCTCGACCCCGCTAGCCGCGAGGAGATCCTCGGGGCGCTGGCGAGCTTCGAGGGCGCCGTCGTGCTGGTCTCCCACGATCCCGGCGCCGTCGCGGCGCTCGATCCCGAGCGGGTGCTGATGATGCCCGACGCCGTCGAGGACCTCTGGAACGCCGAGTACCAGGAGCTCATCGAGCTCGCCTGAGGCTCGACCGCTCCGCGCTCCGACCGTGCTCGCCGCCGCGCCGGGGGCGCTTCCGCCGCCGCGGCGGGGACGGCTCCTGCGACGGCGGCCGCGGGAGTTCTCCGCTCTGAGTTGCGCTCTTGTGACCTGCGTCATAGTCTCAGCTCGTCGGCACCGTGACGGTGCCCGCCCCGTCGTGGAGGACGGTGCGCGACCGCGCCGTCCGCCTCGACCCGACGAGGAGGAGCGAGACCGTGAGCGAACCCGTCCGCCCGTCCGGTCTGCGCCGGCTGGTCGCCGCCGGGGCCGCGCTCGCCCTGGGGGCGACGCTCGCGGCCTGCGGCTCGGCCGACGCCGGCCCGCCGCAGCTGACCTGGTACATCAACCCCGACAACGGCGGCCAGGCCCAGATCGCCCAGCAGTGCAGCGACGAGGCCGACGGGGCGTACACGATCACCACCTCGCTGCTTCCCCGCGACGCGGCCAGCCAGCGCGAGCAGCTCGCCCGCCGCCTCGCCGCGGGGGACAGGTCCCTGGACATCATGAGCCTGGACCCGCCCTACATCCCGGAGCTCGCCGAGCCCGGCTTCCTCGCCCCCGTCCCGGAGGACCTCGTCACCATCTCCACCCAGGATGTCGTCGACGGCGCCGTGCAGGGGGCGACCTGGAACGACGAGCTGGTCGCCGTGCCCTTCTGGGCCAATACCCAGCTGCTGTGGTACCGCGCGTCCGTCGCCGAGGAGGCGGGGCTGGACATGTCCGAGCCCGTCACCTGGGACCAGCTGATCGAGGCGGCGGAGACCACCGACAGCCACCTCGGCATCCAGGGGATCCGCGCCGAGTCGATGACCGTGTGGGTCAACGCGCTGTACGAGTCGCAGGGCCAGTCGATCATCGAGAACCCCGGCGCCCCCGCCGACGAGACCCAGCTCGCGCTCGACTCCCCGGCCGGCGACGAGGCCTCCCGGATCATCGGCACGATCGGCTCCGAGGGGCTCGCCGGCCCGGGCGCCACCACCCAGGACGAGAACGTCGCCATGGCCCAGTTCCAGGGGGAGCAGGGCTCCTTCATGGTCAACTGGCCCTTCGTCTACACCGCCACGCAGACCTCCGTGGACCAGGGCAGCGTGGACCAGGAGGTGCTCGACGACATGAAGTGGACCACCTACCCCCAGGTGAGCGAGGACCAGGAGTCCGCGCCGCCGCTGGGCGGGATCAACCTCGGAGTCGGCGCCTCGAGCCGGCACCAGGACCTCGCCTACGAGGCGATCCGCTGCATCGCCTCCCCGGAGAAGCAGGCGCAGTACTTCCTCTCCGACGGCAACCCGCCCGCCTCCACCGCCGCCTACGAGGACCCCGAGGTACAGGACGCCTATCCGATGGCGCCGGTGATCCGCGAGTCCCTCGAGCGCGCCGCGCCCCGCCCGCAGACCCCCTTCTACAACGAGATCTCCCTGGGCATCCAGCAGCACTGGACCCCGATCTCGGAGGTCGGCGAGGCCACCCCCGCGCGGTCCCAGGAGTTCATCCAGTCCGTGCTGCGAGGGGAGGCCCTGCTGTGAGCGAGACAGCCGCCGCGCCGAGGACCGGGACGGACGGCGCCTCCGGGCGCCGCCGCGCGACCCGGCAGAAGCCGCCGCTGAGCGACCGGGCCCGGGCGGAGCGCCGCCTGGGCATCATGCTGGCGGCCCCCGCCTTCGTGGTCATGCTGGCGGTGACGGTGTACCCGATCCTCCAGGCATTCTTCGACTCCCTGTTCTCCTACCGTCTCACCGCCCCGGACCAGCGCTCCTTCGTGGGACTGGCGAACTACGGTGTGCTCTTCACCGATCCTCTGTTCTGGCGGGACCTCGGGGTCACTGTGCTGATCACCGTGGTCACCGTCGCGATCGAGCTGGTGCTCGGCTTCGCCCTGGCCCTGGTGATGCACAACGCCGTCAAGAGCCTGCGCGGCCTGCTGCGCACCGCGATCCTCGTCCCCTACGGCACGATCACCGTCGTCTCCGCCTTCGCCTGGTTCTTCGCCTTCGACATCAACACCGGCTTCGTCAACGCCTGGCTGCCGGTGGTGGAGGACAGCTTCAACTGGTTCGGCTCCGCCGCGCCCGCGCTGACCGTCATCATGCTCAGCGAGATCTGGAAGACGACCCCCTTCATCTCGCTGCTGCTGCTGTCGGGCCTGGCCCAGGTGCCCGGGGAGCTGACGGAGGCCGCTCGCGTGGACGGCGGCACCCGCGCGGAGGTGATGCGCCGCGTGGTGCTGCCGAACATGAAGGCCGCGATCATGGTCGCCGTGCTGTTCCGGGCGCTGGACGCCTTCCGGATCTTCGACAACGTGTTCATCATGACCAACGGCGCCTACGGCACGGAGGTCCTCTCGCTGCTGGCCTATCGCACCTCGATCGGGCGGCTCGAGATCGGCATGGGCTCGGCGATCTCCGTGGTGCTGTTCCTGTGCGTGATCGGCATCGCGATCGGCGCGATCAAGGGCTTCAAGGTCGATCTGGCCTCGGGGGAGGGACGCTGAGATGAAGGGCATGACCACCCGGCAGAAGGTCGGCTGGAGCGTGATCACGATCGTGGTGCTGGTGTACACCCTCGCTCCGCTGGTCTCGATCCTGATGACCTCCTTCAAGGCCTCCGGCGACCTCACCACGGGGCGCTTCCTGCCCACCCGCTTCGTGCTGGACAACTACGAGCAGATCTTCGCCGGCAGCGCCCGCGACCTGTTCCTGCCCGCGCTGCGCAACTCCATCGGCATCACGCTGATCGCGACCGTCGTCGCGGTCGTGCTCGCGACCCTCTGCGCCTACGCGATCGCGCGCCTGGACTTCCCCGGCAAGCGCCTCGTGCTGGTCAGCGCGCTCGGGGTCTCGATGTTCCCGGTGATCTCGATCGTGACGCCGCTGTTCAACCTCTGGCGCACGATCGGGCTGTACGACACCTGGCCGGGCCTGATCATCCCCTACCTCTCGCTGACGCTGCCGATCTCGATCTACACCCTGGCGGCGTACTTCCAGCAGATCCCCTGGGACCTCGAGCGGGCCGCGCAGGTCGACGGCGCCACCAGCTTCGAGGCGTTCCGGAAGGTGATCGTCCCGCTCGCCCTGCCCGGCGTGTTCACCACCGCGATCATCGCGTTCTTCATCGCCTGGAACGACTTCGTCTACGGCATCTCGCTGACGTCCACCTCGGCCGCGCGCCCGGTCCCGGCGGCGCTGGCCTTCTTCACCGGCGCCTCCCAGTTCGAGGAGCCCACGGGCGCGATCTCGGCCGCCGCGATCATCGTCACCATCCCCATCGTCATCATCGTCGTGCTCTTCCAGCGCCAGATCGTCTCCGGTCTGACGCAGGGCGCGGTCAAGGGCTGACCCCAGGAGGCAACCGGCCATGGCCACCATCGAGATCCAGAACCTCGTCAAGCGGTACGACGACGGCTTCCCCGCCGTCAACGACGTGAGCCTCGACATCGCCGACGGCGAGTTCGTGATCCTCGTCGGCCCCTCCGGCTGCGGGAAGTCCACGCTGTTGCGCATGATCGTGGGGCTCGAGGACATCACCGAGGGCGAGCTGCGCATCGACGGCAAGCGCGTGAACGAGAGCGCGCCGCGCGACCGCGACCTCGCCATGGTCTTCCAGAACTACGCCCTGTACCCCCACCTGAGCGTGTACGACAACATCGCCTTCCCGATGCGACTGTCGAAGAGCAAGCTCCCCGAGGATGAGATCGACCGCCGGGTGCGCCGCGCCTCGTCGATGCTGGGGCTGGACGAGCACCTCGAGCGCAAGCCCGGCAACCTCTCGGGCGGTCAGCGCCAGCGCGTGGCGATGGGCCGCGCGATCGTCCGCGAGGCCGATGCCTTCCTCTTCGACGAGCCGCTGTCGAACCTCGACGCGAAGCTGCGCGGCCAGATGCGCACCCAGATCGCGCAGCTCCAGCGGCGCCTGGGCATCACGAGCGTCTACGTCACCCACGACCAGACCGAGGCGATGACCCTGGGGGACCGGGTCGCGGTGCTGAAGAAGGGCAGGCTGCAGCAGGTCGCCTCGCCGCGCGAGCTCTACGAGCAGCCCGCGAACCTCTTCGTCGCCGGGTTCATCGGCTCTCCTTCGATGAACTTCCTGCCCGCCCGGGAGGAGGGCGGGCACCTGCGCACCCCGATCGGGGACCTCGCGGCGCCCGAGCACGTCCTCGAGGCCGCCCGGGGGAGGGACCTGGTGCTGCTGGGGGTGCGCCCCGAGCACTTCGAGGACCTCGAGTTCGTCGACGAGGCGCTGCTGCCGCACGGCACGGAGCTCGCCGTGACGCCCACCCACACCGAATGGCTCGGCAACGAGCAGTACGGCTACATCGACTACGAGAAGGACCCCGAGGTGGCAGAGGTCCTCGACGAGCTCGCCCGCGATCTCGACCAGGACGAGATCCCGCCGCAGGTGGTGGTGACCCTCAGCTCCGCCAGCCGCATCCGCGGCGGCATCGAGTCCCGGATCTGGGTGGACACGCGCAAGGTCCACGTCTTCGACGTCGCGACGGGGGAGAACCTCACCCGCGACGAGGAGAAGGGGGCGGAGCTTACGCGCCGCGCCGCCGAGGACCGCCAGCGCGAGATCGAGACCGCCGCGGCGCTGGAGGACTGAGGCCGGCTCCCGCGCCCGTCGCGGCGCGGCGCGCCGTGCCCTGCGACGGCGCGGAGAGGGCGTAGCGTGGCGGACACCTGATATCCGCTGTGAAAGGCCTCCATGTTCGTCCTCTCCCTCTCCGGCCGTCCCGGCCACGGCCGCGCCGCCGGCGACCCCGTCCCCGCTCTGCTCGAGGCCCTCGAGGGGCTCGAGTTCCCGCTCGCCCCGGAGCGGACCGCCGGCCCGGACGCGCTCGTGCTCGCCTCCCGCGGCGAGACCGCGCTCGAGGCGATGCTGCGGGCGCTCGAGGTCGGGAGCACGGCCGTCGGCCTCGGGATCGGCGCTGTGCCGGGGCCGCTGCCCGGCTCGGTCCGCGAGCTCTCCGGCCCCGCCGTCGAGGCCGCCCGGGACGCCGTGTCCGCGGCGTCGACCACCTCCCAGGTCCCGCTCGCCGTCCGCGCCGCCGATCCCCGCCACGCCGACACCGCCGCCGACGTCGAGGCCGTGCTGCGGCTGATCGGCTGGATGATCCGCGCCCGCAGCCGTGGGCAGTGGCAGGCCGTGCACGAGCTGCGCGAGGACCCGACGGCCACGCAGGCCGTCCTCGCCGAGCGCCTCGGCGTCACCCAGCAGACCGTCTCCCGCGCCGTGAAGACCAGCGGCTGGCGCGAGGAGAGCGCCGCCCATCCGCTCGCCGTGCGACTGATGAGCATGATCGACCTCACGTCGACCCGCTGAGTCCGGCCCCGCCCCCGAGGGCGGAGGCGCCGCACGCTATCCTGGGGCCGCCCCGACGACAACCGAGGAGACCCATGGCGACGACGAACGACCTCAAGAACGGAATGGTGCTGGTCATCGACCAGCAGCTCTGGAGCGTGGTCGAGTTCCAGCACGTCAAGCCCGGCAAGGGACCCGCTTTCGTGCGCACCAAGCTCAAGAACGTCCTGTCCGGCAAGGGCGTGGACAAGACCTTCAACGCCGGCGTGAAGGTCGAGACGGCCACCGTGGACCGCCGCGACATGCAGTTCTCCTATCTCGACGGCGACATGTACGTCTTCATGGACACCTCGAACTGGGAGCAGACCAGCCTCACCGAGGAGGTCGTGGGCGACGCGAAGGACTTCATGGTCGAGGGCCAGGACGTCGTCATCGCCTTCCACGAGGGCAACGCGCTCTTCGTCGAGCTGCCCGCCTCCGTGGTGCTCGAGATCGAGTTCACCGAGCCCGGCCTGCAGGGCGACCGCTCCAGCGGCGGCACCAAGCCCGCGCGCCTGACCACCGGCCGCGAGATCCAGGTCCCGCTGTTCCTCAACGAGGGCGACAGCGTCAAGGTCGACACCCGCAGCGGCGACTACCTCGAGCGCGTGAAGTGACCCGAGGCTCGACCCCGCAGGGCGCCGACGACCGGCCCGCCCCGCGCCCCACCGGCCTCCCCCTCCCCACCCGGGAGGGGGCGGAGGTCGAGCTCGAGCGGACCGTCCCGGCCGCCGCGGACCGGCTCCACGGACGCTCCCGCGACCGGATCCGCGCCCTGGACGTGCTCTTCGAGGCCGACGCCAAGCAGGCCGACGTGCTCGACGTGCTCGCCGAGCGGCTCCGTCGCACGGCCGCGCAGACCCCGCTGCCCGAGCGCTCCCGCGCCCTGGTCGAGCTCTACGCCCCGCACGCCGTCGACATCGACGAGGACCTCTCCACGCATTCCCGCGACTGGCCGCTGCGCCGCATGCCCGCGGTGGACCGCGCGATCCTTCGCCTCGGCGCCGCCGAAGTGCTGCACGGCGAGGAGCCCGGCGCGCGCGGCGCGATCATCGGCGAGTACACCAAGATCGCCGAGGTCCTCTCGACCGACGACTCCCCGCGCTTCGTCAACGGCCTGCTGCAGCGGCTCGTGGACGTGCGCGGCCTGCTCGGCTGAGCAGGACCGGACCGCTCCGCAGCCCCCTCCGCCCCCGCCGGGCGCGTCCCCGTCCGAGGGGCGGGCAGGCGGGGGCGGACCCGCACCTGCCGACTACACTCGGCACAGCTCGCACGAGCACCCGACCCTTTAACGACACGTCCCGTGAGGCGTGGAAGGGAGAACACCGCATGACCAGCACCGACCCTGCCCTGGAGAGGGGAGCCGAGAGCTCCCGCGTCCTCGGCCCCGAGGAGATCCGGCGCGCGCTGACCCGCATCGCCCACGAGATCCTCGAGAGCGACCACGGCGCCGAGGACCTCGTCCTGCTCGGCATCCCGCATCGCGGCGTGCCGCTCGCCCGCCGCCTCGCCGAGCTCATCGCCCGCGCCGAGGGCCGCGCCGACGGCGCCGACCTCGCCGACCTGCACGGCGCGCTCGACATCACGATGTACCGCGACGACCTGCGCAGCAATCCCACCCGCGCGCCGAGCCCCACCCGGATCCCCGCCGCCGGCATCGACGGTCGCACCGTCGTCCTGGTCGACGACGTGCTCTACTCCGGCCGCACGGTCCGCGCCGCCCTCGACGCGCTCAGCGCCATCGGCCGACCCGCCGCCGTGCGCCTGGCCGTGCTCGTGGACCGCGGCCATCGCGAGCTGCCGATCCGCGCCGACCACGTCGGCAAGAACCTGCCCACCTCGCGCAGCGAGCGGGTGCACGTCCAACTCGCGGAGACCGACGGCACCGATGCGGTGGACATCGTCCGCCCGGCCCGCACGACGGGGGAGGGGCGCGCATGAGGCACTTCATCTCGATCGCGGACCTCCGCCGCGAGGAGGCCCTCGAGGTCCTCGCGACCGCCGAGCACATGGCCCAGACCCAGTCCCGCGCGATCCGCAAGCTGCCCACCCTCGTGGGCACCACCGTCGTGAACCTTTTCTTCGAGGACTCCACCCGCACCCGGATCAGCTTCGAGGCCGCCGCCAAGCGCCTCTCGGCCGACGTCATCAACTTCTCCGCCAAGGGCTCCAGCATCTCCAAGGGCGAGTCGCTGAAGGACACCGCGCTCACCCTCCAGGCGATGGGCGCCGACGCGGTCGTGGTGCGCTCGGGCTCCTCCGGCGCGGCGCACCTGCTCGCCCACGCCGGCTGGATCGACCAGCCCATCGTCAACGCCGGCGACGGCGCGCACGAGCACCCCACCCAGGCGATGCTCGACGCCTTCACCATGCGCCGCCACCTGCGGCCCGGCGACCCGCACGCGGGCCTCGACGGCCTGCACGTGGTGATCGTCGGGGACGTCCTCCACTCCCGCGTCGCCCGCTCGAACGTGCTTCTGCTGACCCTGCTCGGCGCCCGCGTCACGCTCGTCGCACCGCCCGCGCTGGTGCCCGTCGGCGCCTCCGCCTGGCCGTGCGAGATCTCCTACGACCTCGACCAGGCCCTCGCCACCGGTCCCGACGCCGTGATGATGCTGCGGGTCCAGCACGAGCGGATGGTCGGCGGCGGCTTCTTCCCGACGGCGGGGGAGTACTCCCGCCGCTACGGGCTCAGCGCCGCGCGCGCCGCCTCGCTGCCCGAGCACACGATCGTCATGCACCCCGGCCCGATGAACCGCGGCTTCGAGATCGCCGGCTCCGTCGCCGACTCCCCGCGCAGCGTCATCGTCGAGCAGGTCGCCTCCGGCGTGTTCGTGCGCATGGCCGTGCTCTACCATCTGCTCGCCACCGACGCCCGGGAGGCCCCCCGTGACCGCTGACACCACCACCGCCACGACCGGCTCCCCGGCCCCGCTGCTGCTGCGCGGCGGTCGCCCCTACGGCGAGGACGTGCAGGACATCCTGATCCGCGAGGGCCGCATCGCCGCGATCGGCGCAGAGCTCGAGGCGCCCGACGGCGTCGAGGTGATCGACGCCGAGGGCTGCGTGATCCTCCCCGGCCTGGTCGACCTCCACACCCACCTGCGCGAGCCCGGCGGCGAGGAGGCCGAGACCGTCGAGACCGGCACCCGCGCCGCCGCCCGCGGCGGCTTCACCGCCGTGCACGCCATGGCCAACACCACCCCCGTCGCGGACACCGCGGGCGTGGTCGAGCAGGTCGCGATGCGCGGCGAGGCCGCCGGCCGGTGCGCCGTCCGCCCCGTCGGCGCGGTCACCGTGGGCCTCCAGGGCGAGCGCCTCGCCGAGCTCGACGCGATGGCGAACTCCCGCGCCCGCGTCCGCGTGTTCAGCGACGACGGCAAGTGCGTGCACGACCCGGTGCTGATGCGGCGCGCGCTGGAGTACGTGAAGTCCTTCGACGGCGTGATCGCCCAGCACGCCCAGGACCCGCGCCTGACCGAGGGCGCCCAGATGCACGAGGGGCTCGTCTCGGCGGAGCTGGGGCTGACCGGCTGGCCGGCCGTGGCCGAGGAGTCGATCATCGCCCGCGACGTGCTGCTCGCCCAGCACGTCGGCTCCCGCCTGCACGTCTGCCACCTCTCGACCGCCGGCAGCGTGGACATCGTGCGCTGGGCCAAGCAGCGCGGCATCGCGGTCACCGCCGAGGTCACCCCGCACCACCTGCTGCTGACCGACGAGAACGTGCGCCAGTTCGACGCGGTGTTCAAGGTCAACCCGCCGCTGCGCACCGCCGCGGACGTCGAGGCGGTGCGCGAGGGCCTGGCCGACGGGACCATCGACATCGTCGCGACCGACCACGCCCCCCATCCCGCGGACGCCAAGGACCGCGAGTGGGACCAGGCCGCGATGGGCATGACCGGCCTCGAGACCGCGCTGAACCTGGTCCAGTCCACGATGGTCGACGAGGGCCGCCTCAGCTGGCGCGACGTCGCCCGGGTGCTCTCCGAGAAGCCCGCCGAGATCGGCCGCGACCAGGACCACGGCCGTCCGGTCGCGGTGGGGGAGCCGGCCCACCTGCTCGTCTGGGACCCGCACCCGGTGCGGGTCGCGGACCCCGCCGAGCACGCCTCCCAGGGCCGCAACTCTCCCTTCGCGGGCCTCGAGCTGCCCGGCGCGAACCGGCTCACCCTGCTCGGCGGCCGCCCCACCGTGCGCGACGGCGCGGTGGTGGAGAGGTGAGCGGGCGGATCGTCCCGGTCCTCCTGCTGGCGGTGCTGTTCGCGCTGATGATCGGCGCGATGGTGCTCGGCTGGCGCCGACGGGGCCGCTCGCAGGCCCATCTGCCGGCCCCGTCGGCCGAGACGCTCGAGGAGCTCGGCGAGGCCACCGCCCACGGGCCCGTCGGCGCGGTCTACGTCGACACCGTCCTCGCCGAGCAGCCGCTCGAGCGGGTCGTCGCCCACCGCCTGGGACAGCGCGCCCGCGCCGAGGTCAGCCTCGGCGAGCAGGGCACCTGGCACCTCGAGCGCGAGGGCACCGGGCCGCTCACCATCCCCGCCGCGGCCGTCCGGGAGGTCACCTCCGGGCCCGGCATGGCGGGGAAGTTCATCGGCGGCGACGGCCTGCTGATCATCCGCTGGAGCCTCGGCGACCAGCTCCTGGACACCGGCCTGCGCCTCGACCGGCGCACCGACCACGACCTCCTGCTCTCCCGGAAGGAGCACGCATGACCACCCCCGCCCCCGCCACCCCCAGGCCCTCGGGCCGTGCGCGCCGCGAGCGCGCGCTGCTGATCCTCGAGGACGGCACCGTGCTGCGCGGCTCCGCCTACGGCGCCCGCGGCGCCCGCTTCGGCGAGGTCGTCTTCACCACCGGCATGACCGGCTACCAGGAGACCCTCTCGGACCCCTCCTACGCCGGGCAGATTGTCGTGCAGACCGCCCCGCACATCGGCAACACCGGCGCGAACGCCGAGGACATGGAGTCCCGCCGCGTGTGGGTGCGCGGCTACGCGGTGCGCGACGCGAGCCGCATCGCCTCCTCCTTCCGCGCCGAGCAGAGCCTCGACGACCTCCTGATCAGCAGCGACGTGGTCGGCATCAGCGACATCGACACCCGCATGCTCACCCGTCGGCTGCGCGAGGAGGGCTCCGCCCGCGGTGGCATCTTCTCCGGAGAAGCCCTCGAGGCCTCGGAGGAGGAGCTGCTCGCCCAGGTGCGCGAGCAGCCGCAGATGGCCGGCTCGAGCTTCGTCGAGGAGGTCACGATCGCCCAGCCCGTCGTGCTCGAGCCCGAGGGCGAGGCGGTCGCGACCGTCGCCGCCGTGGACCTCGGCATCAAGGGCGCCTCGCCGCGCTCCATGCTCGCCCGCGGCCTGCGCGTGCACCTGCTGCCCGCCACGACCTCCCTCGAGGACCTCCTCGCGATCGGTGCCGACGCCGTCTTCTTCTCCAACGGCCCCGGCGACCCCTCCGCCGCGACCGACCAGATCGAGCTGCTGCGCGGCGTGCTCGACGCAGGCGTGCCCTTCTTCGGCATCTGCTTCGGCAACCAGCTGCTGGGCCGCGCCCTCGGCTTCGACACCTACAAGCTGAAGTTCGGCCACCGCGGCATCAACCAGCCCGTCCAGGACCGCGAGACCGGTCAGGTCGCGATCACCGCGCACAACCACGGCTTCGCCGTCGACGTGCCGCTCGAGGGCGAGCACAGCGCCCCCCACGACGGGGGCCGCTACGGCCGGGTCGTCGTCTCGCACGTGGGCCTGAACGACGACGTGGTCGAGGGGCTGCGCTGCCTCGACCTCCCCGCCTACTCCGTCCAGTACCACCCCGAGGCCGCCGGCGGCCCCCACGACGCCTCGCCCCTCTTCGACCGACTGGTGGAGCTCGCCGTCGCGCACCGCGCCGCCTCCGCCGACAAGGAGTCCTGATGCCCCGCCGTACCGATATCTCCTCCGTCCTCGTCGTCGGCTCCGGCCCGATCGTCATCGGCCAGGCAGCGGAGTTCGACTACTCCGGCACCCAGGCCTGCCGCGTCCTGCGCGAGGAGGGCCTGCGGGTCATCCTGGTCAACTCCAACCCGGCCACGATCATGACCGACCCGGAGATCGCCGACGCCACCTACATCGAGCCGATCGACCCGGACATCATCCGCTCGATCATCGCCGCGGAGCGGCCCGACGCGATCCTGCCGACGCTCGGCGGGCAGACCGCGCTGAACGCCGCGATCGCCCTGGCCGAGAACGGGACCCTCGAGGAGTTCGGCGTCGAGATGATCGGCGCGAACCTCGAGGCGATCAACAAGGCCGAGGACCGCCAGCAGTTCAAGGAGGTCGTCGAGCGGGTCGGCGGCGAGTCCGCCCGCTCGCGGATCTGCCACACCATGGACGAGCTGCTGGAGGCGGCCGACGAGCTCGGCTACCCGATGGTGGTCCGCCCCAGCTTCACCATGGGCGGGCTCGGCTCCGGCATGGCCTACGACGAGGCGGACCTGCGCCGCATCGGCGGCGACGGCCTGCACTACTCGCCGACCTCCGAGGTCCTGCTCGAGGAGTCGATCCTGGGCTGGAAGGAGTTCGAGCTCGAGCTCATGCGCGACAGCGCCGACAACTGCGTCGTGATCTGCTCGATCGAGAACGTCGACCCCGTCGGCGTGCACACCGGCGACTCTGTCACCGTCGCCCCCGCGCTGACCCTCACCGACGTCGAGATGCAGAAGCTGCGCGACCTCGGCATCGCGATCATCCGCGAGGTCGGCGTCGACACCGGCGGCTGCAACGTCCAGTTCGCCACCCACCCCGAGACCGGCCGCATCGTCGTGATCGAGATGAACCCCCGCGTCTCCCGCTCCTCGGCGCTCGCCTCGAAGGCCACCGGCTTCCCGATCGCGAAGATCGCCGCGCGCGTCGCGATCGGCTACACCCTCGACGAGATCCGCAACGACATCACCGGCACCACCCCGGCCAGCTTCGAGCCGGCGCTGGACTACGTCGTGGTCAAGGTGCCCCGCTTCGCCTTCGAGAAGTTCCCGGCCGCGGACCCGACGCTCACCACCACCATGAAGAGCGTCGGCGAGGCGATGGCCCTGGGCCGCAACTTCACCGAGGCCCTCGGCAAGGCGCAGCGCTCCATCGACGCCAAGGGCGCGTCCCTGGACTACACGGGCACGCCGCCGAGCGCCGCCGAGGTCGCCGCGCTCCTGGACGAGGTGCGCACCCCGACCTCCGAGCGCCTGGTCGCCATCGCGCGGATCCTGTGGTCCGCGGCGGAGGGGATCCTCGACCCCGCCGAGACCCTCGACCGCCTCGTGGAGGCGACGGCGATCGACCGCTGGTTCCTCGACCAGATGCTGATCGTCGCCGAGCTCGCCGCGGAGATCCGCGCGAGCGACGTGCTGGACGCGGACCTGCTGGGCCTGGCCAAGCGGCACGGCCTCTCCGACGAGCAGATCGGCGCGCTCACCGGCCGCAGCGGCGACGTCGTCAAGGGCGTGCGCGAGGCGCTGGGCATCAACCCGGTCTACAAGACGGTGGACACCTGCGCCGCGGAGTTCGCCTCCCGCACCCCGTACCACTACTCGACCTACGACCAGGAGACCGAGATCGAGCCCCGCGAGAAGCCCGCGGTGCTGATCCTCGGCTCGGGCCCCAACCGCATCGGGCAGGGCATCGAGTTCGACTACTCCTGCGTCCACGCGGCGATCGCGCTCGGCGATCCGCAGCTGCCCGGCGGCGGCTACGAGACGGTCATGATCAACTGCAACCCCGAGACGGTCTCGACCGACTACGACGTCGCCGACCGGCTCTACTTCGAGCCGCTCACCTTCGAGGACGTCGTCGAGGTGTACGAGGCGGAGAAGGCCGCCGGCCCCGTCGCCGGCGTCATCGTCCAGCTCGGCGGCCAGACCCCACTGTCCCTCGCGCGCCGCCTCGAGGCGGAGGGCCTGCCGATCATCGGCACCAGCCCCGCCGCGATCGACAACGCCGAGGACCGGGGCCACTTCGGCGCCGTCCTGGCCGAGGCCGACCTGCCCGCCCCGCCCTACGGCACCGCCTGGGCGCTGAACGACGCGATCGAGGTCGCCGCGGAGGTCGGCTATCCGGTGCTCGTGCGCCCCAGCTACGTGCTCGGCGGCCGCGGCATGGAGATCGTCTTCGACGAGGCGGGGCTGGTCGACTACGTCGGACGCAACCTGCCCGACGGGGGCCGCGCCGAGGCGCCGATCCTCATCGACAGCTTCCTGGACACCGCGATCGAGATCGACGTGGACGCCCTCTACGACGGCGAGGAGCTCTACCTCGCCGGCGTCATGGAGCACATCGAGGAGGCCGGCATCCACTCCGGCGACTCCGCCTGCACCCTGCCGCCGGTCACCCTCGGCGATCCGGTGCTCGAGCGGATCCGCGCCTCGACCCTCGCGATCGCCGAGGGCGTGGGCGTGCGCGGCCTGCTCAACGTGCAGTACGCGCTCTCCCACGGCGTGCTCTACGTGCTCGAGGCGAACCCCCGCGCCTCCCGCACCGTGCCCTTCGTCGCGAAGGCCACCGGGGTGCCGCTCGCGCAGGCGGCCGCGCTGCTCATGGCCGGCACCTCCATCGCGGACCTGCGCCGCGGCGGCGTGCTCCCGGCGACCGGCGACGGCTCGGACCTGCCCGAGGACTCGCCGATCGCGGTGAAGGAGGCGGTGCTGCCGTTCAAGCGCTTCCGCACCCGCGAGGGACGCGCCGTGGACTCGGTGCTCGGCCCGGAGATGCGCTCGACGGGCGAGGTGATGGGCATGGACTCGACCTTCCCGCTCGCCTTCGCGAAGTCGCAGCTGGCGATCTCCGGACAGGGCCTGCCCACCGCGGGCACCGCCTTCGTCTCGGTCTCCGACCGCGACAAGCGCTCGCTCCCGCTGCCGGTGGCGCGCCTGGCCGCGCTCGGCTTCGAGATCCTGACCACCGAGGGCACCGGGCGGGTGCTCGGACGCTACGGGATCCCCTGCCGCGTGCTGCGCAAGGCCTCGGAGGAGGGCGAGGGCGCGAGCGTCATCGACCTCATCGAGGCGGGCGAGGTGGACCTCGTGCTGAACACCCCCTCGGGCTCCAACGCCCGCGTCGACGGCTACGCCATCCGCGCCGCCGCGACCAGCATGGACGTCCCGATGATCACGACGCTGCAGGAGTTCCAGGCGGCCGTCCAGGCGATCGAGGCGCGCCCCGTGGAGCCCTTCGAGGTCCACAGCATCCAGGCCCACACCGCGCGTCTGCGCGAGGTGCGGACGGCCGGGGCGTCGGCATGAGCACCGCCCCGGCGAGCTTCGGACGGCGGCTGCAGGAGGAGACGGCCGCGCGCGGCCGCCTCGTCGCGGGCATCGACCCGCATGCCGCGCTGCTGGAGTCCTGGGGGCTCCCCGACAGCCCCGCGGGGCTGCGGGAGTTCTCCCGCACGGTGCTCGAGGCCGTCACCGGTCATGTCGCCGCGCTCAAGCCGCAGTCGGCGTTCTTCGAGCGCCACGGCAGCGCCGGCGTCGCGGTGCTCGAGGAGCTGCTGGCCGCGGCCCGCGCGGCGGGGGTGCTGACGATCCTCGACGTGAAGCGGGGCGACATCGGCTCGACGATGGACGCCTATGCCCAGGCGCACCTGCTGCCCGGCGCACCGCTGGAGGCCGACGCGATCACCGTCAGCCCCTATCTGGGCACCGGCTCCCTCGACCCCGCGGCCGAGCTCGCCCTGGCCCACGGCAAGGGGCTGTTCCTCCTCGCCCTGACCTCCAACCCCGACGGACCGCAGGTCCAGCACGCGAGGACCGGCCAGGACACGCCGGTCGCGCTGGAGATCGCGCGACACGCCGAGAGGATCGGCGGCGCCGCGCCGGGGGAGTGGTCGAGCATCGGCCTGGTCGTCGGCGCGACCGTCGGCGACGCCTACCGCCGCCTCGGCCTGGACGCCGCCGCGCCCTCGGTCCCGCTCCTCGCCCCCGGCGTCGGGGCCCAGGGCGCCGGACCTGCGGAGATCGCCGACGTCTTCGGTGAACGTGCTGGTCAGGCCCTGGTCTCGGTGTCCCGCGGACTGCTCGCGGCAGGGCCGGACCGGGCGGCGCTCGCACAGCGCGCGGTGGAGCTGGCAACGACCTTCCGCTGAGGCCGAGGAGCGCTCCCGCACGGGGCCCCGACATCGCCGGAGGACGGCGGCGTCGGGGCCCCGAAACGCATCGGACCTGGGACTTAGCGTGTCAGAAGTGCCCTCGGCCACGAATATGGGGTTACGCTCTTCCCACACCGGGCTCCTCCCGGACCCGCAGGACAACCGCGACAGAACAAGAGGTAAGAACAGTGGCTCTCCCTCCCCTCACCCCTGAGCAGCGGGCCGAGGCCCTGAAGAAGGCCGCCGAGGCACGCCGCGAGCGCGCGGCCATCAAGGCGCGGCTCAAGGACAGCGCCGGCCACCGCGGCGAGGAGATCAAGAAGGTCCTCGCCGAGGCCGAGTCCAACGAGGTCGTCGGCCGTCTCCGCGTCTCCGCCCTGCTCGAGGCCCTGCCCGGCGTCGGCAAGGTCAAGGCCCAGCAGATCATGGAGGAGATCGGCATCTCGCCCTCCCGCAAGATCCGCGGCCTCGGCTCGCACCAGGCGGAGAAGCTCGTCGCCCACTTCTCCGAGTGAGCCCTGATCTTCCCACCGGGGCCGGCGCCGCGACGGCACCGGCCCCGGTCACCGTCCTGGCCGGCCCCACCGCGGTGGGCAAGGGGACCGTCTCCGCGGCGATCCGCGCCCGGTACCCCCAGATCTGGCTGTCCGTCTCCGCGACCACCCGCGCGCCCCGCCCCGGCGAGGTCGACGGCGTGCACTACCGTTTCGTGGGCGAGGAGGAGTTCTCCCGCCTGATCGAGGACGGCCAGATGCTCGAGTGGGCCGTGGTCCACGGCCGCAACAAGTACGGCACCCCGCGCGGCCCCGTCGAGGAGAAGGTCGCCGAGGGCCGCCCCGTGCTGCTCGAGATCGACCTCGCCGGCGCCCGCCAGGTGCGCGAGAGCCTTCCCGAGGCGCGCTTCGTCTTCCTCGCCCCGCCGGACTGGGACACGCTCGTGCAGCGACTCGTGGGCCGCGGCACGGAGGACGAGGAGGAGCGCGAGCGCCGTCTCGCGACCGCCAGGGTCGAGCTCGCCGCGGAGGACGAGTTCGACGTGACCATCGTCAACGACTCGGTGGACCGCGCCGCCGACGAGCTCGC
Source organism: Brachybacterium sp. sponge (assembly GCF_001613775.1). Taxonomy (NCBI): domain Bacteria; kingdom Bacillati; phylum Actinomycetota; class Actinomycetes; order Micrococcales; family Dermabacteraceae; genus Brachybacterium; species Brachybacterium sp. sponge. Next base: position 403,910 of record NZ_LRMP01000004.1, on the reverse strand, counting down.
ACGCCTGCTCGGCGTGAACGACCTCACCTGACCCCTCTCGCTCCTGCCCTCGCCGCCGCGCGCGGTGTGGCGTATCCTGGAGCGTCGCACGTCGTCACCCAGGAAGGGACATCCGTGGCCGGAACAGTCGCACAGCCCGAAGGCATCACGAACCCCCCGATCGACCGTCTCCTCGAGACCGTCGACTCGAAGTACGCCCTGGTGCTGTACGCCTCCCAGCGCGCCCGCCAGATCAACGCGTACTACTCGCAGCTCTCCGAGGGCCTGCTCGAGTTCGTCGGCCCGCTGGTCGACGTCGAGAACCAGGAGAAGCCGCTCTCGATCGCGCTGCGCGAGATCGACGAGGGACTCCTGACCGTCCGCGAGATCGACGAGGAGGAGTACGCCGCGCAGAACGAGCCGGACCCCGACGCCCCGGCCCCGCTGCTGCTCGGCGACGACGCCCCCGAGGTCCCGCCGACCGACTTCCCCCTCTGATCCCGGCCCTCGCCGGTCGTCGCACGGAGCAGGCATGAGCAGCCAGCCGCGCACGCTCGCCGGAGCCCGCGTCCTCGTGGGCGTCGGCGGCGGGATCGCCGCCTACAAGACCGCGCACCTGGTGCGCGGTCTTGTCGGTGAAGGGGCCGAGGTGCGGGTGGTCCCCACCCCCGCCTCGCTCGAGTTCGTGGGCGGGGCGACCTGGGAGGCGCTCAGCCACCACCCGGTGCTCACCTCCGTCTTCGAGGACGTCGACGAGGTCGCCCACGTGCGGCACGGCCAGCAGGCCGATCTCACCGTCATCGCCCCCGCCACCGCGGACCTGCTGGCGCGGATGCGGATAGGCCGCGCCGACGACATGCTCACCGCCTCCCTGCTGGTGACCCGCGGCCCGGTGGTGGTCGCCCCCGCCATGCACACCGAGATGTGGGAGCACCCCTCCACCCGCGAGAACGTCGCCGTGCTGCGCGAGCGGGGAGTGACCGTGCTCGAGCCCGCCGTCGGCCGCCTGACCGGCCCCGACTCCGGACCGGGCCGCCTGCCCGAGCCCGAGGCGATCCTCGACGCCGCCCGCGCCGCGATCGCCGCGCCGCGCGACGAGCGCGGGGGAGCGCTGCGCGATCTCGTCGGCCGCGAGCTGCTGATCACGGCCGGCGGCACCCGCGAGGAGCTCGACCCCGTCCGCTTCCTCGCCAACCACTCCTCCGGCCGACAGGGCTGGGCCCTCGCCCATGCGGCCCTCGTGCGCGGCGCGCGGGTGCGCCTGGCCGCCGCGAACGTCGCGCTCGAGACCCCGCCCGGCGCGGACCGCCTCGACGTGGGCAGCGCCGCCGAGCTCGCCGAGCTCGTCGCCGCCCAGCTCGGGGAGGTCGACGCGCTCGTCATGGCCGCCGCCGTGGCGGACTTCACCTCCGCCGGCCGCGCCGACCAGAAGATCAAGAAGGACGAGTCCGCCCCGGACTCCGTGCCGACCCTCGCGCTGGCCCGCACCCAGGACATCCTGCGTCACAGCGTCGAGTCCCGCGGCGGGGGCGCGCGCCCCGCGATCGTGGGATTCGCCGCCGAGACCGGCGGGGACGGCGCCGCGGCCCTGGACCTCGCCCGGCAGAAAGCGCGCCGCAAGGGCGCCGACCTGCTGGTCTTCAACGACGTCAGCGCCGGGGTGTTCGGCGCCGCGGACAACGAGGTGCGGATCCTGGACCGCGACGGCGAGGAGGTCGCCCACGCCGCGGGCAGCAAGACCCTCGTCGCCCACGCCGTGCTCGACGAGCTCGTCGGTCGTCTCCCGGAAGTACCCTGATCCCCATGACCACCAGCGAGCTGCGCACCTTCACGTCCGAATCGGTCACCGAGGGGCATCCCGACAAGATCTGCGACCAGATCTCCGACGCGATCCTCGACGACATGCTGAGCCAGGACACCGGCGCCCGCGTCGCCGTGGAGACCATGGTCACCACCGGGCTCGTGCACGTCGCCGGCGAGGTCCGCACGACCGGCTACAGCGACGTCTCCAACATCGTGCGCGACGTGATCCGCGAGATCGGCTACGACTCCTCCGAGAAGGGCTTCGACGCGGACTCCTGCGGCGTCGAGGTCTCGATCGGCGCGCAGTCCCCGGACATCGCCCAGGGGGTGGACACCTCCTTCGAGGCGAGGGGCGACGTCGCGGCCGAGGCCTTCGCGCGTCTCGGCGCCGGCGACCAGGGGCTCATGTTCGGCTACGCCTGCAACGACACGCCCGAGCTGATGCCGCTGCCGATCCACGCCGCGCATCGCCTGACCCAGAACCTCTCCACCGCCCGCCGCGACGGCGTGCTGCCCTACCTCCGCCCCGACGGCAAGACCCAGGTCTCCATCGGCTATGACGAGGACGGCGTGGCCCGCAGCGTCGAGGCCGTCGTCGTCTCCACGCAGCACAGCGAGGAGGTCGACCTCGACGCCCAGCTCGCGCCCGCGATCTCCAAGGTCGTCATCGCCCCGGTCCTCGAGGACCTCGCCGCGCAGGGCCTGGACGTCTCCGAGGTCATCACCCACATCAACCCCTCCGGCCGCTTCGTGCTCGGCGGGCCCAAGGGCGATGCGGGCCTGACCGGCCGCAAGATCATCGTCGACACCTACGGCGGGATGGCCCGCCACGGCGGCGGCGCCTTCTCCGGCAAGGACCCCAGCAAGGTCGACCGCTCCGGGGCCTACGCCATGCGCTGGGTCGCCAAGAACATCGTCGCCGCCGGCCTCGCCGACCGCTGCGAGGTGCAGGTCGCCTACGCGATCGGCGTCGCCGAGCCGGTGGGCCTGTACGTCGAGACCTTCGGCACCGGGAAGGCGCCCGCGCACCGGATCGCCGCCGCCGTGCGCAAGGTCTTCGACCTCCGCCCCGCCGCGCTGATCGAGGCGCTGGACCTGCTGCGCCCGATCTACTCCCTCACCTCCGTGCACGGCCACTTCGGCCGGGAGCTGCCCGAGTTCACCTGGGAGCGCCGCGACCGCGCCGAGGAGCTGGAGCGCGCCCTGTGACCGCCCCCGACACCTCCGGCGTCCCCGGCGAGGACCGCACCGCCCCGATGCTGGACCCCGCCCTCGCCGCCCGGCTCAAGCACGACGGCGCCGGCCTGCTCACCGCCGTCGTGCAGGACGCGAGCGACCTGCGCGTGCTGATGGTCGGCTGGATGGACGACGAGGCGCTGCGGCGCACGCTCACCACGGGCCGGGTGACCTACTGGTCCCGCTCCCGCGGCGAGTACTGGCGCAAGGGCGACACCTCCGGCCACGTCCAGTTCGTGCGCTCCGTCGCGCTGGACTGCGACGGCGACACCCTGCTGGTGCAGGTCGACCAGGTCGGGGCCGCCTGCCACCGCGGCACCGACACCTGCTTCGACGGCGGCGACCTGGATGCCGTCGTGCTGACCGAGAAGGAGCGTGCCCTGTGACCCTCGAGGACGCCCGCCCCGAGGCCTATCCCGAGCGCATCGGCGGCCGGGAGGGCATCGCGCTGGGGGAGATCACTCCGGACCGCGAGACCTTCCGCGAGCTCGCCGCGCGCCAGCGGGTCGTCCCCGTCTCGGTGCGGCTGCTGGCCGACGAGGACACCCCCGTCTCGCTCTACCGGCGCCTCACCGCCGACGGCGGCACCCGCGGCACCTTCCTGCTGGAATCCGCCGGGGAGGGCGAGGCCTCCCGGTACTCGATCATCGGCACCCGCGCCCGTGCGGTGCTCACCGAGCGCGACGGCGCCGCGCACTGGCGCGGCGACGTCCCCGCCGGGGTGCCCACCTCCGGCAGCCCCGTCGAGGCCCTCGCGGCCGTGACCTCCGCGTTCCGCGCCACCCGCCAGCCGCATCTGCCGCCCTTCTCCGGCGGGCTCGTCGGCTACGTCGCCTACGACGCGGTGCGCCACTGGGAGAAGCTGTCCGAGGCCCCGCCGGACGAGATCGGTCTGCCGGACCTCTCGATGCTGCTGGCCCAGGACGTGGTCGTCCACGACGCCCACGACTCGACCGTCGTCCTGGTCGCCAACGCCCTGAACCTCAACGCCACTGACGACGGCGTGGACGCCGCCTACGACGACGCGCTCGCCCGCCTCGAGACGCTCCGTCAACGGCTGCGTACCCCCGCGGTCGGCGGACCGACCGTCTACGACACGGTCAGCGACCTCGAGCCGAAGGCCCGCACCGCCCAGCGCGAGTACGAGGCCGCGGTCCACGAGGCGGTGCGCGACATCATCGACGGGGAGATCTTCCAGGTCGTCCCCTCGCAGCGCTTCTCCCTGCCGATCGCGGCGGACCCGCTGGACGTGTACCGGGTGCTGCGCCGCATGAACCCCAGCCCCTACATGTACCTGCTGCGCACCGAGGACGCCGACGGCGAGCCGATCGACGTGGTCGGCGCGAGCCCCGAGTCGCTCGTGACCGTCCGCGGCACCACCGCGACGACCCACCCGATCGCCGGCTCCCGCCCCCGCGGCGCGAGCCCCGAGGAGGACGAGCGCCTGGCGGCCGAGCTGCTGGCCGACCCGAAGGAGCGCTCCGAGCACCTCATGCTCGTGGACCTCGCGCGCAACGACCTGCAGAAGTTCTGCGCTCCCGGCACCGTGGTGGTGCGGGACTTCATGCACATCGAGCGGTTCAGCCACATCCAGCACATCGTCTCCACCGTCACCGGCACCCTGCGCGAGGACGCCGCGGCCTACGACGCGCTGCGGGCCACCTTCCCGGCGGGCACTCTCTCCGGCGCCCCGAAGCCCTCCGCGATGCGGATCATCGACCGTCTCGAGCCCGTGCGCCGCGGCGTCTACGGCGGGACGGTCGGCTACTTCGACTTCGCCGGCGACATGGACATGGCCATCGCGATCCGCACCGCCGTGATCAAGGACGGCACCGCGCACGTGCAGGCAGGCGGGGGAGTGGTCGCCGACTCCGACGCGACCATGGAGCACCGCGAGACCCAGGCCAAGGCCGCCGCCGCGCTGCGCGCCGCCGCCTCCGCCGACACCCTCCGCCCCGCATGAGCGCCGAGCAGCGACCGCGCCGCACCGGGCCCTCGCGCCGCACCGCCGTGCTCGGCGGCCTCGTCGCCGCGGGCGCCCTGGCCGGCACCACGCGCGCCACCTGGGTGCAGGCCACCGCCCCCGACCTCGCCGGCACCGCGCAGGACGTCGCGGTGGGCGGCGCGGACGCCGCCCCGGCGGTGCTCGCCCTCGCCCTCGCGGGCCTCGCCGCAGCGCTGGCGACCTCGCTCTCGAGCCGCTGGGTGCGCTTCCTCACGGGGCCGGTCCTGATCGCCGCCGGTCTCGGCGCGGGCCTCGCGTCCCTCGCCCCGCTGCGTGACCCCGCCGCGGCCGCCGGCTCCGCCGTCGCCGAGTCCACCGGAGTGGTCGGCGCGGAGGTCGCCGCGGACGCGACCAGCTGGCCGCTGATCGCCCTCGTCCCGGCCCTCGCCGTGATCGCCACCGGTGTGATCGTGCTGATCGCAGGTGGTTCCTGGCCCGTCGGCAGCCGCTACCGCAGCGCCGCCGTCACCACCGCCGCCGACCCCGCCGAGGACCCCGCCGCCGCCTGGGACGCCCTCACCCGCGGCGAGGACCCGAGCCTCGCCGGCCCCGACGAGGACGAGGACGCGCCGCGCGCGGGGACGGACCCCGCAGACGCTCCCGGGGCCGACGGCGCCGGGACGCCCCCGCAGCGCTGACCGCCTCGCGCAGCACGCCGCGGACGATGCCGTCGTCCGACGGCATGACGTGGCACAATGGCCCCGACCGGGACCCAGACTGGAGAAGGATCATGTCGAAGACCTACACCGTGCCGCCGCCGCCCCATCACAACGAGGGGAAGACCGTCGCGGCGTGGACGATGAACATGGGCATCGTGATCGGCTCCGTCCCGATCGCCGCGGGCCTCATCCTCCCCGAGATGACGGTGCTGATCTGGGTCGGCGCCGCGATCGTCGTGCTCGCGATCCTGGCCGGCGTCGTGATGTCCAAGGCCGGGCTCGGCCAGCCCAAGCAGTACGGCCACCCGGTCGCCGAGGCCGTCGCCGTCGCCGAGACCCGTCCCGACGAGGCCCCCGCCGAGGCCGGCGCCCGGTGACCCTCGCGGCGCAGGGGCGGGACGAGCAGCTCGCCACGGGGGGACCCGCGCGCGGTGCGCACCGGCTCCTGCTGCCGCTCGGCATCGTCGGCGCCGCACTGGCGCTCGCGGTCGGGGTGCAGCTGGTCTTCGATCCGTTCCGCACCCATGTGCCGCTGTGCCTGGTCAACCACCTCACGGGCATCGAGTGCCCCGGCTGCGGAGCGCTCCGCGCCGTGCACTCCCTGCTCGCCGGCGACCTGCTGCTGGCCCTGCGCAGCAACCTGCTGATCATCCTCGCGATCCCGCTGACCGCGATCGGCATGGGGGTGTGGGCGCTGCGCCGGGCGCGGGGCCTCACCACCGAGCTGACCCCCTCCCGCACGACGGTGCTCGTGCTCACCGGCGTCGTGCTGGTCTTCACGGTGCTGCGGAACCTCCCCGCCTTCTGGTTCCTGGCACCGATCTCGTACGTCGGCGGCTGAGCCCCGCCTCGCGGGCCGCAGCCTCGTGCGCGGCGCCGCCCCACCCGCTTCAGGAGGACCGAGTGACCACCACCGGAACCGTTCTCGACGACATCATCGTCGGCGTCCGCGAGGATCTCGCCCCCCGGCGTCGCGCCGTGCCGGACGCCGAGATCGAGGCGCGCGCCCGCGCCGCCGCCCCCGCCCTCGACGCCCGCGCGCGGCTGGCCGGCGACGGCACCACCATGGGTCTGATCGCCGAGGTCAAGCGCGCCAGCCCCTCCAAGGGCGCCCTGGCGGAGATCCCCGAGCCGGCCGAGCTCGCCGGCACCTACGCCGACTCTGGAGCCTCCGCGATCAGCGTCCTGACCGAGCAGCGCCGGTTCCGCGGCTCCCTCGCCGACCTCGACGCCGTCCGCGAGCGGGTCGACGTGCCGGTGCTGCGCAAGGATTTCGTCGTCGAGCCGTACCAGGTGCACGAGGCACGCGCCCACGGGGCGGACATCGTGCTGCTGATCGTCGCCGCGCTCGAGGACGGTCCGCTGCAGGAGCTGTACGCTCTCACCGGCGAGCTGGGCATGCAGGCGCTGGTCGAAACCCATACGGAGGAGGAGCTCGAGCGGGCCCTCGCCCTGGACCCGCAGCTCCTCGGCGTCAACGCCCGCAACCTCAAGGACCTCACCGTCGACCTGGACCGTGCCGCGGCCCTGCTGCGCCGCATCCCCGCCGGACCCCTCGCCATCGGCGAGTCCGCGGTCGCCGCCCGCGCCGACGTCGAGGCCTACGCCGCCGCCGGCGCGGACGCCGTCCTGGTCGGTGAGGCCCTGGTGACCTCCGGGGACCCCGCCGACGCCGTCTCCTCGTTCCGCAGCGTCGCCCGCCGCGGCCGCCCCCTCCCGGAAGGAGCCCAGGCATGAGCACCCCCGACCCCGTGCTGCCCGACCTCACCCGACCCTCGACGGCGCTGCGCTCCGAGGCCGGGCCCTACTTCGGCGACTTCGGCGGGCGCTTCCTGCCCGAGGCGCTCGTGCCCGCCCTCGACGAGCTCACCGAGACCTACGAGAAGGCGATCGTCGACCCCGAGTTCAGCAGCGAGCTGCGGCGACTGGCCGCCGAGTACACCGGGCGCCCCTCGCTGCTGTCCGAGGCGCCGCGCTTCTCGGCCCTCGCCGGCGGCGCGCGGATCCTCCTCAAGCGCGAGGACCTCAACCACACCGGCTCGCACAAGATCAACAACGTGCTCGGCCAGGCGCTGCTGACCCGACGCATGGGCAAGACCCGCGTGATCGCCGAGACCGGCGCGGGCCAGCACGGCGTCGCCACCGCGACCGCCGCGGCCCTGTTCGGGCTCGACTGCACTATCTACATGGGCGCCGAGGACACCGAGCGCCAGGCCCTCAACGTCGCCCGCATGCGCCTGCTCGGCGCCGAGGTGGTCGCCGTCGAGCAGGGCTCCCGCACCCTCAAGGACGCCATCAACGAGGCCTTCCGCGACTGGGTCGCGAACGTGGAGACCACCCACTACCTGCTGGGCACCGTCGCGGGACCCCACCCGTTCCCCGCCATGGTGCGCGACTTCCACCGCATCATCGGCGAGGAGGCCCGCGCCCAGACCCTCGAGCGCGTGGGCCGCCTGCCCGACGCGGTCGTCGCCTGCGTCGGCGGCGGCTCCAACGCGATGGGCATCTTCCACGCCTTCCTCGACGACACCGATCCGCTCGTGCGCCTCGTCGGATGCGAGGCCGGCGGCGACGGCGTCGCGTCCGGCCGTCACTCGGCGACCATCAGCGGCGGCTCCGCCGGGGTGCTCCACGGCGCGCGCAGCTTCGTCATGCAGGACGAGGACGGCCAGACCATCCCCTCCCACTCCGTCTCCGCCGGGCTGGACTACCCCAGCGTCGGCCCCGAGCACGCCTGGCTCGCGGACATCGGCCGCGCCGAGTACCGCGCGATCGACGACGGCCCCGCCATGGAGGCCTTCGCGCTGCTGTCCATGACCGAGGGCATCATGCCCGCGATCGAGTCCGCCCACGCCCTCGCCGGCGCGCTCGAGCTGGGACGCGAGCTCGGCGAGGACGCCGTGATCCTGGTGAGCCTCTCCGGCCGAGGGGACAAGGACGTGGACACCGCCTCGCGCTGGTTCGGGCTGGTGGGCGACGATCCCGCGCGCGCCGACCTCGCCGCCATGCGCAATCTCGCCCGCACCGCCGCACCCGTCGCCCAGGAGGAGGCCCGATGACCGCCGCCGACACCCCCCGCCTGCGCGCCGGCGACGCCCTGGACCGCGCCCGCGCCGAGGACCGCGCCGCGCTCATCGGCTACCTGCCCGTCGGATATCCCGACCTCGACCGCTCGATCGAGGCCGCGAAGGTGCTCATCGACCACGGCGCGGACATGATCGAGCTGGGCCTGCCCTACTCCGACCCCGTCATGGACGGGGCCGTGATCCAGCAGGCCGCCTCGGCCGCGCTCGAGCGCGGCACCCGCACCCGGCACGTCCTGGAGGCCGTCGAGCAGCTCTCCGGCCGCGGCGCCGCGATCCTGGTGATGAGCTACTGGAACCCGGTGCTCGCCTACGGGCCCGACGCCTTCGCCCGCGACCTCGCCGCCGCCGGCGGCGCCGGGCTGATCACACCCGACCTCATCCCCGACGAGGGCGCCGACTGGATCGCCGCCTCCGAGGAGCACGGCGTGGACCGTGTGTTCCTCGTCGCACCGAGCTCCCCGCGGGACCGGCTCGAGCATGTGGTCTCGCACACGCGCGGATTCGTGTACGCGGCGAGCACCATGGGCGTCACCGGCACCCGGGCCAGCGTCTCCACCGCCACCGAGGGCCTCGTCGAGCGCACCCGGGCGGCCGGGGCGAGGAACGTCTGCGTGGGACTGGGCGTCTCGAACGGTGAGCAGGCCGCGCAGGTCGGCGCGTACGCTGATGGAGTGATCGTCGGCTCCGCCTTCGTGCGCGCCCTGATCGAGCACGAGGGCGACGACGCGGCGGCCCGCACGGCCCTCGCGGCCGTCGCGGCGGATCTCCGCGGCGGCGTCGAGCGCGCCCGCACCTGACCAGCCCCGCAGGACCGACAGCCGAGAGGAGAGCACGCGATGATCCCGAGCCCCAGCATCTCCGCCCTCTCCCTCGGCCCCCTCACGATCCACTTCTACGCCCTGTGCATCCTCGCCGGCATCGGCGTGGCGCTGTGGTGGGCGACGAAGCGGTGGGAGGCCCGCGGCGGCGACGGCGACACCCTCTTCGACATCGTCTTCGTCGCGGTGATCGCCGGGATCATCGGCTCGCGCGTCTGGCACGTCCTGACCTCCCCGGCGCCCTTCTTCGGCCCCGGGGGCGACCCGCTCTCGGTGCTGTACATCTGGCAGGGCGGGCTCGCGATCTACGGCGGCGTCGCCGGCGGTGCCCTCGCGGTGTGGATCATGGCCCGGCTCAAGGGCGTCTCCTTCACCGCGCTGGCCGACACCATCGCCCCCACCATCATGCTCGCCCAGGTGCTGGGCCGCTTCGGCAACTGGTTCAACCAGGAGCTGTACGGCCCGCCGCTGGACGCCTGGTGGGCATGGGACGTGACCTGCGAGACGAACGGGGCCACGATCGCCGGCTGCGTGCCGGGCACCTACCACCCCACCTTCCTGTACGAGCAGCTGTGGAACCTCGCCGGCCTCGCCGTGCTCCTGCTGCTCAGCCGCCGCTTCCAGTGGGCGGGCGGCCGCGTGTTCTGGGCCTACGTCGCGATCTACTCCAGCGGCCGCGCCTGGATCGACGCGATCCGCTCCGAGCCCGTGCTGATGGTGGGCCCGCTGCGCATCCACACCCTCGTCGCCCTGCTCATGGTGCTCGTGGGGGTGGGGATGTTCGTGCTGCTCACCCTGCGCAAGCGGAAGCGCGGGGGAGAGGTCGTCGCCGCCGACGGCTCCTTCAGCCTGCCCGCCCAGACCGAGGGCAACGGCCCCGACGAGGACGAGGTCGAGAAGTCGGGCACGCCTCCCTCTCCCGGCCCCGCTCCCTCACCCGGCCCCTAGGGCCCCTCCTCCAGCGGCGCGAAGCGCGCGGAGGGCGGCCCGGGGCCCGGGCGCTCGTCGGATCCTCGACGGGCTCGTCACCGGCCGCCGCTCCAGAAGGGCTCCCGCGTCATGCTCCCCCTCACCTCCCGCTTCTCGTCCCTCCCTGCCGCCCAGGGCCTCTACCGGCCGGACAGCGAGGTCGACTCCTGCGGCGTCGCGATGATCGCGACGCTCCGCGGCACCCCCCAGCACCGCATCGTCCAGCACGCCCTCGAGGCACTGCGCAACCTCGATCACCGCGGCGCGGTCGGCGCCGAGGAGAACACCGGTGACGGCACCGGGATCATGATCCAGCTGCCCGACGCCTTCCTCCGTGAGGTCAGCGGCCTGGACCTGCCGCCGCTGGGGCAGTACGCCGCCGGCATCGCCTTCGTGCCCCGCGAGGCCGACGGCCGCGCCGCCGTGCTCGAGACCCTCGAGCGCGTCGCCGCCGAGGAGGGCCTGCGTCTGCTCGGCACCCGCGAGGTGCCCGTGACCGACGGGCTCGTCGGCCCCTCGGCCGAGAAGGTCCGCCCCGACTTCGTGCAGGTCTTCCTCGCCGACGCCCGCGCCGAGCGCACCGGCCTCGAGCTCGAGCGGGCCGTCTTCGCCACCCGCCGCCGCGTCGAGCACGCCACCGAGGGCTACTTCCCCTCCCTCTCGACCCGCGTGATGGTGTACAAGGGGATGCTCACCCCCGTCCAGCTCGACGAGTTCTACCCCGATCTGCGCGATCCCCGCTTCGCCTCCGCCCTCGCGATCGTCCACTCGCGCTTCTCGACCAACACCTTCCCCGCCTGGCCGCTCGCCCACCCCTTCCGCACCCTCGCGCACAACGGCGAGATCAACACGGTGATCGGCAACCGCAACCGTGTCCGGGCGGCCGAGGGGTCGATGGCCACGGACGCCTTCGGCGAGGACTTCTCCCGCCTGCTGCCGATCACCACGCCCGGCGGCTCGGACTCCGCGGGCCTCGACGAGGTCGCCGAGCTGCTGCACCTCTCGGGCCGCTCCCTGCCCCACGCGCTGATGATGCTGGTGCCCGAGCCCTGGGAGAACGACGAGTCGATGGACCCGGACCTGCGGGCCTTCTACGAGTTCCATGCCGCGCTCCAGGAGCCCTGGGACGGCCCCGCGGCCGTCGTCTTCTCCGACGGCACGCAGGTCGGCGCGCGCCTGGACCGCAACGGCCTGCGTCCGCTGCGCTACTGGGTGATGGAGGACGACCTGGTGATCCTCGGGTCCGAGACGGGGCTCGTGGACGTCCCCCGCTCCGAGGTGGTGCGCACCGGCCGCATCGCGCCGGGAGAGATCTTCCTGCTCGATCTCGAGGCGGGCGAGATCGTGCCCAGCGACGAGCTCAAGCACGAGATCGCCACCGCCCGCCCCTACGCCACCTGGGTGAAGGAGCAGAAGGTCGCGCTCGGTGACCTGCCCCGGCGCGAGCACATCACCCACTCCCGCTCCTCCGTGCTGCGCCGCCAGCAGACCTTCGGGTACACGGAGGAGGAGCTGCGGGTGCTGCTCGCCCCGATGGCCGCCAAGGGCGCCGAGCCGCTCGGCGCCATGGGCACCGACACCCCCATCGCGGTGCTCTCTGACCGTCCCCGGCTGCTGTTCGACTACTTCACGCAGATGTTCGCGCAGGTCACCAACCCGCCGCTGGACTCGCTGCGCGAGGAGATCGTCACCTCGCTCGGGGTGAGCATCGGCCGGTCCCGGAACCTCCTGGACGCGACCCCGCAGCACGCCCGGCAGCTGTCGCTGGATGCTCCGGTGCTGGACAGCGACCAGCTCGCGCAGCTGCTCGCGGTCGACGCCCACCCCGCCACGGCCGACTTCCACACCGTGCGGCTGCGCGGCCTCTACCCGGTCGCCGGCGGCACCGCCGCGCTGCGCGCACGGCTCGAGGAGATCTGCGAGGAGGCCGTCGCCGCGATCGACGACGGCGCGACCTTCCTGGTCCTCTCCGACCGCGACACCAACCAGGTCCTCGCCCCGATCCCCTCGCTGCTGATGACCAGCGCCGTCCAGCACCACCTGGTGCGCACAGGCCGACGCACCTCCGCCGCGCTCGTGGTCGAGGCCGGGGACGTGCGCGAGGTGCACCATGCGGCGCTGCTCATCGGCTACGGCGCCAGCGCGGTCACCCCCTATCTCGCGATGGAGAGCGTCGAGGAGCTCGTCGAGCGCGGGGTGGTCAGCGACCTCAGCCCCGAGCAGGCCGTCGCGAACCTCGCAAAGTCGCTGTCCAAGGGTGTCCTGAAGATCATGTCCAAGATGGGCATCTCCACGGTCGCCTCCTACCGCGGCGCCCAGATCTTCGAGGCCGTGGGCCTCAGCCAGGAGCTGGTGGACACCTGGTTCCCCGGCACCATCAGCCGCATCGGCGGCATCGACCTCGAGGTCATCGCCCAGGAGATCGCCGCCCGCCACGCCCTGGCCCATCCGGTCGACGGCGTGCACCCGCCCCACCGCGGCCTGCCCGTCGGCGGCGAGTACCAGTGGCGCCGCGAGGGCGAGCCGCACCTGTTCACCCCCGAGTCGGTGTTCCGCCTGCAGCACTCCACCCGCGCGAGGAGGTACGACGAGTTCCGCGCCTACACCGACGCGGTCGACGAGCAGCACGAGCGGCTGCTGACGATCCGCGGGCTGCTGCGCCTGCGCACCGACGACTCGCCCGCGATCCCGCTGGAGGAGGTCGAGCCGGTCGAGTCGATCACGCGACGCTTCATGACCGGTGCGATGAGCTACGGCTCCATCTCCCAGGAGGCCCACGAGACCCTCGCGATCGCCATGAACCGCCTGGGCGGCATGTCCAACAGCGGCGAGGGCGGCGAGGACCCCGAGCGCCTGCACGACCCCGAGCGGCGCAGCGCCATCAAGCAGATCGCCTCCGGCCGATTCGGCGTGACCAGCGAGTACCTGACCTTCGCACGCGACATCCAGATCAAGATGGCGCAGGGCGCGAAGCCCGGCGAGGGCGGACAGCTCCCGCCCGAGAAGGTCTACCCCTGGATCGCCCGGACCCGCCACTCGACCCCCGGCATCGGACTGATCTCCCCGCCCCCGCACCACGACATCTACTCGATCGAGGACCTCGCCCAGCTGATCCACGACGCGAAGAGCGCGAACCCGGCCGCGCGCGTGCACGTCAAGCTCGTCTCCCGCTTCGGGGTCGGCACGGTCGCCACCGGCGTGTCGAAGGCCCATGCGGACGTCGTCCTCATCTCCGGGCACGACGGCGGCACCGGCGCGAGCCCGCTGAACTCCCTCAAGCACGCCGGCACCCCCTGGGAGCTCGGCCTCGCCGAGACCCAGCAGACCCTGCTGCTGAACGGGCTGCGCGACCGCATCACCGTCCAGGTCGACGGGCAGATGAAGACGGGCCGCGACGTGGTGATCGCGGCGCTGCTCGGGGCCGAGGAGTACGGCTTCGCCTCCGCGCCGCTGGTCGTCACCGGCTGCGTCATGATGCGCGTCTGCCACCTGGACACCTGCCCCGTCGGCGTCGCCACCCAGAACCCCGAGCTGCGCGCCCGCTACGCGGGCCGGGCCGAGCACGTGGTGACCTTCTTCCAGTTCGTCGCCGAGCAGGTGCGCGAGCACCTCGCCGCGCTCGGGCTGCGCTCCCTGGACGAGGCGATCGGGCGCACCGACCTCCTCGCCCTGCGCGAGGACCAGCGGGCGCTCACCGTGCTCGGCGAGGCGAAGCGCGAGGGCCTCGACCTCGCCGCCGTGCTCGCCGCGCCCGAGATCCACCCCGGCGACTTCCCGCGCCGCCGCCGCGGCCAGGACCACGCCCTCGAGAAGGCCCCTGACCATCCCTGGATCGCCGCGGCCGAGGAGGTGATCGACGCCCGCGCGGGCACGGTCCGGATCCCCGGGCAGGTGCGGAACATCGACCGCAGCGCGGGCACCCTGCTCGGCCACGAGGTCACCCGCCGCACCGACGGCGCGGGCCTTCCCGACGACGCGATCGTGCTCGAGCTGACCGGCACCGGCGGACAGTCCTTCGGGGCGTTCCTCCCGCGCGGCGTGAGCATGCACCTCACCGGCGACGCGAACGACTACGTCGGCAAGGGGCTCTCGGGCGGCGTGATCGCCGTCGGCCACGGCGTCGGCACCGGGCCCTCGCTGACCTCCGCCCCGATCGCGGGCAACACCTGCGCCTACGGCGCCACCAGCGGCCGCCTGCTGCTCGCGGGCGCCGCGGGGGAGCGGTTCGGGGTGCGCAACTCCGGCGCGACCCTGGTGGTCGAGGGGATCGGCGACCACGGCGCCGAGTACATGACCGGCGGCGCCGTGATCGTGCTCGGCCCGACCGGCCGCAACCTCGGCGCCGGCATGAGCGGCGGCACCCTGTTCGTCCTGGACCTGGACCCCTCCTGCCTGAACCCCGCCGACGCCCGGGGCTTCTCCGTCGCCCCCGTGCGCGAGGAGCACCGCGGCTTCGTGCTCGAGGCGCTGCGCGACCACCTGGCCCGCACCGGCTCCGACCGGGCGGCCGCGCTGCTGGCCGACGAGGAGGAGCTGATGGGGCGCCTCACCGAGATCGCGCCCCGCGCCTTCCTCACCATCACCGCGATCCGGGACGACGCGGTGGCCCAGGGGCTCGACCCCGATGCGAACGATGTCTGGAACGAGATCATGGAGGCCACCCATGGCTGATCCCCGAGGATTCCTGCGCACCCGCGACCGCGAGCTGCCCGCCCGCCGCCCGGTCCCGGTGCGGCTGATGGACTGGCGCGAGGTCTACGAGGCCCGCGAGAAGGGCACCCTCTCGGTGGTCTCCCGCCAGGCCGGGCGCTGCATGAACTGCGGCATCCCCTTCTGCCACCAGGGCTGCCCGCTGGGCAACCTGATCCCGGAGTGGAACGACCTGGTCTACCGCGACGACTGGGAGGAGGCCGCCGAGCGCCTCCACGCGACCAACAACTTCCCCGAGTTCACCGGCCGCGCCTGCCCCGCCCCCTGCGAGTCCAGCTGCGTGCTGGGCATCAACCAGCCGCCGGTGACGATCAAGAACGTCGAGGTCTCGATCATCGACCGTGCGTTCGAGGAGGGCTGGGTGCGCCCGGTCCCCGCGACCCGGCACACCGGCCGCTCCGTCGCGGTCGTCGGCTCCGGCCCGGCGGGCCTCGCCGCCGCCCAGCAGCTCACCCGCGCCGGCCACGCCGTGGTCGTGCTCGAGAAGGACGACCGCCTCGGCGGTCTGCTGCGCTACGGCATCCCCGAGTTCAAGCTCGAGAAGCGGCACGTCGACCGTCGCCTCGCCCAGATGCGCGAGGAGGGGACCCGCTTCCGCACCGGCGTCGACGTCGGCGGGACCGGCGAGGGCGCGCTGTCCGTCGAGGAGCTGCGCTCCCGCTTCGACGCGGTCGTGCTCGCGACCGGCGCGAGCGTCCCGCGCGAGCTGGCCGTCCCCGGCCGGGAGGCCGCCGGGATCCACCCCGCCATGGACTACCTCACCCAGGCGAACCGCCTCGTCGAGGGCGACTGGCTGGGGGAGCGGATCTCCGCCGAGGGCAAGGACGTGGTGATCATCGGCGGCGGCGACACCGGGGCCGACTGCCTCGGCACCGCGCTGCGCCAGGGCGCCCGCTCGGTGACGACCCTCGCCATCGGCACCCAGCCGCCCAGCGAGCGGGACGAGTCCCAGCCCTGGCCCACCCACCCGGTGCTCTTCGAGGTCTCCACCGCCCACGAGGAGGGCGGCGCACGCTCCTATCTCGCCTCCACCACCGGCTTCGAGGTCGACGCGGACGGCGCCGTGACGGGCCTGCGCGTGGCCCGGACGCAGTTCGTCGACGGTCGCCGCACCCCCACCCCCGGCACCGAGACCGTGCTCCCCGCCACCCTGGTCCTGATCGCGATGGGCTTCACCGGCGCGAAGGAGCAGGGGCTGATCGAGCAGCTCGGTGTGGAGATGACCTCACGCGGCACCGTCGTGCACGACGGCTCCTGGGCCACCTCGGCGCCCGGCGTCTTCACCGCGGGCGACTGCGCCCGAGGCCAGAGCCTGATCGTGTGGGCGATCGCGGAGGGCCGCTCCTGCGCGGCGGCGGTCGACGAGCACCTGATGGGCACCAGTTCCCTCCCGCGCCCCGTGCGCCCCGGCGAGAAGCCTGTCACAGTGTGAAAGACTAGGCGGAGTACACGCGACGCCGCGGCCCTGTCACGGCGCTCGCGCGCTGTCCACCGGGGCCGCGGCCCTTCACTCGAACTACAGATGGGTTGACATGCGCAAAGCGAAGATCGTCTGCACCCTTGGTCCCGCGACCAACACCTACGAGCAGATCCGGACGCTGATCGAAGCCGGGATGAACGTGGCGCGGATGAATCTCAGCCACGGCACTCACGAGGACCACGAGCAGGTCTACGCCAACATCCGCAAGGCCTCCGACGACCTCGGCAAGAACGTCGCCGTGCTCGTCGACCTGCAGGGCCCGAAGATCCGCCTGGGCAACTTCGCGGACGGCCCCCACATTCTCGAGGTCGGCGACACCTTCACGATCACCACCGACGACATCGTCGGCACGAAGGAGCGCGTCTCGACGACGTTCAAGGGCCTGCCGGGCGACTGCCGCCCCGGCGACGTGCTCCTCATCGACGACGGCAAGGTCTCCGTGCGCGTCACCGACGTCACCGAGACCGACGTGACCACCGTCGTGGAGGTCCCCGGGCCCGTCTCCAACCACAAGGGCATCAACCTGCCCGGCGTGGCCGTCTCCGTCCCCGCCATGAGCGAGAAAGACATCGCGGACCTCCGCTGGGGCCTCGCCCTCGGCGCGGACCTGATCGCCCTGTCCTTCGTGCGCGACGCCCACGACATGGACGACGTGCTCCGCATCATGCAGGAGGAGGGGCGCCGCGTCCC
Source organism: Brachybacterium sp. sponge (assembly GCF_001613775.1). Lineage (NCBI taxonomy): Bacteria > Bacillati > Actinomycetota > Actinomycetes > Micrococcales > Dermabacteraceae > Brachybacterium > Brachybacterium sp. sponge. Next base: position 386,475 of record NZ_LRMP01000004.1, on the reverse strand, counting down.
GGTCATCGCGAAGATCGAGAAGCCGCAGGCCGTGCGCGCGTTGCGCTCGATCGTCGGCGCCTTCGACGGCATCATGGTCGCCCGCGGCGACCTCGGCGTGGAGCTGCCGCTCGAGCAGGTCCCGCTCGTGCAGAAGCGCGCGATCGAGCTGGCCCGCCGCAACGCGAAGCCCGTGATCGTGGCCACCCAGGTGCTCGAGTCGATGATCGAGAACCCGCGCCCCACCCGAGCCGAGGCCTCCGACTGCGCCAACGCCATCCTCGACGGCGCCGACGCGGTCATGCTCTCGGGCGAGACCAGTGTGGGCAAGTACCCCTTCGAGACCGTGCGCACCATGGCGCGCATCGTCACGAACACCGAGGAGAACGGCGCCGACCGCATCCTGCCGCTGGGCACCATCCCGCACACCCGCGGCGGTGCGATCACCCGCGCGGCCTCGGAGATCGGCGACCAGCTCTCCGCGCAGTACCTGGTGACCTTCACCGAGTCCGGCGACACCGCGCGCCGCCTCTCGCGGCTGCGCCCGACCATCCCGCTGCTGGCGATGACCCCGTATCCCGAGGTCGCCCGCCAGCTGTCCCTCACCTGGGGCGTCGAGGCGCACCTGGTGCCCATGCAGAAGGACACCGACGAGATGGTCACCGTCGTCGACGAGCTCCTGCGCGAGCAGAAGGGGCTGCAGAAGAACGACCTGGTCATCATCGCGGCCGGGTCGCCCCCCGGCGTCCACGGCTCGACCAACACCCTGCGCGTGCACCGCATCGGCGACCTCGACGGCACCGAGTCGGCCCGCATCGAGGCCGACCGCATCGCCACCGGTCAGTGACCGCCGAGCGGTGACCTGCGGGCGAAGGCCCGTCCGGTCCGGGGAAGACCCCGGACCGGCGACGGCGCCCGCGGCCGATGGCCGCGGGCGCCGTCCCGTGCGTACCGGGTGCGGGACTCGAACCCGCACGCCCTTGCGGACAGCGCATTTTGAGTGCGCCGCGTCTACCATTCCGCCAACCCGGCCTGCCCTCGGGTGCCGAGGGCTGGACTAGGATACCGCTGATGACCACCGGCCACCGCCGACGGGTGCAGGGCACCCGGGCGCCGGCCCCGACCGAGACACAGGGCGACATGACTGACGACTTCACCGAACTTCCCGACGACGCCCAGGACACCGCCGCCGCGGGTGATGCACCGCGCCGCACCGCGGTCGTCGCCGAGGACGAGAGCCTCATCCGCATGGACATCGTCGAGACGCTCACGGAGGCGGGCTTCGACGTGATCGCCGCCGTCGGCGACGGCGAGAGCGCCATCGAGAAGACCCGGGAGCTGCGCCCCGACGTCGTGATCCTCGACGTGAAGATGCCGCAGACCGACGGCGTCACCGCCGCCGAGAAGATCGGCGAGGAGAACCTCGCCCCCGTCGTGATGCTCACCGCCTTCTCGCAGTCCGAGCTGGTCGAGCGGGCCCGCGACGCCGGCGCGATGGCCTACGTCGTCAAGCCCTTCACCCCGGCGGACCTCCTGCCGGCCGTGGAGATCGCGATCTCCCGCCACCAGCAGATCGTGCAGCTCGAGTCCGAGATCGCGGACCTGGGCGAGCGCTTCGAGACCCGCAAGCGCGTGGACCGCGCCAAGGGCCTGCTGCAGACCAACATGGGCCTGTCGGAGCCGGAGGCCTTCCGCTGGATCCAGAAGACCTCCATGGACCGTCGACTGACCATGCGCGAGGTCGCCGACGCGGTCGTCGACCAGCTCGGCGGCCAGGGCAAGGACTGAGGGCCGGCAGGCGCCATCGACCGGCGCGCGGGGGCGCGCCGGTCCTGCGGAGGGGGACACCGAGCACATGAGCATCACGCGACGCACGCTCGTGCAGGGACTCGGGGCCGGCGTGCTCGGCGCCGGGGCGCTGAGCGGCTGCAACCAGGGCGGCGGCATCCGCCGGGGGCGCCGTCGGCCCACCACCACCGAGCCCACCGCGGGTGACCTCGAGGAGCCCGACCAGCCGCTCGTGATCGGGCAGATCGGCGCCTCCTACGGCCGGATGGCGAGGTTCGAGGAGGCGATCGCGGTCTCGATCGACGAGGCGAGGATCGACGTCAACGCCCGCTGGGAGGGACTGTTCGGCCAGGAGGTCGTGCTCCTGGAGCGCCACGTCATGGAGGCGCCCGGCGAGGACCTCGCCCCGGTCATCGCCCAGATGGCAGATGCCGGCGCCACCTGCGTGATCACCTCGATAGACGAGGAGTCCCTGATCGCGGCGATGCCCGCTCTGGTCGAGGCGCAGCTGGCGATCCTCGACGTGCTCACCTCCGGGATGGGCGTCCGCGCGGCCGAGGTGAAGACCTCGAACCTGCTGATCCGCCTCGCCCCCAACGACCGCGTGATGGCCGCCCGCTACGCCGAGGAGGCCCTCGGAGGCGGAGGAGGGGAGAAGTCGGGGCCCGCCGGCACCGTCGCCTACCTCTCCGAGGACACGCTCCAGGGCCGCAGCCTCCTGAACGAGATGAGGCAGGTGCTGAACCCCTCGAGCGGCCGCGTCGTCAGCCAGCAGTTCTACGAGGTCGGGAAGATCGGCGACATCGGCGCCCGGGTGAAGGCGGTCCTCGAGTCGCCGCCCGCGCTGCTGGTCGCCAACGGCGGGGCGGAGCTCGCCCCGTTCCTCTCGGCCCTGCACACCGCGACCCTCGACGAGGGCAAGCGGCCCCGTATCGAGTTCCCGCGGAGGGTGTCGCCGGCGGCGACGATCGACTACTCGCAGGAGCCGGTCGCGAAGGACCTCGCCCCCGAGTCGCTGACCGCCGTGACCGGCTACGAGCCGGGCGGCGAGATCACCGTCGGCCACGAGAACATGATGCTCAACCGCAATCCCGAGTTCCTGCGGCGTGGCTACGCCTACTCGCAGCACGGCTACGACGCGCTGGTCATGCTGTGCCTCGCGGCGCAGCACGCCCTCTCGGTCGAGGGCACCGCGCTCGCGGCGGCCCTGAACGCCGTGCTCACCGGCAGCGAGGAGTGCACCGACTTCGAGGAGTGCCGCCGGGTGATGACCACGGCGCTGGAGGCGGGGGAGAAGGCCACCGTCGCCTACGTCGGCCGGATGGGGAAGGTCGAGCTCGGCGGGCAGTCGGACGCCCGCATCGGCCAGCTGCGGGAGTTCACCTGGAACGAGGCGAACGTGATGCAGCCCGGCACCGACGGGGGCTTCGAGTCGCCGGAGTGAGGCGCCGCCCGGGCGGCGACGGCGCCGCTCAGCGCGGCGGCAGCAGCTGCGTCGCGACCGTGATCGTGCTGAGCAGGGTCCCCGCCTCGTCGTGGACGTCCACCAGATAGCTCGCGACCTGGCGACCGAGATGGCGCGGGGTGCACGTCGCGGTGACCCAGCCCTCGCGCGCCGAGCGATGGTGCAGGGCGGAGACCGAGGTGCCCACCGCCTGGGCCCCCTCGCCGTGCACCTCGCGGGCGCGCAGCAGCGCCGCGACCGAGGCGATCGATTCGGCCAGCGCGATCGTCGCCCCGCCGTGCAGCAGCCCGGCCGGCTGGGTGCTGCCCGCGACCGGCATCCGCATCGTGCCGCCGCTCGGGGAGAGTGTGAGCACCTCCATGCCCAGCCGCTCCACGAGCGTCCCGGCGAAGGACGCCTCGAGCTGGGCGGCGAGCCGCGCGTCCAGGGGCGCCGGCGCCCCCTCGGTCGCGCCGACGGGGGCGTTGGCGGGGTCTGCGGGGCGGATGCGCTGATCGGACATGCCCCGAGACTGCCACAGCCCGCCGGGTGCGCGGAGGTGATCGCGACATGGGAGACTGCTCCTCATGAGTGCGAGCGACACCGATGACCAGCGCCTCCTTCTGATCGACGGCCACGCGATGGCCTTCCGGGCCTTCTTCGCCCTGCCCGCGGACGGCTTCAGCGACGGCCGCGGCCAGGCCACCAACGCCGTCTACGGCTTCACCCGCATGATCATCAACGTCGTCGCCGCCGAGCGGCCCACCCATCTCGCGGTGGCCTTCGACCTGCCCGGCGGGACCTTCCGCGACCGCATCTACGACCAGTACAAGGGCGGCCGCGACGAGACCCCGCAGGCCTTCCACGGCCAGATCGGCCTGATCCAGCAGGTGCTGGACGCGCTCGGCGTGCGCTGGCTGACCTACGAGGACTACGAGGCCGACGACATCATCGCCACACTCGCCACGCGCGCGGAGGAGCAGGGCCACGAGGCGCTGATCGTCTCCAGCGACCGCGACGCCATCCAGCTGGTGGGGGAGAAGGTCACCCTGCTGCAGCCGGTCAAGGGCGTCACCGAGATGCGGCGCATGACCCCCGCCGCCGTCGAGGAGAAGTACGGGATCCCGCCGGAGCGCTATCCGGACCTCGCCGCGCTCGTCGGCGAGGCGGCGGACAACCTCCCCGGCGTCCCCGGCGTCGGCCCGAAGACCGCCGCGAAGTGGATCGTGCAGTACGACGGGCTCGAGGGCGTGCTCGCGCACGCCGAGGAGATCAAGGGCAAGGCCGGCCAGTCCCTGCGCGACCACATGGAGGACGTCAGGCGCAACCGGCTGATGAACGCCGCCTTCACCACCCTCGAGCTGCCCGAGGACCCCGGGCACTACGCCCTCGGCGGCGGGGACCGGGCCCGCGTGCTCGAGGTGTTCGACGACCTCGCCTTCGGCGACACGATCCGCCGCGACCTCCCCGCCGCGCTGCTGGGCGAGGACGTGGCCGAGGAGGCGGCCCCCGAGCGCGCGGCCGACGTGCTGCGCCTGCGCGATGCCGCCTCACTCACCTCCCTGCTCGGCGAGGAGGACGCCCCGCTCTCCCTCGACCTCGTCGAGGACGTGCGCGGCGGGGCGCTGCTGGGCCTGGCGACCCCTGAGCAGGCCGGCGCCGCCGCGCTCGGCGCCCTGGACTCCGAGGCCTCCGAGCTGCTCGGCGCGGCCCTCGAGGGCTCCCGGGAGCTGCGGATCGCGGACGTCCCCGCCCTGCGCAGGCGCCTGGCGGAGAACGGCTACCGGCTCGGGGACGGGGTGCGCGACCTGGCGCTGGAGTCCTTCGTACTGCGCCCCGGCGCCCGCAGCTACGACACCGAGGCCCTCGCCGCGGATCTCGCGGGCGCGAGCTTCGAGCCGAAGCCGCGCAAGCCCGCCGAGTCGACCCTGAAGAAGGAGAGCGCGGAGACCCGCGCCGAGCACATCGCCCGGGCCGAGGACCGCCTCGCGAGCGCCGTCTCCGCCCTGCACCCAGCCGCCGCGGAGCTCGCGGACCGGATCGAGGCCGCCCCCTGGGCGGGGAGCATCCTCGACGACCTCGAGCGCCCCCTCCAGCGCGTGCTCGAGACGATGCACTCCCGCGGCATCGCGATCGACCACGCCGCGCTGCAGTCCCTGCGCGAGGAGTTCGAGGGTTTCGTCGCCCAGGCCAGGCGCGAGGCCGGCGAGATCGTGGGGGAGGAGGTCAACCTCGCCTCCCCGAAGCAGCTGCAGGTGGTGCTCTTCGAGACCCTCGCCCTGCCCACCACGCGCAAGATCTCCTCCGGCCACTCCACCGACGCCGAGTCCCTCACCGATCTGAGGGAGTCGCTCGACCCGGACTCCGCCGGCCACCGCTTCCTCTCCTGGCTGCTGCGCTTCCGCGAGATGAGCAAGCTGACCGGCTATCTCGTGGGCCTGGACAAGGAGATGGACACCGGCTCCCGCGTCCACACCACCTTCCAGCAGACCGCCGCGGCGACGGGTCGGCTCGCCTCGACCGAGCCGAACCTGCAGAACATCCCCGTGCGCACCTCCGAGGGGCAGCGGATCCGCGACGTCTTCGTCGCGGGCGAAGGCTTCGAGTCGCTGATGACCGCGGACTACTCGCAGATCGAGATGCGCATCATGGCCCACCTCTCCGAGGACGAGGGGCTGATCGCGGCCTTCCGCTCCGGGGAGGACCTCCACAACTTCGTCGCCTCGCGCGTGTTCGGCGTGAGCCCCGACGCGGTCGATCCGGCCATGCGCTCCAAGACCAAGGCGGTCAGCTACGGCCTCGCCTACGGGCTCTCCGCCTTCGGGCTCTCCCGCCAGCTGCGGATCTCCCGCGCGGAGGCGACCGCGCTGCGGGACGGCTACTTCGAGCGCTTCGGCGGGGTGCGCGACTACCTCCACCGCAGCGTCGAGAAGGCCCGGGAGACGGGCTACACCGAGACGATCCTCGGTCGGCGCCGCTACCTCCCGGACCTCACCAGCGACAACCGGCAGCGCCGTGAGAACGCCGAGCGGGTCGCGCTGAACTCCCCGATCCAGGGCAGCGCCGCGGACCTCATCAAGCTCGCGATGCTCGCCGTCGAGGAGCGGATGCGCGAGGCGGGGCTGCGCTCGCGCATGCTGCTCCAGGTCCATGACGAGCTCGTGCTCGAGGTCGCTCCCGGCGAGGTCGAGCAGGTGCGGGAGATCGTCGAGGACGGCATGGACTCGGCCTACGAGCTCTCGGTCCCGCTCGAGGTCGGCATCGGCGTGGGACGCACCTGGCGCGAGGCGGCCCACTGAGGCCCGGGTTCCCACCGCCGCCCCGTCGCCGGACAGGGCGGACATCACACCGGCGCGCCGCGGAGCGGTCGCCGGCGCCCTCGCGCGCCGGGGGCATCGCTGGTAGGCTGTCGAAGGCTTGCGCGCCCCGGTGCACGAGCGAACCGCCCTCCCGGCCCGGACCCCCGGTCCCGCCGCTGGGCGGAGCACGTCCCCCGACCCTACTCATTTCCTGTCCCGACGGAGTCCTTACCTACATGACCGACACCACGACCCCCCAGATCGCCATCAACGACATCGGTGACGCCGACGAGCTCATGGCCGCCATCGATGCCACCATCAAGTACTTCAACGACGGCGACATCGTCGAAGGCACCGTGGTGAAGGTCGATCACGACGAGGTCCTCCTGGACATCGGCTACAAGACCGAGGGCGTCATCCCCTCGCGCGAGCTGTCCATCAAGCACGACGTCGACCCGGCCGACGAGGTCGAGGTCGGCGACGAGATCGAGGCCCTCGTCCTCCAGAAGGAGGACAAGGAGGGTCGCCTGATCCTGTCCAAGAAGCGCGCCCAGTACGAGCGCGCCTGGGGCTCGATCGAGCAGATCAAGGAGGACGAGGGCGTCGTCACCGGTCGCGTCATCGAGGTCGTCAAGGGTGGCCTCATCGTCGACATCGGCCTGCGCGGCTTCCTCCCGGCCTCCCTCGTGGAGATGCGCCGCGTCCGCGACCTGCAGCCCTACGTCGGCCAGGAGATCGAGGCGAAGATCATCGAGCTGGACAAGAACCGCAACAACGTGGTCCTGTCCCGCCGCGCCTACCTGGAGGAGACCCAGTCCGCGGTCCGCTCCGACTTCCTGCAGACCCTCCAGAAGGGCCAGGTCCGCGAGGGCGCCGTGTCCTCCATCGTCAACTTCGGCGCGTTCGTCGATCTCGGCGGCGTCGACGGCCTGGTGCACGTCTCCGAGCTGTCCTGGAAGCACATCGACCACCCCTCCGAGGTCGTCGAGGTGGGCCAGAAGGTCAAGGTCGAGGTCCTGGACGTCGACATGGACCGCGAGCGCGTCTCCCTGTCGCTGAAGGCGACCCAGGAGGACCCGTGGCAGCTCTTCGCCCGCACCCACGCCATCGGCGAGGTCGTGCCGGGCAAGGTCACCAAGCTCGTCCCCTTCGGCGCCTTCGTGCGCGTCGAGGACGGCATCGAGGGCCTCGTGCACATCTCCGAGCTGGCCCAGCGCCACGTGGATCTGCCCGAGCAGGTCGTCACCGTCGACCAGGACGTCTTCGTCAAGGTCATCGACATCGACCTCGAGCGTCGCCGCATCTCCCTCTCCCTCAAGCAGGCGAACGAGGGCGTCGACCCCGAGGGCGACGACACCACCTTCGATCCCGCGCTCTACGGCATGGCCGCGGAGTACGACGCCAACGGCGAGTACAAGTACCCCGAGGGCTTCGACCCGGAGACCAACGAGTGGCTCGAGGGCTACGACGCCCAGCGCGAGGAGTGGGAGGCCCAGTACGCGGCCGCCTACGAGCGCTGGACCGCCCACAAGGCCCAGGTCGCCGAGGCGATCCGCGCCGACGAGGAGTCCGCGAACGCTCCGGCCGCCGCCTCGACCTCCTCCTCCGAGTCCGCGCCCGCCGCGCAGTCCTCCTACCAGTCGAGCTCCTCGGACGAGGGCACCCTCGCCTCCGACGAGGCCCTGGCCGCCCTGCGCGCCAAGCTCACCGGCAACTGATCCTCGGATCACCGGACGGCCCGGTCCCCGCAACTCGCGGGGGCCGGGCCGTCCCCGTTCCCGGCGTTCGGGCGGCCCCGATCCGGGAGCATCACGGCAGGGCACACTAGGCTCATGACCACTTCTCTCGAGTCCCACCCGATCCACACCTGGCTCACGGACATGGACGGCGTGCTCGTCCACGAGCAGTCCGCGCTGCCCGGCGCCCCCGAGTTCATCGCCGCGCTGCAGCAGTACGGGCGGCCCTTCCTGGTGCTCACCAACAACTCGATCTTCACCCCGCGCGATCTCCGGGCGCGCCTGGCCCGCAGCGGCATCGACCTCCCCGAGGAAGCGATCTGGACCAGCGCCCTGGCCACCGCCCGCTTCCTCGCCGAGCAGCAGCCCGGCGCCTCCGCCTACGTGATCGGCGAGGCCGGGCTCACCACCGCCATCCACGACGAGGGCTTCATCCTCGCCGACAGCGACGTCGAGTTCGTCGTGCTGGGGGAGACCCGCACCTACTCCTTCGAGTCCATCACCCGCGCCATCCGGCTGATCAAGGGCGGGGCGAAGTTCATCGCCACCAACCCCGACGTCACCGGACCCAGCGCCGAGGGCCCGCTGCCGGCGACCGGCTCCGTCGCCGCGATGATCACGGCCGCGACCGGGATCCATCCGTACTACGTCGGCAAGCCGAACCCGCTGATGATGCGCACCGCCCTGAACCGCATCGGAGGCCACTCGGAGACCTCGGTGATGATCGGAGACCGGATGGACACCGACGTGAAGTCGGGTCTCGAGGCGGGCATGCGCTCGATCCTCGTCCTCACCGGCTCCACCGACGTCGACGAGATCCCGCAGTTCCCCTTCCGCCCCACCGCCGTGCTGGACGGCATCGCGGACGTGGTCCCCTTCGTCGAGCGGCTGACCCCGCACGAGGCCGTCGAGCTCGACGAGGACTGAACACAGGGGGCGGGCACCGGCCCGGCAGGGCAGGACCGGCAGCGGCGATCCGGCCGGCGAGGTCCCGACCTGTGAAGATCCGGTGATGCCGTCGTGCGGGGTCGGCGAGTCGGCCTTGACCCCGGGCGTCCGAGCTGGAAAGGTCACGACCAGCTCGCCGGAGGGTCAAGGAACGGCAAAGGCCCAGGGGTGGTGGAGGAGTCCACGTCCCGACCGTCCGGAGGAGCCCGTGGGGACAGATGGTCCCCCGACGCACTCGGAAGGAGACGACGATGACTCGTCGGCACCAGGTCAGGACCCTCGCCGCGCTCGGCCTCGGCGCCCCGTTGCTCGTGGGCCTCGGCATCGGAGGATTCTCGCAGGCGGTCGCGACCACCGCCGTGCCGCCCGTCCAGGACGCGCCTGCCGCGGTCGCCGCACCCGCCGAGCGGACGGGCTCGCAGGAGGACGCCGCGGGGGAGGACGGCGCCGCCGGGGAGGAGGCCGCCGCGCCGAGCGAGGTCTTCACCACGGGCTCGCAGGAGTTCCCCCGCGCCGACCGGAGCACGATCACCGCGGGGGACGTCGCCTCGCAGCTGTACGGCTACGCCGCCGACCCGAGCCTAAGCGACGAGGCCACCTGCACCGACGGCCTCGCCCTCGACCAGCCCGGCGCGGTCACCCGCTGCACCGTGATCGGCTGGAGCGGCGAGCAGGAGACCTACTACGGCTACATGGCGCCGGCCGGCGTCGCCGAGGCCGACTACTGGCTCTACTTCAGCAAGGACGCCCCTCTGTCCGAGGAGGCCGCCGCGACGCTCAACGACGGGCTGAACGGCACCGGCGCCTATCCCGTCTGGGGCGAGGAGCAGGAGCAGTCCACCACGCTCTCGCAGGACGTCGCCGTGGAGCGCGCTAACTTCGTGCTCGACGGCTTCGGCCGCGAGGACCTCACGGTCACCTCCGTCGAGGGGGAGGTGGATCTCACCTCGACCACCCCGGTGCGCGGCACCGCCGTGGAGGACGGCTCCGGCCGCACCGTCGGGGTGACCCTGCTGCCGATCCCCACCGACGGCGAGGCGCCCGCGATGATGATCAGCATCGACGGCCCCTGATCCCCGCTCCGCTCCCCGCCGGTCCCACATCGGCGGGGTGCCCCTGAGCCCTCGGGCGGGCGTCCGCACAGCGCGGACGCCCGCCCGAGGGCCGCCGGGCTCATGAGATGATCGACGACATGCTGCGCTGGCTCACGGCCGGGGAATCCCACGGCCCCTCCCTCCTCTCCCTGCTCGACGGCGTCCCCGCCGGGATCGAGCTGACCAGTGACGATCTGAAGGACGCGCTCGCGCGCCGCCGCCTCGGTCACGGCCGCGGCAGTCGCCAGAAGTTCGAGCAGGACGTGCTGACGATCCACGGCGGGCTCCGTCATGGACGCACCCTCGGCTCCCCGCTCGCGATCGAGATCGCGAACTCCGAGTGGCCGAAGTGGGAGAAGGTCATGAGCGCGGACCCCGTGCCGCGCGAGGACCTGCTGATCGACGCCGGCACCGGCGACGAGCGCGAGATCGCCCGCAACCGCCCCCTCTCGCGCCCCCGCCCCGGCCACGCCGACCTCTCCGGGATGCTGAAGTACGGCTTCGACGAGGCCCGTCCCGTGCTCGAGCGCGCCAGCGCCCGCGAGACCGCGGCCCGCGTCGTCGCCGGCCGCGTCGCCGCGGCGCTGCTCGAGCAGGCCGCCGGCATCCGGCTGGTCTCCCACACCCTCTCCGTCGGCTCCGTGTCCGTGCCCGAGGATGCGCCGCTGCCCACCCCCGACCACCTCGAGCAGCTCGACGCCGATCCGCTGCGCTGCTTCCACGAGGGCACCTCCGCGGCGATGGTCGACGAGGTCGACGCCGCGAAGTCCGACGGTGACACCCTTGGCGGCGTCGTCGAGGTCCTCGCCTACGGCCTTCCCGTCGGCCTCGGCTCCCACACCCAGTGGGACCGGAAGCTCGACGCGCGCCTCGCCCAGGCCGTCATGTCGATCCAGGCCATGAAGGGTGTCGAGATCGGCGACGGCTTCGCCACCGCCGCCCGCCGCGGCTCCGTCGCCCACGACGAGATCCTCGTCGCGCCCTCCCCGCGCGGCGAGCGCTCCGCCTTCCCCCGCGCCACCAACCGCGCCGGCGGCCTCGAGGGCGGGATGACCAACGGCGAAGTGCTGCGCGTGCGCGGGGCGCTCAAGCCGATCTCCACCGTCCCCCGTGCGCTGCGCACGGTCGACGTCTCCACCGGGGAGCAGACCACCGCCAACCATCAGCGCTCCGACACCTGCGCGGTCGCCCCGGCCGCCGTGATCGCCGAGGCCGTGGTCGCCCTGACCCTGGCCGATGCGCTGCTGGAGAAGACCGGCGGGGACAGCATCGACGAGATCCGCGCCCACCTCGAGGGCACGCTCGACCTCCAGGCCGGGCTCGCCCGCCGTGGGGAGGACTCCGCCTCGTGACCGGTCCCGTGGCCGTCCTGATCGGTCCGATGGCCGCCGGGAAGACCAGCGTGGGACGCGCTCTGGCCGCACGCCTCGGCGTCCCCTTCGCCGACCTCGACGCGCTGATCGTCCAGGAGGCCGGACGCACGATCCCGGACCTCTTCGCGGACGAGGGGGAGCCCGCCTTCCGCGAACGGGAGGCCCGCTCGCTCGCCCGCGCCGTCGCGCACCAGCGGGGCGTGCTCTCCCTCGGCGGCGGCGCCCCGATGCACGCCGGCGCCGCCTCGACCCTGCGCGACCTGCCCGTGGTGCTGCTCGAGATCGACGAGGAGACGGTCTCGCGCCGGATCGCCCACGGCGTCGGCCGCCCGATGCTGTCCGGCGAGGACCCCATGGCCCGTTGGCGCGAGCTCGCCGCCGCCCGGGCGGAGACCTATCGTGGACTGGCGACCCATCGCATCGACGCCGCCCTCGGCAGCCCGGACCGGGTGGCCCTCGCCATCATCGACGCCCTGCAGCTTCAAGGGCCCGCGCGCCCCCAGGAGGAGACCGAATGAGCACCACCGTCATCCCCGTCACCACGCCCACCGGCGGCTACGACGTGCACGTGGGGCGGGGCCTGCTCGAGCAGGTCCCCGCCCTGGTGCCGGAGCGCGCCCGGCGCGTGGTGATCGTGCACCAGCCGAGCCTGCGCGACGTCGCCGAGCAGGTCCGCGCCGGGATCGAGGAGACGGGGCGGCAGTCCTTCGCCGCCGAGGTCCCCGACGGCGAGGAGGCCAAGACGGCGCAGGTCGCCGGGTTCCTGTGGGGCGTGTGCGGCCAGGCCGAGATCGGCCGACAGGACCTCGTGATCGGGCTCGGCGGTGGTGCGGCGACGGACCTCGCCGGCTTCGTCGCGGCCTCCTGGCTGCGCGGCGTCGACGTGCTCCAGGTCCCCACCACCGTCGCCGCGATGGTCGATGCGGCCGTGGGCGGCAAGACCGGCATCAACACGTCCGAGGGGAAGAACCTCGTCGGCGCCTTCCACCCGCCGATCGCCGTGGTCGCCGACCTCGACGTCCTCGGCGGGCTCGGCCACAACGACGTCGCCGCTGGCCTCGCCGAGGCGGTCAAGGCCGGCTTCATCGAGGACACCGCGATCCTCGACATCGTCGAGCAGGACCCCGCCGCGGTGCTCGACGTCTCCACCGACGCCTTCCGCGAGGTGATCGAGCGCGCGATCCGGGTCAAGGCCCGCGTGGTCTCCGCGGATCTGCGCGAGAGCGGGGAGCGGGAGATCCTCAACTACGGCCACACCCTCGCCCACGCGATCGAGCGCAACGAGCGCTACCAGTGGCGCCACGGCGCCGCCGTGAGCATCGGGATGATGTTCGTCGCCGAGCTCTCCCACCTCTCCGGCAAGCTCTCCGAGGCCGAGGTGGACCGCCACCGCAGCATCCTCACCTCGCTCGGCCTGCCCGTCACCTACCGCGACCGCCAGTGGCCCAAGCTCGAGGACGCGATGAAGCGGGACAAGAAGACCCGCGCCGGCCTGCTGCGCTTCGTGGTCCTGGACCGGATCGGCTCGGTCTCCCGGATCGAGGGGCCCGACCCCGCACTCCTGCTGAGCGCCTACGCCGCCATCACCGACGACTGAGCACGACCGAGCCCGCCCGAGCAAGGAGGAGCACCATGACCGAGCAGCCCGGCACCGCCGCGCAGGACGGCCCCGCCGCGCAGGGGATGGTCGATGTGCGCCGCCGCACCGCGACCGTGCGCGGCGTCGAGTTCGGCCGCGGGCGCCCCGAGATCATCGTGCCGCTGGTGGGCGACGACCTCGACGCCCTGTTCGCCCAGGCCGAGGCGGCGAGCGCGACCCCGGCCCGCGTGGTCGAGTGGCGCCTGGACCGCTTCCGCCCCGACCTCGAGGACGCCGAGCACCACCGCGAGGCGGTCCTCGCCGCGCTCGGCCCGCTGCGCGCCGCCCTCGGCGCCGACCGCGCCCTGCTGGTCACCTTCCGCACCACCGCCGAGGGCGGGCAGAGGCCCTACGGCCCCCGCGCCCTCGTCTCGCTGCTGGAGGCGCTGATCACGGGACGCCGGGCGGGCACGCAGTCGGCCGTCGACCTTGTCGACATCGAGACCTCCCACGACCCCGCGGTGGTCGCCTCGGTCATCGACTCCGCCCGCCGCCACGGTATCGCCGTGGTCGGCTCCTTCCACGACATGGAGGGCACCCCCGACGAGGAGACGATCGCGGGGATCCTGCGCGAGCAGCGCCGCCTCGGCGCGGACATCCCCAAGGTCGCCGTCACCCCGCGCACCGCCCGCGACGTGCTCACCCTGCTCTCGGCGAGCCTCGCCGTCGCCGAGGAGCGGACGGGCCCGCACATCGCGATCTCCATGGGCACCCTCGGGGCGAGCAGCCGCGTGGCCGCCGAGGCGTTCGGCAGCGCCGCGACCTTCGCGACCGCGGGGGAGGGGTCCGCCCCCGGCCAGCTCGGCGCGGACGACGTCGCCCGGATGATCGAGCTCCTGCGGCCCTGACCCGGCCCCGGCCGGCGCCTCGGCGCTCCGGCCGGACCGCGGAGGGGCCGGCGCGCCGACGCCCGGCAGCGCAGCCGCCTCAGCGCGGCGAGGCGGTCCCGGGGTCCTGCTCCTCGCGCCGCTCGTTCTCGGCGGTGCCAAGCAGCTCCGCCGGATCCGGGAAGATCCGGTCCTCGTAGTCGCTCGCGTCGAGGTCCTCGGCCCCGGCGTCCTCGGCGAGGTCGTCGTGGTCGATGTCGACGACGGGGATCGCCCCCGTCTCCTGCGCGACCCGCTCCCGCTCGTCCTTGCGGGTGCGGCGCACCAGCTGCTTCAGCTGGGTGGCGGACATCGTCACCTGCCACTCCTGATGGGCCGGCAGCGACCAGCGGCGCCACGCCGCGACCCCGGCGAGCAGCGAGCCGACGGCGACCGCGACCAGCACCGTCGGGGAGGGGAGCCCGAGAGCCAGCACCAGCCAGGTCAGCACCGCGGTGACCAGCGCACCGGTCGCGTACAGCGGGCCGCCCCCGAAGACTTGGGGGATCCTGCCCACGAGCACGTCGCGGATCACGCCGCCGCCCACCGCGCTGGTGACCCCGAGCAGGATCGCCGGCAGCGTGTCCAGGCCGTAGCCCAGGGACTTCGCCGTGCCGGTCGCGGCCCACAGCCCCATCGCCGCGATGTCCAGCGCCGTCACCAGGCGGCGCCACCAGGGGCCGTCCGCATGGATGACGAAGGTGAACATGGCTCCGCCGAGGGCGCAGGTGAGATACCAGGGCCCGTCGAAGGCCGCCGGGGTGCCGTAGTCGAGGATCAGATCGCGCACCAGACCGCCGCCGAGCCCGGCGACGATGCCGATCACCGCGAAGCCGACCGCGTCGAAGTTCAGGCGGGAGGCGATCGCACCGGCCGCCACGCCCATCACGAACACGCCCACGAGGTCCAGCACGCGGAGGAAGTCGTTCGTCACGAGCAGTTCAAGAGGGTCCACCCCAGCACCGTAGTCCGTGCAGGCAGGAGCGTGAACGGGCCCGTGACCCGGCCGACCCGCCCTACCATCGGACCATGCCCGGCAGCATTCCTCCCCCTCGTCCTGACCGCCCCCTGCGGATCGGCCTCACCGGCGGCATCGGCGCGGGCAAGTCGACCGTCGCCGCGCTCTGGCGGGAGCGCGGTCTGCGCGTGATCGATCTGGACGCCCACTCCCGGGCCGTCCTGGACGTCCCCGGCGACGGGGTCGAGGAGGCGATCGCCTGCTTCGGCGAAGGTGTGCGGAACCCTGCCGGCACGATCGACCGCGCCGCCATGGCCCGGATCGTCTTCGCCGATGCCGCGGCCCGCGCCGACCTCGAGCGGATCGTTCTCTCCCGCGTGGACCGGGCGGTCGCGGAGGAGGAGGCCGAGGCGGCCGTGTCGGGGGAGCGGGTCATCGTCCACGACAGCCCGCTGCTGCTGGAGAAGCACGGCGAGTCCGGCTACGACGCGGTCGTCGCGGTGCTCGCCCGGCGCGAGGACCGCATCGAGCGGGTGGTCCGGGACCGGGGCAGGGACCGCGCCTATGTCGAGTCGGTCATGGCGGCGCAGGTCACCGATCTCGAACGTATCCGCCGTGCGGACCGCCTGGTGCTGAACACGGCCGATCGCCCCGCTCTCCTCGCGCGCTCCGGCCGTGCCCTCGACGCGGTCCTCGAGGAGCACGACCTCCGCACCTGATCGCGTCGGACCCCGGCCGACCCGGCGCCGGGCGCCGGGAGCAGCCTGTGCGCCGTCCCGCCCGGCCCCGCGGGGCCGTCGGCCCTGAGCGGACAGAGGCACCGCATCGTGTCCTCCGACGGCCCCGGGTCGTAGGCTCGTCCTCATGCGTCCCGTCACCGATCTCGTCCGCGCCGAGCACCCCTTCGAGGTCGTCTCCGAGTACTCGCCCTCGGGCGATCAGCCGCAGGCGATCAAGGAGCTCACCAAGAGGATCAACGACGGCGAGCAGGACGTGGTCCTGCTCGGCGCGACCGGCACCGGCAAGTCCGCGACGACGGCCTGGCTGATCGAGCAGGTGCAGCGACCCACCCTGGTCATGGCGCACAACAAGACCCTCGCCGCGCAGCTCGCCAGCGAGTTCCGGGAGCTGCTGCCGCACAACGCGGTGGAGTACTTCGTCTCCTACTACGACTACTACCAGCCCGAGGCGTACGTCCCGCAGTCGGACACCTACATCGAGAAGGACTCCTCGATCAACGCCGAGGTGGAGCGGCTGCGGCACAGCGCCACCAACTCGCTGCTGACCCGACGGGACGTGGTCGTCGTCTCCTCCGTCTCCTGCATCTACGGCCTGGGCACCCCGCAGGAGTACGTGGACCGAATGGTGCAGCTGAGCGTCGGCGACCAGCTGGACCGCGACGAGCTGCTGACCCGCTTCGTGGACATGCAGTACGACCGCAACGACATCGCGTTCGAGCGCGGCACCTTCCGGGTGCGCGGGGACACGGTCGAGATCATCCCGATGTACGAGGAGCTCGCGATCCGCATCGAGTTCTTCGGCGACGAGATCGATGCGCTCTACACCCTCCACCCGATGACCGGCGAGGTCATCCGGCAGGAGGAGCACATCCACATCTTCCCCGCCTCCCACTACGTCGCCGGTCCCGAGCGGCTCTCCCGCGCGATCGGCACGATCGAGGAGGAGCTCGCCGAGCGGCTCGAGGAGCTCGAGGGGCAGAACAAGCTGCTGGAGGCGCAGCGCCTGCGCATGCGCACCACCCACGACCTCGAGATGCTGCGGCAGATGGGCTCGACCAACGGGGTCGAGAACTACTCCCGCCATCTCGACGGCCGCGCGCCGGGCACCGCCCCGAACACCCTCATGGACTACTTCCCCGAGGACTTCCTGCTGGTCATCGACGAGTCCCATGTGACCGTCCCGCAGATCGGCGCGATGTACGAGGGGGACCGCTCCCGCAAGCGCACTCTGGTCGACTTCGGCTTCCGCCTCCCCTCGGCGCTCGACAACCGCCCGCTGACCTTCTCCGAGTTCACCGAGCGCACCGGCCAGACCGTCTACCTCTCCGCCACCCCCGCCGAGTACGAGCTGAACCGCGCCCACGGCGTGGTCGAGCAGATCATCCGGCCGACGGGACTGGTGGACCCCGAGGTCATCGTCAAGCCCGTCAAGGGCCAGATCGACGACCTGCGCGAGGAGATCGACAAGCGGGTCAAGCGCGACGAGCGCGTGCTGGTCACCACCCTGACCAAGCGCATGGCCGAGGACCTCACCGACTTCCTGCTCGAGAACGGGGTGCGGGTCCAGTACCTCCACTCCGACGTGGACACCCTGCGCCGCATCGAGCTGCTGCGCTCCCTCCGGC
This sequence comes from Brachybacterium sp. sponge, assembly GCF_001613775.1. Lineage (NCBI taxonomy): Bacteria > Bacillati > Actinomycetota > Actinomycetes > Micrococcales > Dermabacteraceae > Brachybacterium > Brachybacterium sp. sponge. Next base: position 368,986 of record NZ_LRMP01000004.1, on the reverse strand, counting down.
AGGGCGAGTACGACGTGCTCGTCGGCATCAACCTGCTGCGCGAGGGCCTGGACCTGCCCGAGGTGTCCCTGGTCGCGATCCTGGACGCGGACAAGGAGGGCTTCCTCCGCTCCCGCACCTCGCTGATCCAGACGATCGGCCGTGCGGCCCGCAACGTCTCCGGCCAGGTGCACATGTACGCGGACACGATCACCGACTCGATGCAGGACGCGATCGACGAGACCAACCGTCGCCGCGAGAAGCAGATCGCGTACAACACCGAGCACGGCATCGACCCGACTCCGCTGCGCAAGCGGATCGCGGACGTCACCGACATGCTCGCCCGCGAGGACATCGACACCGACACCCTCCTGGCCACCGACTACCGCTCCGGGAAGGAGAAGGTGGCCCAGGACCGGGCGCGCGCGAACGCCGTCGACTCGATGCAGGGTCGCCAGATCGACCTCGGCGATGATCCCGTCGGCGCGCTGACCGGCATGATCGACGAGATGACCACGCAGATGCACCAGGCCGCGGAGTCGCTGAACTTCGAGGTCGCGGCGCGGCTGCGCGACGAGGTGCAGGAGCTGAAGAAGGAGCTGCGGGCCGTGCAGCGGTCCTGAGCCGATGACGACGAGGCGCGGGTGCACGCTGGGCGCCGTGCTGACCGCCGGCCATCGGATGCGCCGGCTCTGGTGGCGGGTGCGCAGACCGCGCACCTACGGTGTGAAGGTGCTGCTGCGCCACCCCGAGCGGCCCGAGCTGTTCCTGGCCGTGCGCCATTCCTACGTGGACCAGGACCGGTGGGCGCTGCCCGGTGGACGCTATCGCACCGCGCGGGAGACACCCTCCGACGCGGCGCGCCGCGAGGTGCACGAGGAGCTCGGCCTCCGCATCCGGGGCGAGCTCGACGAGCTGAGGACGCTCGAGGTGAGGACCGAGGGCAAGCGCGACACCCTCACGCTGCTGTCGGGGAGGGCCGGCGGGGTCGAGGTGCGCACCTCGCTCGAGCTGCGCGAGGCCCGCTGGCTGCGCACCGACCTCGCCGACGTGCCGGCCGGGGATCCCGTCTCGCGCTGGCTCCGCCTCGCGCTCGATGTCGGCACCGGCCGGGCCGACGACGGGACACCCGGATCGGACTGAGCCTCACCCCTCCAGCTGCGAGCGACGAAGCCCGATCTCCCGCAGGGCGCCGTGCCCCGGGAGATCGCTCACGGCGTGATCGTCACCTGGAGGCCGAGCACGGTGAGCACGCTCAGCACCGACCGCAGCGCGGGACCGCCCGCGCCGGACTCGATGTCGCGCAGCGTCCGGTCGGACACCCCGGCCAGATCCCCGAGCTGCTGCTGGGTGAGCCCGGCCTCCTTACGAGCACGACGGATCGCAGCGCCGATCTCCGTCGCGGGGTCCTGAGCCTGAGCCATACCGGAACGAACTTTCCGAAAGTGGGGTCGACGCGAGGAAGTCTGCCACCCCCGCTCCAGTTTCGGAAGGATCCTGCCGAAACGAGCGAGCGGTCATGTGATGCCCTGCCGCATAGCGTCCGCTGACTCACGATCGGCAGAATGCTTCCGGTCTTCGTCGGGAACGCCTGTCCGACGGTCTCGGAGGCGGCCCGGCTTCACCACCTCGCGGTGACGGTGCGACGCATGCATGGTGCCGTGTGCTCAGCGCGGCGGCTCCTCGGCGCGCTCCCAGCTCTCGACCGGCCCGGGGACCACCTCGAACAGCGGATGCGCCGTCGGCCCCGCGAGCGAGTTCGCGCGCTCCCAGCGCTCCGGACTGCGCTCCTCGAGCTTGTGGAGCAGATGCCGCCACTCGAGGTCGAGCTGCCCGCTGGTGACCGGGATCCTCGGCACCTCGACCCTGCTGACGACCGCGCCGGCAGAGGCGCCGTGGGCCGCCTCTCCGCTGGCTGCTCCGTCCTTGACCGACCGGGCGGGCCGACGGTCGATGCGGGAGCGGTCGAAGCGGTACCCGCGCGTCGCCGCCTCCTCGGCGAGCACTTCGAGATACTCCCCGATCGAGTCGAGTGGATCGGCCTGCGCGCGGAAGCGCTCGAGCTGAGGATGCGATCGGTACCCGCGGGTGCGCCCGGCCAGCACCGCCTGGGCCAGCAACGTCTCCCGCCAGCAGCCCGTGAGGCCCTGGCGGTCGAGGTGACGGGGGTGCAGGGACCACAGGCGCATCGGGCCATCCTCCCTCATCCGCCGAGGCAGGCGAAGGTCGCGCCGCGCACCGACGATCGTCGTCGGTCACGCTCAGGCTCTCCCGATAGCGTCATGAGCACGCCACGCCCCGCGGTGCGCGACTCGTCCCGCCGCGAGAGAAGGAGGACCCCGTGCCCCAGTCCCAGCGCAACCGGATCCTGTCATCGGCCGTCGGCACCGCCGCCGCGTCGGGCCTCGGGATGATCCCCGTGCACCGCCTCCCGCGCCCCGTGCGCGCCGGCTACGTCGCGCTTCCCGCGGTGCTTACCACCGGCGTCAGCCTCCTGGCGCAGCAGGGGCGCCCGGACCCGTCGGCCGACGACGACCCGAGTGCTCACGGCCTGCGGCCGCCGACGGTCCCCGAGACCGCGATCTCGCTCGCCCTCGGCGGCCTGATGGTCGGGGCGGGCGTCGCGGGCCTGCGCCTGGACCGCGGGGCGGAGAACTTCCTGCGGCGCCGCGGCGTGCCCGCACCTCGGCTCTGGATCGGACTCGCCACCGGTGCGGTGACCCTGGCCTCGACCCTCTTCGACGAACGCACCGCCGAGCCCGGCGGCACGTCGACGCAAGAGCAGGTCCTCGCGCTCCTGACCCGCGAAGACCCGATGGCCCTCGCCCCGGGCAGGGATGGTGTGCCCGAGGACGAGTACGCCCCGGAGGCGGAGGCGATCGCAGAATTGCTGGGCACCGGCGCCGCGCCCACTGCCGCCCAGCTCGACGAGGTCTGGGAGCAGTGGTTCTCCCAGCCGCTCAGCCCGCTCCTCGGCGCCGGCCGCATGGACTCGCTGCTCGAGGCGCTCTCCGCACTGGCCCCGGAGGATCCCGGCGCGTAGTGCCCGCGGAGAACGGCGGAGGTCTGCCAGGATCGAGTGATGACGACTCCCCGCAGCGCGCCGCCGCTCGTCGTCCTGCGGGGGAACTCCGCCTCCGGGAAGTCGACGGTCGCTCGCCGGGTCCAGCGCGCCCTTCCGCGCGGCGAGGTCGCGGTGATCGGGCAGGACCATGTGCGCCGCGAGCTACTGTGGGAGCGCGACAGCGGCCGGGGCGACACCGTCGGCCTGCTCGAGTCGATGGTGCGGCACTGCCTCGGGATCGGGCGGATCACCCTCCTCGAAGGCATCTTCGGCGCCGAGCGGTATGGGGGGATGTTCGCGCGGATGCTCGCGGAGGCACCCGGTCCGCGACTCGTGTACTACCTCGACGTGAGCCTGCCGGAGACGCTGCGGCGGCACGCCGGCAAGCCGATCGCGGGCCATGTGACCGCCGAGGAGGTCGCGTCCTGGTACCGCCCGCACGACGTGCTCGGCGTCCCCGGGGAGCAGGTCCTCGCCGAGGAGCTCGACGAGGACCAGATCGTCGAGCGGATCCTCGCGGACCTCTCGATGCTCCGCACCGGCCCGCGAGAGCGTGGGGGGCCGACGCCGTCCGCTCCTGAGGAGCTCACTTCTCCGCCGAGCGCTCCGTGATCGCGAGATCGAGGGGGAAGTCGATCGGGCTGCCGGGGAAGAGCAGGCGCCCGGCCGCATCGGCGCTCTCGCGGATCGCGGCGGCCGCGGCGTCCGCGTGATCGGCCGGGGCGTGCACGATCACCTCGTCGTGGAGGAAGAACGCCAGGTGCGCGCGGCGGGAGAACACCGGACCCGAGGCGTCGGCCCGCTCGTCGGTGGAGACCTCGGGGAGCTGCGCGAGCCGCAGCCGCAGCGCCGCCATCCAGGACAGCGCCCATTCCGCCGCGGTGCCCTGCACCACGAAGTTGCGGGTGAACCGGCCGCGGTCGCGGGCCGAGCGGCGGGCCCGCTCCTGCTCGCCGGCGCCCGCGTCGGGCCCGTTCGCGGAGCGCTGCGCCTGCACCCAGCCGGGCTCAGGGGCGGGGGAGGAGCGGCCCAGCCAGGTCGTCACCGTGCCGCCGCGCTCCCCGGTCGCGGCGGCACCGTCCACGAGCGCCATCGCCTCGGGGAACGTGCGTCGGAGCCGGGGCACGACTCGTCCGCTGTCCCCTGTGGTGCCGCCGTACAGGGCGCCGAGCACCCCGACCTTCGCCTCCTGCCGGCTCGCGACCACGCCCGCCTCGACGATGCCGGAGTAGAGGTCCTTCCCGGCCCCTGCCGCGATCATCTCCCCGTCGTGCGACATCGCCGCGAGCACCCGCGGCTCGAGCTGGGAGACGTCGGCGCTGACCAGCCGCCAGCCAGGATCGGCGCGCAGTGCGGGCCGCAGCCGGCGCGGGATCTGCAGCGCCCCGCCGCCGCTGGAGGCCCAGCGCCCGGTGACCACACCGCCCGGCACGTAGACGGGCCGGTACCGTCCCTCGCTCACCCACTCGTCCATCCATGCCCAGCCGTTGGCGGTCAGCAGGCGGGACATCTTCTTGTACCGCAGCAGGGGCTCGATCGCCGGATGCTCGTGCTCCTGCAGCTCCCACTGGGAGGTGGAGGAGACGTCGATGCCGGCGCGGTGCAGGGCGCGCAGCAGCTTCGGCGGCGAGTCCAGCGACACGGTCGGATCCCCGAGCGCGGTGCGCACCTCGGCGGCGACCTGCACCATCTGCGCGGGGAGCGTCCCGGGGGAGGGGCGCGGCCCCAGGGCCTCGGTGAGGATCCGGTCGTGCTCGGCCACGTCCCAGGGGATCCCCGCCGCCTGCAGCTCGGCCGCGATCAGCGCCCCGGCGGACTCCGCCGCCAGCAGCAGGCGCAGCCGCGTCGGGTCCTCGGCGCCCGCGATCGCCGAGAGCTGCCGCGCGAGCTCCGCACCGGTCTCCTCGATCCCGTCGGGCACGCCGTGGGCGGCAGACGGCCGGGCATCGAGGTCGAAGAGGGTCGCGCCGAGGTCGCGTCGCGGCTCCTCCGGCTCGAGCGGGGTGTCCCATCCCGTCGCCTCGCGCAGAGGACCGGGCTCCGTCACCAGGTCGGAATGGCGCAGGATCCGGTGCACCAGGCGCAGGTCGTGGCAGCGCTCGAGGGTCACCCCGGCCGCGAGCAGACGCGGGTACCAGGCGGCGGCGTCGCTCCAGACCCAGCGCGGCCGGTGCGCGGCCTCGAGCTCGGCGACGAGGGAGGGGAGATCCTGGACGGTGCAGGTCCGCTCGTCGAGGACGGATCCGCCGGCCGCGAGCCCGCGCAGCACGACCACTCCGCCCGCCCCGCGACCGAGCACGCACCGCGCCGGGGCGGGTGCGGCGGTGCCCGGCGGGGGAGAGGTCACCAGCCCCGCTCGCGCCAGGCCGGGAGGGAGGCCCGCTCGGCCCCGAGCGTGGTGTCGTCGCCGTGGCCCGGGTACACCCAGGTCGCATCGTCCAGCCGGTCGAAGATCCGCTGCTCGACGTCGTCGATCAGCTGCGCGAAGCGCTGCGGGTCGCGGTCGGTGTTGCCCACCCCGCCGGGGAAGAGGGAGTCGCCGGTGAAGAGGTGGTCGCCCTCCTCGCCGCCGCGCCACAGCACCGCGACGGAGCCGGGGGTGTGGCCGCGCAGGTGGATGATCTCCACCTGCTGCTCGCCGAACTCGATCACGTCGCCGTGGGCGAGGGGCAGGTCGATCTTCTCCGCGATCTCCTTCGCGTCCTCCGCACCGGCGGCGGTGCGCGCGCCGGTCGCCGCGACCATCTCCGCGAGCGCGCCCACGTGGTCGTGATGGGAGTGAGTGGTGAGGATGACGTCCAGCCAGTTGTGCTCGGCGCCCGCCGCGATCATCCGGCGCAGGGCGTCGGGGTCCGCGGCCGCGTCGATCAGCAGCTGGGCGCCGCTCGACCGACAGGTCAGCAGGTAGGCGTTGTTGTCCATCGGACCGACGGACAGCTTGCGGATCTGCAGGTGCTCGAGGTCGCGCACGGCGGGCTCGCCGCCCGGCTCGACGTGTCCGGTGTACTCGTGATCAGCCATGGGGACAGTATGTCGCCCTTATCTCCCCCGAACAACTGTTCGATGGTCGGTGTGCGCCCCTAGAATGCCGGGGTGACTGATTCCCTGGTCGTCCGTGGTGCGCGCGAGCACAACCTCAAGAACATCGACATCGACATCCCCCGCGACAAGCTGGTGGTGTTCTCCGGTCTGTCCGGCTCCGGCAAGAGCTCCCTGGCCTTCGACACCATCTTCGCCGAGGGGCAGCGACGCTACGTCGAGTCGCTCTCCAGCTATGCGAGGCAGTTCCTCGGGCAGATGGACAAGCCCAGCGTCGACCTGATCGAGGGGCTCTCCCCGGCGGTCTCGATCGACCAGAAGTCCACCAACCGCAACCCGCGCTCCACCGTCGGCACGATCACCGAGATCTACGACTACCTGCGCCTGCTGTTCTCCCGCACCGGCGAGCAGCACTGCCCCGTCTGCGGCGAGCTGGTCACCTCCTCCTCGGCCGAACAGATCGTGGACACCCTCCTCGAGGAGGAGCCCGGCACCCGCTTCCAGCTGCTGGCACCCGTCGTCCAGGGCCGCAAGGGAGAGCACCAGGACCTGCTCAGCTCCCTGCGCTCCCAGGGCTACGCCCGCGCCCGCATCGACGGGGACAACCGCCGCCTGGACGAGGAGATCAGCCTCGACAAGCGCTACAAGCACACCATCGAGGTGGTCGTCGACCGGCTCTCCGCGAAGCCCGACGCGCGCCGTCGCCTCACCGACTCGGTCGAGACCGCGCTGCGGCTGGCCGAGGGCATCCTGCTGGTCGACTACGTGGACCGCGACGACGAGGACCCGCAGCGCACCCGCCGCTTCTCCGAGAAGCGCGCCTGCCCGAACGACCACCCCCTCGCGATCGACGACATCGAGCCGCGAACGTTCTCCTTCAACGCCCCCTACGGCGCCTGCCCCGAGTGCACGGGCCTGGGCCAGCGGCTCGAGGTCGATCCCGAGCTCGTGATCCCTGACGAGGACCTCTCCCTCTCAGGCGGCGCGATCGCCCCGTGGACCATGGGGCACGCCGACCGCCACCTGGAGGTCATGTCCGGCCTCGCCGAGGAGCTCGCCTTCTCGATGGACACCCCCTGGCGCGCGCTGCCCGAGCGTGCGAAGGAGGCGCTGCTGCACGGCAAGGACTTCAAGGTCCACGTGAAGTACCGCAATCGCTTCGGACGCGAGCGCACCTACTCCACGGGCTTCGAGGGCGTCATGCACTTCCTCGAGCGGCGTCACAGCGACACCGAGTCCGACTGGGCCAAGGAGCGCTACGAGCAGTTCATGCGCGAGGTGCCCTGCCCCGCCTGCCAGGGTGCGCGCCTGCGCCCCGAGGTGCTCGCCGTGACCGTCGGCGGGAAGTCCATCGCCGAGGTCTGCGAGATGTCGATCGGCGACGCGCTCGCCTTCCACCAGGGCCTCGAGCTCGGGGTGCGGGAGGCCGCGATCGCCGACGAGGTGCTGCGGGAGATCCGCTCCCGCCTCGGCTTCCTGCTCGACGTGGGCCTGGACTACCTCTCCCTGGCCCGCGCGGCCGGCACCCTCTCCGGCGGCGAGGCGCAGCGCATCCGCCTGGCCACCCAGATCGGCTCCGGCCTGGTGGGCGTGCTCTACGTCCTCGACGAGCCCTCCATCGGCCTGCACCAGCGCGACAACGAGCGCCTCATCGCGACCCTCGAGCGCTTGCGCGACCTCGGCAACACCCTGATCGTCGTCGAGCACGACGAGGACACGCTCAACTCGGCCGACTGGGTCGTGGACATCGGCCCGCTCGCCGGCGAGCACGGCGGGAAGGTGGTCCACTCCGGCCCCGTCGAGGGCCTGAAACAGAACCCCGACTCCCTCACCGGCCGCTACCTCTCCGGCGAGCTGGAGATCCCCGTGCCCGCGGTGCGCCGCCCCGTGGACAAGGAGCGGATGCTGAAGGTCGTCGCGCCGCGCGCGAACAACCTCACCGGGCAGGACGTCTCCTTCCCGCTCGGCGTGCTCACCGCCGTCACCGGCGTGTCCGGCTCGGGCAAGTCCTCCCTGGTCAACGACATCCTGTACTCGGTCCTGGCCAAGGAGCTCAACCGCTCCCGCATCGTGCCCGGGCGGCACAAGCGCGTCACCGGCCTCGAGCACCTCGACAAGGTCGTGCACGTGGACCAGTCGCCGATCGGCCGCACCCCGCGCTCGAACCCCGCCACCTACACCGGCGTGTGGGACCGGGTGCGCACCCTCTTCGCCCAGACCAACGAGGCGAAGATCCGGGGGTACACCGCCGGGCGCTTCTCCTTCAACGTCAAGGGCGGTCGCTGCGAGGCCTGCTCCGGCGACGGCACGTTGAAGATCGAGATGAACTTCCTGCCCGACGTGTACGTGCAGTGCGAGGTCTGCAAGGGCCAGCGCTACAACCGCGAGACGCTCGAGGTGAAGTTCAAGGACAAGAACGTCGCCGAGGTGCTGGCCATGTCCATCGCCGAGGCGCTCGAGTTCTTCGACGCCGTCCCCGCGATCCGCCGCCAGATGCAGACCCTGGTCGACGTGGGCCTCGGCTACGTGAAGCTCGGCCAGTCCGCGACCACCCTCTCGGGCGGCGAGGCGCAGCGCGTGAAGCTCTCCTCCGAGCTGCACAAGCGCTCCAACGGCCGCACCATCTACGTGCTCGACGAGCCGACGACGGGCCTCCACTTCGAGGACGTGCGCAAGCTGCTCGAGGTGCTCGAGGGGCTCGTGGACAAGGGCAACTCCGTGATCGTCATCGAGCACAACCTCGACGTCATCAAGACCGCCGACCACGTCATCGACCTCGGCCCCGAGGGCGGCGCCGGCGGCGGGAGGATCGTCGCCACCGGCACCCCGGAGAAGGTGGCGAAGGTCGAGGGCTCCTACACCGGTCGCTTCCTCGCCCCGATGCTCGAGGGCGGACGAGCGGGCGCGGCCGCGGCCCGCTGAACAGGCGGAGCCATGGCTGATCCGGCGACCTACCGCCCCGCGACCGGCACGATCCCCACGAGGCCGGGGGTCTACCGGTTCCGGGACGAGCACGGCCGCGTCATCTACGTCGGCAAGGCGAAGAACCTCCGCCAGCGCCTGGTGAACTACTTCCAGGACCTCTCCGTCCTGCACGAGCGCACCCGGCGCATGGTCACCACCGCCACGAGCGTCGAGTGGACCGTGGTGGGCACCGAGGTCGAGGCGCTCACCCTCGAGTACACGTGGATCAAGGAGTTCGATCCGCGGTTCAACGTCAAGTTCCGCGACGACAAGTCCTATCCCTATCTCGTGATCACGATGGGGGAGAAGGTGCCGCGGGTGCACATCACCCGTCGGCCGCGCGCGAAGGGCGACCGCACCTTCGGGCCCTACCCGCAGGTCGGCGCGATCCGCGAGACTCTCGACCTGATGCTGCGGGTGTTCCCGATCCGCTCCTGCACCGCCGGGGTGTACCGGCGGGCGGAGAGGTCCGGCAGGCCCTGCCTGCTCGGTTTCATCGGGAAGTGCGCGGCGCCCTGCGTCGGAGATATCTCCGAGGACGAGCACCGACGGCTCGCCGAGCAGTTCGCGGACTTCATGGCCGGGAACACCTCGAAGTACACCCGCCGCATCGAGCAGCGGATGAGGGCCGCGGCCGCGGCGATGGACTACGAGACCGCCGCGAGCCTCCGCGACGACCTCCAGGCGCTCGAGAAGGTGATGGAGAAGAACTCCGTGGTCCTCTCCGACGCGACCGACGCCGACCTGATCGGCCTCGCCCAGGACCAGCTCGAGGCCTCCGTGCAGGTCTTCCACGTGCGCGGCGGACGGATCCGCGGCCAGCGCGGCTGGACCGCGGAGATCCTCGACGAGTCGACCGCGCCGGACCTGGTCGAGCGCGCCCTGACCACCCTGTACACCGAGGGGAGCGCCCCGAAGGAGGTGCTCGTCCCGATCCTGCCCACGAACCTCGATCAGGTGCGCGAGCTGATGGGCCGCACCGTCGACCTGCGCGTCCCGCAGCGCGGTGAGAAGAAGGACCTGCTGATCACCGTCGGCGAGAACGCGACCGAGGCGCTGCGCCTGCACCGCCTCAAGCGCACCGGCGACCTCACCGCCCGCACCAAGGCGCTCGAGGACCTGGGGGAGGCGCTCGACCTCGCCGAGCCGCCGCTGCGGATCGAGTGCTTCGACATCTCCCACTCCCAGGGCACCAACGTCGTCGGCTCCCAGGTGGTGTTCGAGGACGGGCTGCCCAAGAAGAGCGAGTACCGCCGCTACTCGGTCACCGGCGCCGCCGCCCGCGACGACACCGCATCCATGCACGACGTGATCACGCGCCGGCTGAAGCACCACCTCGACCCGCCCGAGCCGACGGAGGACGAGGAGACCGGCCGTTTCAAGCGCTTCGCGTACCCGCCCTCGCTGATCCTCGTCGACGGCGGCCCGCCGCAGGTCGCCGCCGCGCAGCGTGCCTTCGACGAGCTCGGCATCACCGACATCGCCCTGGCCGGCATCGCCAAGCGGCTCGAGGAGATCTGGCTGCCGGGGGAGGAGTACCCCGTCATCCTGCCCCGCACCTCCGAGGCGCTCTTCCTCGTCCAGCGCCTGCGCGACGAGGCGCACCGCTTCGCCATCACCTACCACCGCTCCAAGCGCGGACGGGCCATGCAGGCCAGCGCCCTGGACGGCATCCCGGGCCTCGGCCCGGCCCGGCGCCGCGCGCTGCTGGACCGCTTCGTCACCGTCTCCGCGATCCGCGAGGCGAGCGAGGAACAGCTCACGGAGGTCGACGGGATCGGGCCCGCGTTGGCCGCGCAGATCACCGCCGCGCTAACATCCGAGCAGGGAACCGCCTCGGACGCCGAGACCGCGGACGACGCACTCGGCGTCACCGTGGACATGGCGACCGGCGAGATCCTCGAGGGCTGAGAGCGAGGCCCGTCCACCCCCGATCCGGAAGGAGCACCCGTGACCGAGGAGTCCATCCCCGGCCCTACCACGGACACCCGAGGCGACGTGGTCATCATCACCGGGCTCGCCGGGGCCGGACGGGAGACCGCCGCGCACGCCCTGGAGGACATGGGCTGGTACGTGGTCTACAACATCGCCCCGCAGCTGATCGGCACGCTCTACGAGCTGCAGGCCTCCGCCGTCGGCCGCGAGAACCGGTTCGCGGTCGTGGTCGACCCGCGCTCCGGCCCCTTCTTCACGGAGCTCGGCGAGGTCGTCGACGAGCTGCGCAAGGCCGATCTGCGCCTGCGTCTGCTCTTCCTCACGGCCGACGAGCCCACCCTCGTGCGGCGCTTCGACTCGGTGCGCCGCCCTCACCCGCTGCAGGGCGAGGAGGGCGTGCTCGAGGGCATCCGCCGCGAGCGCGAGATGCTCGCCCGCTACCGGCGCACCGCCGATCTCGTCATCGACACCTCGCCGCTGAACGTGCACGAGCTGACGATGAAGATGCGCTCGCTGTTCGGCACCGGCGAGGAGCAGCGTCTGACCGTGACGATGCTGTCCTTCGGCTTCAAGTACGGGATCCCGCTGGAGGCCGACCACGTCAGTGACGTGCGCTTCATCCCCAACCCGTACTGGGTGCCGGAGCTGCGTCCCAAGCGGGGCACGGACGCCGACGTCGCCGAGTTCGTGCTCGGCGACGCGAACGCCGCCGAGTTCGTCGAGCGGTACATCGAGATGATCACCCCGGTGCTGCGCGGCTACAGCACCGAGAACAAGCACTTCACCACCCTCGCGATCGGCTGCACGGGCGGCAAGCACCGCTCCGTCGCGGTCTCGGAGCGGATCGGCGACGAGCTGCGCACCGCCGGGCACGCGGTGCGGATCCGTCACCGGGATCTGGGGCGGGAATGAGCATCGCCTCCCGCAGCCGACGTCTCCGGCTCCGCGGCGCCGACCGTTCGGCGAGCGCCCAGCGGGGCGGCCGCGGCGCCCCGCAGCGGCCCGTGCGCGTGGTCGCCCTCGGCGGCGGCCACGGCCTCGCCGCGAACCTCCGCGCCCTGCGCCTGCTCACCGACGACATCACCGCCGTGGTCACCGTCGCCGACAACGGCGGCTCCTCGGGCCGGCTCCGCACCGAGATGCCCGTGCTGCCCCCGGGAGACCTGCGGATGGCGCTCGCGGCCCTGTGCGAGGACTCCGAATGGGGGTCCATCTGGGGCGACGTGATCCAGCACCGCTTCGCCACCGACGGCGAGCTCGACGGGCACGCGCTCGGGAACCTGATGATCGTCGCGCTGTGGCAGATCCTCGAGGACCCCATCGAGGGCCTCGACCAGATGGCCGAGCTGCTCGGCGCGCGAGGGCGCGTGCTGCCGATGGCGCTGGATCCGCTGGACATCGAGGCGCGCGTGGTCGGCGCCGACGGCAGCGCCCGCACGGTCTCGGGCCAGTACCAGGTCGCGACCGCGGAGGGCCGCGTCGAGGACGTGCGCCTGATCCCGCCGCGCCCCCGCGTCCCCGCCGATGTGCTCGAGGCGATCGGGCGTGCGGACTGGATCATCCTCGGTCCCGGCTCCTGGTACACCTCCGTGCTGCCGCATCTGATGATCCCTGAGATCGCCGAGGCGATCGCGGCGAGCCCGGCGCGGAAGGGGATCATCACGAACCTCTCCGTCGGCGCGCAGGAGGCCGAGGGTATGACGAGCCTGGACATGCTGGACGTGCTGCTCGACCACGCGGGGGACTGCCTCTTCGACGCCCTCGTCGCCGACCCGACCACCCTCGAGGACGTCCTCGAGCTCGCCGAGGCGGCGCAGGAGCGGGGGCTGCGCACCCTGCTGCGCCAGGTCAGCGTCGGCGACGGGACGCCGCGGCACGACCCGGTGCGCCTGGCCGCGGCGTACCGCGATCTGTTCGACGACGCCTACGGGGACGTGGAGCGCGGCGACGACCGCCCCGCGTCGCGCCGGAAGCGACACCACCGCACCACGAGGGGCACGGCCCCCCGCATCGAGGAGGACATGCATGGCGCTGACGGGTGACGCGAAGGAGGAGCTCAGCCACCTCGAAGTGACCCGGCCCTCCGCCCGCAAGGCCGAGGCGGCCGCGATGCTGCGCTTCTCCGGGGGCCTGCACCTGGTCGCGGGCCGGGTCGTGGTCGAGGCGGAGCTGGACTCGGCGGCGGTCGCGCGGCGGCTGCACGGCATCATCGCCGACATGTACGGCCACCGCGCCGAGCTCGCGGTGCTGGCCCCCTCCGGGATCCGCCGCACCACCCGCTACCTGGTGCGGGTGGAGCGCGAGGGCGGGATGCTGGCCCGCCAGGCCGGACTCCTGGACGCGCGCGGCCGTCCCGTGCGCGGGATGCCGCCCTTCGTCGTCGGCGGGGCGCTGGTGGACGCGGAGGCCGCGTGGCGCGGGGCGTTCCTCGCCCGCGGCACCCTCACCGAGCCGGGCCGCTCCTCGGCCCTGGAGCTGTCCTGCCCCGGCCCCGAGGTGGCGCTGGCGATGGTCGGCGCGGCCCGGCGGCTCGGCGTCGCCTCGAAGGCCCGGGAGGCGCGGGGCGCGGACAGGGTGGTGCTGCGCGACGGCGACGCGATCTCCGCCCTGCTGTCCCGGATGGGCGCCCACGAGACGGTGCGCACCTGGGAGCAGCGCCGCACCACCCGCGAGGTGAAGGCGACCGCGCACCGGCTCGCGAACTTCGACGACGCGAACCTGCGCCGCTCCGCGCGGGCCGCGGTCGCCGCGGGCCAGCGCGTCCAGCGCGCGCTGGAGATCCTCGGCGAGGACGTGCCCGAGCACCTGCAGGCCGCCGGTCGCCTCCGTCTGGAGCACCGCCAGGCGAGCCTCGAGGAGCTCGGCCGACTCGCCGATCCGCCGCTCACGAAGGACGCCGTGGCCGGTCGGATCCGACGCCTGCTCGCCACCGCGGACAAGCGCGCGGAGGAGCTCGGCATCCCCGGGACCGACCACGGAGTGGACGAGGACCATCTTCCTTCGTCCCCTGATGCCGGTCGTTGATAAGATCGTCACGGTCGTCGGTCACACGCCGGCGTCGCCCGAGCGTACGAGGGCGTGCGCGCCATGTCAGTACTCGAACGTCGCGGACTCACCGCGACACTAGGAGGAACCCTTGACCGTCAAGGTTGGTATCAACGGATTCGGCCGCATCGGCCGCAACTTCCTGCGCGCCGCTCTCGAGCAGCAGGCGGACATCCAGATCGTCGGTGTGAACGACCTCACCGACAACGCCACGCTCGCGAACCTCATCAAGTACGACTCGATCGGCGGGGTGCTTCCCTACGACGTCTCGCACGACGAGGACTCGATCACCGTCGGCGACAACACCTTCAAGGCGTACGCCGAGCGCGATCCGAAGAACATCCCGTGGGGCGAGATCGGCGCAGACGTCGTCATCGAGTCCACCGGCATCTTCACCGACGCCGAGAAGGCCAAGGCCCACATCGAGGCCGGCGCCAAGAAGGTCATCATCTCCGCCCCGGCGAAGAACGAGGACGCGACCTTCGTCATCGGCGTGAACGAGGGCGACTACGACCCCGCGAAGCACGACATCATCTCCAACGCCTCCTGCACCACCAACAGCCTCGCGCCGGTGGCGAAGGTGCTGAACGACGAGTTCGGCATCGTCAAGGGCCTGATGACCACGATCCACGCCTACACCTCGGACCAGGTGCTGCAGGACGGCCCTCACAAGGACCCGCGCCGTGCACGCGCCGCCGCCCTGAACATCGTCCCGACCACCACCGGTGCGGCCAAGGCCGTGGCGCTGGTGCTCCCCGAGCTCAAGGGCAAGCTCGACGGCTACTCGCTGCGCGTGCCGGTCCCCACCGGTTCGATCACCGACCTCACCTTCGAGGCCTCCCGCGAGGTCACGATCGAGGAGATCAACGCCGCGATCAAGAAGGCCGCCGAGGGCCCGCTCAAGGGCGTCCTGCGCTACACCGAGGACCCGATCGTCTCCAAGGACATCGAGGGCGACCCGCACTCCTCGATCTTCGACGCGCAGCTCACCAAGGTGAACGGCAACCAGGTCAAGATCTTCTCCTGGTACGACAACGAGTGGGGCTTCTCCAACCGCCTCGTCGAGCTCTCGCAGCTGGTCGGCAAGTCCCTCTGATCCTCACGTCGTCCCGCTGACGACCAGGACAGCCCCGGAGCCCGCCGGTCGCCACCCCGAGGGGTCGGTGTCCGGCGGGCTCCGCTCGTCCCCCGTCCCGACGGGCCGCTCCGGCGTCCCGCGGTCGAACACCTGAAGGAGCACCACAGTGCTGAAGACCATCGATTCGCTCGGAGAGCTGCGCGGCAAGCGCGTGCTCGTCCGCGCCGATCTCAACGTGCCGCTGGACGGCACCACGATCACCGACGACGGCCGCATCCGCGCCGCGCTGCCCACCCTCACCCGGCTCGTCGAGGCCGGTGCCCGGGTCGCGGTGATCTCCCACCTCGGCCGCCCCAAGGGCGAGCCCGAGGAGAAGTACTCCCTCCGTCCCGTCGTGGGTCGCCTCGGCGAGCTGCTCGGCCAGGAGGTCGCCTTCGCGACCGACACCGTCGGCTCCTCCGCGCAGGAGACCGTCGCCGCGCTCGGCGACGGCCAGGTCGCCGTGCTCGAGAACCTGCGCTTCAACGCGGGCGAGACCACGAAGACCGACGAGGAGCGGCTCGCCTTCGCCCGCGAGCTCGCCGCCCTCGGCGACGCCTTCGTCTCCGACGGCTTCGGCGTCGTCCACCGCAAGCAGGCCTCCGTGTACGAGCTCGCCACCCTGCTCCCCGCCGCCGCGGGCGAGCTGGTGCTGCGCGAGGTCGACTCGCTGCGCAAGGTCACCGACGAGCCCGAGCGTCCCTTCGTCGTCGTCCTCGGCGGTGCGAAGATCGCCGACAAGCTCGGCGTGATCGACGCGCTGCTGGGCAGGGCAGACCGCATCCTCATCGGCGGCGGCATGGCGTACACCTTCCAGAAGGCGCTCGGCCACGAGGTCGGCCTGTCGCTGCTGGACGAGTCGAAGATCGACGTGGTGCGCGAGTACATGGAGCGCGCGAAGGCGAACGGCGTCGAGCTCGTGCTCCCCGTCGACACCGTCGTAGCGCCGGAGTTCTCCGCCGACGCGCCCGCCACCGTGGTGGGCGTCGACGGGATCCCCGCGGACCAGGAGGGCATGGACATCGGCCCCGAGACCGCGAAGCTCTTCGGCGAGAAGATCGCCGATGCGGCGACCGTGTTCTGGAACGGCCCGATGGGCGTGTTCGAGTTCCCGGCCTTCGCCGAGGGCACGAAGGCCGTCGCCGAGAAGCTCGGCGCGGCCTCCGGCTACACCGTGGTCGGCGGCGGCGACTCCGCCGCGGCGGTGCGCATCCTGGGCTTCGACGAGACGCTCTTCTCCCACATCTCCACCGGCGGCGGTGCCAGCCTCGAGCTCATCGAGGGCAAGGACCTGCCCGGAATCTCCATCCTCGAGGAGGACCAGAAGTGACCACCCGCACCCCGCTCATGGCGGGCAACTGGAAGATGAACCTCGACTGGAAGCAGGGCCTCGCCCTGGTCG
The DNA here is from genome assembly GCF_001613775.1 of Brachybacterium sp. sponge. Taxonomy (NCBI): domain Bacteria; kingdom Bacillati; phylum Actinomycetota; class Actinomycetes; order Micrococcales; family Dermabacteraceae; genus Brachybacterium; species Brachybacterium sp. sponge. The sequence goes on along the minus strand of NZ_LRMP01000004.1, from coordinate 352,441 downwards.
AGGAGCTCGGCGAGCAGCTCAAGGAGGTCGACGCCACCAAGGTCGAGACCGTCGTGCTGCCCCCGTTCGTGGACCTGCGCACCGTGCAGGTCGCGGTCGACGCCGGCAAGCTCCCGATCGCCTACGGCTCCCAGGACATCTCCGCGCACGAGTCCGGCGCGTACACCGGCGAGGTCTCCGGCGCGATGCTCTCGGCCCTGGGCTGCACCTACGCCGCGGTCGGCCACTCCGAGCGCCGCCAATACCACGGCGAGACCGAGGAGGTCACGAACGCCAAGGTGAAGGCCGCCTTCGCCGCGGGCCTCGTGCCGATCCTCTGCGTCGGCGAGCCGCTCGAGGAGCGCAAGGCCGGCAAGCACGTCGAGTACACCCTCGCGCAGCTCGAGGGCGGCATCGAGGGCATCACCGCCGAGCAGGCCGCGAAGATCGTCATCGCCTACGAGCCCGTGTGGGCCATCGGCACCGGCGAGGTCGCGACCCCGGACGACGCGCAGGAGGTGTGCTCCGCGATCCGCGAGGCGCTGCGCGCGATGCACGGCGACACGGTCGCCGACGCGATCCGCGTCCTGTACGGCGGCAGCGTGAAGTCCTCGAACGTGGGCGAGCTCATGCAGCGCGCCGACGTCGACGGCGCCCTCGTCGGCGGCGCCTCGCTGAAGGCCGAGGAGTTCGCCAAGATCGCCGGTTTCCAGGGCTGATCGACGTACTGCGAGGAACGAGCGGTAGGAGATCAGCCGAGAGAGTTGAGTCTGATCTGATTACAGCGGAGTAAGCCTCCCCACGCGGGCCGGGTCCTCGTCGGACCCGGCCCGTGCCGTATGCTGGATCGGTCCGTCCGTCTCCGTGGAAGGGTGACCCCCTCGTGGACCTGTCCCTGCTGAAGCTCGTCCTCCAGATCTTGCTGGCGGTGTTCGGGCTGCTGACGATCATGCTGGTGCTCCTGCACAAGGGACGCGGCGGTGGCCTGTCGGACATGTTCGGCGGCGGCGTCTCCTCCTCCGCGAGCGCCTCGGGAGTCGCCGAGCGGAACCTGAACCGCCTCACGGTGACGGTCGCCGTCCTCTGGGGTGCGAGCGCCGTCGGCCTCGGCATCATCGAGACGATGCTCTGACACCCTCCTGCGGCGACCGCCGCACCTCTGCTCCGCGAACGGGCCGTCCCCTCGGGGACGGCCCGTTCTGCATCCCCGGATCTCGGGGCCCTGACAGGCCGAAGGGCCGGCCACCTCGCGGTGACCGGCCCTTCGGACGTCCTGCGTGCTCCCGGAGGAGCCGGGGCTCAGCGGGCGCTGCGCCCGGCGGCCGCCTCGTCGAGCACCCAGGTGGTGGACTCGAGGCCGCGCACCGCCGAGGCGGGCACCTCCCACGGGTCCACGCCGTCGTGCGCGGCGCGCACCGCGTCGGCCTTCTCCGCACCGGCCACGAGCAGCGCCACGTGGCGGGCTGAGTTCAGCACCGGCCAGGTCAGCGAGATCCGCTGCGAGGGCGGCTTCGGGGAGCCGGTCACCGCGACGGTGCTGCCGAGCACCTTCTCCTGGGCGGGGTGCTGCGGGAACAGCGAGGCGATGTGGCCGTCGGGGCCCACCCCGAGCAGCAGCACGTCGAAGAACGCCTGCCCGCGGGTGCGGAAGGGCTCGTCGCCGCCCGTCTGGTCCAGCTGCTGCCCGTACCAGGCGGCGGCGTCCTCGAGGGACATGCCGTCGGCGGGCGATGGCATGACGTGGACGTTGCGGGCAGGGAGTCCGTGCTCCTCACGCAGCACGTCCAGCAGCGAGGCGCGCACGCCCACCTCGTTGCGCTCCTCGGAGTCCGGCTCGACGAAGCGCTCGTCGCCCCACCACAGGTGCAGGCGGGCGACGTCCACGCCGGCCTCCACCAGCGCGGCGGGCAGGGCCGCGGCGGTGAGGGTGCCGACGGTGCCGCCGGTGAGCACCAGGTGCGCGACGGGGCGCTTCTCGAGCGCGGCGGCGAGCTGCTCCGCGGTGGCCGTGGCGGCGGCCTGCGCGACCGCCTCCGCATCGGCGACCACGACCTCCTGCGGGGCGGGCTTGCCGCTCGCGAAGGTCGCTGTGTCGGAGATGCCGGAGAAGGCGGCGCCGAGCACCTCGCCGTAGACCTCGTCGGGGTCCAGGCGGCGCAGCTCCTCGGTGACGAGCTCCGCGAGCGTGCGGCGAGGCATCGTCACGTGCTGGCCGGAGTCGTCGCCCGGCAGCTTCATGACGATCGAGTCGTCGCTGACGCGGGTGAGCTCGATCGTGCCGTCCTCGCGCACCAGACGCACGCCGTGCACCCCGGCGAAGTCGGGATCGTCCGAGGGCGGCGGGAGGATCGACGCCTCGACGCCGAGGGTGTGCTGCAGCCAGCTCGCCATCAGCAGCACCGAGGGGTTGCCCTCGGTGCCGAGGACCTCGACGGAGCTGGGCACGGAGACCGGCGGCACCTCGTAGGCGCTCGCGACCAGACCGCGCCAGCGGGTCAGCCGCGCCCAGGCGAAGTCCGAGTCGCCGCTGGCGTAGCCGCGGCGCAGACGCTTCAGCGTCCCCAGCGGGTCCGCGCAGGCGGCGGAGTCGGTGATGCGGCGCTGCGACATGGAGCCGAGCACGTCGTGGACGGGGGAGGACGGAGCGTTCTCCGGCCACCAGGTCACGATCGGCGCATCCGGCAGCAGCAGCGCCATCACCAGCGTGTCCAACGACCACAGCACGTCGCCGCGGGCGTGGAGGATCACGATCTCACCGGCGCCGGCGTCACGTCCCACGCGGATCTCGGCGTCGAGCCCGGAGGTCTCCGCCTCGGGATCGGCGTCGACCACGAGCACCCGGGCGGGGTGCTCGTGGCTCGCGGCGATCGCCGCCTCGAGCGGCTCCTCGATGTCGCCGGTGGCGATGATGATGAGCGTGAGGACCCGGCCGATGGTGTTCTCGCCGAAGGTCTCGCGCATCTCGGTCATGGTCTTGTCGACCGTCGACGCGGTGGTGTCGGTCAGGGTGGTGATCACGGTCGCCTCCAGGTGCGCCCGTCACGGGCGAGCATGTCGTGTGCGGTGTCGGGGCCCCAGGAGCCCGGCCGGTACGGCGCGGGGTCGAGGTTCTCGGCCCAGAACTCGGTGATGGGGTCGAGGATCTTCCAGGAGAGCTCGACCTCCTTCTGCCGCGGGAACAGCGGCGGGTCGCCGAGCAGCATGTCCAGGATCAGCCGCTCGTACGCCTCCGGGGACTCCTCGGTGAAGTTCATGCCGTAGGCGAAGTCCATCGTCACGTCCCGCACCTCCATCTGGGTGCCGGGGACCTTCGAGCCGAAGCGCATGGTCACGCCCTCGTCCGGCTGGACGCGGATCACGATCGCGTTCTGGCCCAGGTCCGCGGTGTCCGTGGAGTGGAAGGGCAGGAAGGGCGCACGCTTGAACACGACCGCGATCTCGGTGACGCGGCGTCCCAGGCGCTTGCCGGCGCGCAGGTAGAAGGGCACCCCGGCCCAGCGGCGGGTCGCGATGTCCAGGCGCATCGCCGCGAAGGTCTCGGTGGTGGAGTCGGCGGGGATGCCGTCCTCCTCGAGATAGGGGCGCACCTCCTCGCCGCCCTGCCAGCCGCCGACGTACTGGCCGCGCGCGGTGTGCGCGGCGAGGTCCTCCGGCAACTCGACGGCGGCGAGGACCTTCTCCTTCTCGGCGCGCAGATCGCTGGCGCGGAAGGTGACCGGCTCCTCCATCGCGGTGAGCGCGAGGAGCTGGAGGAGGTGGTTCTGGATGACATCGCGGGCGGTGCCGATGCCGTCGTAGTAGCCGGCGCGCGAGCCGATGCCGATGTCCTCGGCCATCGTGATCTGCACGTGGTCGACGTAGCCGGAGTTCCAGATCGGCTCGAACATCTGGTTCGCGAAGCGCAGCGCGAGGATGTTCTGGACCGTCTCCTTGCCCAGGTAGTGGTCGATGCGGAAGACGTCCTCGGGACGGAACGCCTTCTCCACCACGTCGTTGAGCTCGCGGGCGGAGGCGAGGTCGTGGCCGAAGGGCTTCTCGATGACCACGCGGCGCCAGGAGCCGTCCTGCGGGGTGTTCAGGCCCGACTCGGCCAGCTGCCCGCACACCTGCGGGAAGGCGTCCGGCGGGATCGAGAGGTAGAAGGCGTGGTTGCCGCCGGTGCCGCGCGTGCGGTCCAGCTCGCCGACGACCTCGGTGAGCCGCTCGAAGGCCGCCTTGTCGTCGAAGGTGCCGGTGACGAAGCGGAGGCCGCCGCGCAGCTGCTCGAAGACGCTCTCGTCGAAGCCGGTGCGGGAGTGCTCGGAGACGGACTTCTTCACGTACTCGGCGAAGTCGTCGTCGGACCACTCGCGGCGGCCGTAGCCGACCAGGCCGAAGCTCGGCGGGAGGAGACCGCGGTGGGTGAGGTCGTAGATCGCCGGCAGCAGCTTCTTGCGGGCGAGGTCGCCGGTGACGCCGAACATCACCATGGAGCTGGGCCCGGCGATCAGAGGCAGCCGTCGGTCACGGGGATCGCGCAGCGGGTTCGGCGCACCGGCTGCTGCGGAGGGGGCGGGGGAGTCGGTCACGATGGTCCTTTCTCGGACACGGACGGCGGGAGCACGGGTTCGCACCGCGGCGGACCCGTGCTCACCGGGTGGGGTCAGGCGCGGGCGGCCTCGACGGACGCCGAGACGGTCTCGAGCAGCTCGTTCCAGGCCTTCTCGAACTTCTCCACGCCCTCGCGCTCGAGCACCGCGAACACGTCGGCGAGGTCGACCCCGGCCTCGGCCACACGCTCCAGCGCGGCCTCGCCGGCTGCGGCGGTCTCGGCGGACAGCGCGGCCTTTGGCTCGGAGTGGTCGGCGGCGGCCTCGAGGGTCTTCTCCGGCATCGTGTTCACGGTCGGGTCGGCGACCAGGTTGTCCACGTAGAGGGTGTCGGAGTAGTCGGGGTTCTTCACGCCGGTCGACGCCCACAGGGCGCGCTGCACGTTCGCGCCCTTGTCGGCGAGGGCCGTGAAGCGCTCGGAGCCGAAGGCGGTGAGGTACACGCCGAAGGCGGCCTGGGCGTTGGCGACGCCGGCCTGGCCCTTGAGGGAGACGGCGTCGCCGCCCAGGGCGTCCAGGCGCGCGTCGATCTCGGTGTCCACGCGGGAGACGAAGAAGGAGGCGACCGAGTGGATCTTCGAGAGGTCCTGGCCGGCCTCCGCGGCCTTCTCGAGGCCGGCGAGGTAGGCGTCGATGACGGCCTCGTAGCGCTCGACGGAGAAGATCAGGGTGACGTTGACGCTGATGCCGGCGCCGATCACGGCGGTGATCGCGGGCAGGCCCGCCTCGGTCGCGGGGATCTTGATCATCACGTTCTCGCGGCCGACGACCTCGAAGAGGTGCTCGGCCTGCGCGATGGTCTTCTCGGTCTCGTGCGCGAGGCGGGGATCGACCTCGATGCTGACGCGGCCGTCGAAGCCCTTGGAGGAGGCGTAGGCGTCGGCGAGCAGGTCCGCGGCGTTCCGGACGTCGTCGGTGGTGAGCACCTCGATGACCTGGTCGACGTCCTTGCCCTCGCCGGCGAGGCGGGCGATGTCGGCGTCGTACTCGTCCGAGCCGGAGATCGCGGCCTGGAAGATCGAGGGGTTCGTGGTCACGCCCACGACGTTGCGGGTGGCGAGCAGCTCTGCGAGGTTGCCCGTCTGCAGGCGCTTGCGCGAGAGGTCGTCGAGCCAGATGGAGACTCCGGCGTCGGAGAGGGCCTGGGTGGAGGGGTTCTGGGTCATGACGTTCCTTCCGGGCGCGGCGCGCCCTGGGTCGACGCTGGTGTCATCGGGTGCAACGGGGACCGGCGGGCGCGGATTCCAGGAGGTGTCCGACGGAACATCGCAGGTCCCAGGGGTGGCAGGGGAGAGAGACGCGGGGGCGGGACCCTGGGGTCCCGCCCCCGCGTCGGATCAGGCGCCGGCGGCGGCCAGGGAATCCTGGGCGGCCTCGACGACGGCCTCGGGGGTGAAGCCGTACTCGCGGAACAGCGTCTTCGCATCGGCGGAGGCGCCGTAGTGCTCGAGCGACACGGCCCGGCCGTGCGCGCCGAGGAAGCGGTACCAGGGCATGGCGATGCCGGCCTCGACCGTGACGCGAGCGGTCACGGAGGAGGGGAGCACCGACTCCTTGTACTCGTCGTCCTGCTCGTCGAACCACTCGACCGACGGCATGGAGACCAGGCGGGTGGGGGTGCCCTCGGCCTCGAGGCGCTTCTGCGCCTCGGCCGCGTACTGCACCTCGGAGCCGGTCGCGATGAGGATCACCTTCGGCTCGCCGGTGGAGGCGTCCTTCATCACGTAGCCGCCCCTGGCGACGTTCTCCGCGCCGGCGTACTCGCTGCGGTCGAAGGTGGGCAGCGCCTGACGGGACAGGAGCAGGCCGACGGGGCCGTTGTCCCGCTCCAGCAGCACCTTCCACGCCTGCGCGGTCTCGTTCGCGTCCGCCGGGCGGACGATCGAGAGGTTCGGGATCGCGCGGTAGGCCGCGAAGTGCTCGACCGGCTGGTGGGTCGGGCCATCCTCGCCCAGGCCGATGGAGTCGTGGGTCCACACGTAGGTGACCGGGGTCTTCATCAGCGAGGCGAGGCGCACGGAGCCGCGCATGTAGTCCGCGAACTGGAAGAAGGTGCCGCCGTAGGGGCGGGTCAGTCCGTGCAGGGAGATCCCGGAGAGAATCGCGCCCATGCCGTGCTCGCGGATGCCGAAGTGGAGCGTGCGGCCGTACTGGTCGCCCGCGAACTCGGAGGAGCTGAGCTCGGCGGGGAGGAAGGACGGCTCGCCCTTCATGGTGGTGTTGTTCGAGCCGGCGAGGTCGGCGGAACCGCCCCACAGCTCGGGCATGACCGCGGCGAGCTCGCCGAGGACCTTGCCGGAGGCGGCGCGGGTGGCGACGCCCTTCTCGTCGGCCTCGAAGGTCGGGAACGCGTCGGCGAAGCCGCCCGGCAGCTCGCGCGCGACGAGGCGGTCCAGCAGCGCGGCCTTCTCCGCGTTCGCGGAGCGCCAGGCCTGGTAGCCCTTGTCCCACTCGGCCTTCTTCGCGGCGGCGCGCTCGGCGAGGCCGCGGGTGTGGGCCAGCACGTCCTCGTCGACCTGGAAGGTCTGCTCGGGGTCGAAGCCGACGGCCTCCTTGAGGCCCTTGACGCCCTCGGCGCCGAGCTTCGCGCCGTGCACGGAGTGCGAGCCGGCCAGCTCCGGGATCGGCCAGCCGATGACGGTGCGCAGGCGGATGAAGGTGGGCTTGTCGGTGACCTTCTGGCCCTCGAGGATCGCGTCCTTCAGCGCCGCGACGTCCTCGCGGTACGCCGTCCCCCCGTGGGTCCAGTCCACGGTGCGCACGTCCCAGCCGTAGGCCTCGTAGCGCGCGGCGGTGTCCTCGGTGAAGGCGATGGAGGTGTCGCCCTCGATGGAGATCTCGTTGTCGTCCCAGAGCACGATCAGGTTGCCGAGCTGCTGGGTGCCCGCGAGGGAGCTGGCCTCGGAGGAGACGCCCTCCTGCAGGTCGCCGTCGGAGGCGATGACGTAGGTGAAGTGGTCGAAGGGGCTGGTACCGGGCGCCGCCTCGGGATCCAGCAGGCCGCGCTCGCGGCGCTGGGCCATGGCCATGCCGACGGCGGAGGAGATGCCCTGGCCCAGGGGACCGGTGGTGATCTCCACGCCCTCGGTGTGGAAGTTCTCGGGGTGGCCGGGGGTCTTCGAGCCCCAGGTGCGCAGCTCCTCGATGTCCTTCTTCTCGAGGCCGAAGCCGCCGAGGAAGAGCTGGATGTACTGGGTCAGGCTCGAGTGGCCCGCCGAGAGCACGAAGCGGTCGCGGCCGAGCCACGCGTGGTCGGTCGGATCGTGGCGCATCACGTCCTGGTAGAGCAGGTACGCGGCCGGGGCGAGGCTGACGGCGGTGCCGGGGTGGCCGTTGCCGACCTTCTCGACCGCGTCGGCGGCCAGCACGCGGACGGTGTCGACCGCCCGCTTGTCGAGCTCGGTCCAGCCCTCGGGGGCCGTGAAGTTCTCCGTCATGTCGTGGGCATCCTTTCGCCGGGATGCGGCCTGGACGGCCGCTCGGAAAGACGGGCCTCTCCGCACGACGCCGGATGACCGGCTGCGACGTGCGCGTTCCGCACGGGAGGCAACGGGGTCCACCTTAGTCCGGGCGGTGCGGGGAGGTCATGCGCGTCCAGGCTGTTGCCGTGGCGGACGGTGCCCACTCTCACCTCGCGCCTCGCCCCGCCGTCGCGGACGAGCGCCTAGACTGGGGTGGTTCGTCGGCCGCGTGCCGTGACCAGGAGGAAGGACGGTGGGCGGTGACCGCCACCCAGGGAGCTCAGCTGCGGGGCGCAGGCCAGGACGGCGGGCGCGGTCCGCGGACCGTCGGCTCCACCCTCCGCGCCTACGTCGCGCTGACCAAGCCGCGGATCATCGAGCTGCTGCTCATCACGACGATCCCCACGATGTTCCTCGCCGCCGGCGGGTTCCCCTCGCTGTGGCTGATCATCGCGACCATGGTCGGCGGCTATCTCGCCGCGGGCGGCGCGAACGCGCTGAACATGTACCTCGAGCGCGACATCGACGCGAAGATGAAGCGCACCCGGAAGCGTCCGATCCCCTCCGGCGCCGTCACCCCGCGCGCCGCGCTGATCTTCGGCCTGACCATCTCCGCGGTCTCCGCGCTGTGGCTGGGCGTGCTGGTGAACTGGGTCTCCGCCGCGCTGGCGGTCGGCGCGATCCTGCTGTACGTCGTCTTCTACACGATGATCCTCAAGCGCCGCACCAGCCAGAACATCGTCTGGGGCGGCATCGCCGGCTGCATGCCGGTGCTGATCGGCTGGTCGGCGGTCACGGGCACCGTGTCCTGGACCGCGGTGCTGCTGTTCCTGGTGATCTTCTTCTGGACGCCGCCGCACTACTGGCCGCTGGCCGAGAAGTTCCAGGACGACTACGCCAAGGCGGGCGTGCCGATGCTGCCGGTGGTGTCCTCGCGCTCGAACGTCGCGCGCCAGATGCTGCTGCACACCGCGCTGATGATCGCTTCGAGCCTCGCGATCATCCCGCTGGGCGAGACCGGCTGGGTGTACGGCGTCGCCGCCGTCGCCTCCGGCGCCTGGTTCGGCTTCCTCGTGGTCCGCTACGCGATGCGGGTCCGCCAGGGGCTCTCCGGCCGGGCCCTCGGCCCGATGAAGGTCTTCCACGGCTCGATCACCTACCTCACGGTGCTCTTCGTCGCCCTCGCGATCGACCCCTTCGTCACCTTCTGACCCCATGAGCTCCGGGGAGGCCCCGCGCCCGACGGGCGAGGAGGACCCCCTGCGCCCGGGTGACCGGCGGATCCTCGAGCAGTACCTCGGCCACCTGCGCATCGAGCGGGGCCTGTCCGAGAACACCCTGGCGGCTTATCGGCGTGATCTGCGCCGCTATCTCGCCGACCTCGCGCGCCGCGAGGTCGACCCCGCCGCGGTGGATCCCGAGCAGCTGGGGGAGTGGCTGCAGTCCCTGCGCACCGGGGCCGACGGCGGCACCGCGCTCTCCGCCGCCTCCGCCGCCCGCTCGCTCGCCGCGGTGCGCGGGCTGCACTCCTTCCTTGACGCCGAGCGGGTCTCCACCACCGGGGACCCCTCCCGCCTGGTCCCGACCCCGACCCTGCCGCGACGACTCCCGCATCCGCTGACCCTCGATCAGGTCGAGGCGCTGCTCGAGGCCGCCGGACGCCCCGGCACCGGGCGCGACGCGACCGAGCGCGCCCTGCGCGACCGCGCCCTGCTCGAGCTGCTCTACGGCATCGGCGCACGGATCTCCGAGGTGACGGGCCTCGACCTCGACGACGTGGACCTGGCGGGGCGCTCCGCCGTGCTGCGCGGCAAGGGGGACAAGCAACGGGTGGTGCCCGTCGGCCGCTTCGCCGCCGAGGCGCTCGGGGCATATCTCAGGCGGGGCCGCCCGGCCCTCGCCGCGCGCGGCCGCGGCATCCCGGCGATCTTCCTCGGCGCCCGCGGCACCCGTCTGACCCGCCAGGCCGCGTGGCAGGTGGTGCAGCGCTGCGCCCGTGACGCGGAGCTGGAGGATCTGCCCGAGCCGATCAGCCCGCACACCCTGCGCCACTCCTACGCGACCCACCTGCTGCACGGCGGGGCCGACGTGCGCTCCGTGCAGGAGCTGCTGGGCCACGCCTCCGTCACCACGACCCAGCTCTACACGCAGGTGACGGTCGACTCCCTCCGCGAGACGCACGCCGGCGCCCACCCCCGCGCCCGGCGGGGGGCTTAGACTTGGGCGGCACGACGCCCCCGACCGGCCCCGGCCGCCGGGGGCTCGCCGCGGGTGACGCGGGGACCGACGCGCAGCCGTCCCTCCCCGGGCTGGGACCGGAGCACCTCCGGAGCCCGCTCGCCCCGCGGCGTGCACGCACCAGACCACGACGCCGACGACAGGACAACGACGTGAGCCCGACCTCCCCCCAGCAGCTGGACATCGATCTCGGCCCGACCGGCCGGCCGATGCCGGAGCTCCCGGAGCCGGCCGCGCTCGACTCCCACGGGCCGGCCCGGATCATCTCGATGGTCAACCAGAAGGGCGGGGTCGGGAAGACCACGAGCGTCATCAACCTCGGCGCGGCCCTCGCGGAGCTCGGCCGCAAGGTGCTGCTCGTCGACCTCGACCCCCAGGGTGCGCTGAGCGCCGGCCTGGGCGTGAACCCCTACGACCTCGACGTGACGGTCTACAACCTGCTCATGGAGCGGGGCCACGACGTGCGCACGGTGATCCAGGAGACCGACACCGAGGACCTCGACGTGCTCCCGGCGAACATCGACCTCTCCGCCGCCGAGGTCACCCTGGTCAACGAGGTCGCCCGCGAGATGGCGCTGGCCCGCGTGCTGCGCCCCGTGGCCGACGACTACGACGTGATCATCATCGACTGCCAGCCCTCGCTGGGCCTGCTCACCGTCAACGCCCTCGCCGCGAGCCACGGCGTGATCATCCCGCTGGAGGCCGAGTACTTCGCGCTGCGCGGCGTGGCGCTGCTGGTGGAGACTATCGAGAAGGTGCAGGACCGCATCAACCCCCGCCTCGAGCTCGACGGCATCCTGATCACGATGTTCGACCCGCGCACGCTGCACGCCCGCGAGGTGTGCCAGCGCGTGGTCGAGGCGTTCCCCGACAAGGTCTTCCACACCACCATCAACCGCACCGTGAAGTTCCCCGACGCCTCCGTCGCCGCGGAGCCGATCATCTCCTTCGCCACCTCGAACAAGGGCGCCGCCGCCTACCGGCAGCTCGCACGCGAGCTGATCTCGCGCGGCGCCGCGGCCTGATGGCCGGACAGGGGCCGCGCCGGGGCAGCGGCGGGGGAGCGGGACGCGGCGGCACCGATCGCGGCGGTGCGGGGAGGCCGGCCCGACGGCGCAGCGCCTTCACCCCGCCCAAGCAGGTCCGGCTGCGTGACGACGAGGGCACGCGCCTGCCCGCGGCGGACGGCGAGGAGGCCGAGGTCCACCGCGAGGACGGCGAGCGGCTGCAGAAGGTCCTCGCCCGCGCCGGCTTCGGCTCCCGTCGCGCCTGCGAGGCGCTGATCTCCTCCGGGCGGGTCCGCGTGGACGGCGCCGTGGTCCACGAGCAGGGCGTGCGCATCGATCCCGCGACCCAGGTGATCCACGTCGACGGGCGTCGGCTCCAGCTCGACGACGCGAAGCTCACCGTCGTGCTGAACAAGCCCCGCCGCGTCGTCTCCGCGATGAGCGATCCCGAGGGGCGCCGCGACCTCACCGAGTTCACCGCTGTCTACTCGCAGCGGCTCTACCACGTGGGACGCCTGGACTACGAGACCGAGGGTCTGCTGCTGCTGACCAACGACGGCGAGCTCGCCCACCGTCTGACCCACCCCAGCTTCGAGGTCGACAAGACCTACGTGTGCCGCTTCGACGCGCCGGGCGGCCCGCCGCGCGGGCTCGTGAAGGCGCTGCGGGAGGGTGTCGAGCTCGAGGACGGCCCGGCCCGCGCCGACCGCGCCCGGGTCCTCGCCCAGGACGGCCGCGAGGCCGTGGTCGAGGTGACCCTGCACGAGGGGCGCAACCGGATCGTGCGCCGCATGTTCGCCTCGCAGGGCTTCGAGCTCACCGCCCTGGTCCGCACCCGGATCGGTCCCGTGCTGCTCGGCGAGCTCGCCCCGGGCGAGACCCGCGAGCTCACCGATCGCGAGCTCGGCACCCTGATGGCGGAGGTCGGGCTGTGAGGACCCTCGTCCCCTCGCCCGTGCGGATCATCGGCACCGGGCTGATCGGCGGCTCTCTCGGCATGGCGCTGCGCCGTGCCGGGGTGCAGGTGCAGGTCGAGGACGTCTCCCCGGGCACCGCCGCCCTCGCGGTCGAGCTCGGCGTGGGGGAGCTGCCCGCCGCCGGGGACCGCCACCCGGAGCTCGTCCTCGTCGCCGCACCGCCCGACGTCGCGGCGTCCCTCGTCGAAGGGGCGCTGCGCCGCTGGCCGGACGCACTGGTCGCCGATGTCGCGAGCGTGAAGACCACCGTGCTCGAGGGCCTGCGCCGCCTCGCCCGGCCCGAGGACCTGTCCCGCTACGTCGGCGCCCACCCCATGGCGGGCCGCGAGGTCTCCGGCGTGATCGCCGCCCGCGCCGATCTGTTCCAGGGCCGCCCCTTCGTCGTCGTCCCCCACGAGGAGACGCTCCCCGACGCGGTCAGCGTGCTGAAGGGCCTCGCGACGGAGATCGGCTCCGTGCCGATCGTGCTGGACGCCGCGGCGCACGACACCGCCGTCGCGCACGTCTCCCATGTCCCGCAGGTCATCTCGAGCCTGCTGGCCACGACCCTGCTGGAGCCCTCCGAGCAGGCGCTGGGCCTGGCCGGGCAGGGGCTGCGGGACACGACCCGGATCGCGGACTCCGATCCGCGGCTCTGGGTCGAGATCCTCGGCGCGAACGCCGGCGCCGTCGGCGAGGTGCTCTCCTCCGTCGCGGACCGCCTGGAGGCGGTGCGCGGGGCGCTCGCGACCCTCGAGGGCGACCCCGACCCCGGCACCGGGTCCCGACGCGCCCTGGCCGACCTGATCGCCGAGGGCAACCGCGGCGTGCGCCGCATCCCGGGCAAGCACGGCGGGGCGACCGACGCCTTCACGACCCTCGTGGTGCTGGTGCCGGACAGGCCCGGCGAGCTCGCTCGTCTGCTCACCGAGATCGGGCAGATCGGCGTGAACCTCGAGGACCTCCGCCTCGAGCACGAGCTGGGGCGCGAGGTCGGCCTCGCCCACGTCGCGATCGACGCCGCCCGTGAGGACCTGCTCACGCGGGAGCTCACGGTGCGCGGCTGGAGGGTCGCAGGGGCCTGAGCGCCCCGTATCCTTCTGGAATGCACACCAGCGCGCCGCACGACCCCGCCGAGGGCATCACCATCGCGATCGACGGCCCGGCCGGCTCCGGGAAGTCGACCGTCTCCCGCCTCGTCGCCGAGGCGCTGGACGGAGGCTTCCTCGACACCGGCGCGATGTACCGGGCGATCGCCTGGGCCTGCCTCGAGGACGGCGTCGACCTCGCCGACCGCGAGGCCGTCGCCCGCATCGCCGAGGAGATCGACCTCGACCTCGGCACCGACCCGGCCGGGGCCACCGTGGTCGTCGCCGGCACCGACATCACCGCCGCGATCCGCGAGCAGCGCATCTCCCAGCGAGTCTCGGCCGTCGCGACGAACACCCTGGTGCGCCCGATCCTCCAGCGCCGCCAGCGCGAGGTGCTCTTCTCCACCGCCGCCGAGCGCGGCTTCTGCGTCGCCGAGGGCCGGGACACCACCACCGTCGTCGCCCCCGACGCCCGGGTGCGGGTGCTGCTGACCGCCTCGGACGAGGAGCGGATGCGTCGCCGCGCCGCGGAGCTCGGCCTCGAGGACACCGAGGAGACGCGCGAGCGCATGGCCGACCAGGTGCTGCGCCGAGACCGCGACGACTCCTCCGTCTCCGAGTTCCTCACCGCCGCCGAGGGCGTCGAGCAGATCGACACCACCGGCCTCGGCATCGAGGACGTCGTCGAGAAGGTGCTGATGCTGGTCGCCGCCGCGGAGGTCGCCGACGAGACCGCCGAGCACGGACCGGCCGAGCCCGCCCCCGCCGCGCCCGTGGTCGTCGGGGCAGGGGCCGACGGCCCGAGCGACGAGGACATCGAGGCGGCGCTGCGCGCGGGCCTGTCCGACTACGAGCTCGACGAGGAGGACCTCGCCCTGCTCGGCGGCGGCGAGGAGGCGCAGCTGCAGCCCGAGGCGCGCCGGAACCTGCCCGTCGTCGCCGTGGTCGGCCGCCCCAACGTCGGCAAGTCCACGCTGGTCAACCGCATCCTCGGCCGCCGCGAGGCCGTCGTCGAGGACCGTCCCGGCGTGACCCGCGACCGCGTCTTCTACGAGGCGGAGTGGTCCGGCAAGGACTTCTGGCTCGTGGACACCGGCGGCTGGGAGGACCGGGTCCAGGGCATCGCCTATCGCGTCGCGGAGCAGGCCGAGGTCGCCGTCTCCCTCGCGGACGTGGTCATGTTCGTCGTCGATGCGAACGTCGGCATCACCACCACCGACGAGCAGCTGCTGAAGGTGCTGCGCAAGGCGCGGGTGCCGCTGGTGCTGGTCGCCAACAAGGTCGACGACCAGCGCGGCGAGCTCGAGGCCGCGGCGCTGTGGAACCTCGGCCTCGGCGAGCCGTACCCGGTCTCCGCCCTGCACGGCCGCGGCTCCGGCGACCTGCTGGACGCGGTCGTCGCCGCCATGCCGGAGGAGGGTCGGGGAGCGCCGGTCGACCACGGCCCGCGGCGCGTCGCCCTCGTCGGCCGCCCCAATGTCGGGAAGTCCTCGCTGCTGAACCGGCTCGCGAAGGAGCAGCGCGTCGTCGTCGACGACCTCGCCGGCACCACCCGCGACCCCGTGGACGAGAAGATCGTCCTCGGCGGCAAGGAGTGGACCTTCGTGGACACCGCTGGGATCCGTCGTCGCATCGCGCAGTCCCAGGGCGCGGACTACTACGCCTCGCTGCGCACGCACGCGGCGCTGGACCGCGCCGAGGTCGCCGTCGTGCTGCTGGAGGCCAACGAGCCGATCTCCACCCAGGACCTCAAGATCATCGACATGGTCCTGGAGTCCGGGCGCGCGCTCGTGCTCGCCTTCAACAAGTGGGACCTGCTGGACGAGGAGCGGCACAAGGCGCTGGAGCGGGAGATCGAGCGGGACCTCGGCCATGTCGCCTGGGCGCCGCGCGTGAACATCTCCGCGGCCACCGGCCGCCACTCCGAGAAGCTCGTGCCGGCGCTCGAGAAGGCGCTCGAGTCCTGGGACCGTCGCATCCCGACGGGCCGGCTCAACGCCTTCCTGGGGCAGCTCGTCGCCGCGCACCCCCATCCGCTTCGCGGAGGGAAGCAGTCCCGGATCCTCTTCGCGACGCAGGCCCGCACCCGTCCGCCGCGGTTCGTCGTCTTCGCCAGCGGCTTCCTCGAGCACGGCTACCGCCGCTTCATCGAGCGACGGCTGCGGGAGGACTTCGAGTTCACCGGCTCCCCGATCGTGATCGGCGTGCGGATCCGCGAGAAACGCCGCCGCTGAGCGGCTCCGTCGACGCCCCGTTCCCGCTGCAGCGGGGGCGGGGCGTCGGCGTCCGAGCGCCCGACGCCGGGTGTCCCGGGGACCCAGCGCGCCGGGATGCAGGGCACCGGCGGCGCCACGTATCGTGGCGCCCATGAGCAACACCGGTGACGACGGCTCCTGGACCCCGCAGCACGACCCCTTCGCCCCGCAGGACCCCTCCGGGAAGCAGGGGCCCGGCGCAGGCCAGGACCCCTACGCCGCGCCGAGCGGCGGCCAGGACCCGTGGGCGCAGCCAGCGGGGGGACAGCCCGCGCCGGGACAGGGCGCGCAGGACCCGTTCGCCGCCCCCGCGGGGCAGGACCCGTTCGGGCAGGCCGACGCGCAGGAGGCCTACGGCCAGCAGGATCCGTACGGCCAGCAGGGCGGCTCCGGCGACGCCTCGCCCTACGGCCAGGCCTCGCCCTACGGCCAGCCGTCGCCCTACGGCCCCGCCTCCGGGGCGTCGGGCTCCGATCCCCACGCCGACGCCTCCGGCGAAGACCGCTGGTCGCCCGCGACGGGATCCGCCGCCGATCCCTACGGCCAGGCGCCCGGCTCCGACCCCTACGGCCAGGCCTCCCCGTACGGCCAGGCCTCCCCGTACGGCCAGGCCTCCCCGTACGGCCAGGCCTCCCCGTACGGCCAGGGCTCTCCCCAGGACGGCGCGCAGGGCGCCGCCCACGCCGCCCAGCCGGGTGCGGCGCCCGTGCAGGGCGAGGCGCAGAGCCGCGTGCTCGTCGGGGTCCTGGGAATCTTCTTCGGCGCCTTCGGCGTGCACCGCTTCCTCATGGGGTACACCGCCATCGGCCTGGTGCAGGTCCTGGTCACCGTGCTCAGCTGCTTCACGCTGTCCCCGATCACGACCATCTGGGGTCTCGTCGAGGGCATCATGGTCCTCGCCAAGTCCCCCTCCTTCGAGCGGGACGCCCATGGCCGCCCGCTGAGGGACTGATCCCACCCGTCCCGGAAGGACGCCCATGACGCTCCCACCCGCTCCCGATCGCGGCTCGATCCAGACCAGCGCGATCCTGCTGATCGTGCTCGGCTTCCTGTGCGGAGGGTGGATCCCCACGATCTTCGGGATCATCGCCCTGGTGCAGATGGAGTCCGACCCCCGCTCCGCGCGCACCATGAACAAGGTGGGCTGGATCGTCCTCTGCGTGATCGTGGGGCTCGTGATCCTCGGGATCCTCGCCTACTTCGTGTTCGGCATCGCGATCCTGGGGATCTTCGGGATCGCCGCGAGCACCGGCTGAACCCGGGAACCGTCCCCGCCGCCGTCGTCCGCCGCGCCGCGGCCGCACCCCGCCGACCCCTTCCAGGAGGAGCATCATCGCCACCCCGGACTTCGTCCTCTCGCTGCGCGAGAGGATCGGCAACGAGCTGCTGTGGATGCCGGGCGTCACTGCCGTCGTCCTGAACCCCGCACGCAGCCACCTGCTCGTGGTGCGCCGCGCCGACGACGGCCGTTGGACCCCGGTCACCGGGATCGTCGACCCGGGGGAGGAGCCCGCCAGCGCCGCCGAGCGCGAGGTCGCCGAGGAGGCGGGCGTCGCGTGCACCGCCCTGCGGCTGCTGGACATGCGCGCCCTGCCGGAGATCACCTACCCCAACGGGGACCGCGCCCAGTACCTCGACATCTGCTTCCTGTGCGAGGCCGACGACTCCCAGCGGCCCTTCCCGGCCGACGGGGAGAACACCGAGGCGCGCTGGTGCCCCGTCGAGGACCTGCCGCCGATGAACGACCGCTTCCGCGAGCAGCTCGCCCTCGCCCTCGAGGACCGGGCCGAGGCGAGGTTCCGCCGATGAGCACGGGCAACCCCCTCCCCGGCACGCGGGTGCGTATTCCGCTGACCGACCGGCCGGGAGACCACGCCGTGGTGCGGGTGATCGCCGCACCGCGCCGGGACCTCGCCCGCGCGGGACGGCTCAGCGAGGCGCTGCGCCCCTTCGCCGAGGCGCTGCTGGTCGACGTCCACGTGGGCGAGAAGCTCCTGCTGCCCGGCGCCTGGGTGCAGCACGAGGTGCTGCGGCGGGGCGAGCCCCTCGCGCCCGTCCCGGTCGCCGCCGCGGACCTGCGCCCGCCGGCCGTCATCGCCGGCACCCCCGAGCGGGCGGAGCTGCACTGGGGCGAGACGGTGTGGCCGCTCGACCTCGGCGGAGCGGTCGCGATCCCCGAGGCGGCCCGCGCCGACCCCCATCCGCTCTCCCGCCTGCGACG
Organism: Brachybacterium sp. sponge; assembly: GCF_001613775.1. Taxonomy (NCBI): domain Bacteria; kingdom Bacillati; phylum Actinomycetota; class Actinomycetes; order Micrococcales; family Dermabacteraceae; genus Brachybacterium; species Brachybacterium sp. sponge. Next base: position 334,644 of record NZ_LRMP01000004.1, on the reverse strand, counting down.
GCTGCTGCTGGTCGCCGCCGGACGCCGCGCCGAGATCGCGCTGACCCTCTGGCAGGCGCCCGACTTCGAGATCCCCTGGCAGGACGTGCGCCTCCTCCCGCGCGCCGCGTCCTGGTTCGAGCTCGCACAGGTCCCGGCCGGGATGCGCTACGCCGACGCGGAGCGCGCGCAGGGCGTCGGCCGCGCCCGCGGCTGAGGGCACCGCCGAGGAGGACGGGACAGGGGAGGACGGCGCAGGACCTGCGACGCGCCGGGGCGCACCGTCTTCCCGGCGTGACGGGTCTCACCCGCTACTCTCAGGGCCTGAGAGACGTCGACGAGGAGGTCTTCGTGGCCCCGACCCCTTCCCCACGGACAGGCACCGACCGCCGGTCCTTCCTGCGCTTCACCGCGGGTGCCGCCGCCCTGCTGCCGCTGGCCTCGCTGGCCGGCTGCTCCGGAGGAGGGCGTGACGCGGGCACCCTGCGCATCGCCTTCCAGCAGTTCGGCTCCAACACGATCAAGCAGGAGTGGATCGAGCGCGCCGCGGAGACGTTCTCCGCGCAGAACCCGGAGCTGGTCATCGACCTGGTGCCGATCGTCGCCTCGGAGAACGACTACTTCACCAAGAACGAGCTGCTGATGAGCTCCCCGAGGACCAGCCCGGACCTCGTCTACGAGGACTCCTTCATCCTCCTGTCCGACGTCGGGGCCGGATACCTCCAGCCCATGACCGACCTGGTCGAGGGCTGGGACCACTGGGACGACATCGCCGAGGCGTCCAAGCTCGCCGTCACCGGCGAGGACGGGGAGGTCTACGGGGTGCCGATCACCACCGACACCCGTGCGATCTGGTTCCACCGCGAGGTGTTCGAGCAGGCGGGCCTGCCCACCGACTGGCAGCCCACCTCCTGGGAGGACATCCTCGAGGCGGCCCGCGCGATCAAGGACTCAGGCTCCGAGGCGATCCCGTTCTTCATGTTCGCCGGCACCCCGCAGGGCGAGAAGGCCTCGATGCAGGGCTTCGAGATGCTGCTGTACGGCACGGGCGACGGCACCGGCCTGTACGACGAGGACACGAAGAAGTGGGTGCTGGGCTCGCAGGGGTTCATCGACTCCCTCGCCTTCCTCAAGACCGTCGTGGACGAGGAGCTGACCGCCTCCCTCGGCCAGCTGCTGGACCCCAACATCTCCGAGCAGATCTACACCTCCCTGCTGCCCGACGCGAAGCTCGGCATGCTGATCGACGGCTCCTGGATCTCGCAGAACTGGACCGAGACCGCCGGCCGGCCCTGGCCCGAATGGCCCGAGGTGGTGGGGCTCGCGAACATGCCCACCCAGGACGGCGGCGGCACCGGCACCGTCACCCTCGCCGGCGGCTGGGGCCTGTCCATCCCGCAGCACGTCACCGACCGCGAGACGGCCTTCCGCTTCCTCGAGACGCTGGTCTCCACCGAGACCCTCGTGGACTACGCGATCGCGGACAACCACATCACCGTCCGCAACGACGTCGCCGAGGTCGAGGAGTACCTCAGCTACTCCCCGGCGGTCGAGTACTTCACGAACCTGCTGGACACCGCTTACTACCGGCCGGCGCTGCCCGCCTATCCGGAGGTCTCCTCCGCGCTCCAGGAGGCGATGGAGGCCGTGCTCACCGGGAGCGATCCCGAGGCGGCGGCCGCCGCCTACGACGCGACGGTGCGCGACATCGTCGGCCCTGAGAACGTGCAGGAGGCCCAGGGATGACCGCGACCGACACCACGACCCGCCCCGCCGCAGGGGCCGGCGCCCCGCGCCGCGGGGGCCGACGCACCCGGCTCGGGGACGGGCTCTCGCCGATGCGCGCCGTTCCGATGCTCCCGGCCGCGCTGCTGCTGCTCGGCTTCATGCTCGGCCCGATCCTGTACTCCCTCTACCTCGCCTTCACCGACTCCGCGATCCGCGGCGACGGCGCCTCCGACACGAGCTTCGTCGGCGTCCAGAACTTCACCGACGCCTTCGCCGACGGGGACTTCTGGAACTCGGTCGTCCTCACGCTGGTGTTCACGCTGGTCTCCGCGGTGCTCGGCCAGAACCTGCTCGGCATGGGCCTGGCCCTGCTGATGGAGCGCTCGCACCGCGTGGTCACCTTCGCGGTCACCTCGATCGTGATCGCCGCGTGGATCCTTCCCGAGGTGGTCGCCGGATACCTGCTCTACACCTTCTTCGCCGACGCCGGCAGCCTGAACGCCATGCTCACCGCGATCGGGCTGCCCGGGCAGGACCTGCTGTTCAGCGCCCCGATCATCGCGGTCTCCTTCGCCAACATCTGGCGCGGCGCGGCGTTCTCGATGCTGGTCTACTCCGCGGCGCTGAGCTCCGTGCCCGGGGACGTGTACGAGTCCGCGGCGCTGGACGGCGCCGGGCCCGTGCGCCGCTTCGTCTCGGTGACCGTGCCGCTGCTGCGGCCCGCCATCGCGACGAACCTGATGCTGACCACCCTGCAGACCCTGTCCGTCTTCGGACTGATCTTCATCATGACCGGCGGCGGCCCCGCCCGGCAGAGCCAAACCCTGCCGCTGTACATGTACGAGCAGGCGTTCTCCTACGGACAGCTCGGCTACGGCACCGCCGTCGCCCTGCTGCTCCTGCTGATCGGGGCGCTGGCCTCGATCGCCTACCTGCGCCTGCTGCCCGAGGAGGACAAGCGATGACCGCCGCTCCCACGACCACGACCGCCCCGGCGGACGGCGCGTCGGCCGCTCGTCCCGCACCCCGGAAGGGACGCTCCCGCGCCGCCGGCACGAAGCTCGCCAGCAACCTCGTCATGGCCGCGATCGGCATCGCGTTCCTGGTGCCGCTGCTGTGGGTGGTGCTGGCCTCCTTCGACACCGAGGCCTCGCTGTCGGTGGCCTGGCCGCAGCGCTGGAGCCTGGACAACTACGCGGCGATCTGGAACGAGGAGACGACCTTCCGGCCGCTGGGGAACTCGCTGATCCTGTGCGGCGGCGCGACGATCCTCACCATGGTCTCCGCGGTGCTGTGCGCCTATCCGCTCTCCCGCTACCGCTTCCGCGCCAAGCGACCGCTGCTGCTGACGATCATCTTCTCGACCGGGCTGCCGATCACCGCGATCATGATCCCGGTCTACTCGATGTTCGTGCAGGTCAACCTCATCGACTCGATGGGCGGGGCGATTCTGTTCCTCGGGGCGAGCTCCCTGCCCTACGCCATCTTCCTCACCAAGGGGTTCATGGACGGGGTGCCGCTGGAGATCGAGGAGTCCGCGTGGACCGAGGGGGCGGGGGTGCTGCGCACCCTGTGGTCGGTGGTGCTGCCGCTGATGCGCTCGGGCCTGTCGGTGGCGACGATCTTCACCTTCGTCTCGATGTGGGGGAACTTCTTCGTCCCCTTCATGCTGCTGCTGAGCCCGGACAAGCTCCCCGCTGCGGTGACGCTGTACACCTTCTCCTCCCAGTACGGGCAGGTCGCCTACGGCCAGCTCGCCGCGTTCTCGATCTTCTACTCGCTGCCGGTGGTGGTGCTCTACCTGTTCCTGGGCCGGAACCTCGGTCAGGGCTTCGCCGCCGCGGGCGGCGTGAAGGGCTGAGACGGCCCGGTCCGGGACCGACCGGGCGTTCGGTCCTCGGCGGCCCGGGCCCGTGGTCGGTAGCGTGGACCTCCCGCATCCGTCCCACCGACCCAGGAGGCTCCCGTGACCGATCAGGACCCGCGCCAGGACCGCGTGCGCTCCCGAGTGGCTGAGCGCGCCGAGCAGCTCTCGACCTCCGGCGGCGAGCCGGCCTTCTCCCCGCAGGACCAGGAGCCGCCCGGACTGACGGGACCGATGAGCCCCGTGCCCGATCACGGCGAGCGCAGCTATGTCGGACACGCACGACTCGAGGGGATGGCCGCCCTGATCACCGGGGGCGATTCGGGCATCGGCCGGGCCGTCGCGATCGCCTATGCCCGCGAGGGCGCCGATGTGGCGATCGCCTACCTCCCCGAGGAGCAGGAGGACGCAGAGGAGACCCGGCGGTGGATCGAGGATGCCGGACGCCGTGCCCTGCTGCTGCCCGGCGATCTCCGCGACGAGGAGCATGCGCGCTCCCTCGTCCATCGAACTGTCGAGGAGCTCGGCCGTCTCGACGTGCTCGTGAACAACGCGGCCTTCCAGTGGGGCCGGGCCGAGCCGAAGGGCCTGGAGGGGATTGCCTCCGAACGGCTGCACCGCACCCTCACCACGAACCTCGAGGTGCTGTTCTGGCTCACCCAGGAGGCGGCCCCGCACCTCCGACCCGGAGCGAGCGTCATCAACTCCTCCTCGATCCAGAGCTACGACCCCTCCGTGCCGCTCATGGACTACGCCGCGACCAAGGCCGCGATCAACAACCTGACCGTCAACCTCGCTGCGGATCTCGGCCCCCGCGGCATCCGCGTCAACGCCGTCGCCCCCGGGCCGATCTGGACCCCGCTGAACGTCGCGACGCGCGTGCCGGACGACTACGTCGCCTTCGGGGCGAACACGCCCCTGGGCCGTGCAGGGCAGCCCGCCGAGTGCGCAGGCGCCTACGTGTTCCTGGCCAGCCCCGAGGAGGCGAGCTACGTCTCCGGCACCGTGCTCGGGGTCACCGGAGGCCGCCCCGTGTTCTGAGCGGCGCGCCGCGCTTGACGGGGAGCCTCTCCGCCTGTGAGGGTCATCACACCGGGCCGCACAGGACATGAGAGGCGATCTCAGCTCTCGCCCGGGCACGGAGATCGGATCGCCTCCTGGGCAGGAAGAGGTCTCCCATGGACACCGCCATCTTCGAGAACCACGAATCCGAGATCCGCGGCTACTGCCGCAACTACCCGACGGTCTTCGCCTCCGCCTCCGGCGCGCGCCAGGTCGACGAGGAGGGCCGCAGCTACATCGACTTCTTCGCCGGGGCCGGGGTGCTGAACTTCGGCCACAACCATCCCGCGATGAAGAAGGCGCTGATCGAGTTCCTCGAGGCCGACGGTGTCGCGCACTCTCTCGACACCTACACCACCACCAAGCGCGACTTCGTCGAGCGCTTCCACGAGGTGGTCCTCGCGCCCCGCGGCATGGACCACCGCCTGCAGTTCATGGGGCCGACGGGCTCGAACGCCGTGGAGGCCGCGATGAAGCTGGCCCGCGCCGCCACGGGGCGCCGCGAGATCGTCGCCTTCAGCCACGGCTTCCACGGCATGACCCTGGGCTCCCTCGCCGCGACCGCGAACGACGCCTTCCGCCGCTGGGCCGGGGTGCCGCTGGAGAACATCCTGCGCCTGCCCTTCGAGACCGCGCCGGGCGGGGACACTGCCCTCTCCGACTACGCGGCGGCGCTGAAGGACCCCTCGAGCGGGCTGCTGCCCCCGGCCGCGTTCCTGGTCGAGGTCGTGCAGGCCGAGGGCGGGGTGAACGTCGCGCGCCGCGAATGGCTCCACCAGGTCCAGGACCTCGCCCGCGAGCACGGGGCGCTGCTGATCATCGACGACATCCAGGCAGGGATCGGCCGCACCGGCAGCTACTTCTCCTTCGACGGGATGGGGCTGGACCCCGACATCATCACGCTCGCCAAGGGCCTCGGCGGATTCGGCACCCCGATCGCGATGAACCTCAACAAGCCCGAGGTGGACCGGCACTGGAGCCCCGGCGCCCACACCGGCACCTTCCGCGGCCAGGGCCTCTCCTTCGTCGCCGGGACGGTGGCGCTGGACTTCTTCACCGACGACGCCTTCCTCGAGGGGGTCCTCGTGAGGGGCGAGCAGATGCGCGCCCGCCTCCAGGCGATCGCCGACGCCCACCCGGACCGCGGCTGGGAGGTGCGCGGACGCGGCATGATGCAGGCCCTGGACACCGGCGACGGGGCGCTGAACGCGCGCCTGCAGCGGGAGTGCTTCGACCGCGGCCTGCTGTTCGGCCCCTGCGGCAGCGGCGGCCGGGTGATCAAGCTGATCCCGCCGCTGATCATCGAGCCGGACGACCTCGCCGAGGGTCTGGACATCCTCGAGGCGGCGATCGCCGCCGTGCTGGAGGAGGCGTGATGCGCCGCCGCGAGGACATGACCTTCGCCCCGGAGGAGTACGAGCGCAGGATCCGGGAGCTGCGGGAGCGGATGGCGGCGAGGGAGCTGGACGCGGTGATCATCAGCGACCCCGAGAACCTGATGTACCTCACCGACCACCAGACCTCCGGGTACTCCTTCTTCCAGGCCCTGATCGTGCCGCTGGAGGCGGAGCCGGTGATGATCACCCGCGCGCTCGAGGAGTCCAACGTCGTCTCCCGCACCTGGCTCGAGCACTCCCGCGCCTATCCCGACTCGGGCGACGCGATCCTCGAGCTGGTCTCCACCCTGCGGGACCTGCGACTGGCGGACTCCCGGGTGGGCTACGAGCGCAACAGCTACTACTTCCCCGCCCACCAGCAGGACCGCTTCCACGACGCCTTCGGCGAGGGCCTCGTGGACTGCTTCGGGATCGTCGAGGAGGGGCGGATCCGCAAGTCCCCGGCGGAGATCGAGGTGATGCAGCTGGCCGCCTACGCGGGGGAGGCCGGCATGGCCGCCGGCCTGCACACCGCCATGTCCGGCGCGACCGAGAACGAGGTCGCCGCCGCGATCAGCTCGGCGATGTTCCGCGCGGGCGGGGAGTTCCCGGCGGTGATGCCCTATGTCGCCTCCGGCCCCCGCTCGATGATCGGCCACTCCACCTGGGAGGGGCGCATGATCCGCCCCGGGGAGCACGTCTTCCTCGAGGTGGGCGGCTGCTACCGCCGCTATCACGCCGCGATGATGCGCACCGTGGTCAACGGCGCGCTCTCGGACTCGATGCGCTCCGCACAGGACCTCATGAAGCACACCCTGGCGGAGCTGCGCTCGCTCATGAAACCCGGGGTGACGGGCTCCGAGGTGGACCGGCTGACCCGTCGGATGATCGAGAGCAACGACGTCGGCGCGAGCCTCGCCACCCGCGCCGGCTACTCCATCGGTATCGCCTTCCCTCCCTCCTGGGACGAGGGGTACATCCTCTCCCTCCTCGAGGGAGACGAGCGGCCGCTCGAGGAGGGGATGACCTTCCACCTCATCCCCTGGATGTGGGGCGTCGACGGGGACAAGACCGTCGGCATCTCCGACACCGTCCGGATCACCGCCGACGGCTGCGCCTCCTTCCTCACGCTCCCGGAGGACTTCACCGTCCACGAGAGCGCCGCCCGATCCTTCCCGGCCGCGGCCGGCACACCCCGCCCCTGAGAGGAGCAGCACCATGACCACGCAGAGCACACAGGCCGCGCCGCAGGCGACGCTCACCGCCGTCGACCCCTCGACCGGCGCCGTCGTCCGCGAGGTGCCCGCCGCCACGCCCACCCAGATCGACGCCGTCCTCGACCGTGCCCGCAGCGCCTTCCTCGCCTGGCGCGAGACCTCCTTCGGGGAACGGGCCGCGCTGCTGGACGCCGTCGCCGCCCACCTGCGCGAGCACGTCGAGGAGCTCGCGCCGCTGATGACCGAGGAGATGGGCAAGCCGATCGGCGAGGCCCGCGGCGAGGTGGCCAAGGCGGCATGGGCGGCCGAGCACTACGCCGCCCACGGCGCCGACTATCTCGCCGAGGAGCACATCGCCTCCGATGCGAGCTCCTCCTACGTCCAGCACCTGCCGCTGGGGACCGTGCTGGGGGTGCTGCCGTGGAACGCCCCGTTCTGGCTCGCCTTCCGCTTCGCCGCCCCCGCGCTCATGGCCGGGAACACGGCCGTGATGAAGCACGATCCCCATGTCCCCGGCTGCGCGGCCGCGATCGAGGAGGCGTTCCGCGCCGTCGGCGCCCCGGAGGGGGTGTTCCAGACGCTCCACGCCGCGACCGCCGACGTCGAGCAGGTGATCCGCGACCCGCGCATCCAGGCGGTGTCCTTCACCGGCTCGGACCGGGCCGGCGCCGTCGTCGCCTCGATCGCGGCCAGCGAGATCAAGCCCGCCGTGCTCGAGCTCGGCGGCTCGGACCCGTGCCTCGTCCTGGCCGAAGCCGACCTCGAGGAAGCCGCGCGGGTCGCCGCGCTCTCCCGCATCATCAACGCCGGCCAGTCCTGCATCGCGGCGAAGCGGGTCATCGTCGAGCGGCCCGTGCACGACCGCTTCGTCGAGCTGCTCGCCGCGCAGCTCGCGGCGCTCGTCGTCGGCGACCCGCGCGAGGAGACCACGCAGGTGGGTCCGATCGCCCGCGCCGAGCTGCGGGAGAACCTCCACCGCCAGGTCACCACCTCCGTCGAGGCGGGGGCGGAGCTCGTCCTGGGAGGCGAGATGCCGACGGGGGAGGGCTTCTACTATCCCGTCACGCTGCTGACCGGGGTCGAGGCCGGGATGAGCGCCTGCACCGAGGAGACCTTCGGGCCGGTCGCCTCCGTGATGGTCGCCGAGGACGCCGAGCACGGCCTCTCCCTCGCCAACGACACCCCGTACGGGCTCGGGGCGAGCATCTGGACCGAGACCTCTCGCGGCGAGGCGATGGCGCGCCGGATCGAGGCGGGGCAGGTGAGCGTCAACGGGATCGTCAAGACCGACCCGCGCCTGCCCTCCGGCGGCATCAAGCGCTCCGGCTACGGCCGGGAGCTCGGCCCGCACGGGATCCGGGAGTTCGTCAACGCCCAGCAGGTCTGGGTGGGGCCGGCCCGGAGCTGAGGGACCTGCACGGCGAAGGGGCCGCACCGCTCGCGCGGTGCGGCCCCTCCGGGCTGTGCGGTGCGGGGAGATCCCGTCGTGCCCTGCGGCGCGGCGTAGATCCGTGCCGCACCGCTCAGCGGAAGACGATGGTGCGCGAGCCGTCCAGCAGGACACGGCGCTGCGCGAACAGCCCCACGGCCTCGCGCAGGGTGCGCACCTCGGTGTCCTGACCGATCGCCATGAGCTCCTGCGGGGAGCGGGTGTGGTCCACGCGGATGACCTCCTGCTCGATGATCGGGCCCTCGTCGAGGTCGTCGGTGACGAAGTGGGCGGTCGCCCCGATCTGCTTCACGCCGCGGGCGTAGGCCTGGCGGTACGGGTTCGCGCCCTTGAACCCGGGCAGGAAGGAGTGGTGGATGTTGATGCAGCGTCCGGAGAGCTCGGCGCTCAGCTCGGGGGAGAGGATCTGCATGTAGCGGGCCAGCACCACGAGCTCGATGTCGTGCTCGACGACCGCCTCGCGCACCCGGTCCTCGAAGGCCGCCTTCTCCTCGGCGGAGGTCACCGGACGGTGCTCGAAGGGGACACCGTGGAACTCGGCGTACCGGGCCGGGGTGTCGTGGTTCGCGATCACGAGCGGCACCTCGATCGGGAGGTTCCCGATCGAGGTCTGGAACAGCAGGTCGTTCAGGCAGTGGGTCGACTTCGAGGTGAGCACGAGGGTGCGCACCGGGCGGCCCACCTCGTCGATCTCCGCCTCGATCCCGAAGCTCTCGATCGGTGCGGCGAGCGCGGCGCGCACCTCGTCCGGCGACGCCGAGGTCAGCACCTCGACACGCATGTAGAAGCGGTGGGAGTCGCCGCTCTCGAACTGGCGGCTCTCGACGATGTTGCCGCCGGCCTCGACGATCGCGCCGGTGATCGCATGCACGATGCCGGGGCGGTCCTCGCACACGAAGGTCATCACGTAGCGGCGGGCAGGGGACGGGGAGGGATGCGCTGAGGTCATGGGGGGAGTGTAGGAGCGCCGCGGGCAGTGCGACACCCGGGTCCGCCACGGCGAGCGGCACCGGGTGGATAGGCTGGTCAGCGCACCGACAAGGACGGGACGGCGAGCATGGCACCAGCAGGCGGGCGGCCGGATCGAGGGTCCCTGGTCGGAGTCCTCGCCGTCCTGGTCACCGCCGTGCTGTGGGGCACCAGCGGCACCGCGGCCACCTTCGCCCCGGCGGTCGGACCGCTCGCGATCGGCGCCTCGGCGCTCGGCATCGGCGGGATCCTGCAGGCGCTGATCGCCCTTCCACAGCTGCGCCGCGAGTGCGCCGCCCTGTCCTCCCACCGGGGTGCGGTGCTCGCCGGAGCGATGGGCGTGGTGATCTATCCGCTGGCGTTCTACAGCTCGATGCACCTGGCGGGCGTCGCCGTCGGCACGGTCGTCTCCCTCGGATCGGCGCCGCTCGCCTCGGGTCTCCTGGAGCGGATCCTCGAGGGGCGCCGGCTCGGCGCCCGGTGGATACTGGCGGCGGGCCTGGGCGTCGCGGGCAGCGCCGTGCTGTGCGCCGCGACGATGCAGGACGCCGCCGCCGACACGCCCGGCGCGCTTGCGGGCGTGGGACTCGGCCTGGTCGCCGGAGCGACCTACGCGCTCTACTCCTGGAGCACGCACCGCCTGATGGGCCGGGGGATCGGTCGCGCCGCGGCGATGGGCTCCGTGTTCGGGCTCGGCGGCCTGGCGCTCCTGCCCGTGCTCGCTCTCACCGGCGCCCCGCTGCTCGCTTCCCCGCAGGCGTTCGCCGTCGACGCCTACATGGCGCTCGTGCCGATGTTCCTCGGCTACGTGCTTTTCGGCCTCGGCCTGACCCGGATCTCCGCGAGCACGGCGACGACCCTCACCCTCGCCGAGCCGGCGGTCGCCGCCGCGCGGGCCGTGATCGTCGTCGAGGAGAGGCTGCCGCTGCTCGGCTGGTTCGGGATCGCCGGGATCGGCCTCTCGCTGGTGATCCTCGCCCTCGCGCCCTCGGGACGGGAGGTCGAGCTTCTGGCGGTGCCGGACGTCGCGGCCGCCCCGTGATCCCCGGCGCCGCGGGGACGGGCCGGGGTCTGACATGACGAAGGCCGCCGACCGGTGTTCCCACTGGTCGGCGGCCTTCTCTCGGTCGGGCTGACAGGATTTGAACCTGCGACCCCTTGACCCCCAGTCAAGTGCGCTACCAAGCTGCGCCACAGCCCGAGACCCTCCGTCACCGGAGGGCCGAGGAATACAGTACCCCGCTCCGAGCGCTGGGGCGAATCGAGAGGGGCGTGACCTGCGGCACCCGTGGCGGAGCGCGGATCCGCGGCGTCCATGGGATAGGCACGCCGGGCGGTGGTCGTCGGGCGCGTCGGCCCCGCCCAGCTCCTACACTCCAGGCATGGCTGAGCGACGGATGCGACGGGGGGAGGAGCGCACGACTCCCCACGGCGAGACCCCGTACTCGCCGACCTCCCTCCTGCGCGCGCTCACCGCCGACCCCTACTCGGTCGACCCGCTGCGGGAGGACGAGCACCCGCTGGAGTCGGCCACGCCGCCCGACAACCGCCGGATGCGCGCCGTCACCCTGCTGCTGGCCGTGCTGCTCGGCTTCGCGGTCGCCGTCTCCGTGGTCGACCTGCGGCAGGAGGCCGCCGGCGCGGACAGCCCCCGCGCCCTGCTCGAGGAGGAGGTGCGCGAGGTGCGCGCCGAGACCGACCTCCTCGAGGATCGCCGCACCCTCCTCGAGCAGCAGATCCTCGAGGCGCAGGAGGAAGTCCTCGACACCGCCGACGGCAGCTCCGCGGAGCGGATCGGCGAGTACGAGCGCGCGGGCTACGGCGTGTCGCTGACCGGCCCGGGCGTGCAGCTGACCCTCGACGACTCCGCCCCGCTGCCCTCCCGCCCCGGCGCGGGCCCGGGCACCGTGAACCGGGTGACCGACGGCGACCTGCAGATCGCCGTGAACGGCCTCTGGGCCGCCGGTGCCGAGGCGATCTCCGTCAACGGCCAGCGCGTCACCGAGACCACCGCGATCCGCACCGCCGGCTCCGCGGTGCTCGTCGACTTCCGCCCCCTCTCCCCGCCCTACGAGATCACCGCGCTCGGCGATCCCGAGCAGCTGCGCACCGGCGTCGAGGAGGCGGAGACGGGCGCGTACCTCTCGGAGATCTCGACCCGCTACGGCATCGGCCTGACCTGGACTGCGGGGGAGGAGCTCTCCACCCCCGCCCGCGCCCAGGGCACCCTGCGCGAGGCCTCCGTGCTCGAGGACCCCGCCGGGTCCGCGCCCGCGGACGTCCGCGACCCGACCCCCGACAGCGCCGCCGAGGGCGGCGAGGACCAGGAGGACACCCCGTGATCGCCATCCTCGGCCTGGTGGTGGGCATCGTGCTGGGCGTCGTCGTCCAGCCCGACGTCCCCGCCGGCCTGCAGCCCTATCTCCCGATCGCCGTGGTGGCGGCGCTAGACACCCTCGCGGGCGGTCTGCGTGCGAGCCTCGACGGCGCCTTCGACGCCCACGTGTTCATCACCTCGTTCCTGTTCAACGTGCTGATCGCCGCGTTCCTGGTGTTCCTCGGGGACCAGCTCGGGGTCGGCTCCCAGCTCTCCACCGCCGTGATCGTCGTGCTCGGCATCCGGATCTTCTCCAACGCGGCCGCGATCCGGCGGCTCCTGTTCCGGTCATGAGCGACGGCACCCGCACCCCGTCCAGCCGGGACCAGCAGCGGATCGTGTGGCACCGGCTGAAGGACACCCTCCGCCCTCAGGCGACCGTCGCCCAGGTGATCGTGGGTCTGCTGTGCCTCCTGCTCGGCGTGTCGATCGCCGCGCAGATGGGTCGCAACGACGAGTCCCTCGAAGGGGCCACGCAGCAGGAGCTGGTGCGCCTGCTGGACGAGTCCGGTCGCCACGCCTCGGACCTCGAGCTCGAGAACGCCGAGCTCGAGCGCACCCTGGAGACCCTCCGCTCGGGACGCGAGGGCGACGTCGCCGCGCAGGACGCTGCCGAGCAGCGGCTCGCCGACCTCGAGATCCTGGCCGGCACCGCCCCCGCCCAGGGACGCGGGATCGTCGTCTCGATCGCGGACCCGGAGCAGGGCGTGCGCGCCTCGACCCTGCTGGGCGTGCTGCAGGAGCTGCGCAACGCCGGCGCCGAGGTGGTGCAGATAGGCGACGTGCGCGTGGTCGCCTCGACCTCGATCACCACCGCGCCCGACGGGGGTCTGCTCGTGGACGGCCGGGCGATCCGTGCGCCCTACACGCTGAAGGCGATCGGCGATCCCGCCGTGATGGAGCCCGCGCTGCGGATCCCCGGCGGCGCGGCCGACTCGGTCTCGGGCGACGGCGGGACGCTCTCCGCGGCCGCCGAGGACGAGGTCCGGATCGAGGCGACCGTGGACCTCAGCGCCCCCGAGCACTCCCGGGTGGTCAAGTGATCGTCAAATCCTGACGTGCTGGAGGGAAGGAACCCCCGGTGGGCGCCATGGGCGTGCGAGAATGGATCAGCGGCGGCCTGCACCGCCACGACGCACGGTCGCAGCAGGCCAGGAAGGGGTGTGAGGTGTCAGGGAACACCGAGTGGAACGACGCCAATCTCGACCACACGTCGAAGCTGAGCGCGATCTCGCCCAGCGACCCCCTCGAGGACGCCGAGCCCGGCCTGTCCTCGCAGGATCGTCGGGCGATCGAGAACCTCCCCCCGCGCAGTGCGCTGCTGATCGTGCGGAAGGGCCCGAACCTCGGCGCCCGCTTCCTGCTGGACTCCGAGACCACGGTCGCGGGGCGCCACCCCAAGAGCGAGATCTTCCTCGACGACGTCACGGTCTCCCGCAAGCATGCTGCCTTCGTGCGTGACGGAGACGGCTTCCTGGTGCGCGACCTCGGCTCGCTCAACGGCACCTACGTGGGCAAGGAGCGCGTCGACGAGGCGCGGCTCCACGCCGGCCAGGACGTGCAGATCGGCAAGTACCGCCTGACGTACCACCCGTTCCCCGGGACGGTCTGACCCGATGCCGGCCGCCGCCTCGCGCAGGCCGGGCTCCACCGCCGCCGCACGCATGAGCATCGGCCAGGTGCTCGAGATGCTGCGGGACGAGTTCCCCGACCTCGCCCACTCCAAGCTCCACTACCTGGAGTCCGAGGGCCTCATCGCGCCCGCACGCACGCCCGCCGGCTATCGCAAGTACAGCCGCGAGGACGTGGACCGACTGCGCTTCGTGCTGCGCGCACAGCGGGACCGGTTCTGGCCGCTGAAGGTCATCAAGGAGCATCTGCTCGAGCACGGCGTCGACTCCGAGGTCACCTCGATCGCCTCCCGGCCCGGCCCCAGCTCTGCCCTCCAGGCGGTGCGTCTGGACCGGCGCGGCCTCGCCCGCGAGGCCGGGGTGGAGGAGGACTTCCTCATCGAGCTGGAGCAGTACGGCTTCCTGACGGACGACGTGCTCTTCTACGGCACCACCGAGCTCGAGATCGTCACCGCCGCCCGCGACCTCGCCGACGAGGGCCTGCACCCGCGCCACCTGGTGATGCTGCGCACCGCCGCCGAGCGGGAGGCGCACATGATCCGCTCCGTGGCCCGGCCCCGCTCTCGGGCCGGGGACGCCGCAGCGCGCGGCGAGGCGGAGGACTTCGCCCGCGACCTCGGCGAGTCGATGATCACCCTGCACGGCGCGATGCTGCGCACGAAGCTGCGGGAGGTCTGAGCGCTCCGGGCTCCCGGCACCTCACTCGTCACCTCTCCGTGACCTTCGCGCGGCGCGTTGGTACCGGAGAGGGGGCGCTTCGCGCTACTCTGGGCAGGCGCTCTCATCCTTCCCCCTCTGAGAGCCGGAACCCGGAGGTAGACGTGAACGCCACCCGAGGCGATGATCGCACTGAGCAGTCCACCGTCCCCGCAGAGCCCGCCCAGGGCGTGCTCTTCGACGACGTGGTGGACACCCCTGGCGAGCTCGGCTATCGCGGCCCCGCCGCGTGCAAGGCCGCCGGCATCACCTATCGCCAGCTGGACTACTGGGCCCGCACCGGTCTGGTCGAGCCCGGCGTGCGCGCGGCCCACGGCTCCGGCAGCCAGCGCCTCTACGGCTTCCGCGACATCCTCGTGCTCAAGGTGGTCAAGCGGCTCCTCGACACGGGCGTGTCCCTCCAGCAGATCCGCATCGCGGTCGCGGCTCTTCGTGAGCGCGGCATCGACGACCTCGCCGGCATCACCCTGATGAGCGACGGCGCCTCCGTCTACGAGTGCACCTCCGCCGAGGACGTCTTCGACCTGGTCCAGGGCGGCCAGGGCGTGTTCGGAATCGCCGTCGGCCGCGTGTGGCGCGAGGTCGAGAACGATCTCGCCGTGCTGCCCGGCGTCGACCCGGCCGATGACGCGGCGCTCGCCCTCCAGGACGAGCTCGCGGCGCGTCGCCGCTCCCGCCAGGCCGGCTGAGCGCCGCCCGCACCACCACCGACGAGAACGGCGGGACCCTCGGGGAAGGGGGCCCGCCGTTCTCTCGTGCGGAGATCGTGTCCGTCCTGCGGTGATCGCGCTGGTGCTGCGCGGCGCCGAGGTCACGGGCGGGCCCGAGGAGCCCGGCGAGGGCGACGGGCTCCGCGGCCGCGCAGTCCCTGCGCAGGTTTGGGGCCTGCGCGGGGGAGGGGTGCTCAGGAGTTCTGGCGCGAGTCCATCACGGTGCGCAGCAGCGCGTCGAAGTCCTCGGTGAGGCGCGCGCCGGAGGCGCCCTCGTAGCGGTGCAGCGGAACCGCACCGCCCTGCGCCTGCTGCAGGCCCACCCGCTCCTCGATGACCGGGTCCAGGACCGAGTCGCCGAAGAGGTCGCGCAGCTCGGCCAGACGGTACTGGTGCTCGACCGAGCGCGGACGGTAGCGGTTCACCACGAGGCCCAGGGGCTGCAGCCGCGGGGCGATGCCCTCCTCGTGCATCTCGGCGGCGAGCTTGAGCGCGCGGTCCGCGGCGGTGACCGCGAAGAAGCCCGGCTCGGCCACCACGAGGGAGCGGTCCGAGGCGGCCAGCGCCATCTGCGTGAGCCCGTTGAGGGAGGGCGGACAGTCGATGATGACCAGGTCGTACTGGTGGGTGCGCTTGTCCAGCGCCTGGTGCAGTCGACCCACGTCCTTCTGGTTCAGCGCGGGGGAGTCCATCACCGCCGAGCGGCTGGTGCCCGGGATGATGTCGAGATGGGAGGCGGCGTCCTTCGACCACGGCGTGGGGATGATCGCGCGATCGATCGTCTCCGTGCGCGGGGAGGAGAGCACCTCGGCGATGTCGAGCGTGGAGGCCGGCTCCCCCAGCAGGCCCAGCGTCGAGTCGCCCTGGGGGTCGAGATCGATGACGAGCGCGTTCACCCCCTGGTGCAGGGCGGCAGAGGCCAGGCCCAGGGTCACGGACGTCTTGCCGACGCCGCCCTTCAGGGAACACACACTCACGATGAACACTCCCGCAGTCTACCGACCCGGGCAGGCTCCTCGGTGCCGCGACGAGCGGTAACCTGCCGTGGCCACCCGCACCCCGCCCCTCGGAGGGACCCCGATGACGCAGCTGACCCACGACCTCGTGCTCGAGGTGCTCGAGGGATGTGCCGCGAGCGCCCTGGCCGAGGCCCGCGAGCTCGGTGCCGTAAGCACCGTCTCCGCGACGGAGCTGACGCTGCGCACCGACGATCTCGACGCCGTCCGCTCCCTGCGCCGCGTCGTGGCCGCCTCGACCTCGCTCACGGTCCCCGCGCGCCGCCCCCGGGAGCTGCTGGAGACCTCCGTGCAGCAGCGGCTCGCCGAGCTGATCGAGGACCTGCGCCGGCAGCGACCCCGCCAGGTGTTCCACGGGCTGCGCCTGGAGGCGGCGGGTGCCGGGACGGCGGAGATGCGACGTCTGGCCGCCGCCCTCGCCGAGCTCGCCGATCTCCCGGTCGACGACGCCGACGGGGACCTCGTGGCCCGGGTGCGCCGCGGCGCCTCGCCCGGGACCTGGCAGGTGCTGCTGCGCACCACGCCGCGCCCGCTGGCGACCCGGGCATGGCGCGAGGTCGACTACCCCGGCGCCGTCAACGCCACCATCGCCGCGACCGTGCTCGACCTCCTGGACGTCTGCGCGGAGGACTCGCTGCTGGACATGACCTGCGGTTCGGGCACCTTCCTCGTTGAGCAGCTGCACCGGGCGGTCCCGGCCCGCGCCGTCGGCGTCGACCCCGATCCGGCGGCGCTGGACGCGGCGCGCCGCCATCAGCGCGCGGCGCGGCGCAGAGGCCGCGTCGACTGGGTCGCGGGCGATGTGCTGACCGCGGAGCTCGAGGGAGGCTTCACGCGTCTGGTCACCAACCCGCCCTGGGGCACCCTCCACGGCGAGCACGAGAGCAACGAGGACCTCCTCGCGGCGCTGCTCGAGCGGGCCGCCGAGCTCGCCGCTCCCGGGGCGCGCCTGGGCGTGCTCACCCACGAGATCACCCGCATGCAGCGCGTCCTCGAGCAGCGCGCCGCGGGCTGGCGGCGGGTCGGGGAGCACCGCTTCTTCCAGAAGGGTCACCACCCGCGGCTGTTCCTGCTCGAGCGCTGAGCCGGTCGGCGTCGCGGGAGCGCTCAGAGTCCGCGGCGCCCCGCGGCCAGCGCCCGCCTGCCGGCGGAGTCCCCGTGGATCCGCACTCGCGCGACCTCGTCGCGGCCCGTCACCCACAGCAGCAGCTCGAGCGGCTCGCCGTGCACGCGCAGGCTCCCCTCGGCGCCGCGGGAGCGCAGCCGCCGCCCGCCCAGCGGGGAGACGAGCGTGACGTCTGCCGGGATCCGCATCGCCAGCGGCGCCATCAGGCCCACGGCCCGCCACGCCGCCCGGTCCCGCTCCGCATCCGGACGGCGCGGCTCCCAGCCGGGCCGGCCTCGGCGCAGGTCCTCGTGGTGGATGAGCAGCTCGGCCTGGCCGCTCAGCCGGTCCATCCGTCCTGCGAAGGAGAGCGGGCCGGGGCCGCTCCGGAAGTCCTCGACCCGCTGCGTCCACGGGCGATCCCGCCGGCTCTCCCGCGCCTCGCGGGCTCGTCGGCCGAGCGGCCCGGGCAGGCGCGGCCCGACGATCAGGTGCGGGGCGGACTCCCGCAGCACGAGGTGCTCCAGGAGGTCCTCCGCGTCCCAGCCGGGCAGGATCGTCGGCGCCGCGGGGCCGAGCGCGGCGAAGCTCGCCGCGAGGGCCTCGCGCTCATCGCTCTCGCGGTCTTCGCCGGCGCGTTCCCCGGCGCTGCGCACGCGGCTCATGCCTGGTTGCTGAAGGCCGCGTCGAACGACTGCTCCGAGACCGGGTAATCCAGGCTGCGCAGCATCTCGAGCGCCTCCTTCGCGCCGTGGAGGCGGTCCATCCCGGCGTCCTCCCACTCGATGGAGATCGGGCCCTGGTAGCCGATCGAGCGCAGCGCCCGGAACGCCGCGTCCCACGGCACGTCCCCGCGGCCGAAGGAGACGAAGTCCCAGCCGCGCCGCGGATCGCCCCACGGCAGGTGCGAGCCGAGACGGGTGTTGCGCCCGGTGGTGCGCACCCTGATGTCCTTGCAGTCCACGTGGTAGATCCGGTCGGCGAAGTCGGTGATGAAGGAGACCGGGTCGATCTCCTGCCACATGAAGTGGGAGGGGTCCCAGTTCAGGCCGAAGGACTCCCGGTGCCCGATCGCCTCGAGGGTCCGCTTCGTGGTCCAGTAGTCGTAGGCGATCTCGGAGGGATGGACCTCGTGCGCGAAGCGCACGCCGCACTCCTC
Source organism: Brachybacterium sp. sponge (assembly GCF_001613775.1). Lineage (NCBI taxonomy): Bacteria > Bacillati > Actinomycetota > Actinomycetes > Micrococcales > Dermabacteraceae > Brachybacterium > Brachybacterium sp. sponge. Next base: position 316,284 of record NZ_LRMP01000004.1, on the reverse strand, counting down.
GAAGACGTCGAGGATCGGGTTCCAGCGGTCGGCGAAGTCCTGGTAGCCCTCGTCGATGACGTCCTGGCCGACGGGCGGGAACATCGCCACGTACTTCCAGATCTTCGAGCCGGTGAATCCGACGACCGTGTCCACGCCGAGCTTCTGTGCGAGGCGGGCGGTGTTCTTCATGTCCTCGGCGGCGCGCTGCCGCACGCCCTCCGGATCGCCGTCGCCCCACACGGCGGGGCCGACGATCGCCTGGTGGCGGAAGTCGATCGGGTCGTCGCAGATCGCCTGGCCCTTGAGGTGGTTGGAGATCGTCCAGACCTTCAGCCCGTGCTTCTCCAGGATCCCGAGCCGCTCGGCGATGTAGGCCTCGTCGTCCCAGCGGCTCGCGTCGAGGTGCTCGCCGGAGACGGCGATCTCGAGACCGTCATAGCCCCAGCCGGCCGCGAGCTCCGCGACCTCCTCGAGGGTGAGATCGGCCCACTGGCCGGTGAACAGGGTGTGGGGGTGCGCCATGGCGGCGTGGCTCCTTCTCGTCGGTGAGGGTGGCGTGCGAGGGGTCAGAGGCGGACGGTCGCGCCGTCGGCCCGGTGGGAGGCGATGACGGCGTCGAGGATCCGCTGGAGGGCGAGCCCGTCCTCGAAGTCGGGGGAGTAGGCGGCGGGGTCGCGGTCCCGGACGGCCAGCAGCAGGTCGCGGGCCTGGTTCGTGAAGGCGTTCTCCCAGCCCAGGATGTGGCCCTGCGGCCACCAGCCCTCGAGATAGGGGTGCTCGGGCTCGGTGACGAGCACCCGGGTGAAGCCCTGCTCCGTCACCGGCGCGGTGGCGTCGAGGAACCACAGCTCGTCCAGGCGCTCGAGGTCGAAGCGCAGCGCGCCCTTCGTTCCGTACACCTCCAGCGCGAGCTCGTTCTTCGCACCGGTGGCCATGCGGCTGGCCTCCACGGACGCGATCGCCCCGCCGTCGAGCTCGAGGGTGGCCCAGGCGGCGTCGTCGACGGTGACGGGCTCGGGGCCGTCGGGGCCGGGCCGCTCGGGGACCATCGTCGCGAGCCGGCCGCGCACGGCGGTGACCTGCTGCCCGGTGACGTACTGGATCTGGTCGATCGCATGGGAGCCGATGTCGCCGAGCGCGCCGGAGCCCGCGGTCTCCTTCCTCAGCCGCCAGGTCATCCCGGCCTCGGCGTCCACGAGCCAGTCCTGCAGGTAGGAGGCGCGGATCTGGCGGATCTCGCCGAGCCGACCGGCGGCGACGAGGTCGCGGGCGTGGGCGAGGGCGGGCACGCGACGGTAGGTGTGGCCGAGGGCGGCGATCTGTCCGCGCTCGCGCGCGGTGCGGGCGGCCTCGACCATGCGCTCCGCCTCGGCCGGGTCGTTCGCGAGCGGCTTCTCGCACAGCACGTGCTTGCCGGCCTCGAGCGCTGCGATCGCGATCTCGGCGTGGAGGAAGCCGGGGGTGCAGATGTCGACGATGTCGACGTCGTCCCTCGAGATCGCCTCGCGCCAGTCGGTGGCGTGCTCCTCCCAGTCCAACCGGCGCGCCGCCTCCGCGACGGCCTGCTCGTCTCGTCCCACGATCACGCGTCGCGCGATCGGCGGCACGTCGAAGGCGGCGCCGACGGTGCGCCAGGCCTGGGAGTGGGCGCGGCCCATGAAGGCGTAGCCGATCAGGGCGACGCCGAGCGGACGGGCGGGGGACGTGGGCACGGGGGCTCCTTCGGACGACGGGTCGTGGCCGGGCGGGCGGCTGCCCGCGAGGGCGCGGCGTGCTCGGCGGGGCCGCGGGGCCCGGGTCGATGGCGTCCCGGCCGTGCGGCGCTCCGGCGCCGATGACGCACCGCTGACCACCCTATGTCGCTGATCACGTCCGGGCAAAGGCGTCGGCCGCCCGCCGGACATCCGGCGATGCCGGAGACTGGGGGCATGGAACGTCATGTGCGCGCGTGGATGAGGGCCGAGGTCCAGGAGGGGACGGACGTCGCGCTGCTCGTCGCGGTGTCGGACGCCCCGGTCGCGGAGGAGTCCCTGAGCGTGCGCGCGGGCGGGGTCGAGCATCCGGTGACGGAGACCCGGGATCGATTCGGCAGCCGCCTGCACGTCCTGCACGGCCTGCCCGGTGGGGAGGTGGAGATCGTCTATGACGCGCGCGGTGTGAGGGAGGCGCCCGCGCCGCGGGTCCTCGAGGCGGATTCGGTGCTGCACCTGCGCCCCTCCCGCTACTGCGAGGTCGACGAGTTCACACGCAGCGCCCAGGAGATCGTGGGCGAGCGGGAGGGGATCGAGGCCCTCGACGCGGTCGTGGACTGGGTGCACGGCCACCTGGACTACGTTCCCGGGTCGAGCACGATCACGGACTCGGCGCGCAGCACCTTCGTCGCCCGGCGCGGAGTGTGCCGGGACTTCGCCCATCTCACTGCGACGCTGCTGCGCGCGGCGGGCATCCCGGCGCGCTGCGCCTCGGTCTATGCGCCGGGTCTGAGCCCGATGGACTTCCACCTCGTGGTCGAGGCGCTGGTGGAGGGGGAGTGGCTGGTGGTGGACGCGACGCATCTCGCGCCGCGCGCCTCCATGGTGCGCATCGCCACGGGTCAGGACGCCGCGGACACGGCCTTCATGACCACACTCGCCGGGGACGTCGCGCTCACCGGCATCCAGGTCACCGCCGTCGTCGATCCGGAGCTGCCGCGGGAGCGGCCGGGGGAGCGGCGAGCGCTGCGCTGAGCGCGGCGCCCGCCGCCGCGCCGCTCAGGCCTGCGGCGTCTCGGGGCCGGAGGGATCCTCGGGATCCGTCGGCCCCTCGAGCCCTGTCGGCCCTTCGGAGCCGGTGCTCCCCTCGGCGCCGGTCGGGCCCTCTTCGCCCGTCGGTCCTGTGGAGCCCACGCCGCCCGTCGGCCCGGTGGAGCCGTCGGGCGACTGCCCGGTGGAGCCCTCGGGCGCCTGCCCGTCCTCGTCCTCGAAGCTCGCCAGGTACTCCTCGACCTCGGCGGCGATGTCCTCGGCGCTCGGCACGACGGAGCCGACCCCGGAGGTGATCATCCGGTCGTAGCGCTGCTCGAACCCGTCGACCATCTCCTGCAGCTGGGGCTGGGCCTCGATCTGGGCGGCGATGGCCTCGCGCACGGGGCCCGCCTGGGCCTCGAGCGCTCCGGCACCGATCTGCGGCCCCTTCTCCTCGCCGACTGCGGTCAGCAGCGCGATCGCGGCGTCGGGGAAGGACATCTCGTGGAGGTACTGGGGCACGTGCGCGGTCAGGCCCACCACGTCGTGCCCGCCCTCGGCCAGACGCATCGTCAGCAGCGCCGTGAACGGGGCACGGAGACGGAAGGTGCCCGGCATGGTGCGGCGCACCGCGATCGACTCCGGGTCGCCGGCGAAGCGGGTCACGGGCAGCTCCCGGGTGTGGGGGACCGGGGCGGGGAAGCCCTGCAGCAGCAGGGTCCGCTCGATCCCGAGCTGCTCGACCACGATCCGCAGCGCGCTCGCGACGCGCTCCCACTGGAAGGACGGCTCCGGCCCGGTGAGCAGGAAGAAGGGCTGCCCCTGCTCGTCGGTCACCTCGTGCAGCAGGATCTCGGGCTTCTCGTAGTCGTCGAAGTGATCCAGCTGCAGCGTGACCTCGGGGCGGCGCCCGGCGTAGTCGTGGACCTGGTCCATGTCCAGCCGTCCCACGACACGGCTGGAGAGGGTGTTGAGCAGGTGGTCGTCCAGGAGCCGCTGCGCATCGCCCGCATCGGTGAAGGCGCCGAGGGTGACCAGCAGCGTGCTGCCGTGGAGGGCGCGCGAGTCGACATGGCGCTCGTAGCTGAACAGGGTCGTCGGATCCATCATGACCTCCAGGGCGACAGGACGGCCTCGGCGGGCCGCGGGTGGGTGACCTCCTGGTCAACGGTCCCTCCGTCGGAACTATTCCGCCCTCGGCGCAGATGGGCCGGAGTTGGTGCACCTCACAGCAGCATCAGGGACGTGTCCACGGCGAGCCGCGCCGCGAGCGCCCCGGTCACCACCAGGAACACGATCCGCACGAAGCGCGATCCCAGGCGCAGCGCGAGCCTCGCGCCGAGGAAGCCGCCGCTGAGGTTCGCCAGCGCCAGCACGCCGCCCAGCAGCCACCACACCTGGCCCTGGAGCCCGAAGACCAGCAGCGCCCCGACGTTGGTGGTGAGGTTCGCGAGCTTCGCGTGGACGCTCGCCTCGAGGAAGCCGTAGCCCAGCAGGGAGACCATCAGGATGATGAAGAAGCTGCCTGTGCCGGGGCCGAGGATCCCGTCGTACACGCCGACGCCCGCCCCGATCCCGCTCGCGCGCAGCAGATGGGAGCGTCCCTGGTGGCGCGGGGCGTGCTCGAGCCCCATCGACGGCTTGAGCAGGGTGTACGCGCCGACGGCGAGCAGGGCGACCAGCACGATCGGGGTCAGCCACGGCTTGGGGATCAGGCTCGCCATCGCCGCCCCGGCCGCGCTGCCGCCCAGCGCGCACACCACCAGCGGCCCCGCGGTCGCGGCGACCGGGGTGATCCGTCGGACGTAGGTCCAGGAGGACACGGCCGTCCCCGCGGCGGAGGCGATCTTGTTCGTGCCGAGCACGGCGCCGCTGGAGGCGTCGGACGGCATGGCGGTCAGCAGCGCGGGCAGCTGGATCAGCCCGCCGCCGCCGACGACCGCATCCACCCAGCCGGCCACGAAGGCGGCCCCGATGAGCAGGACGAGGGTCAGGGCGGAGAGCTGGGTGAGCTCGGCGAGCAGAGGCACCGCCCCAGTGAACCACCGCCTCGGCCCGGCGTGCCGGGCTGACACACTGGGGCCATGCGCGCGCTCATCTGGGACCTCGGCGGCACGCTCGTGGACACCTATCCGGACGTCGACCGGGCGCTCGCCGAGGCGCTGAGTGCTCAACCGGACCGGGAGCTGCTGCACGAGGTCGCGGTGCTGACCCGGCGCTCCAGCTCCGAGGCGATCACCGCGCTCGCCGCCCGCCATGAGGTGCCCGAAGCACGCCTGCGCGCCGCCTACGAGGCGACGAAGGAGCAGTGGGCGCGCAGGCCGCCGCCGCTGAAGGACGGCGCCCGGGAGGTGCTGGCGGCCGTGCGCGAGCGTGGCGGGCTGAACCTCGTGGCCACCCATCGTGATCGCGCGAGCGCCGCCGCCCTGCTCGCCGCGCACGGCCTCGAGGTCGATGACATGGTGTGCGCGCCCGACGGCCACCCCCGCAAGCCCGCCCCCGAGATGGTGCTCGTCCTGCTGGCCCGGCACGAGCTGACGGCGGGGGAGTGCCTCGCGGTGGGGGACCGGCCGGCCGACGTCGAGGCCGCTCGGGCCGCCGGGGTCGAGGGCGTGCTGCTGGAGACCCCCGGGATCCCGCTCGAGGTGCCGGGGGCGCGCCGCATCCACTCGCTGCGCGACCTGATCCTGATGCTCTGACCGTTGCGACCCGGGCAGGCCCCGTGGTCACTCACGGCCCAGGGGTCGCCGCGCGCGCCGATCGCGTCGTCCGTCTCGACGACGGACGGAACGCGAGCATCACTCCGATGGTGCCCCCTGCTGCACCGCCGGGTCCAGCCGGTAGTGACCGCTCGCCGCATCGTGCTGGAAGAGGCTGATCAGGGCCGCCAGCGCGAGGGCGATCCCGCTCATCTCCAGCAGCTCCTCGAGCATCGTGCCGTAGATGTAGCGGTTGTCCACGATCCAGTCCGATGCCGCCAGATGGCGGCCGTTGAGGCTCTCCACCCCGATCGCACCGACCAGGAACAGCGCCCCGCCCAGCAGTATCCCGATCAGCGCCCGACGGGGGAGGGAGCGAACCAGGCGCAGCAGGAGCAGCCCGATCACCAGCGCGATCGGCGCCCCGACGAGGACCCAGGTGAAGCCGATGTCGAAGGGCAGCAGCGCGGCGAGCCGGTCCCCGGGCACGTCGAAGCGCTCATGGATCTCGAGGTACTCGTCGACCGAGGCGAACAGCGCCACCACCGCCAGAAGCCACCAGGAGCGACGGAAGGCGGGCCTGGCCAGGGCGAGCATCGCCGCGAGCCCGCCCAGCAGCAGCCAGAGGCCGGAGTTGTACCAGGTCGCCATGTTGTACTCGCGGCCCACGTCGAAGTACCAGAACACGGTGTGGAAGTTCTGCGAGGTGACGCCGGTGGTGCGCTGATGGGCCAGCAGCGTCACGAGCGCCACGAGGATGATCACCACCGCCACGGCGATCAGGCGGACGGCGATGCGGGGGAGGGAGAGCGGGCGGAAATCGGCCTCGTCGGGAGTCGCGGCGTCGGTGGCGCGCTCGTCCGCGGTGCGCTCGGCGGCGGGGTCGGTCATATCCGACACTCTATGAACTTACGATGAGATGTCTGTGAACCCTGGATGTGGACGCTCTCACGCGTGTCGCGGCGCGTCGGGGGACTACGTTGGAGACATGGCGATCATCTACCAGGCAGAGCTCAGCCCGACGAAGCCCGAGGTGCTGCGAGAACTGCTCACCTCCCGCCCCTGGGGCGAGGACGGGGAGCTCGAGGTGCTCGGCGCGTACCGCTTCGACGACCCGACCGGCGAGGTCGGCGTGGAGTGCCATCTCGTGCGTGTGGGGGAGAGCATCTACCACCTGCCCCTGACCTACCGGGGCGCGCCGCTCGAGGACCCCGCGGCGCAGCCGGTGACCACGATGGACCACTCGGTGCTGGGGACCCGCTACGTCTACGACGGCCTCGAGGACGAGCTCGCGATCGAATGCTTCGCCCGGGCGCTCGCCGGCGAGCAGCAGCAGGCGGTGCAGGAGATCTTCGCGCCCGACGGCACCCCCGAGGGGACCCGCCCGCAGGCGGTGGAGCTGACGCTCGAGGTCGACGAGGGCGAGGTCGCGCCGACCCTCGAGGAGCTGCTCGACGGCGACGAAACGTTCACGATCGCGCGCACGGTCGACGGGCTCGACGGCGCGGTGCGGCTCGTCGCCGCCTGGGACGGCGGACGCGGGGTCGTCGCGGCCTGCTGAGCGGGTCGACGCCCCTCAACCTCCACTCCCCGTCGGGGAGGGCTGCCCGCCGAGACGTGCGGTGACCTGTGCGGCGGCTTCGATCACGGCATCGCGCAGCACACGGTGGCTCCCCGTGTGCTGGACTCGGGAGCGCGGTGCGCTCGCGGTGATGCATCCGACGAGCTCGCCGCGATAGTCGTGGACAGGGGCGGAGACGCCGTACTCGTCCATCGTCGTCTCTCCGTCGTTCACGGCCACGCCCTGCTCGCGGACGCGGGCGAGCTCCTCGTGCACGGGGTCCTCGGGACCCAAGTAGTCCTGCAGGCCGAAGCCGTGCCGTGCGAACAGCTGATCGGCCTCTTCGGGGCTGAGCGGCGCGAGGAAGACCCGCACGGACGAGCTGGCGAGCCGCGTGTAACGGGTGCCGATCGAGGCGCTGTGCTTGACCTGGTGCGGGCTCGCGTACTGCTCGACGACGATGGCCTCCGTGCTGTTCCAGACAGCGAGGGCCGAGGTCTCCTGCGTCTGCTGCGTCATGGCCTCGAGGTGCGGGGCAGCCGCGCGGCGGATGTCGAGCTCCGCGAGCAGCGGACCGGCCAGGCCGATCATCCCCAGTCCGAGGCGGTACCTGCCGGAGGACTCATCCCGCTGGACGTATCCGCCCTCTGCGAGCCCGGCCAGCATGCGGGAGACGGTGCTCTTGTGCAGGTTGACGATCTCCGCGATCTCGGTGACACCGAGCAGCGATCGATCCGAGGCGGAGAATGCCTCGAGCACCAGGAACCCGTTGAGCAGCGACGCGGCCGCCCCCTGCTTCTCGTTGTTCTCCCTCTCGCCCACCATCGAAAGCCCCTCCGAACTCGTCGTCGCACTGCGCCCGGTCGGGCGCCTCGAAAGTGTAGAGCGCACGGACGGACGGTGAGACCGAGGACCGGGCGGTCCTCGGGCCCACTCTTCGCCAGGGCGCCGTGTCGGCTCAGGCGGGGTCCGCGGGTGCCGCGACCTCGGGCTGAGGATCCGAGAGGGTCTTGGGGACCGTCTCCTCGAACTGCGGAAGAGCCTCGAGGTAGCGCACGACGTCGTCGGTGGACTCCACATCGCCGAACTTGTTGTCGATGTCGTAGAGGTTCCACTGCACGACGCCCGGCACGCGATCACCGATCGTCTCGCGAGGGATGATCGGTCGGAAGCCCTTGGCCAGGGCGTCCTCGACCGTGTGGCGCACACAGCCGGCGGCCGTCGCTCCTGTGACGATCAGGGTGTCGATGCGGTTGGAGGTCAGGAACAGCTCGAGGTTGGTGCCCGGGAAGGCCGAGGCGCGGTTCTTCTCGATGACGACCTCGCCCTCGGCGGGGGCGATGCGGTCGTCGATCTGCGCCCAGTAAGAATCGGCGGGGAGGGTCTCCGTGGGGATCTTCGAGTACCACAGGCCCATGTCGTTGGTGCCCGAGGAGGCATCGCGGTTCTTGTAGACGTTGGTGGTGTAGAAGACCGGGACACCCTTCGCACGGGCGGCCTCGTTGATGCGCTGGACGTTCGGGATGATCGTGTCCATACCGGCGCAGGTGAAGGGGTGACCGGGGCGGGTCCAGGCATTCGCCAGGTCGATGTGGATCACGGCGGGGCGGTTGCCGTAGCCGACGCGGCGCTTGAAGCCGCGCTCGTTGTAGATGCCGACGCCGGCCTCGAAAGCCTCCTCCAGCACGGCGGCGAGGCGGGTCTCGATGTCGTTCGCGGTCTCGATCGTGTCGGTCATGGGAGTCTCCAACTCTTCTGCGAAATGGTTGTCTGCTCAGCAACGGCGTTGCTGGTGTAAGTACTGTAGCTCAGGTCACGTCCAAGAACCAGGGGGCTCCCTGCGGTGTCGGGATAGTGGATCAGTCGGTGCGGACCGCACGCGGATCTACATTGCGGGCACCCAGAATGACCAGGCCAGACAGCAGGATCGGCGCACAGCCCCACGCCATCACCGAGGAGCCCCAGCCGCTGCCCGAGGCGAGTGCCGCGGTCACGCCGATGCCGGCGATGAGGGCGCCGAGCTGCCCGCTGGCATTGATGATCGATCCGCCGGTGGCCCTGGTGTGGGCCGGGAAGCTCTCGCCGTTGAAGAACAGGAGCGCTGCGAAGGGCCCGATGAGGAAGAAGAGCCCCGAGCTGTAGAGCGCGATGATCAGTCCGAAGCTGCCCTGTGGTGCGAGCACCAGCGCGAGGAACGAGAGGCCCGAGAGGATCCAGCCCAGTGCGATCGTGTTGCGCCGGCCGATGCGATCTCCCAGCCAGCCGTGGAACAGATAGCCCAGGAACGCGGTCCCGTTGGAGACGACGAGGATCCCGAGCGCGTTGGTGAACGGAACGTCCTTGCCATCGGGAGCTGTGAGATACGACGTCCCCAGCATCACGAAGCACAGAACCCCGAACCAGCTCAGCATGAAGGCGATCGAGATGATGAGCGTAGGGCGAAGGGAAGCTCCCTTGAACGCGGCCGCCAGCGGCGTGGACTGCTCGGCGAGGTCGATGCCGGACTCTCGGGCGAGCTCGAACGCCTCGGCCTCGTGACCGTCCTTCAGCAGACGGTCCGCCTCGCGCCGCAGCACGAACTGCGGGGTCTCCTTGAGCTTCTTCGCCGCGAGCAGGACGAAGACGGCCGGGAACATCGCGACCACGAACGGGAGCTCCCAGCCGCCGATCGGGAACAGCACGTACACCGACGCCGCGGCGAGCACCGATCCGACGGGCCAGCCTGACTGCACCAGAGAGTAGATGAATCCGCGCCGCTTCGCCCGTCTCGCGTCGGTGTGGGTCTGAGCGAAGAGCTCGTTGAGGTAGGTGGCATTGATCGCCTGCTCGGCATAGCCCAGCCCTGCCATCGAACGAACCATCACGAGCACGATCACTCCGAGGCCGCCCACGACTCCGGCGATCAGGCCCGCGACTGCGGTCAGGCCGGATGCGAGGGCGGCGCCGGCTACAGCCAGGACGATTCCCTTGCGGCGTCCGAAGCGGTCCACGATCGGCCCGATGCCGAAGGCCACCAGTGCCGTGCCGGCGGTGACGGCAGTGTTGATGCCGGTGCTCTGCGCGGAGCTCCAGCCGAGGTCGGCGGCCATCTCCGGCAGCAAATTCCCGAACAGCACGAAGTCGTAGACGGCGAATGTCCAGGCCAGGAAGCACAGGACGAGGGCCCAGTTGAGGTCCTTGCGGGTGATCGACGGTGCTTCGGCGAGGGCCGCTGCCACGAGGCGGCTGTCGGCGGCGGGTTCGGGGCGGGTGATATCAGGAGCGTCTCCGGCCAGGGCGGCGGAAGTGCTGGCGTCGTCGGTGGGGGTGTTCATGTCGGTTCCCTCTCGCGGGTCCGGTGATCTCTGCGGGATGCGGCGGCGTTCGGAGCGCGGAGTCAGCGAACGCGACCAGGTGCTCGACCGACGGGGCCGCTAGGAGATGACCGGGTCGGGGAGGAGTGGGAGCGCGGTGGTGCGAGACAGCGGTGAAACGGGGAAGCAGTGAAGCGGGTGGTGCAAGGGAAGAGCTGCAGGGCCGCAGCGCTGCAGGACGCGATGGGCGTGGAGCGGAGCTGTCCGCTCCGGGCCTGAGGAGGCAGGTACGCCAGGACCCGGCGTCGCCGTGGACGGCGCCGGGTCCTGACCTGCCGGTGTGCGATGCGGGCGGTGCCGACGAAGGTCGCCGGTGGGCGAGCCGTTCGGTCGGCGTTAGCCGTGCGTGAGGATCAGACGTTGGCGGGAGCGAGCGCCTGCTCCGCCGGATCCTCCGAACCGGTCGTCTCGGAGTCGCTGGTGCGAGCGGCCCGCAGCGCAGCGGTGGCCGCGCCGTCGAGCACGAGCTCGCCCTGCTCCTCCTCGAGGACCACGCCGTAGTCGTCCTTTGCGGCCTCGCGGGTGGTGAAGCCGTCGAGGACGTCCTCGAGCACCTTCTCCGGTGCCCGCCTGAGCGGATCGCCGAAGCCGCCTCCCGAGGGGACCGTGATCGTCAGCGAGTCACCGGCCGAGATCTTGAAGCCCGTGACCTTCGAGGGCCAGTTCTCCTCGCCCTCCCGGCCCTTGTTCTTCACGATCGAAGCGTTCAGTCCGTCGTGGCCGCCGAAGATGCCCCATGGGACGTCCGAGTCATGGCGCTCTCCCTCACAGGTGACCACCGTGTCGGTGAGGAAGGTGTTCTCCCGGACGATGCCGATGCCGCCCCGGTGCTCGCCGGCCGCGGCAGGCTCCTCGCGCAGCTCGTAGCGGTCGGTCCGCATCGGGAACCGCCACTCGAGCTCCTCGATGGGGTTGTTGCGGGTGTTGGCGATGAGGTTGTCGGTCGAGTCGGGACCGTCCGAGTGGGCCCGGCCGCCGTAGGATCCCTCATTGACCTCGAGGTAGACCCAGTACTCGCCCTCGTTCTCGTCCCAGCCCGCGTAGGACATGAAGTGGATGTGGGCGGAGTTGCCGGCCGTAACCCGCTCGGGGATCTGGGGCGCTAGCGCCCTCAGGGCCAGGTCCACGGCGCGCTGCACCTGCGAGAAGCGGGAGAACGTCGCAGCGGGGTACGTCGGATTGAAGATCGTGCCCTCGGGAGCGATGACCTTCAGCGGCTTCAGCATGCCCTCGTTCTGCGGGACGTGGACCGGGAAGGCCACCTCGTCGAGGAACATCATTCGAGTGATGAAGGTGAAGGCCGAGACCGTCGTCCCCTCGAATGCGCAGTTGTAGGCGGTGGGCACTTGGGGTGAGGACCCGGTGAGGTCGTACGTGATCTCGTCGCCCTCGACGATGACCTTCACCGCGATCGGCAGCTTCTCCCCGTAGTTCCGCCCGTCGTCGTCCAGGTATCCGACCTCGGTCTCGTAGACGCCATCGGGGATCTTCGCGATCTCCTGACGCAGCATGCGCTCGGAGTAGTCGATCCACGACTGCCCGGCCTCACGCACCGCCGGATAGCCGTAGCGCTCGACCAGCGCGAGGTAGCGGGAGCGTGCGAGCTCACAGGCGGCGATCATCGCCTGGAAGTCACCGAGGTTCGAGGTGGGGGTGCGGGAGTTGTTCAGGATGTGCCGGATCAGAGACTCCTGGCGCACGCCCTTCTCGTAGATCTTCACAGCCCGGAAGATCTGGCCCTCGGACTGCATGTCCTGGATGTCGACCATCAGTCCGGAGAACGCGCCGCCGTTGTCGATCAGCTGACCGGAGGCGCCGGCGAAGCCGACGAGCTCGCCGTCGTGGAAGATCGGCTGGATCACGGCGACGTCGGGGGAGTGGGTCGCACCGAGATAGGGGTCGTTGTGCAGGATGACGTCGCCCTCGTGGATGTCGTCGCCGAGCACGGAGATGACGCCCTTGACGATCTTCGGCATGGAGCCCATGAACATCGGGGTCGAATCGGACTCGGCCAGGACGTTGCCGTCCCTGTCGAACAGGCCAGCGCCGAGGTCCTCGGACTCGCGGATGATCGAGGAGTAGGCCATGCGGAACAGGACCGAGGCCATCTCCTTCGCCGCCGAGCTCAGGGCGCCTCCGATGACGCGCATGAGGATCGGGGTGGCGAGCTTTACATCCGCAGCCTGGATTGCAGGGCAGGTGATGACGATGTTGCCGGCCTCGTCGACGACGCCGGTGAACTCCGGCGGCACCACGACGGTCGAGTCGTACTGCTCGATGATGATCGGGCCCTCGAACTCGGTTCCGCACGCGAGCCCCGCTCGATCGTAGAAGCCGGTGGCGAAAGTCTTGGGCTTGCCGTCCACGCTGAAGGTGACGTCACGGGTCTCGATGAGCGCGCCCTCGAGGTCACCGCCCTGGGGAGGCTGTGCAGGGGGCAGGTCGTCCATCACGCCGATCGCCTCGACGCGGATCGTGATCAGCTCGACCTCTCCGTCGGCGAACCGATGGCCGTACTCGGCGAAATGCGCCTCGTGGAAGGCCTCCTCCGCCGCCTTCAGCCAGGCCTCGTCGACCGGTCCCTCGGGGACGTCGAAACGGATCTCGTAGCCCTGACCCGCGTAGCGGGCGTCGGCCTTCCAATCGATCCTGCGACGCTCGGGCGGGACCTCCTCGGCGTCGAGCTGGGCGACGGCCCGCGCCTCGAGCGCCTCGTAGGCCTTCTGGACCCTCTCGGGCTCCGGCTCCGCGAAGCGCATCCGCAGGGTCGACATGAACTCGTACTCCTCGTCGGTCGCGAGGAGGCCGATGCCGGCGATGATGCCCGGGTGTGCGGGGACGAGGACGTGGGGGACCTCGAGCTCCGAAGCGATCTCGCAGGCGAACAGTGCCCCTGCACCGCCCTCGGCGACCAGGGTGAAGTCTCGCGGGTCGTAGCCTCGGCGCACCGAGTTCTGCTCGATGGCCTGGGTCATCCCGAACTTCTGAATCTGCAGCGCACCGAGCGCCGCCTCGTCGATGCTCATGTCCAGCTCATCGGCCAGGCCCTGCATCGCCCGCCGGGCCGCCTCGATGTCCATGTCCAGGTCCGAGCCGGCCAAGATCCGATCGGGCCGCATGCGGCCGAGCAGCACCTGGGCGTCGGTCGAGGTGGGTTCGGTGCCGCCGCGGCCGTAGCAGACGGGACCGGGCACGGCTCCGGCAGACTGCGGGCCGACCCTGAAGACGCCGCCCTGGTCCACGTAGGCGATCGAGCCGCCGCCCGCACCGATGGTGTCGACGTCGACCATGGGGACCATGGCCTGGTAATCACCGATCTTCGTGTCCAGCAGATGGCGCATCCGCAGCTCGCCCTGGTGCGCCACACCGATATCCGCCGAGGTGCCGCCGATGTCGAGGGTGATGACGTTGTCGAAGCCGGACTGCTTCCCGGCCCATACGCCGCCGATGAGGCCGCCGACGGGGCCGGACATCATCAGGGTCACGGGCAGCTTCGCGGCCTCGGCGATCGGGACCATGCCGCCGGAGGACTGCATCAGCAGGATCTCGCGCTTGTAGCCGAGACCGGTGGCCGCTTCCTGGAGCCGACGGAGATAGCGGGAGACCTTCGGACCGACGTAGGCGTTCAGCGCGGTGGTGGAGAAGCGCTCGTACTCGCGATAGAGCGGGACGACCTCGCTGGAGAGGGAGAGGTACGCCTCGGGGAACTCCTCCTGAACAATCTCGCCGATGCGTCGCTCGTGCGAGTCGTTGAGATAGCTGTGCAGCAGGCACACGGCGATCGCCTCGACACCGGCCGCCTTCAGCTCGCGGACGCGCTCGCGGACCTCGCCCTCGTCGAGTTCGACGAGGACTTCGCCGTGAGGCGCGGTGACGCGCTCCCGCACGGTCAGCCGATGGCGCCGCTTGACCAGGGGGTGGGTCTGCCAGGGGAGATCCTGCTGGAGCGAGAAGTTGTGCGGCTTCTTGTGGCGGGCGATGTGGAGGATGTCGCGGAAGCCCTCGGTCGTGATCATGCCGACCTCGGCGCCCGTATGGGTGAGGGCGGTGTTCGTCGCGACAGTGGTGCCGTGGACGAGCTGGTCGATCTCGGAGAGCGGGACGCCTGCCTTCTCCGAGAGCTTCTCGAGGCCGTTGATGACGGCCTCGGACGGATCGTGCGGCGTGGACGGGACCTTCTCGACCACGGCAGTGCGGTTCTCATCGTCAGAGAAGTAGAGATCTGTGAACGTTCCGCCGACATCGACGCCGATGCGCTTCATGGTGGGATCCTTCCCGGGGAGATCTGTGGGCAGCACTCCACGAACGTGACCTGCGCCATAGCTCGTGTTGCTTGGGTAGCACCGTATATGTGGCAGGAGCAACACGCAATGGGTGTCGGGGGAGTAGCCGTTCTGTGATCAGAGGTCTCATGGCGAGGGGTGCGCTGACCGCCCACCGTCCGAAATGCCGTGGGGTGTGGAGGGCGATCGATTCCCGCCCTAGCCGTCCTCTCCGGCGAGGTGGGTGTCGAGGACGTCCTGGGCGATCTCGCGCAGCAGCCGGATCGAGTCGCGGGGGAGCTGGGCCTCGGCGCTGCCGGCACGCATCGCCGCGATGATGCGCCGGCTCAGACGGCCCGGGCCCGCCAGACGCACACGGCGCACGCCGGGGGTGTCCGAGAGGCTGACCAGGCGGGGGAGCAGGCCGACTCCCGCCCCGGCGCCGACGAGGGCGATGGCCGTGCCCCACTCCGTGGCCTCGTGGGCGATCCGCGGCGTGAGACCCGCCGCCGTGAAAGCGGTCGTGAACAGTGCGCGATAGGCGGAGCCGGGCTGGTCGGTCACCCACGGGTCGGCGACGAGCTGGTCCAGCGACACGCGCTCCTGCGCGGCGAGGGGGTGGTCCGCCGGCACCATGACGTCCAGCGGGTCGTCGAGCAGGGTGATCTTCTCGAACCGGGGATCGGCCTCGAGCAGCACCTCGCCCTGCATCGAGACGACCACCGCCACGTCGATGCGCTCGGCCACCAGCAGGTCGAAGCAGCGTGCCGGGCTCGCCTCCATCACCTGGACCTCGACGGAGGGGTGCAGGGCGCGCAGGCGGGGCAGGAGAGGGGCGATGAGGTGCGAGGCCGCGGTGGAGAAGCCGCCGATGCCGAACTGCCCCGGGACCTGACCGTCGGCGCTCGCGCTCGCGGCCCGGATCTGCTCCCACTGCGCGAACAGCGCGTCGCTGCGGCGCACCAGCTCCTTCCCCGCGGCGGTCAGGCGCAGCCCTCGGCCGTCGCGCGTGAGCAGCGTCAGGCCCAGGGACTGCTGGAACTCCCTCAGCTGCGCCGACACCGCCGAGGGGGAGTAGCCCATCAGCTCCGCGGTGGCCGCGACGGTGCCGCATCGGGCGAAGGTGCGCAGGGTGACGAGGCGAGGATCGATCATGCGGAGATTCTGCACTGCATTCGTCGATGATTCGCGCTTATCGTGCATGATCCGCGGCGCTAGCCTTCTGCGTATCCGCTGTCATCCCCCGACGATGAGGGAGAGCATGTCCACGATCGACGCACGACCCGCAGCACCCTTCGCGACAGCCGCCATCGCGCCCGAGAAGCTCTCCGAGCTCCAGGCGCTCGTCGACTCCCGTCGGCCCGGCTTCTCGCTGACGGCCCCGTTCTACACCGACAGGCAGCTGTTCGACCTCGACATGCGCGCCGTCTTCGGACGGCACTGGCTGTTCGCGGGGAGCATCGCCGAGGTGCCCGAGCCGGGCGACTACATCACCGTCGACTTCGGTCCCTATGCGCTCATCCTGCTGCACCACGACGACGGCTCCGTCAGGGCCCTGCACAACGTGTGCCGCCACCGCGGAGCCCGGGTCCTCACGGAGGACTCCGGCACGACGGGGAACCTGGTGTGCGGGTACCACTCGTGGACGTACTCCCCGGACGGAGCGCTGATCCACGCCTCCGCGCCCGGCGAGATCGACTTCGACGCCGGCTGCTTCGCGCTCAAGCGCGCGCACTGCAGGGTGGTGGGCGGCCTGATCTTCGTGTGCATCGCGGCGGAGCCGCCGGAGGACTTCAACGAGGTCGCCGAGATCTTCCGCCCGTACATCGAGCCGCACGAGCTCGGCGCGACGAAGGTCGCGTACCAGCAGCACATCGTGGAGCAGGGCAACTGGAAGCTCGTGATGGAGAACAACCGCGAGTGCTACCACTGCGACGGCCACCCCGAGCTGGCGTGCTCGCTGTTCCCCACCTGGGGCCTCACCGACGAGACGGTGCCGTCCCACCTCGCCGACGTGTGGAGCCGCAACCTCTCGGCGAGCGCCGCCCTCGAGCAGCGATGCCGTCGGTACGGGCTGCCGTTCGAGGTGGTCGAAGAGCTCGACACCCGCGTGGCCGGCATCCGCATCTCGCGCGAGCCGCTCGACGGCGAGGGGGAGTCGTTCTCGGCCGACGGCCGTCGGCTGTCGAAGAAGCTGCTGGGGGACCTGCCCGACTTCCGGCTGGGCCGCTGCTCCATGCACCTGCAGCCCAACAGCTGGTTCCACCTCCTCGGCGATCACGTCATCACCTTCGCGGCGTTCCCCCTCGACGAGGGGCGCACGCTGGTGCGCACCACCTGGCTGGTCGCCGACGACGCCGTCGAGGGCGTCGACTACGACCTCGAGGCCCTGACGCACACCTGGAAGCAGACCAACCTGCAGGACAAGGCGTTCGTCGAGCTGTGCCAGCGAGGCGCCGCCAGCCCTGCCTACGAGCCGGGCCCCTACATGAAGAGCGAGTACCAGGTCGAAGCGTTCGTGAACTGGTACATCACCCGCCTGCGGGAGGCGCTGCAGTGAGCTTCGACGTCGACGTGGACAGGGGAGCGGTGTCGCTCGCCCTGCGCACCCGTGGCCTCGAGATGCCGTGGAACCGCGTGCTCGCGGCGGTGGCGGGGCCGGCGCACGCCGCGACGGCCCTCGGCCCCTGGTACCCGGAGGAGTTCCAAGCCGAGTGCGTCGAGACCATCCCCGAGTCCCAGGACTGCACGACCTTCGTGTTCCGACGGCTCGACGGCGCGCCGCTCGCGTTCCGTGCGGGCCAGTACCTCAACATCGACTTCCCCGTGGACGGGGAGGACGCCGAGCCGGTCAGCCGCAGCTACTCGCTCTCGAGCGCCCCGACCTCTCCCTGGACCTTCGCCGTGACGGTGCGCCGCGACCCGGCAGGTCTGGTGTCGTCCTGGGCCCACGCCACCATGCGTCCGGGCATGATCCTGGACATGCTGGGCCCGGTCGGCGCGTTCCACCTGCCCGACTACGACCGCCGGGCGCGCTACCTGTTCCTCGCCGCCGGATCGGGCATCACCCCCATCATGTCGATGATCCGCACGATCCACTCCCTGCCGGGACAGGCCGACGTCTGCCTGCTGTACCACGGCTCGTCCCCGGAACGCTTCGCCTTCGTCGACGAGCTCGACTTCCTCGAGAAGGCCGACTTCCGGATCCGGGTGGCCTATTCGCTCGGCGACCGCGAGCGGCCCGAGGGGTGGGGCGCCCGCGTGGGGCGCATCTCGGCGGAGATGATCGACGCCGTCGCGCCCGACGCCAACGGTCGACAGGTGTACGCCTGCGGCCCGCAGGGATACCTCGAGCAGGTCCTCGACTGCCTGCCCGCGGTCGGCGTGGACGACACCTCGGTGTTCGTCGAGAACTTCACCGGCGACTCCGCCACACGGCGCGAGTACGCGGCAGAGCTCGCGGCCGCCACGGAGTTCGCCGAGGACCTGCAGGTCGCCGTCGAGGAGAGCGCGGAGCACCAGGGTGCGGTCCTGGACGTCTTCGACCTCGCGGCGGATCTCCCCGAGCTCGCGCACGTGGAGCCCACCGTGGCGGTCGACGCCGAGGCGAGCGCGCCCGTCCCCCGCACCCCGGACGCACCGGAGGGGGAGCGCCAGGTGGTCGGTGCCGGCGCGCTCACCATGTCCTTCGTCCGCAGCGGGCTCGACGTGCGCATCGACCCCCAGCAGAACATCCTCCAAGCGGCACGGGCCTCCGGCGTGCGCATCGGCGCCAACTGCCAGGAGGGCATGTGCGGCTCCTGCAAGATCGTGAAGCTGGAGGGCGACGTCGACATGCACCACCAGGGCGGCATCCGCGCACGCGAGATCGCCGCCGGGAAGTTCCTGCCCTGCTGCTCCACCGCCGTGACCGACCTCGTCATCGACGCCTGACCCCACGAGAGAGAGCTCCCATGAGCACCGCACCCCGCATCGTCATCATCGGCGCCGGCATCGTCGGCGCGAACCTCGCCGACGAACTCGCCCAGCGCGGCGCCACGAACACGCTCGTGCTCGAGCAGGGCCCGCTCGAGACGCCGGGCGGGTCCACCTCGCACGCCCCCGGCCTCGTCTTCTCGACGAACCCCTCGAAGTCGATGACCGCGTTCGCGCAGCAGACCATCGAGAAGTACACGCACCTGAGGGGACCGGACGGCACCGGGTCGTACCTGGCCGTCGGCGGTCTCGAGCTCGCGACCACCCCCGAGCGGCTGCAGGACCTGCATCGTCGTGCCGGCTGGAACCGCTCCTGGGGAGTCGAGGCGCAGGTGGTCGACACCGACGAATGCCGTCGACTCTTCCCGATGGTCGATCCCGAGCCCGTCCTCGGCGGCCTCTGGACGCCCGGGGACGGCCTCGCGCTCGCGATGAAGGGAACGCGCCTCGTCATCGAGCGCGCGCGGAGGGCCGGGGTCGAGTTCCGCGACCGCACCACCGTGACGGGCATCGACACCTCGGGCGGCCGCGTGCGCGCCGTGCTCGTGGGGGAGGAGCGCATCCCGGCCGACGTCGTCGTCTCCTGCGCCGGGTTCTGGGGCCCGCGGATCGGCGAGATGGCCGGGGTCGACGTGCCGCTGCTGCCGCTCGGCCACCAGTTCGCGATCACCTCGCCCGTGCCGAGCCTCCGGGGGAAGAACGAGCTGCCCAAGGGCGCCTCCGCCCCGATCCTGCGCCATCAGGACCGCGATCTCTACTACCGCGAGTGGGGCGACCGGATCGGGATCGGCTCGTACGCGCACCGCCCCATGCCCGTCGCCCTCGACGACCTGCCGCAGCACCGCGCCGAGGAGATCACCGACGAGGCGATGCCCTCGAGCCTCCCGTTCACGCCGGAGGACTTCGCGGCCGAGTGGGAGGAGTCGCAGAGGCTGCTGCCCGAGCTGCGGCAGACCTCGGTCGATCGTGCCTTCAACGGCGTCTTCTCCTTCACGCCGGACGGCGGATCGCTGGTGGGGGAGTCCGCCGGGGTCGACGGGTTCTTCATGGCCGAGGCCGTGTGGGTGACCCACTCGGTCGGCATCTCGCGGGCCCTCGCCGAGGTGATCACGACGGGATCCTCGGAGACCGACCTGTCGGGCCTCGACGTCAACCGGTTCGAGAAGATCCAGACCACGCGCGCCTACGTGGACGAGACGAGCCAGCAGAACTTCGTCGAGATCTACGACATCCTGCATCCCCGCCAGCCGCGGGTCTCGCCGCGCGACCTCCGGCTCAGCCCGTTCCACCGGCGCCAGGTGGAGCTGGGCGCCTTCTTCCTGGAAGCGCACTCCTGGGAGCGTCCGCACTGGTACGAGGCCAATGCGCACCTGCTCGAGGAGCTGCCCGCCGAGTGGGCGGCCCCGCCCCGCGACGACTGGTCGGCGCAGTTCCATTCGCCCGTCGCGGCATGCGAGGCGTGGAGGACGCGCACCGCCGTCGCGATGTACGACATGACGGCGCTGACGCGCTTCTCGGTGACGGGCCCCGGTGCCGCCGACCTGCTCGACCGTCTGACCACGTCGTCGATGCGGCGCAGGCCCGGCGCGGTCAGCTACACACTCCTGCTCGACCGGGCGGGCGGCATCACCAGTGACATCACCGTCGCGATCCTCGGCGAGAACGACTACCAGGTGGGCGCCAACGGCAGCATCGACCTCGCCTATCTCGCCCGCGAGGCCAGGCACCAATCGCAGCAGGACCCCGCGAAGTGGGTCGAGGTGCGCGACATCACGCCCGGGACGTGCTGCATCGGGCTGTGGGGCCCGCTCGCGGGCGAGGTGGCGGCCCGGCTGACGGACGAGGACCTCGGCGCCGAGGAGCTCGGCTACTTCCGCACCCGCAGCGTCACGCTGGCGGGGATCCCGGTGACCGCCATGCGGCTGTCGTACGTCGGCGAGTTCGGCTGGGAGCTGTACACCTCGGCGGACCTGGGGGAGCGGCTGTGGGACGCGATCTTCGCGACGGGGCAGGAGTACGGCATCGTCGCGGCGGGGCGCGAGGCGTTCGAGTCGCTGCGCCTGGAGAAGGGCTTCCGCTCCTTCGGGACGGACATGACCACCGAGCACGAGCCCGTCCAGGCCGGCATCGGCTTCGCGGTGAAGGCCTCGAAGACGGCGGACTTCGTGGGCAAGGACGCGCTGGCCGCGCGTGCGGCCGCTGCGACGACGCGGCTGACCTGCCTGACCTTCGACGAGCCGACGTCGATCGCACTCGGCCTCGAGCCGGTGTTCCTGCCCGGGTCCGAGTCCGCCGCCGGGTACGTCACCAGCGCCGCCTACGGCTACACGCTCGGTCGTGCGATCGCGTACGCCTGGCTGCCCGACCATCTGACGGTCGGCGACGGCGTCGAGGTCGAGTACCTCGGCAGACGCTTCGCGGCAACCGTGGCGGAGGAGCCGCTCTACGATCCCGCGATGGACAGGATCCGTCCCGAGAAGGCGGCGCAGGCGTCCGCAAGCCAGTCAGCGTGAGGGGGAGGGCAAGCAGCCCGGGCTCCTCACCCTACTTTACATAACGTGCATTATCGGCCCAGTGTTCAGAGGTGCTCAGAGCCGAGTGGCGGGTATCAGTCGGTATTCCTTTCATGAAGCGATCGAAACCTGCCACTCGATCGCGACCGGTCAGGTCTCCGAGTGTCTACGACCGGTCATGACTCCGAGCGTCGTCTCACGCCGGCATCTCGTCGCAGTGCCTGGTCTTTCGGAACCTTGTGGCAGCGAGATGTGGACGTGTTCTGACTCCGGGCAGTCGTCGGGCGCTGTCGACGCTGCGTAGGCGGTGCCCGATGCGAAGACGGCATGGAGATGGCATGCGGTGCGTCAGGGCCGTCGACCTCAGCGGTCGTCCTCGGCATCGTCCGATGTTTCGAGGACTATCCGACCGCTGTCCAGGAACTCATCCTTCGGGCTGGGGACGTCGAGACCGGCGGAGTCTGCGTCATGCGCGATCTCGATGGAGTCGACGCCTTTCTCGCCCGGGTACAGCTCGGGCAGAGACGGTGTTCCGCCCGGGCTGAGCCGTCGTCGGATCCGCTGCCACGTCTCGTTCATGCTCACTCCGTCCGAGGATCCGTCAGCACGACCGGTGCATCATTGCTGGTCACAGGCCCTGGACTGCCTATGCTCCAGCATTGGGGCCGCTCCCCCGCATTCTCGCTGTGATGTGCGCCATGCGCAACGAGGCGAGGCCGGAGAGCAAGCGCGGGATCAAGGGCGGGCAGAGCTCAGGCCTCGCCCGGCATCCTTCCGGTGTCGGCGCCGCTCCCCCGGCCCGCCATGACGAAGAACGCACCGGAGATCAGCACGCCGCAGACCATCGCGATCGCCATCGGCAGCGAGGAGTGCGTGCCCGCGACGCCCACGAGAGGCGCCGCGATCGAGGCCGAGAACGAGAAGCCGAGCCCCAGCATCGCCGAGCCCGTGCCCGCGAACTCGCGCGCCTGGTCCGAGGCGAGCGCGCCGCCGTTGCCGAAGATCATGCCCTGCGGCGCGACGGTGAAGAAGAACGCCGGCAGCACGATCCATGCCGGGGTGTCCAGGAACAGGCTCCCGATCAGCAGCGCGAAGCTCGCCAGCGACACGACGATCAGGCCCACGCGGATGAGCCTGCGCGGATGGATGGTGCGGGTCAGCCGCGCCGAGAGCAGCGACATCGCCATCATGCCCATCGAGTTGATCGCGAAGCTCACCGAGTACTCGCTCGAGGAGAACCCCAGCATCTCCTGCACCACGAAGGACGACGCGGAGACGTACGCCA
The DNA here is from genome assembly GCF_001613775.1 of Brachybacterium sp. sponge. Taxonomy (NCBI): domain Bacteria; kingdom Bacillati; phylum Actinomycetota; class Actinomycetes; order Micrococcales; family Dermabacteraceae; genus Brachybacterium; species Brachybacterium sp. sponge. The sequence continues at coordinate 293,931 of NZ_LRMP01000004.1, read as the reverse complement.
TCAGCGCGAAGGCGGAGAACGCGTTGACCAGCATGTAGGCGACGAAGATCCGTCGGCCCAGCAGGGTGCGGCAGTTGCGCAGGAAGGTGCGGAAGCCGCCCGAGTGGCGCCGGGAGACCGGCAGCGACTCGGGGATCAGGAAGAGCACGCCGAGCAGCGAGATCAGCGACATCACCGCGATGACCACGAAGATCTCGCGCCACTGGCCGAACACCAGGATGATCCCGCCCAGCAGCGGGGCGACGATCGGGGCGACGCCGCCCACGCCCTGCATGATGTTCATGATCCGGAACAGCTCCGGGCCGTCGGTCATGTCGATCAGCACCGCGCGGCCCAGCACCATGCCGAAGCCGCCGCCGATCCCCTGCAGCACGCGCAGCACCAGCAGCACCTCGACCGAGGGCGCCAGGGCGCAGCCGATCGAGGCGAGCAGGCACAGGATGATCCCGATCAGCAGCGGGCCGCGCCGCCCCATGCGGTCCGAGAGCGGCCCGGCGACGATCTGCCCGCTCGCGGTGCCGAGGAAGAACGCGGTGATCGTCAGCTGCATCCGCGAGGCGGTGGTGCCGAGCTCCCCCGCGACCTCCGGGAAGGCGGGGATGTACATGTCGGTCGCGAGCGGGCCGATCGCGCTCAGCGTGGTCAGCACGACGATCACCATCACGGTGACCTTGGAGCGGGTGCGGCTCAGCTGCTCCTCGTCGGGCAGGTGCGCGAGCTCGTGGTCGGCCGGATCCTCGAGGACGGGGATCGCGCCGGTGATGGTGGGGATCGATCCGGTGACGGTGGGGACGGAACCGGTGGAGGTGGGGACCGGGCCGGTGGAGGTGGTCGGCTCGGGGCGGGGGTCCTGGGCGGGATCCTCGCGGGGGATGTCGTCGGCGGCGGGGGCCACGGTGCTCCTTCAGGGGATCGGCAGACGACGAGCCGGGAGGAGATCACAGGGATCCCGCCCGGCTCGATCGCACCATCCTAGGGACGCTGTGACCTCTCGTACAGCCACACCAGGCCGACGGCCACGAGATCCACGGCCATGATCGCGAGCATGACCGGCCCGCCCATCCCCACGCTGCGGTCGATGACGATGCCGCCGCCTCCGGCGAACAGCGCGCCGACGACCATCATGATCAGGTTGTTCATCACGTGGAAGGCGATCGGCGCCTCGAGGCCGTGGCTGATCACGGCCATCGCCGCCATGCACAGACCGAAGACCGCGTAGTAGCTCAGCAGCCACGGATCCACCGACATGTGCACGAGGCCGAAGACGATGCTGGAGGCGATCATGCCGAGGACGAGCGCGGGCCTGACCGCTCGGATCCAGGAGGCGAACAGCGGCATCATCGCGCCGCGGAACATGAGCTCCTCCCCCGCCGCCTGCAGCGGGGTGGTCAGCAGCGCGACCAGGACCAGCCCGATCGTGGTCGAGGTGATCGCGAACTGCCCGATCCCCGCGGCCGACGGGTCGATCAGGGCGGTGAGGGCGAGCGCCGCGCCGACGAGCGCCGAGAACGCCCCGGCGTAGACGATCCCGCGGCGCAGGCTGGCCCGTCGCGGGGAGGCGATCAGCGAGCGCCAGGGCACGCGGGCCGCCAGCGCCGTCACCAGGACCGCGAGCGGTCCCATCGCGGCGAGGCTGAGGTTCATCACCGCCATCATCAGTGGGCTGATCGAGACGTCCATCGGGTCGCGGCCGAAGGCCGCCACCTCCACGAGGACGACGATCAGCGTCAGCACGGTCTGGAGCACGACCATCGCCACGAGCAGGCCGGGGATGACCAGCAGCGGCTTCCACCAGGCCAGGCGCAGGTGCGCGCCGAAGGGGCGCTCCGGGTCGAGTCCGGTGCGCGGTGCGGCGTCGTGGCGGGATGCGAGCTCCGCCTCAGGTGCGCGGGGCGGTGCGATGGCGCCGGCCGACGAGGCCGCGCTCGTGGGGTCAGGGGGCAGGGGCGAGGAGGTGTTCGTCGTGGTCATGGGAACACCCTCCCCGCCCTCGCACCGTCGAGGAAGTGCCGCTTCGTCGGCGGCGGCGCCGACCTTCGTCAGGCGGGAGGGCGTCGGCCTCGACGTTCGTCGGCCGGGCGGACGCCGAGGGTCGATCAGCGCGCGTCGGCTCCCTGCTCCGCCAGTCGGCGCTGATAGGTGGGGTCCGTGCGCTTCAGCCAGCGGATCACCGCGGAGGTCACAGGGATCATCGCGTACTGGACGAGCACCTTGTAGAGCACGCCGAGCACGGTGTACTCCAGGTACTGCTCGAAGGTGGTGATGCCGATCGCGACCGAGGCGATCGCGCAGAAGATGATGGTGTCCACCAGCTCGCCGAGGCCGCTCGAGGTGAACAGGCGCGCGATCAGGCCCCGCTCCCCCATCCGGCGCTTCATGCGGGAGACGACCAGGGAGTTCAGGGTCTGCCCGGCGAGGAAGCCGGCGAGGCCCGCGAGCACGACGATCCAGACCGGCCCGAGCGCGAGCTCGAGGGCCTCCTGCTTGGCGAGGCCGTACTCGTCGGGGAAGGGCGGCAGCGCGATGATCACCTGGTAGCTGAGCGAGGCGAGGATGCTCACGGCGAAGGAGGTGAGGATGGCGCGGCGGGCGCTGCGGGGGCCGTACAGCTCGGTGACGATGTCGCCGAGCACGTAGGCGAGGGGGAAGAGGAAGAAGCCGCCGTCGGTGATGATCTCGAACCCGGTGCCGGGCACGTCGCCGAAGCTGACGCCCTTGGCGGCTCCGATGCCGGAGAGGATCACGACCGTGACCATGGAGGCCAGGAGGATGTCGAAGTGGGAGGAGCCCCGGTCGGCGTAGACGGCGCCGGCCGGGCGTCCAGACGGCGGGGCGGGGGCGGTGCGGTTCTGTTCAGCAGTCACCGGGGAAGGGTACACAGCACGGCGCTGCCCCGGCCGGTCACGGGACCGGCCGGGGCGGCGCAGGGGCCGACGGGGACTCGCCGTGAGGCGAGGGCGTCGGCGGTGTCAGATGCCGGCGGCGTCGTAGTCCGCGTCAGCGACGAAGCTCTCGAACTGGCTCTCGCCGCCGTACCAGAGGTTGGAGTCGCCGGCGAAGGGGCCGGAGTCGGAGTACTGCCACAGCTCCCAGCCCCACCATCGGCCCGGGAGGGTGCTGGGGCGGGAGGAGCTGTAGGAGGCGAGGAAGAGAGGCGAGTTCGTCGGGGTCCAGTCCCCCACCACGTCATTCCACCAGTGCAGGTTGGTGTAGATCACCGGGCGGCGCCCGGCCTGGTCGCGGTAGCGGATCGAGAAGGCGGAGATCCAGTCCCGCATCTCCTGCTGGCCGAGCCCGTAGTTCCGCGGGAGACCGGAGTAGGCCTCGAAGTCGACCATGCCCGGCAGGGTGATCCCGTCGCCGGTCCAGCCGCCGCCGTTGTTCAGGAAGAAGTCCACCTGCTCCTCGGGGCCGCCGGAGTCGGGGCGGGCGAAGTGGTAGCCGCCGCGCACGAGCCCGGCGCCGCCGGCGCCGGTGTACTGGTGGGAGAAGGCGGGGCTGCGGTAGGAGCGGCCCTCGGTGGCCTTGACGTAGGCGAAGCGGGAGCCGGCCGCGGCCTGGGCGGCCCAGTCGACCTCCCCCTGCCAGCCGGAGACGTCCTGGCCGTAGATGCCGGCGGCCTGCGCGGCGGGTGCGGCGAGGGCGGCGGTGCCGGTGCCGAGCGCCATGGCGCCGAGGGCTCCGCCGCGCAGCACGCTGCGGCGGGAGGCTCCCGAGGCGGGGTCGGCGGCCTCGGCCGGAGGGGCGAGATGGCGGGGACGGTAGGACGACATGGGGAAGCTCCTGGGGAAGGGGACAGCTGCACTGCGAGGAAGAGTGCGACGGGGATCACACCGCGTCCACCGTAGAGGGGTCCCCAGGATCGCGCCACCGCCCGCTCCTGTTCCGGCGTGTCGCGGCGAAACGGGCGGACGGTGCGCAGTGCCGCGAAGCGGTCAGTCCGACTTCGGGGCGATGAAGGCCCGCAGGGTGCCCAGGATCGTGGTCGCCGCGAGCTGGGTGACGTCCCGTCCTTCCAGCTGCTCGCGCACGAGCAGGTCGATGAAGATGCCCATCAGCAGCTGGGCGAGGTCCTCGACGGGCAGCAGCGCCCGCTCCCCCGAGGCCTCCAGGCGTGTGGCCAGGAGTGCCCCGATCTGGTTCCGCATCCGCTCCCGCTGCTCGGCGAGCTCCGCGCGGAGGGCCTCGTCCCGCAGGGAGCGGGCGATCGCGTCGGAGTACAGCAGGTACCACTGGCGGCCGAAGGGGCGGATCCCCTCGAACACCGCGAGCATCACCTGCGCGTCGTCGGCCTCGAGGATCGAGCAGCTCTCGTCGGCCTCGACGTCCGCGACCGCGCTCTCCACGGAGCTGTTCGCGATTGCCATGAGCTCGGCGGTCACCTCGTCGAACAGGGCGATGAACACCTCCTCCTTGCTCGAGAAGCTCGAGTAGAAGGCGCCGCGCGTGAAGCCGGCCGCCTTCACCAGGTCGTCGACGGTCGCGCCGTCGATGCCCTTCTCGACGAAGACGTCCAGCGAGGCGCGCACGAGCTTGGCGCGGGTGTTCTCCTTGCGTCGCGTGCCCGCGGACTCGGGCAGCGGCTCGAACAGATCGGTCATGGCTCCTCGGTTGCGCGACTGAGAGGCGCCTCACGCGGTGACGCCGTTTGAAGGGGGTGCGGCGGGACCGATAGTATCCCATCGATACATCTTCGTATCGAATTCGCGGACGTCTCGAGCAGGGGTCCGTCGTCGCCCTCGTGCCGAGCTCGTCCTGGAGGCCGCGTGTCCTCGTCCCTGTACCGTCTGGGCCTTCTGATGGCCTCCCTGCGCTGGAAGATCGTCGGAGCCTGGGTCGCACTGCTGGTGATCGTCGGCGGCCTCGCCGTCGGCCTCGGCGGCACCTTCACCGCCGACATCGAGATCCCCGGCACCGAGGGGCAGCGCGGCATCGACACCCTCGCCAACCGCTTCCCCGAGATGGGCGGCACCGCCGGGCAGGTCGTGCTGGTGACCGAGGACGGCTCGAGCGTCGATCAGCACCAGGACGAGATCGACGCGCTCATGCAGGACATCGCCGAGGTCGAGGGCGTCGCGGCCGCCCCCTCCCCCTTCGATGACCTCTCCCCCGGCACGCGCACCGACGACGACACCGCGATCATCGCCCAGTTCCAGATGGAGGGGCAGACCGGCGCCTTCCCCGAGAGCTCCGTCGAGGAGATCCGCTCCCTCGTCGAGGAGGCCGGCACGCCGAGCCTGGAGACGCACCTCGGCGGGCAGGTGCTGCAGAGCGCGGAGGTCCCCTTCGGCGCCGGCGAGGTCTTCGGCATCATCGCCGCCCTGATCATCCTCGCGATCGTCTTCCGCTCGCTGATCCCCGCCTTCATCCCGATCGTCACCGCGATCGTCGGCGTGGGCGTGTCGATGCTGGCGCTGGTCGCGCTGTCCGCCGGGGTGGACATCCCCTCGGTCACCACCGCGCTGGGCGCCATGCTCGGCCTCGCCGTCGGCATCGACTACGCCCTGTTCATCCTCTCCCGCCACCGCGACCAGCTCGCGCAGGGCGACGACGTGCACGAGTCGATCGGCAAGTCCCTGGCCACCTCCGGCAGCGCCGTCATCTTCGCCGGCCTCACCGTGATCATCGCGCTGGTGGGCCTGTTCATCACCGGCATCCCCTTCCTCACCGTGATGGGCGTCGCCGCGGCCGCGACCGTGGCGCTGTCCGTCGTGGTGGCGCTGACCATGCTGCCGGCGCTGATGGGCATCCTCGGCGAGCGGCTGCGGCCCCGCAGGATCCGCCGTCTGATGGCCGAGAACGACGGCGCCCTGCCCGAGCCGGACCCCGCACAGCGCCCCCGCCGCTCCTTCGGCCGCACCTGGGTGCGCCTGGTGACCAAGGTGCCGGCGCTGACGATCCTGGCGGTCGTGATCGGCGTCGGCGCGCTCGCGATCCCGATCAAGGACCTCGAGCTGGCCCTGCCGGACCTGGGCACCGAGCCGGTCGGCACCGACGCGCGCGACACCTACGACCTCGTCTCCGAGGAGTTCGGCCCCGGCTACAACGGCCCGCTGCTGGTCACCGCCGACATCATCAACACCACCGATCCGCTCGCCGTCGTCGACGAGCTCGAGAGCGACATCTCCGAGCTCGACCACGTCAAGGAGATCCAGCTGGCGACCCCCAACCAGGGCGCCGACATGGCCGTGGTGGTCGTGATCCCCGAGGGCGGACCCACCGAGCAGTCCACCAAGGACCTCGTCGCCGCTCTGCGCGACAGCGCCGACGGCTGGGAGCAGGACCTCTCGATCTCCGACGTCACCGTCACCGGCGCGACCGCGATCGGCATCGACGTCACCGACAAGCTCTCCGCCGCGCTGCTGCCCTTCGCGCTGTTCGTCGTCGGCCTGTCCCTGATCCTGCTGACGCTCGTCTTCCGCTCCCTGTGGGTGCCGCTGAAGGCGTCGGTCGGCTATCTCTTCTCGGTCGCCGCGGCCTTCGGCGTCACCTCGATGGTGTTCGAGTACGGCTGGTTCAACGGGCCGCTTTTCGTGGACGTCAACGGGCCGGTCGTCTCCTTCATGCCGATCATGGTGATGGGCGTGCTGTTCGGGCTCGCGATGGACTACGAGGTCTTCCTCGTCTCCCGCATGCGCGAGGAGTTCGTGCACACCGGCGATGCGAAGCACTCGATCGAGCGCGGCTTCACCGCCAACGCCCCCGTCGTCACCGCCGCCGCGCTGATCATGGTCTCCGTGTTCGCGGGCTTCGTGACCTCGGGCTGGTTCATGCTGCAGCCGATCGCGGTCGCGCTCGCCGTCGGTGTGCTGGTGGACGCCTTCGTGGTGCGGATGACCTTCGTGCCCGCCGTGCTCGCGCTGCTGGGCCGGCACGCCTGGTGGCTGCCGCGCTGGCTCGACCGCCTCCTGCCCACCGTCGACGTCGAGGGCGAGGGCCTGGCCGGCGTGCTCGAGCACCGGCACTGGACCGAGCAGAACGGCCGGCACTCGCTGCGCCTCGAGGACACGGTCGCTCCCCTGCTCGGCGAGAAGGGGACCCTCGGCCCGCTCACCGGCGCGGTCGCCCCCGGCTCCCTGCTGGTGGTCCGCGCCCCCGACAGCGCCGCCCGCGCGACCTTCCTCGGCCTCGTCGCAGGCCGCGTCGCCCCGGTCTCCGGCATCCTCGCCGTCCACGACCGGCTCTCCCCCGATGACATCGGCGCCGTGCAGGCCCAGGCCCACTGGATCGGCGCGGACGCCCCCGTGGCCCGGCGCCTCGAGCAGATCGACGGCCGACGCGTCGGCCGCTCCGTGATCGTGATCGAGGAGCTCGAGGACCTCGCCCACGCCGCCGTGTCCGTCGACGACACGCTCGTCGAGCGCCTCGACGCGCTCCTCGCCCGCGGGGCCACGATCGTGGTCGGCTCCCGCGCCGAGCACGCCACCGACGCCGAGCGCCGCCTCCACGCGACCCTGCGGGACCCGCGCCGCATGCTCGCCCTCTCCGTCCAGCGCTCCACCGCCCAGACCCCCGAAGGAGCTCTCGCATGAAGCGCCTCGCCCACCCCCGCACGCTGATCGTCGTCCTGGTGCTGCCCCTGCTCGTGGCGGCGCTGGGCATGTGGGCGCTCAGCGGCCGCGTGGACCGGCTCGACGCCGTGCCCGCCGCCGTGGTCAACCTCGACGAGGGCGCGGAGGTGACCGACGCGGACGGAGAGACGCAGACGGTGCCCTTCGGCCGCCTGCTCGCCGGCTCCCTCACCCAGCCCGGCACCGTCGAGGGGCAGGACGTCGCGGAGACCACCGGCTTCGACTGGCAGCTGACCAGCCAGGAGGACGCCGAGCAGGGGCTGAAGGACGGCAGCTACTCGGCCGTCGTCGTCATCCCGAAGGACTTCTCGAAGCATCTGGCCACCCTCGGCACGCCCGAGGCATCCCGGGCGATCCTCGAGGTCACCACCAACGACGCGAGCGGCCAGATCAACGCGCTCGTGGGCACCGCCGTCGCCGAGGCCTCGGCGAACACCATGGGCGGGCAGATGGCGGAGCAGTACCTCGACCAGCTCTACGTGGGCTTCAACGACCTCGGCGACGGCTTCTCCGACGCGGCCGACGGGGCCGAGGAGCTCGCCGGCGGCACCTCCGACCTGGCCGAGGGCACGGACGAGCTCGCGGGTGGCACACGCGATCTGGCCGACGGCACCACGCAGGCCGCCGAGGGCGCCCGGGAGTTCTCGGGCGGCGTGTGGACGTTCGCCGACGGCACCTGGCAGGCCGCCGACGGCACCCGCACTCTCGCCGACGGGCTCGACGACCTCGCCACCGGGACCGAGGAGCTCGCCGGCGGCATCGGGGAGCTGCAGACCGGGATGCGCGGCACCGAGGGACAGCCGGGCCTGCTGACCGGCGTCGAGCAGCTCGCCGCCGGCGTCGAGGGTGACGGCACCGCCGAGAACCCCGGCCTCGAGGCAGGGGCCGACCAGCTCGCCGACGGGCTCGAGCAGTTCGCCGGCGGCGTCTCCCAGACGGGCACCGCGGTCACCGGCGACGGCACCGAGGAGAACCCCGGACTCGCCCCCACGGCGCGCCAGGTGGACCAGGGCGTGACCGAGCTCGGCCAGGGCGCCCAGCAGGCGGCCGACGGGCTCCGCGGCACCGAGGACCAGCCCGGCCTCGCCCAGGCCGCCGAGGGCGTGGTCGCCTACGCCGACGGCGTCGACCAGGCCGCAACCGGCCTCGACGCGATCGTGGACGGAGATGACAAGGGCCCGGGCATGACGAGCCTGATCGAGGGCGACGGCACAGCGCAGAACCCGGGGATGAAGGCCCTCGCCGTCGGAGACGCCTCCGCCGACGCTCCTGCGGCCGGCTCCATGCAGGCGAACGCCTGCGACCTCGCCGCGCGGTACCCCGATGATCCCCAGGCCGTGGCGCTGTGCCAGCAGGCCGAGGGGATGTCCCGGTCGGTCGAGGGCATGTCCGGCTACGTCGACGGGATCGACCAGGCCCGCTCGGGCCTGCACACCGTCGTCGACGGCGACGGCACCGCGCAGAACCCGGGTCTCGCCGCCACCGCCCAGGGCGTCGGCGAGGGCGCGACCGCCGCGGCCGACGGCGTCCAGCAGATCGCCGACGGCATCAACGGCACCGACCGGCAGCCCGGTCTCGTCCAGGGCACCGGGGGCATGGTCACCTATGCCGAGGGGATCGAGACGGCCTTCGCCGGAGACGGCACCGCCCAGAACCCGGGCCTCACCGAGTCCGCGAACCAGCTCGCCACCGGCGCCCGCGCGAGCGCGGACGGCGCCGGCGAGCTCGTCACCGGCGTGACCGGTCTGCGCGACGGGCTCACCGAGTACGCGAACGGCGTCGACCAGCTCGCCGCCGGCGCGGACCAGCTCGCCGAGGGCACTCGCGGCGCCGCCGACGGCGCCTCCGACCTCGCCGACGGCAACGAGGAGCTCGCGCTCGGCGCCGGCCGGCTCGGCACCGGAGCGGACCAGCTCGCCGGCGGCAACCAGCAGCTCGCGGACGGGGCCGGCGAGCTCGCCGAGGGCACCGACGAGCTCGCCGAGGGCTCCGGGCAGCTCGCCGAGGGCAGCGAGGAGCTGGCCGGCGGTCTGCGCGAGGGCGCCGACGGCGTGCCCTCCTACAGCGAGGCCGAGCGCCAGCGCATGAGCGAGATGGCCGCATCCCCCGTCGGCACCGACGCGCAGCGGCAGAACGAGGCGAACGGCGCGGACACCGCGACCTTCCCGTTCGTCACCTCGCTCGCGCTGTGGCTGGGCGCCTTCGGCACCTTCCTGCTGCTGCCGGGACTCTCGCGCCGCCTGCTGGACCGGGCGATGCCGATGTGGAAGGTGGTGCTGCGCTCCCTCGCCCCGGCGCTGCTGATCGCGGTGGTGCAGACCGTCGCGGTGCTCGCTGTGCTCACGGCGATCGGGATCTCCCCCGTCTCGCCGCTGTCGGTGGGGGTGGTCGCCTTCGCGGGCGCGGTGATGTTCGCGGCGCTGCACCAGGCGCTGCTGACGGTGCTGGGCGACCGGATCGGGCGGATCGCCTCGATCGTGCTGATGGTGCTGCAAGTGGTGACCCTGGTGGGGATCGTGCCCGTCGAGACGGCGCCCGCGCTGCTGCAGTCGGTGAGCTCGCTGATGCCGCTGTCGATCGTCACCCAGGGCCTGGTCCATGCGGCGCTCGGCGGCAGCCTGGTCAGCACCACCGGGACGCTGCTGGCGATCCTCGCCTGGGCGGCGGTGTCGCTGCTGGTGACCTTCGCGGCCTCGCGCAAGGCGAGGATCGCTCGACGCTCCTCGCACGTGAGCGTCGTCGGCGCGGTGCCCGCCGCGGCCTGATCCCGCCTACTGGAAGTCCCTGGACCGGCCCGCCGCGGCCAGGTCCAGGGGCTCCACCGCGTCGGCGACGAGGTTCACCGCGCCGGTGCGGTTCTCGACGATGCCGCGCAGCACGATCGCCCGCGCGGTGCGCAGAAGCGCCCGGTGCCGCACCCAGAACCCCTGGGAGCAGACCACGTTGAGGATCCCGGTCTCGTCCTCGAGGCTGAGGAAGGTGACGTTCCCGGCGGTCGCGGGGCGCTGGCGGTGCGTGATCACCCCGGCGACGTGGATCCGGGAGCCGTCCTCCGCCTCCCGGGTGCCGATGATCGAGAGCACCCCCTCGGCCGTCATCCGTTCCCGCACCAGCGCCATCGGATGGTCCGCGAGGGTGATCCCGGTGGCCCAGGCGTCGGCGGTGGCGAGCTCCGCATCGCTCATCCCCGGCAGCATCGGCGCCTCGGCGCCGACGGCGAGGTGCGGGATCGTGTCCGGGGACTCCTGCGCGGCGGCGCCCGCCGCCCACAGCGCCTGCCGGCGCGAGCTCGCGAGGCGGTCCAGCGCCCCAGCGGTCGCGAGCGCCTCGAGCTGACGGGCGGTCAGCCGCACCCTCCGCGCCAGGTCCGGGACGGAGGCGAAGGGGCCGCCGCGCTCCCGCTCGGCGACGATCTGCTCGGCGGTCTCGGTGGAGATGCCGCGCACCTGGTCCAGGCCCAGCCGGATCGCGGGGCCGCTCGCGGCCCGCTCCCCCTGCACCTGCTCCCCCGGGGTCTCGAGCCGGTACCCGACGTGCTCCTCGTCGGTCTCCAGGTCGGTGCGGGCGCGGGAGGCGAGCACATCCGGGCCGTGGGTGAGCACGCCGTGGCGCCTCGCGTCGGCGACCAGGGACTGCGGGGAGTAGAAGCCCATCGGCTGGGAGCGCAGCAGCGCGGCGGTGAACGCGGCCGGGTAGTGGCACTTGAGATAGGAGCTCGCGTAGACGAGATACGCGAAGGAGTAGGCGTGCGACTCGGGGAAGCCGTAGTTGGCGAAGGCGAGGAGCTTGCGGTGGATCGCCTCGGCGTCCTCCCCGGTGATGCCGTGGCGGGCCATCCCCGTGAACAGCGCATCGGACAGCTCGAGCATCTTCTGGGTGGAGCGCTTGGAGCCCATGGCGCGGCGCAGCTGGTCGGCCTGGGCGGGGGTGAAGTCGGCGACGTCGACCACCATCTGCATCAGCTGCTCCTGGAACAGCGGGATCCCGAGCGTGCGGCCCAGGGACTTCTTCAGCTTCGGGTGCAGGTAGGTGACCTCCTCCTCGCCGGCGCGGCGGCGGATGTAGGGGTGGACGGACCCGCCCTGGATGGGGCCGGGCCGGATCAGCGCCACCTCGACCACCAGGTCGTAGAACACCCGCGGCCTCAGCCGCGGCAGGGTGGAGATCTGGGCGCGGGACTCGACCTGGAAGACGCCCACGCTGTCCCCGGCGCAGAGCATGTCGTAGACGGCCGGGTCCTCCTGCGGCAGGGTGCGCAGCTCGAAGTGCTGGCCGTGGTGCTCGGCGACGATCTTCAGCGCATGGTCGAGCGCCGTCAGCATCCCCAGGCCCAGCAGGTCGAACTTCACCAGGCCCGCGTCGGCGCAGTCGTCCTTGTCCCACTGCAGCACGGAACGGTCCGCCATCGCCGCCCACTGCACCGGGCACACCTCGATCACGGGCCGGTCGGCGAGGACCATCCCGCCGGAGTGGATGCCGAGGTGGCGCGGTGCGTCCCGCAGCTGCTGGGCGAGGGCGACCACGTCGTCCGGCACGTCGGCGTCCTTCAGCGAGGAGAAGGAGCGCTCGATCCGCTTGGCGAAGGCGTCCTGCGCGCCGGGGTCGTAGCCGAGCGCCCTCGCCGCGTCGCGCACCGCGAGCTTCGCCCGGTAGGTGATGACGTTGGCGACCTGCGCGGCGTTCTCCCTCCCGTAGCGCTCGTAGACGTGCTGGATCACCTCCTCCCGGCGGTCCGAGGCGATGTCGATGTCGATGTCCGGCGGGCCGTCCCGCTCCGGGGCGAGGAACCGCTCGAACAGCAGCTCGTGGCCGACGGGTTCGACCGCCGTGATCCCCAGCGCGTAGCAGACCGCGCTGTTGGCGGCGGAGCCGCGGCCCTGGGCGAGGATCCCCTCCCCTGCGCAGAAGTCGACGAGCTCGTGGACGATCAGGAAGTAGCCGGGGAAGTGCAGGTCGGTGATGACCTTCAGCTCGTGGTCGATCTGCGCCCACGCCCCGGGGATCTTCTCGGGAAGGCCCGGTGCGGGCCGCGGCCCGTAGCGCTCGCGCCCCTCGATCTCCACCAGCTCCACCAGCCAGCTCGCCTCGTCGTGCCCGGCGGGGACGGGGAAGGGCGGCAGATCTGGGGCGAGCAGGCGCAGGTCCAGGGCGCAGTCCCGGCCCAGCTGTGCGGCCTGCGCGATCGCGGAGGGATAGCGGGGCAGCAGCTGCGCCATCTCCTCCCCGCTGCGCAGGTGCGCGGGGCGGGAGGTGAGATGGGGGTCGGCGCTCTCCAGCGATCCCCCGGCGCGCAGGGCGGCGTGGGTGTCGGCCAGGCGCTTGTCCGAGGGACTGGCGTAGTGCGCGTTCGTGCTCGCCACCAGCGGCAGCGAGACCGCGTCCAGCCCGTGCGACTCGCGCACCAGGCGGGCGCCCTGGGCGAGCGCGTCGTGGAGCTCGTCGGCCTCTCCCCCGCCGCCGACGATCAGCTCGACGGCGACGTTGCCCGCCCCGAACAGCTCCACCAGGCGGGCGATCTGCTCCGCGGCGGCATGCGCGGCGCCTTCGAGGTCGCCCTCGGCCAGGCGCGCGCTCGCGGCCCGGGTCACGGCGCCCTTGCGGCAGCCGGTGAGGATCAGCCAGTGCCCCTCCCGGGCGATCCGCGACAGCTCGGCGAGACGGTAGCGGGGCGCGGCCTTCTGCCCGCTGTCCAGGTGGGCGCGGGCGATCGCGGCGGAGAGGCGGCGGTACCCGGCCTCGTCCCGCACCAGCACCAGCAGGTGCTCGCCCTCGGGGTCGGGCGTTCCGGTGCGGGGTGCGGAGATCACGGGGGTGCTGCTCGCGGTCTCGGCCCCGGGCTCGAGGCCGAGGGTCAGCTCGGCGCCGAACACGGTCGCGATCCCTGCCTCGGCCGCGGCCTTCGCCGCCTGCACCACCCCGGGCAGCCCGTCGTGGTCCACCAGCGCGATCGCACCGAGCCCGAGCCGGGCCGCCTGGATGGCCATGTCCTCGGGGCTCGAGGCGCCGTCGAGGAAGCTGAAGTGGGAGTGGGCGTGCAGCTCCGCGTACTCGACGTGACGGGCAGGACGGTACGGATCCTCCGCCTGCTTCCCGGTGTGCTCGACGACGATCGGCGGGGAGACCAGCTCGGCGGGACGGTCCGAGAGGACCGCCTCGAGGTCCTTCCACGCGGGCGGGCCCAGGAACCAGCGGGCCATGGTCAGACGCCCCGCGCTGCCGCGCCGTCGTGCAGCGCCCGAGCCGCCCTGCTCGCCACGTCGGCATCCGCGTCCCCGACGCTGGAGGCCTCGTAGCGCAGCTGGTTGCGTGCACGGCGCATCTGATCGAATCGTCGTGCCCCTGACTGCCCTGGAGGCGTGGTCAGCACTGCCCTCAGGAAGCGTCCCAGCGCCTCGTGCTGTCCCGTTCCGTTGGTCGTCCGGTACCCGTAGGCGGCCAGCAGCGCTTCTCCGACGTCATGTGCGGCGTCGTAGGCGAGGTTGTATCGACTCTCCGCCCAGCTGAGGTTGTCGAGGTCCGCGAGGCGACGACGGGCCTTCTCCAGGAACAGCTCTGCACGCCGCAGGTCGACGGGCACCTGTTCCAGTCGGCGCGCGGCCACGAGAGCGCGCACTGACTGCTCCTGGTCCGGGTCGAGCGGGGTCAAGGCCATGGCAGCTCTCCGAGGACGGGGACGGTGGGACTGTTCCGCACCCGGGTGTGGAATCCCGAGTCGCGATCGAACTCGCTGCGGGTGGTGATGGTGGGATTGACCGGGCGGTGCACGATCTCCTCGACCCGTCCGCAGGCGTCGTACACCGCATCGGGGTCCGGGGTCCCGATGATCATGAGATCGATGTCGTTCGGAGCAGGACCGTCCACCCGTCGCATTCGTGCGGCGAAGGAGCCGTGGAGGAATGCGCTCTCGATCCCGTGGATCCGGGAGAGCTCGTCTTTCAGCAGCGGAACGGGCCCGGTGGTGATGAGGAGGATCTCCCGCAGGGGGGCGACGAGGGGGCTGTCCGGGTCGGCGCGGAGCAGACGTGTGCGTCCTGCCTGGCGCTCGGTCAGGATCCCCGCCTGCAGCAGACGGGCGGATTCCCGATGGACGGAGGGATACGCCAGCCCGGTCTGCTCGGCGAGCTGAGTGAGACTCCGCTCTTCGTCGTCGAGCATGAGGGCGGACAGCAGACGAGCCTGGCCGTCCGAGCGGAAGATAGGGGCGAGCAGCGGCGCTTCGGTTCTCATATAACGGAGGATATCCTCCATTATTTTGACACTCAAGAGGTCCCGGGTTCCAGTCCCGGCCCCCTCTGCCCGCGCTCCTGCCGCTCGTTCCTCGCAGCACGTCGCCTCAGCGGTGCTTTCCGACTGCGCTCCTGCCGCTCGTTCCTCGCAGCACGTCGCCTCAGCAGTGCTTTCCGACTGCGCTCCTACCGCTCGTTCCTCGCAGTACGTCGCGCTAGTCATAGAGCCCCTCCAGCGTCCACTCCCCCGCCCGGGACAGGGCGAGCACGGCGACCTCCTCGGCGCTCGCTCCGCGCACCACGAGCTGCAGGCGTGCGGCGCGCCTGCCGTCCCGCGCCCACCAGCGCTCGTCGAGCACGACGGGAGCGGCATGGGCGAGCACCTGGCAGCCGGAGCCGGCGCGCAGCCCGGCCCGCTGCAGCGCCGGCGCGCCCGGGGCGAGGACGAGCAGGCGGGCCGGCGCGCCGCTCAGCAGACCACGGGCGGTGACCACGACGGGACGGCCTGCGGCGTCCTCGAGCCGCACCGCGGGCGGGTCGCGGAACACGGTCGCGGGCACCGGGCGGGGCAGGGCGCCGGGCCAGGGACCCTCGCGCCGTGCGGGCTTCTCGCTGCGCCAGGGCACCAGGGCGACCTCGTCGGCCAGCAGCCTTCCCCCGACGAGGGCCGGGACCTGCACCGCCTCCTCCCCCGCCAGGCCCTGCGCGCGGGCGAGCGCACGGGAGGCCCGCTGCGCCGCCTCCCCGGCGCTGCCCCACAGCGCGGGCGCGTTCTCCCCCGCCGGGGCCAGTTGCAGAGGGTGCAGCCCGATCCGGGTGATCGCCCCGGTCGCAGGACCGCCGAGTCGCGCCCGGGTGATCCATCCGTCGCACTGCCAGCGGATGCGGTCCACGACGTCGGCGACGGTCAGCGCCCCGTCGTGCCGCCAGGTGCGCTCCATCTCCTCGCCGCCCTCGGTGCGGGCCACGATCCGCAGCCTGGTGCACACCAGCCCTCGTTCGACCAGCATCGCGTGCAGCTGCTCGGCCAGCGGACGCGCAATGAAGGCCGCCTGGTCGGTGCGCACCAGCGGGGTCTCCAGCGTCGTCTCGGCCAGCAGCGGCTGGGTGGGATGGTGCGCGGCGGGCGGGGCGGGCTCCTGCCCGCGCGCGAGCAGGTGCAGCGTCGCGACGTCCGGGCCGAAGCGGTCGGCGACCGCGGCCGAGGGCAGTGCGGCGAGATCGCCGAGGGTCGTGATCCCGAGCCGCTGCAGCAGGTCGACCGTCTCGGCGAGGTCGAGGCGTCGTTCGGGGCGGGCGGCCGAGGGCTGACCGCGATGGCCCCAGCCGGGGCCGACGGGGGCGCTGCGCAGGGCCTGGATCGGGTGCGGGGCGAGGTACTCGGCGCTGCGGCCCTCGTGCACGATCCGGCCTGGCCCGGAGGCGAGCAGTGCGGCGAAGGGACCGTCGGCGATCCCGACGGCGCAGTCCCAGCCGGTGAGGTCGGCGACCGCGTCGAGGATCCGCTCGGCGAGGCGCCCCTCCCCGCCCTGGTGGCGGGCCGGCCCTCGGGCGGACATCAGCAGCACCCCGGGACGCAGCACGTCCACCCCGGCCGCGATCGTGTCCACCGAGGCGGCGACCAGCTCAAACAGCGCGGTCTCCTGCTCGCGGTCAGCCTCCAGCACGAGCGCCTCGGGGCAGGCGGCCCGGGCGGCGCGGCGCGTCATCCCCGGGCGCACCCCGGCCTCGAGGGCGGCGGCGCCGGCATGGGTGACGCGGTGCTGGTCGAGCAGGATCACCGGGACGGCGGCGAGATCGAGCGGGGCCGGCGCGGGGGCGTCCTCCTCCCCTGCGGCGGCCTCGAGGCGTCGCTGGTGGCGGTCCAGCGCGGCTAGCAGCGGCCAGTCCGGGACGGTCACGGCGACGGTGCGGGTCGCCCGGGCGGTGGCGGCGTCGACAGCAGCGGGGTCGGCCGCGGCGGGGGCGTGGAGGTGGGCGGGGGCGTGCACGCTCATCACCCGGCCCTCCGCACGCTCGGCAGGAGCTGCATCGCCGGACGCCGCTCCGGGACCGCCGCCGGACGGGCCGCAGCCCCCGCCGACGCACCGGCGGGAACCGCTGCGAGCATCCCGTCCACCTGCGGCAGCAGCACCTCGGCCGACCGGTGACCGGCGATGCCGCGGCCCTCGGCGGTGATCTCGAGACGGCGCCGACGCAGTCGTCCCGAGCCCTGGCCGAGGCCGGACCATCCCCGAGCGGTGGAGCGCAGCGTGAGGTCGGCGCGGCCGGGCGGGGCGGCGGCGAGGACGAGGGTGTCGGCGGTGCGGGCCCGGCCCAGCAGGCTGCGCCAGAGCGCCGGGGCGAGGTCCAGGTCGGGGCCGAGCACGAGCACGCCCACCCCGTCGGCGAGGGCGGAGAGCACCTGGGGACGCTGCTCGCCGTCCGCCGGGGCGAGGGCGAGGCGGCAGGGGTCCAGGCCCGCGTCCATCGCGGAGCGCAGCCCCAGATCGGGCATCCCGGCGATCGCGCACCAGGAGTCCTCCCCCGCTGCGGCGACCGCGAGGGACAGCAGCAGCGAGGTGCTCGCGGCGCCCTCGAGCGCCACGGAGCTGCCGGCGCGCAGGCTCCCGCGCGGGAACAGCGTCCGGAGCGGCCCCGGGACCGGCAGGCGGGCGCCGAGCCCGTCGTCCGCGGACTCGGAGACGGGGCGCGCCGAGGGCTGCAGGGCGGTGCGGTCGATCCGTCCGCCCCAGCGGGCGGCGGAGCGCTCGGCCGCCCCGAGCGCGGCCCGGGCCCGGGACAGCCGCTCCTCACGGTCCTCGATCTGCAGGGCGGTGCCCATCGCGCTCCTCCTTCCGGCCTTCGCCGTTCCTTCGCACAGGTGTTCGAACAGGGGTTCGAACTGTACGCCCCGGCGGGGTGGCGCTCAAGGCGCCCAGGTCGTGGCTTCGAACGTGCATACGAAGCCTCGAGGAGGGGTGTGACAGACGAGGGGCGAGCGGAACGGGCGGGGTCGCGGGCTGGGTCTCGCGCGACACATTCCCGCCGCACTGGGCCCCGTCGTCGTGCTCGGGGTGCGCGACAGCGCCCGGAGCGATGGGTGCGCCGAGGCGACGGGTGCGGGAACGGGCGGGGGTGTCCGGCACGACGCGCGCGTACGTGATGTACATGATGTACGTGGAAGAACAAACACATACACCTGTCCCTCGAGGGTGGCAGGGCAGGGTGGAGTGGGAGGTGCTCCGTCCGTCGTCGGACCTCCCCTCCTCCCCCGCCGCTCCTCTGCGATCATGAGACGGACCGCACATCGAGGGAGAGGACTGGGATGCGAGCGCTGGTGCTGCACGAGAAGAACCGGATGTCGATCGAGGAGGTCGAGGCGCCCGGTGCTCCCGGTCCCGGTCAGGTGAGGATCGCGATGCACACCGTCGGCATCTGCGCCTCCGACGTGCACTACTGGACCGACGGGAAGATCGGCCCGTTCGTCGTCGAGGCGCCGATGATCCTCGGCCACGAGGGGGCCGGCACCGTCCTCGAGGTCGGCGAGGGCGTCACGGATCTCGCCGTCGGCGACCGCGTGGTCATGGAGCCGGGCGTGCCGGACCCCACCTCCCGCGCGGTCAAGGAGGGCAACTACAACGTCGACTCGGGCGTCGAGTTCTGGGCGACCCCGCCCGTCCACGGCTGCCTGGCCGACGAGGTGCTCCACCCCGCCGCCTACACCTACAAGCTCCCGGAGTCGATGAGCTTCGCCGAGGGCGCGCTGATCGAGCCCTTCGCGGTCGGCATGTTCGCCGCGACCAAGGCGGAGATCTCCCCCGGAGACGTCGCCGCCGTGGTCGGCGCCGGCACGATCGGGATCATGACCGCTCTCGCCGCGCTCGCCGGCGGTGCGAGCCGTGTGTTCATCTCCGACGTGCTGCCGGAGAAGCTCGCCCTGCTCGACGGGATCGACGGGATCACCACGGTCGACGCGACCGCGCAGAGCCTGGGCGAGGTCGTCCGCGAGGCGACCGGCGGCTGGGGCCCGCAGGTCGTCTTCGAGGCGACCGGCGCCGCGCCCGCGTACAAGGACCTGTGGGCGCTGCCCGCCCCGGGCGGACGGATCGTCCTGGTCGGCATGCCGGTGGATCCGGTGCCCTTCGACATCGCCACCGCCCAGAGCCGCGGCGTCTCGCTCGAGACGGTGTTCCGCTACGCGAACGTGCACCAGAAGGCGATCGACCTCGCCGCAAGCGACGCCGTGGACCTCTCCCCCTTCGTCTCGGAGACCTTCGCCTTCGATGACTCGGTCGCCGCCTTCGAGCGGTTCCTCGAGGGGCGGCCGACGGACGTGAAGATCCAGATCGCGCTGTGAGGAGACCGCCGCTGGTCCTCCTGGACCTGGACGGCACCCTGGTGGACCGGCAGCGGGCCTTCGAGGACTGGGCGCGCTCGTTCATCGAAGGGATCGGTGCCGATCCCGACGACCTCGACTGGCTCGTGGAGGCCGACCGGGGCGGCTACCGGCCGCGTGCCGAGCTCGCGGCGCAGATCGTCCGGCGGCTGCGACCGGGCGCGTCGGCCGAGGAGATCCAGGAGCACCTGCAGCTCGGTGTCGTGGAGGGCATCGCCTGCTATCCGGGGATCCCGGAGGCGCTTCAGGAGCTGCGCGGGATCGGCGCGGAGCTGGTGCTGGTCACGAACGGCACGGTCGTGCAGCAGACGGCGAAGCTCGAGCGCACGGGTCTCGGTCCCCTGCTGGACCGGGTGGTGATCTCGGAGGCGGCCGGTGTGAAGAAGCCGGATCCGGAGATCTTCGCGCTCGCCGTCGACGGGATGGAGCGGAGCGCAGAGACCTGGATGATCGGCGATCATGCGACGGCGGACATCGAGGGAGGCCGGGCTGCGGGATTCTCTACCGGCTGGGTCTCCCACGGGAGGTCGTGGCCCCATCCGTGGGAGCCGACGCTGACCGCGCCGACCACCGCGGAGCTGCTGGGCATCCTCCTCGCGAGGCACCGGTGAGCGTTCATGGGCGGCGACCGGACGGGAGCCGCTGATCGACCCTCGCTTCGGCGAGGTGGAGAGACCCGGAAGCCCTTCGACGACAAGGCCCGGGAGCGGCGCGGAGCGTGGATCCGCGGCGAGCCGGACGCCCGGCACGTGAGCTGGGAGAGCGTGGCCGAGGCCGCCCGGCGGTTCGCAGCGGGAGTCGCCGACCAGGAGCCCGAGGACGACCTGCTCATCGCCACCCACGGCATCGTGATGGTCGCGTGGCTCGTGAGCATCGGGCAGGTCGATGCCGGGCCCACGGCCGAGGAGTACTGGGCCTTCCTCGCCTTCCCGGACCTCATCACCGTCACAGCGTCCCCAGCGCCTCCCCCGGGTCCGCGTCGAGGGCGAGGCCCTCGAGCACGGTGAGCAGCTGCCGCTCCTCGTAGCGGAAGTGGCTCTCCATGGTCGCGGCGATGCCCTCGAGGTGTCTCGCGAGCACCTCCGGGGAGGAGCGTGAACTCACCGCCGCTTCGAGACCCCCGAGCAGGTGGCCGATCATGGAATGGTCCTGCTGGAGGGCGCGCAGCACGGGCGCGAGGTCGCGGCGGGCGGCCTCGATCGCCGGGAACAGGGTGCGGCCCTCCCCCGTGTGGTGCGCGTCCAGCGCGCTGCAGAACCCGTGGCAGAACAGCAGCAGCTCCCGGGCGGGGTCCTCGGCGCTCTCGCCGCGGTCCGCGGACTCGCGGGTGACCCTTAGTGCCTCACGCAGGCGCACATGCACGCGTCTCATCTCTGGCGGCCCGACGGGGAGGAGCCGGCCGCCGCCTGGGACGGGCGGCTGCCGAACACGATCAGCCTGCTCGCGCGTCGCAGCTGAGGGGTGCCCTGGCAGTTCCTCCCGGCGAGGACGGCGGCGGCATAGCGTGCCGGGAGCTCGACCTCCGATCGATGAAGGATCTCCATGCCTGCTGACGCCCCGCGGCGACCCCTCGCCTCCCGCTTGCTCGTGCCGTCGGCGGCGCTACTGTGGGGACTGCACTCCTCGCTGCTGAGCCCCGCGCTCGCCCTGATCCTCGCCACGCTCTACGACGCCTCCACCGCAGACATCGGCTGGTCGCTGGCGATCTACAACGCCGGCGGCTTCATCGCCTCGATCGTGCTGCCCGCCTGGACGGACCGGCGCCGCACCTACCTGCCGATGCTCATGGCCGCCGCTGTGCTGACGATCGCGCTGGCCGCAGCGCTCGCCGCGGTGAGCACGCTGCCGCTCGCGACGGTGGCGCTGGTGGTCCTCGGCGGCCCGGCGGGGCTCGGCACCACGATGCTGTTCGCCCATCTGCGGGACGTCGGCGCGGCCACCTCCACGATCGTCGACACCCGCGCGATCATCTCCGCGGCCTGGATGGGCGGGCCGCCGCTCGCGACCGCGATCATCGGCTGGGCAGGGGCACGCGGCATCCTGCTGGCACTGGTGGTGATCGCGGTGGTGAACATCGTGATGACCGCGGTGATGATGCGGCAGCACCGCTCCGCCGCCGCCGAGGCGCCGGAACCGACCCGCTCCCCGCACGCGCTGCCACCCGGCAGCAGGACCGCGACCGTCGTGATCATCGGTGCGTTCGTGCTGTTCCAGGCCACGAATGCGACGGCGATGACGTTCATGGCGCTGTACGTCACCGAGACGGTGGGCCTCGGCGTCATGTGGGCGGGGATCGTGCTCGGCGTCGCCGCCGCGCTCGAGGTGCCGGCGCTGATGATCATCGGGCGGCTCGGCGACCGCATCTCGCACCTGACCCTGGTCGCGGTCGGCGCCGTGCTCTCGGCCGTCTACTACGCCGGGCTGATGCTGGTCACCGAGCCGGTGCTGCTGCTCGTGCTGCAGATCCCGAACGCGCTCGGCTTCGCCGCGATCTCCGGGATCGGGCTGACCCTCTTCCAGGACCTGATCCCGGGGGCGGGGATGTCCACGGGACTGTTCATGAACGCGAGGCGGGTCGGCGCGATCCTGTCCGGGCCGATCATCGCCGCCGGGGCGCTGCCGCTGCTGGGACAGCGCGGCATCTTCGCGATCTGCGCTGTGCTGACCGTGATCGGGCTCGTCATGATCCCGCTGGCGAAGCGACTGGCGGCGCGGCCTGCGGAGCCTGCGTGAGCCTGAGCCGCGGGAGCCGGGACAGCTGATCCAGGAGCACGATCGCCACGCGTCCGGTCCCTGTTCGGCGAGCTTTGGTGGGTCCTCGGCACTGCCGTCAGCCGGCTGCGGTGGCGCGCCCGTCGGCGGCCGTGCGGGCCCCGTCAGCCGACTCCTGCGCGAGGCTGCCCAGCAGCCGCAGCCGCTCCTCGCTCGGCGAACCGGGCGCGGCGGTGTACCCGAACATGAACCAGTCGGGATGGGCGGGGAAGTCCATCGCCTCGTAGCCGAGCTCGAGGTCCCCCACCTCGGGGTGGCGGATGCGCTTGAGACCGGTGCGGTGGTGGCGCACGTCGTGCGCGGCCCAGCGCACCCGGAAGTCGTCGCTGCGGGTGGCGAGCTCGCCGATGAGGTCGCTGAGCCGCTTGTCGCGCGGGGACTGGCCCGCATACGTGCGCAGCGTCGCGACGATGCCGGTGGCGTTGTCCTCCCAATCGGGGAAGAAGGCGCGCGAGGCGGGGCTGAAGAAGACGAACCTCGCCGTGTTCCCGCGCGCGGCGGGGTCCTCGAGCACCGGGGCGTACAGCGCACGGCCGACGGGATTCGTCGCCACCACGTCCATGCGACGGTCCCGCACCCACACCGGCACGGAGACCGCGTCGACGAAGCGCTGCAGGGTGTCCGGGAAGGGCTGTTCGGCGGGACGGGGCCGCCGCCGGGCCGGCGGCCCCGCGGCCTCGGCGAGGTCGTGGAGGTGGTCGGTCTCCGCCTCGTCCAGCAGCAGGGTGCGAGCGAGCGCGTCCAGCACCTCCGTCGAGACGCCGCGCAGGTCGCCGCGCTCGATCCGGGCGTAGTACTCGACGCTGATCCCCGTGGCCGCGGCGACCTCCTCGCGGCGCAGCCCGGGCACGCGTCGACGCGTGCCGCCGAGGATCCCTGCCTGGGAGGGCGTGATCCGGTCCCGGCGCGTGCGCAGGAAGTCGCTCACCTCTGCTCGATGGTCCATGGTCACACCGTATTCCTCCCCGTTCACGCCTCCGGGATCTCGCGACCGAAGGTCTCCAGGGTGATCGCGTCGGGGTCGGGGCCGCCTCGCTCGCCGGTCTCCAGCGCGTCGATCCGGGCGAGATCCTCGTCGGAGAGCGCGAATCCGAACACGTCGAGGTTCTCGGCGATCCGCTCGGGCCGCACGGACTTCGGGATCACGGAGCGGCCCTGCTGCAGGCCCCAGCGCAGCATCACCTGCGCCGGCGTGCGGCCGTGCGCGGCGGCGATCTCGCCGATCACCGGGTCGGTCAGGGTGGAGCGCTCCACGTCGCCGCGGTAGTGGGTGATGCCGCCGATCGGGGACCAGGCTTGGGTGAGGATTCCGTGGCGGGCGTCCGCCTCCTGCACGTCGCGCTGCGCGAAGTAGGGGTGGACCTCGACCTGGTTCACGGCGGGGACCACGTCGGTCGCCTCGAGCAGGCGCTCGAGCACGTCCGGCATGATGTTGCTGATGCCGATGGCGCGCACGCGCCCGTCGGCCAGCAGCGTCTCCAGCGCCTTGTAGGCGCCGATCGTCCTCTCGAAGTCACTGGTCAGCGGCTGGTGCAGCAGGAGCAGGTCGATCTGGTCGACACCGAGCTTCGCGGCGGACTTCTCGAAGCCGTGCAGCGCCTGGTCGTAGCCGTAGTCGGTGATCCACAGCTTCGTCTCGAGGAACACCTCGGAGCGGTCCACGCCCGAGGCGCGCAGCCCCTCGCCGACCTCCCGCTCGTTGCCGTAGGCCGCGGCGGTGTCGATGTGGCGGTAGCCGATGCGCAGGGCCTCGGCGACCGCGGCGGAGGTCTCCTCCGGCGGGGTCTGGAACACGCCGAGGCCGAGGGCCGGCATCGTCACGCCGTTGTTCAGGGTGAAGGAGGGATTCGGTGCGGTGAGATCGATCGTCATGCTGTCCACGCTAGGAGCAGGGGCGACGGGACGGGAGGAACTGGCAGTTCCCCCTTACCGGCGGGGCTCAGGCCTGCGCGAGCATCGCCCGTCGCTGCCAGAACACGACGGCGCTGGCCGCGGCGACGTTGAGGGAGTCCACTCCCCCGGCCATCGGGATCACCACGTGCTCGTCGACCGCGCGGAGCGTCGCGGGCTTCAGGCCGTGTCCCTCGGCGCCGAGCACGAGGGCGACCGTCCGCTCCGGTCCGAGGTCCACCTCGTCCAACGGCACCGCCCGGTCGGTGAGCGCCAGGGCGAGCACGTCGAAGCCGGCCTCGTGCAGCCCCTCGATGCCCGCGGCGGGCCAGGAGGTCAGCCGGGTCCACGGCACCTGGAAGACGGTGCCCATCGAGACGCGGATCGAGCGGCGGTACAGCGGGTCCGCGCACTGCGGGGTCACCAGCACCGCGTCCACGCCGAGCGCCGCGGCGGAGCGGAACATCGCCCCGACGTTCGTATGGTCGACGATGTCCTCGAGCACGGCGACGGTCCGCGCCCCCTCCAGCAGCTCGGCCACGCCGGTCAGCTCGGGGCGCTGCATGGCCGCGAGCGCGCCGCGGTGCAGATGGAAGCCGGTGAGCTGCTCGAGCAGCGCCTCCTCCCCCACGAACACGGGCACCTCCGGGAAGCGCTCGTACAGCGGCGCGAACTTCGAAAGCCACTTCTCGCTCATCAGGAAGGAGCGCGGGGCCATGCCCGCGTCCATCGCCCGGGAAATGACCTCGAAGCTCTCGGCCATGAACAGGCCCCGCTCCACCTCGACGCGGGAGCGGAGCTTCACGTCCGTCATGCGCAGGTAGTCGTCGAGCGCCGGGTCCCCGAGCTCGGTGATCCGGCGCAGCTGCGCCTCGCTCATGCGCTCAGTCCAGGGAGAGGGAGCGGGCGGTGAAGCGCTCGCCGCGCTGCTCGACCACGAGCGGCAGCCCGAAGGTCCTCGTCAGGTTCTGGGAGGTGAGGGTCTCGGCGATGGGGCCGGCGGCGACCAGGCCGCCGTGGCGCAGCAGCGCGACATGGGTGTAGCCCGGCGGGATCTCCTCGACGTGGTGGGTGACCAGCACCGTCACCGGGGTCGCGGGGTCCTTCGCGAGCCGTCCCAGGGTGCGCACGAGCGCCTCGCGGCCGCCAAGGTCCAGGCCCGCCGCGGGCTCGTCCAGCAGCAGCAGCTCCGGGTCGGTCATCAGGGCGCGGGCGGCGAGGACGCGCTTGCGCTCGCCGGTGGAGAGGGTGCCGAAATGACGGCCCGCGAGGCCGCCGACGCCGAAGGCGGCCAGCAGGGTGCGGGCGCGCTCGAGGTCGACCTCGTCGTAGCTCTCCCGCCACCGGCCGACGACGCCGTACCCGGCGGTGACCACGACGTTCTCGGCGGTCTCGTCGGCCGGGATCGTGTCGGCGAGCTCCTGGCTCGCCAGGCCCAGCAGGGGGCGCAGCTCGAAGATGTCCACGCGCCCCAGCTGCTCGCCGAGGATCTCGACGGTGCCGGAGGTGGGGTGCAGCCGTGCCGAGAGCAGGCGCACGAGAGTGGACTTCCCGGCGCCGTTGGGGCCGAGCACCGCCCAGCGCTCCCCCTCCCCGATCCGGAGGGATACCTCGTCGAGGATGGTCTTCCCGCTGCGGGTGACGGTGACATCGGTCAGGGAGGCTGCTGCGACGGACATGGCCCCGAGCCTATAGCCTGGGCGCCCCTGTCCGCGGTCGGCCCACCGGGCGCGTCGGCCCCTGACTAGACTGGCCCGGTCCGACCCCGACCTGCTGGAGGTCCCTGTGGCGCACCGTCCCGTCTCCCTGCTCGCACCGCGCGGCTCGGTCGCCGCCGACGACCTCCGCGAGGGCATCGACGCACTCCTGGCGGACCACGACGGCGCCGTGCCGCTCGAGTTCCCCGCCGACGTGCTCGCCGCCGCCGAGGAGGCCGCGGGGCGTGACGCCGCGGCAGACGGTGCGGACCGACGCGATCTCACGGACGTGCCCTTCGTGACCCTGGACCCGGCGAGCTCCACGGACCTCGACCAGGCGATGCACCTGGAGCGCACCGCGGACGGGTACCGGGTGCTGTACGCGATCGCGGACGTGCCCTTCTTCGTCGACCTCGACGGCGTGATCGACCACGAGGCGCGGCGGCGCGGGGAGACCCTCTACCTCCCGGACCGTCGCATCCCGCTGCATCCCGAGGTGCTCTCCGAGCACGTCGCCTCCCTGCTGCCGGAGCAGACCGCGCCCGCCTTCGTGTGGGAGCTGACGCTGGACGAGCGCGGCGAGGTCGTCGGGATCGGGCTCGAGCGGGCACTGGTCCGCTCGGTCGCGAAGCTCGCCTACGACCAGGTGCAGCAGGAGCTCGACGCCGGGCAGGGCCATCCGATGATGGTGCTGCTGCAGGAGATCGGCGACCTCCGCACCGCGCTCGAGGCCGAGCGCGGCGGGGCGAGCCTGAACGTGCCCGAGCAGGAGGTGGTGGCCGAGGAGGACCACGTGCGCCTGACCTGGCGGAGCATGAACCCGATCGAGGACGCGAACGCGCAGCTCTCGCTGATGACCGGCATGGCCGCGGCCAGCCTGATGCTCGAGCACGGCGCGGGCATCCTGCGCACCATGCCGCCGGCGGAGCAGCGCGCCGTGGATCGCTTCCGCCGCCAGAGCCAGGTGCTCGGCGTGCCCTGGCGCGAGGGCGTGGAGTACGGGGAGTTCCTGCGCTCCCTGGACTGGCGCGAGCCGACCCATCTCGCGCTGCTGAACCTCGCCACCTCCCTGTTCCGCGGCGCCTCCTATGCGGCGTTCACCCGTCCCGAGGAGGTGCCCGAGGACCCGGTGCAGGCCGCGATCGCCGCGCCCTACGCCCACACCACCGCCCCGCTGCGCCGCCTCGTGGACCGCTTCGTGCTGCTGGTCTGCCTGGACCATGCACAGAACCGCAGCCCCTCGCAGGAGCTGCTCGCCGCCCTCGGCGAGATCCCCGAGGCGATGCAGTCCACCGGCGCGCAGGCCGGGAACCTCGAGCGGGCCGCCCGCGAGCTGGTGGAGACCGCCGCGCTCGCCGCCTGGCAGGGCGAGACCTTCGACGCGACGGTGATCGAGCGGCGCGAGGCGAGCGAGGGCAACGGCAACGGCTCCGGCGCCCCGCTCCGCGTCGAGGTGCAGCTGACCGATCCGCCGGTGACCGCCTGGGTGCCGATGGACGCCGAGGTCGGGACCGTGGTGCGGGTGCGGCTGGAGACGGTGGACGTCCCCGCGCGGCGGGCGGTCTTCGTCGCGGCCGACGGATCGAGCGCGGCCGACGACGGGGCGCCCGGCGGCGAGGACGGAGCCGGCTCGTGAGCGAGGCGGCTGCCGGGCGTGATCTCGTCGCCCTCCCCCGGGCGGCCGTGCTGATGCTGTGGACCGCCGCCTACCTGCGCGGCGACCTCGGCCCCGACGACGCCGCCCGGATGAGCCACGGCGTGGGCCGCTCCGGACCCTCCGGCGAGGGCACGGACCTGTTCGAGTGGATGACGGCGCTGCGCCGCCTGCCGCTCGCCCAGCTGCGCCTGGTGCTGCCCGCCCCCGGCCGGCTCGCGGGGCTCGTCGGCCCGCCTCCCGTGGTGCCGCTCGCCCTCGAGGCGGAGCAGGCGATCATCGTCACCGGCGCAGGGATCGCCGACCACACCCTCGTCCCGGTGCTGACCCCGGTCGAGGTCGAGGGACGCGGGGTCACCGCGGTGACCTGGGTGAAGGTCGAGGCGCCGCTCGGCGCGCAGGTCCCGCCCGCGGCGACCTCGGGCAGCGCCCGCGAGGAGCTGCTGCGCGCGCTGCGCCGCACGGCCGAGGGGAGCGTCGACCTGGACCTCGTGCCCGAGGAGCCGGTCGAGGCCGCCCGCATCCCGCCCACCTGGATCTCCACCGCCCTGCCCCGCCACGTCGACGGGGCGGCCGCGCACCTGCTGGTCCTCGCCTCCCGCACCCTGCTGCTGACCCGCTCCGAGATCGAGGAGGGACACGGACACACGATCGACCTCTCCGAGGCACTCGCACGGCGGGGCCTGCTCGACGAGCTGCACGAGGCGGCGCGCGCAGCGCTGGTCGAGGCGATCGAGCGGATCGTGCTGGACGAGTTCGGCTGAGGCCGGCCGTCCCGGCGCACGCCGGGACGGCCGGGGCTCAGGCGGTCAGCGCGACTGCTCGACGACGGTGCGGTAGACCTCCAGGGTGCGCTCCGCGATCGAGGTCCAGGAGAAGTGCTCGGCGGCCCGGCGGCGCGAGGCCTCGCCCATCTCCTTCGCCCGTGCCGGGTCCGAGACCATCCGCACCAGCGCGTCGCGGGTGTCGGCGATGAACCTCTCCGGGTCCACGGGGGTGCCGGTGCCGTCGGTGAGCTGCTCGAGCTGGACCAGGTAACCGGTCTCCTCGTCGGCGACGACCTCGGGGATGCCGCCGGTCGCGGAGGCGACCACGGGGGTGCCGCAGGCCATGGCCTCGAGGTTCACGATGCCGAGCGGCTCGTAGATGCTCGGGCACGCGAAGGTGGTCGCGTGGGTGAGGATCTGGGTCAGCTCGTGGCGCGGCAGCATCTCGGTGATCAGGTGCACGTTGCCGCGGGTGGTGGACAGCTCCCTGACGAGCCCGTCGACCTCCTGGGCGATCTCCGGGGTGTCCGGGGCGCCGGCGCACAGCACCACCTGGTGGTCCTCGGGCAGCTCGCGCACCGCCCGCAGGAAGTAGGGCAGGCCCTTCTGGCGGGTGATCCGGCCGACGAACACGATCGTCGGCGCCTCGGGGTCGATGCCGCGGGAGGTCAGCGCCGAGGTGTCCTGGTTCGGGGCCCAGGAGTCGATGTCGATGCCGTTGTGGACCACGTGCACCTTCGCCGGGTCGACCGACGGGTAGGCGCGCAGGATGTCCTCCCGCATCCCGGCGGAGACCGCGATGACCCCGGCGGCGCCCTCGTAGGCGGTGCGCTCGGCGAAGGAGGAGACGCGATAGCCGCCGCCGAGCTGCTCCGCCTTCCACGGGCGCAGCGGCTCGAGGGAGTGGGCCGAGAGCACGTGCGGGATCCCGTGCAGCAGCGAGGCGACGTGCCCGGCGAAGTTCGCGTACCAGGTGTGGGAATGGACGAGGTCCGCGCCGCCGCAGTCCGCGGCGATCAGCAGGTCGGTGCCGAGGGTGGACAGGGCGGCGTTGGCCCCCTCGAGCTCCGCGGGGGTGCTGTAGGAGCTGGTGCCCTCCTCCTGCCGCTCGGCGCCGAAGGCCCGCACCCGCACGTCGATGTGCGGGCGCAGCACCTTGGTGAGCTCGGCGACGTGCACTCCGGCACCGCCGTAGACCTCCGGGGGGTACTCCTTGGTGAGCAGATCGACGCGCATGGGGTTCCTTCTCCTTCGTGCCTCGGCGCGGGGCGCACGACGCGGACCGGTTCGCCCGTTCCGCCCGGTGTGCCCACGCTCTCGGGGATGTGCGTGACGAGTGCCACGATTGGACTATCCTCGCACCATGTCGTCCCAAAAGGTCCTCGCCATCGTCCTCGCCGGCGGCGAGGGGAAGCGGCTGATGCCGCTGACCCTCGATCGGGCAAAGCCCGCGGTGCCGTTCGGCGGCATCTACCGCCTCATCGACTTCGCCCTGTCGAACATCGTCAACTCCGGCTATCTCAAGATCGTCGTGCTCACGCAGTACAAGTCGCACTCGCTGGACAAGCACATCGCCCAGACGTGGCGGATGAGCTCGCTGCTGGGCAACTACGTCGCGCCGGTCCCCGCGCAGCAGCGGATGGGCAAGCACTGGTTCCGCGGCAGCGCCGACGCGATCGCCCAGTCGCTGAACCTGATCCACGACGAGAAGCCGGAGTACGTGGTCGTCGTCGGCGCCGACAACATCTACCGCATGGACTTCTCGCAGATGCTGGACGCGCACATCGAGTCCGGCCGCTCCTGCACGGTCGCCGCGATCCGTCAGCCGATCGAGCTGTCGGACCAGTTCGGCGTCATCGAGACGGATCCGTCGGACCCCACCGCCATCAAGGCCTTCGTCGAGAAGCCGAAGGAGACCGAGGGACTGGCCGACGACCCCTCCTCGGTCCTCGCCTCGATGGGCAACTACATCTTCACCGCCGACGCGCTGGTCGAGGCCGTCACCCGCGACGCCGAGGACGACTCCTCCAAGCACGACATGGGCGGGGACATCGTCCCCTCGTTCGTGGACAACGGCGACGCGACGGTCTACGACTTCATCCACAACGACGTGCCGGGCTCCACCGATCGCGACCGCGACTACTGGCGCGACGTCGGCACCCTGGACGCCTTCTACGACGCGCACATGGATCTGATCTCGATCCACCCCGTGTTCAACCTCTACAACGACAAGTGGCCCACCTTCACCGGGCACCGCAACGCGCCGCCGGCGAAGTTCGTCCACGCCGGCCCCGGCCGCGTCGGCTCCGCGGTGGACTCCGTCATCTCGCCCGGCGTGGTGGTCTCCGGCGCCTCGGTCTCCAGCTCCGTGCTCTCCCCCGGGGTGCGCGTGAACTCCTGGTCGACGGTCTCGGACTCCGTGCTGATGGACGGCGTCACGGTGGGGCGGCACTGCCAGATCCACCGCGCCATCATCGACAAGGACGTGATCGTCCCCCCGCGCACCCAGATCGGCCTGGACGCCGAGAAGGACCGGGCCCGCGGCTGGGTCGTCACCGAGTCCGGCATCACCGTGATCGGCAAGGGCACGGTCATCGAGCCGTGAGCGCCGCAGTTCCCGGGACCACGACGACCTCCCTCGCGACGGGGCTGCTCGTCTCCGACGTCGACTCGACCTTCCTCACGCAGGAGGTGATCGAGCTCGTCGCCGATCACGCCGGCGTGCGGGCCGAGGTCGAGGAGATCACCAGCGCGGCGATGCGCGGGGAGCTCGACTTCGCCGCATCGCTGAGGGCGCGGGTCGCGCTGCTGGAGGGGCTGGACGACGCGGTGCTCGCCGAGGTGCGCTCCTCGCTGGTGCCGACGCCCGGCGCGCTCGAGCTGGTGCGCCGAGCGAAGGCGGCCGGCTGGGCGACCGCGCTGGTCTCCGGCGGGTTCCATGAGGTGATCGATGCCCTCGCCGCCGGGGCGGGCATCGACCACGTGCGGGCGAACCGCTTCGAGATCGCGGACGGCCGCCTCACCGGGAAGGTCTCCGGCCCGATCATCGACGGCGCCGCCAAGCGCGCCACCCTTGAGGAGCTCGCCGAGCAGCACGGCGTGCCGGTCGCGCGGATCGTGGCGATGGGCGACGGGGCGAACGACCGCGAGATGCTCGCCGCCGCGGGCACGGGCATCGCCTTCCGAGCGAAGCCCGCGCTGCGGGAGGTCGCCGACGTGGTGCTGAACGGGGAGTCGCTGCTGGACGCCTGGCCGCACCTGGAGGCCGCTGCCTCCCGCTGAGCGGCCCCGCACAGCACAGCGCCCGCCCCACTGCGACGGTGGGGCTAGCGCTGTCGCGTCGGCCTCAGGGGCGGACGATGGTGTGCAGGGTGAGCGCGTCCTCGCCGAGGGCCTCCCAGCTCTCCAGGGAGCCGGAGAGCACGGACATGGCGCCGGTCGGCATGCCGATCCGCGCCTGCGCGGTCGCCCCGGCGTCGGAGTCGTCGTCGGCCAGCAGCGCGCTGAGCGAGGAGATCGTGGGCTCGTGCCCGATCACCAGCACCACCGCATGCTTCGTCGCGACGCCTCGCACCAGCGAGAGCAGCTCCGAGGGGCCGCCGGAGTAGATCTCCTCGTGCGAGGTGACCTTCCCGTCGAAGTCCGGCATCTGCGAGCGGACGCCTTCCCAGGTCTGCGCGGTGCGGGTGGAGTCCGAGACGAGCACCCGGGAGACCTCCACGTTCTGCGCGGCGAGGTACTCCCCCACCAGACGGGCCTGGGACTGTCCGCGCTCGGCCAGCGCACGCTCGTGGTCGGGCTGGCCGGAGCTGTTCTCCGCCTTGCCGTGGCGCATCAGGAGCAGCAGACGACTGGCGGGGTCGGAGGAGGACATCGGGGTGGGTTCACACCTTCACGGTCGGTCGGTTCGGGACGGGGATCAGTGTCCCATGCCCAGGCCGCCGTCGACGGGGATGACGGCGCCGGAGATGTACGCCGCGTCGTCGCTCGCGACGAACGCCACGACGCGGGCCACCTCCTCCGGGTCCGCGAAGCGTCCGGCGGGGATCGCCTTGCGGTAGCTGTCCTGGAGGTCCTCGGACAGCTGCTGGGTCATCTCGGTGTCGATGTAGCCGGGCGCGACCACGTTGGCGGTGATGCCGCGGGAGCCGAGCTCGCGGGTGAGCGCGCGGGCGATGCCGACGAGGCCGGACTTCGAGGCCGCGTAGTTGACCTGCCCGGGCGAGCCGTACAGGCCCACCACGGAGCTGATCAGCACGATGCGGCCCTTCTTCTTGCGCACCATCGACTTGATCACGCGCTGCACCGTGCGGAAGGCGCCGGTGAGGTTGGTGTCGAGCACCGACTCGAAGGACTCGTCGCTCATCCGCAGCAGGAGCTGGTCGTCGGTGATGCCGGCGTTCGCGACCAGCACCTCGATCGGACCGTTCTCGGCCTCGACGGCCTTGATCGCGGCGGTGAGGCTGTCGCCGTCGGTGACGTCGGCGGCGACGGTGAGCGCGCCCTCGGGGCCGCCGGCGCCGGAGCGGCTGGTGACCGCGACCTTGTCGCCGCGGCGGAGGAACTCCTCCGCGATCGACCGGCCGATGCCCCGGTTGCCTCCCGTGACCAGGACGCTGCGGGGCTCGGGGGTGCTCTCGGTCATGCGGACTCCTTCGTGTCGGGGGCGGCGGGAGCGGCGTGGAACGGGTGTGTCGGCACGCGGCGGGGACGCCGCCCGGTAGGGGTGTGTGCTCTACGATACGGGGCGAGAGAGCGTCGGGACCCGAGGGGGGACCCGGCCCCGCCCACAGCTCCGGAAGGTGCCCCACGATGGCCTATCGCTTCAATCCTCCGCCGAACTGGCCGATCGACGATCCGCAGTGGAGCCCGCCTCCCGGCTGGCAGCCGGATCCCTCGTGGGGCCCTGCGCCCGAGGGCTGGAACTTCTGGGTCAGCGCCGAGGACGCCCCGGCGGCGCCGTCGGCCGCGCCGGAGCAGGCTCCGGCCGAGCAGTCCGCTCCCGTGCAGGAGGCCGCGCCGGTCGAGGACGACGCGACGCGGCTGAGCACCGGCGATGATGCGCAGACCCACGTCGCACAGCAGCCGGAGCAGCCCGTGACCACCGCGTCCGAGCCCGCGTCGTCGGCCCAGGACGCCTCCTCCGGGCAGGACGCCCCTGCCGCTCAGAGCTCCGCCGGCCAGGACGTCCCTGCCGCGCAGAGCACCACCGGCCAGTACGGCGCGATCAACCCCTACGGCGCCGCTCCGAGCGGTGCCGACGCCGCGCAGGTCGCACCGTCCGGCGAGCACGCCGACGACACCCGCGGGCGGCATGCGGCGGAGCCCGTCGACCAGGGGGAGCCCGCACCGGCGCCTGCTGGGGCCGATGCACCGCGCCAGTCCGCTCCCTCCGACGCCGAGGACGCGACGCACGTCGCGGGCACCGACCCCCGCGCCGCCGGGACCGATCCTGAAACGGCCGGTGCTGCCGACGGGACCTCCGGGGCCTCGGAGACCGCCGAGTACGCGGGACCCGACTTCGAGGCAGGCCTCGCCCAGCAGGCCCCGTACGAGACCGCCGAGCCGGCGCCGGGCGCGGGCCAGGACGCCTCCGGCCAGGGCACGGACGGCAGCGGTGCAGGCTGGGGTGCGGCGGCGGTCGGGGGTGCTGCCGTCGGCGGTGCTGCGGCCGGTGGCGCGTACGCCGCCCAGAGCTCGGCCGACGCCTCCCAGGGCTCCGCCGACGGCGGCGCCCCCTCCGCTCCCGACTACGGCCAGGCCCAGGGCCAGGGCGATGCCGCGTCCGGCTACGGACAGGGTCAGGGCTACGGCCAGGGCTCCGCCGAACAGGGCTACGGACAGGCGCAGGCCGGCTACGGCCAGGCCTCGGCTGACCAGGGCCACGGACAGGCGCACGCCGGCTACGGCCAGGCCTCGGCCGATCAGGGTTACGGCCAGTCCTCGGCCGACCAGGGCTACGGCCAGGCCTCGCCCGCAGAGTACGGCGCCCAGGGCTACGGCCAGGGATCGCCTGCGCAGGGCTACGGCCCCGGCTCCCCCGCTCAGGGCTACGGGCAGGGCTCGCCCTCGACCGACTCCGGCGCGGCCTGGACCGCGTCGACCGGCGCCGAGCCGCCGAAGAAGGGCATCGTCCAGCGCTTCTGGTGGGTCGGCTGCATCTTCCTGCTCATCATCGCGCTCGTCGCGGCGATCATCGGCGGCGTCTTCCTGATCGGACGGGGCGGCGACGAACCGACCGGCGGCGGCGACCCGACCACCTCCCAGGAGGAGACCACCGACGGCGGCGAGGAGACGACCCCCGAGGAGACCACCGACGACGAGGCGGAGGAGCCCGAGCCGACCCCGACCGACCTCGCCACCATCGACCCCTCCGCGAAGCCGGTCGAGATCGTGGGCACCGACGGCACCGGGACCATGGCCGTACACATGGAGTACAAGCCTGCCGACCAGCTCGAGAGCGAGTACGGCGGCACCGTCGATCCCGGCGAGCAGGGCGACTACCTCGTGGTCACCGCGAAGCTCACCGTCACCGAGGGCACGTTCGACGGGCTGAACCCCCACCAGTTCACCGTGATGACCCCCTACGGCGGCGGTGTCTCGCCGGCGACCCCGACCTTCGGGCTCAAGGGCTCCGGGGCGAGCTGGACGCCGGACGAGGGCTTCAAGGCCGGTGACGAATACACGATGACGATGCTGTTCGACGTCAAGCGTGCCAGTGGCAACAAGCTGGACTTCGACACCTACTCGGACAACTACTCCTGGGACGTCCCTGCGTGACCTCCGCACAGCGCTTCAACCCGCCGCCGAACTGGCCCGAACCCCCGCATGACGAGTGGGTCCCGCCGGCGGACTTCCGGCCCGGCCCCTCCTGGGGGCCGGTGCCGGCCGGGTGGAGGCTCTGGACGGACGAGCGCTCCGCCCCGCAGGGCGCGGCGCCGCTGCAGGACTCCGAGGACGTCCCCGCCAGCGGCGCCCGCCCCCGGGCGCGGGTCGAGCAATACCCGGTCTCCGTCCTCAACCCCGGGATGTGGACCGAGAACCATCTCCAGGACGAGGACTACGGCTTCCCGTTGGCACGGCCCCGGAAGGACCGGCCGCGGCTGCGGCTGGGGATGACCATCACGGTCACGGCCCTCGGTCTGCTGCTCACCGCCGCGACGGTGATCCTCTTCGTGCAGCTGGTGCAGTTCGGGATCGAGGACCTCACCGGCGTGCTCGGCGAGCAGGCGAGCCATCTGCACGGGGCCGGGCACGCGATGCCCGGTGAGCACGGGACGGGCGCCGCGGCACCTGATCGCGGATGACCGACCGCTCCGCCCGTCGCCGCATCCTGTTCTCCCGCGACACCTTCCTCGGGCTCGTGATCGTGCTGCTTCTCGCCGCCGTCTGCGTGTCCCTCGGGCTGTGGCAGTACGGCCGCTTCGAGGACAAGCGCGACGGTGCCGCGGTCATCGAGGAGAACTACGACGCCTCCCCCGTCCCCCTCGCCGAGGCGATGCCCGATCCTGCTGCTCCGCTCACGGACGCGCAGGTGTGGACCCCGGTCGAGATGCAGGGCAGCTACTGCACCGATCCCGGCTGCGTGCTCTACGTCCGCAACCGCCAGCTCGGCGGCGAGGTCGGCTTCTGGCAGCTGGTCCCCTTCCGCGGCGAGGACGGCACCACGCTGATGGTCGTGCGCGGCTGGGTGCCGGAGGACGCCGACGCCAGCTCCCCCGCCGATCCTGCGCCCGTCCCGGAGGGCGCCCTCACGGTGACCGCCCGTCTGCGGACGGCGGAGCCGGTGCTGGACCGTGTCCCACCGGAGGGCCAGGCCCACTCCGTCAACCCCGCCCAGATCGCCTCCCAGCTCGGCCTGGACACGGACGCCGTGGTGATCGGCGCGTTCGGCGAGCTCGCGCAGGAGGAGCCGGCCGCGGACCGTCCGCAGCCGCTGCCGGCACCGGAGACGGGCCTCGGACCGCATCTCTCCTACGCCTTCCAGTGGTGGATCTTCGCGCTGTTCTTCCCGGGCGCCCTGATCTTCCGACTGCGCCGCCAGTTCCAGGACCTCGCCGCGGAGGAGGCGGAGGACGCAGGAGCATCGCCCGGCGCCGAGGAGGTCGCAGCGTCCGGCGCGATCGCTCCGACCGATCCGCACGCCGCCGTCACCGACCCCGCGTCCCGGACCCCTGCGCGGTCCGGTGCACGGGACACCGCAGACCATCGCCCCCGACGCGCCGTCCGAGCGCGCCGCCGGGGCCAGGACGAGGAGGAAGAGGATGCCCTCATCGACCAGCAGCGGCCCTGAGCGGCCCGGAGCGCCCGCCTCGCGCTTCCTGCCCGGACCGCGGCCGCGCCGCATCGCCCACCGGGGCCTCGCGCTCGAGGCGCCGGAGAACACCCTCGAGGCGTTCCGCGCAGCCCTCGACGCCGGCGCGGACATGCTCGAGACCGACACCCGCGCGACCCGGGACGGACTGGCCCTCGCCGTCCACGACGAGGACCTCGCCCGCATCGCCGGCGACCCCCGCCGGATCGAGGAGCTCTCGGCGGCGGACGCCGGCGCCGTGCGGCTGCCCGGCGACCAGCCGCTCGCGATGCTCGAGGACGTGCTGGACGCCTTCCCCGACGTCCCGCTGAACATCGACGTGAAGAGCCCCTCCGCCATCGGCCCCGCCGTCGCTGCGATCGCGAGGACCCGCAGCGCCGACCGGGTGTGCCTGGCGGGCTTCGACGGCGCCGTAGTGCGCCGTGCGGTCGCCACGCTCCGCGCAGCGACCGGGGTCACTGCCGTGCGCAGCCCCTCCCGCGGTGTGATCGGCCGCTTCCTCGCCGCCCGCGCGCTCGAGGCCCCGCTCGCGGTCACCGACCGGCTGCTCGCCCCCTACGGCGCACTGCAGGTGCCGGAGACCTACAGGGGCGTCCCGGTGGTGACCCGGGACACCGTCGCCGCCGCGCACCATGCCGGCTGCGAGGTGCACGTCTGGACCGTGGACGACCCCGTGACCATGCAGGATCTGCTGGTCAAGGGCGTGGATGGTATCATCACCAATCGCGTCGACCTGCTCTCCGAGCTCCTCGACGACGCCTGACCCGCGAGGGCCGTGCAGCTCCCGGGAAGAGATCCGGCCCCGCAGGCGTTGACACCTCCGGGTGTCGCCGCGCACGACACCCCACAGACCTTCCGGACGGCACCCCGTCCGGCCCCGTACCCCGGCAGGAAGCGAGAACCGCATGAACAGCCGCAGCCTGCGAGGCACCCGACTGGGCTCCCTCTCCATGGAGACCGACGAGGGCGTCCTCGCCGCACCGCGCCAGGAGGCAATCTACGACTGCCCCAACGGCCACCACATCGTCCTCCCCTTCTCGGTCGAGGCCGACGTCCCGGCCGTGTGGGAGTGCCGCTGCGGCCAGACCGCGGTGCTGCGCGACCACGAGAAGCCCGAGGAGAAGCCGGGCAAGCCCGTGCGCACCCATTGGGACATGCTGCTCGAGCGCCGCAGCGAGGAGGACCTCCAGGTCCTGCTCGACCAGCGCCTCGAGCTGCTGCGCGCCGGCAAGCTCCACCAGCGCCGCAACCTCTGAGCCTCGCCTCTCACGGGAAGAGCCCCCGCACCGCCGTTCTCGGCGGTGCGGGGGCTCTTCCCATCGGCGGTCCCGCAGGTCGGGTCACTCCGGGGAGGGCGGGTCCTGCACGATCATCGGCGGGACGGCGCCGTCCTGTCGCCGTCCGTCGGCCCCGCCGGAGGCACCGCCCGTGCGGCGGTTCTCGACGATGATCTCGCCGTCGATCACGCCGCTGCCGGAGCGGCGGTAGAGCACGGTGCGGGCCTGCTCCGAGCCGCTGCCCAGCCCCATCGCGGAGACGGCGCGCTTCTGCACCGGGGTGAGCAGCAGCACGAGGGCGGCGAGGTCGGTGAGCAGGCCGGGGAAGAAGAACAGAAGCGCCGAGAGCATCGTGAAGGCGGGGCGCGAGAGGTGGTCCTGCACGTCGCCGCTGCCGCGCACGGCACGGAACAGGGAGCGCACGCGCACGAAGGACTGCTGCCCGGCGGCGACCAGCAGCGCGACGCCCACGAGCCAGCCCACCACGACGATCAGCACGGACCACCACAGGCTCGTGTTCACGCCGATCAGCACCAGGATCGCGAGCTCGAGGAGGCCCACGACGACGATCGCGAGCGGGATCGCGCTCGCGCGGCGCGAACGGCGACGGTCGGCGGGTTCGGTGGGGCGCCCGGAGGCCCCCGGGGTGCTGTGGGGCGAGCTCGTCACGGCGGTTCCCTTCCTGTGCGAGGTGATGGCCAGGTTAGCGCAGGGCCTTGCGAAGGCCCTGGGCGCGACGTGCGAGTCCCCAGAGGGTCACCTTCACCAGCGCCTCGCGCACGATGTCGGAGGACATCTTGCTGGCCCCCTCGGTGCGCTCGTCGAAGTCGATCGGCACCTCGACGATCACGGCGCCCAGGTCGCGTGCACGGCGGGTCATGTCGACCTGGAAGCAGTAGCCCTGGGAGGCGATGTCCTCCTCCATCAGGCGCGAGAGCAGCTCGGCGCGGAAGACGCGGAACCCCGCGGTGGCGTCGGCGACCCCGAGACCCATCAGCACCGTCACGTACACGTTCGCGCCGCGGGAGAGGAGCCGCCGATGGGCGGGCCAGTCGTGGACGGCGCCGCCGGGCACCCAGCGGGAGCCGATCGCGAGGTCGGCGCCGCGCCGCACGGCCTCCAGCAGGCCCGGCAGCTGCTCGGGCCGGTGCGAGGCGTCGGCGTCCATCTCCACGAGCTGCTCGTAGCCGTGCTCGAGACCCCAGGCGAAGCCCGCGAGATACGCCGGGCCGAGGCCCTGCTTCCCCGCCCGGTGCAGCACGTGCACGGCCGCATCGCGTCGGGAGACCTCCTCGGCCCATTCCCCCGTGCCGTCCGGGGAGGAGTCGTCCACCACGAGCACATGCGCCTCCGGCACCGCACGTCGCAGCCGCTCGAGGGTGCCGGGCAGCGCCTCCCGCTCGTCATAGGTGGGGATCACCACGAGGGTCGGCGGCAGCGGAGCGGTGGACGGGCGGGTCATCGGTCTCCTCGGAGGATCGGACGGCGCGGGGAGGGCGGGCTGGACGGCGGGCCGGTGCCGCCCGGAGGATCAGCGACGGGCAGCGGCCCGTGCCAGGGCGCGGCGACCGGAGGTCAGCGCCCCGAGCAGCCCGGCGGCACCGAGGGCGGAGATCCCGATCGCGATCCACGGCCCGGCGGCGACGGCCGGGGTGGTCCCGGTGCGCAGCGGCACGTCGGCGACCATCGTGCCCTGCTCCCAGTGGTCCACGAAATCGATCTGGCGTCCCTCGGGGCTGTAGATCGCGGAATGGCCGACGGTGGAGACGTGCACGACGCTGCGCCCGGAGAGCACCGCCATCACCCGGGCCTGCGCGAGCTGCTGGATCGCCTCGTCCGAGTCGCCGAACAGCGCATTGTTCGACTGCACGACGATCACCTCGGCGCCGTCGTCGACCACGTCCTGCACGAGGCCCTCGTAGGCGATCTCGAAGCAGATCAGCAGCCCGGCGGTGCCCTCGCCCTGGCCGAGCTCGGCGAGGTCCATGGTGCCGATCTCCTCGCCGGCGATCATGTCCCGGGAGACGAGGTCGACCTTGTCGGAGAGCCGGCTGAACACGTCGCGCATCGGGATGTACTCGCCGAAGGGGACGGGGTGACGCTTGGAGTAGGCGTAGGGGGTCTCGCCCTCCGGGGTGATCAGCACGGACTGGTTCAACCGCTCCGTCTCCCCCACCGGCACCTGCGTGCCGACCAGGACGGGGGCGTCCGCGTCCTGGGCGAGGGAGGCCAGCAGGGAGGAGAGATAGGGGTCCTGGCGGGGATCGTATCCGGTGGAGTCCTCGGGCCAGACGACCAGGTCGAGGTCGGTGCCGTCGGCCGTGGCCTGGTCGACCGCGGAGCGGGAGGCGGTGAGGTGGTTGTCGAAGACGTCGTCCGGCATCGTGAAGCTGGCGGGGTCGATCTCCCCCATCGAGCCCTGCACGGCGGCGACCGTCATGGAGGGCCGATCGGCCGGGGCGCGGTTGAGGGGATGGGGGACGACGACGGTGGCGAGCACGGCGGCCACGGCGATCGCGAAGGGCCACACGCCGGAGAAGCCGGTCAGCCCGCGGTGGCGGCGACCCAGGAGGGCGAGCGCGCCGAGCAGCAGCAGGTGGGCAAGCAGCGCGACGACGAGGGCGAGCCCGGCCATCCCGATCCACGGCGCGAGATGGACCAGCGGCGAGTCGGACAGCGCGAAGCCGCTCGCGCCCCAGGTCAGGCCGCCCCACGGGGCACTGCCCCGCAGCGTCTCGACCCCCACCCACAGCGCGGAGACCACCAGCGCGGAGGAGACGCAGAGGCCGCGACGCACCATCACCGCACGGGCGGCGAGGCCGAACACTACGATGTACAGCGCCTCGAAGACGCCCAGCGCCAGCCAGGGCGCGCTGCCGGCATAGGTGCTCGCCCACTCGGTCAGCGGGATGAAGAAGGCGAGCCCCCACAGCAGGGAGACGAGGCCGGCGAGCCAGGCCGAGCGCACCAGCAGCCCGCCGCACAGCAGCGCGATCCCCACCGGCAGCAGCATCCACAGGTCGTAGGGCGGGAAGGCGAGCAGCGCGCTGAACCCGCCGAGGAGCCCGCAGCCGATCGCTGCGACCGCGGGCGTGGCCTCGTACTCCTCGCGCGGACGGCGGCCTCGCGGGCGCGCGCGCGAGGCGGCGGTCCGTGCGGCGGTGCTCACTCGGCGTCCCCGCGGAGCTCGTCGTGCACGACCCGGCCGTCGACCACGGTGCGCAGGGCGCGCGGGCTGCCCTGGTCAAGGTCGGGCAGCAGCGGGGTGCGGGAGCGGGGGTCGGTGGACCAGGTGTCGACCCGCTCGGCGAGGGAGCGGACGGTGAGGTCCCACGGCTCCCACAGGACGAACGTGGCCGGCAGCCCGGTGCGCAGCGTGCCGGGATGGCGCCTCCCGGCGACCCGCTGGCCGCCGCGGCTCGCGGCAAGGAAGGCGGCGCGGTCGCTGAGGCGCTGCGCGGCAGGGGCGCTGCGGGCGGCGGCGCGGACCCAGGTCCACGGATCGGCGGCCTCGTCCCGGCCGGCGGAGCCGAAGGCGAGCGGGGTGCCGTCGCTGACGAGGTCCAGGAACGCGGCGTCCTCGGTGACGGGGGCGATCACCTGCACGCCCTCGCGCGTCCCCGTCGGCCCCGGCAGACGAAGCACGATCCCGTGCGCGGCCGCGGCGGCGTCGCCGGCCGGGTCGGGGTCGGTGCCGTCCATGGTCGCGGCGGCGTCGACGAAGCCGGGGGTGACCAGGCAGCCGGTGGCGTCCACGCGCTCGGCCTCCGGGTGGAGCACGAAGGCGCTGTCCTCGGGGCCGGTCCAGGCGATCAGCCCGTCGGCCACCAGCATCGCGGAAGCCTCCGGGTCGTCCGCGCTGTACAGGACGATGCCGGTGTAGAGGACGGGCGCCGTGGGCTGCGAGGGGGGCCGTGCAGGCTGGTTCTGGGCACTCACACGTCCCATCCTCCCCGCTCCCCCTGGGAGAACGCTCATCGGCCGATCTCCTGGGCGACCAGGCCGCGGCGCACGCCGTCGATCGCGGCGCGCGCGGTCCTGCCCAGGCGCTCGTCGGCGGTGAGCTGGTCGAGCAGGTCGATCACCTGGCGGCAGTGGCGCACGAAGTCGCCCGGCGGGAGGTCGTTGCCCTCGAGCGCGGCGGCCAGGTGCGCGCCGCGCGCCCAGCGGTGCACGATCGCCGCGATCGCGGGATCCGGCGGGAGGGTCGGGTCGATGCCGTGCCGCGCCTCGGCGGACTGCAGCTCGGCGGCGATCCTGCTCGAGGCCTCGAGCGCCGCGCCGACGGCGGGATCGGGGATCAGCTCCGGCGCACGGTCGTCACGGCGGGTCTCATGGACGGCGGCGGAGACCACGGCGGCGAGCCCCGGCGCGTCCAGACCGTCCCAGGCGCCGTGCTCGAGGCATTCGGCAATCAGCAGGTCCCGGTCGCTGAACAGGCGTCGCAGCCGCATCCCGCTCGCGGTGGGCACGAGCTCCTCCCCGTCCTCGCCCGCGTGCTCCAGATAGCCGAGCTCGAGCAGCAGGTCCGTGAGGCGGTCGAAGCGTCGGGCGAGCGAGCTGGTGCGTCCGCTGATGCGGCGCTGGACACCCTCGAGCTCGCCGCGGGACTTCCGCCACCGGCCCACCCAGCGCAGATGCGACTCGAGGTCGGGGCAGGCGGCGCAGGGGTGCTCCGCCAGCTGTGCGCGCAGCTCCTGCAGGCGGGGGTCCTGGGCGGCGGTGGAGGGGGTGCGGCCGGCGCGCCGGCGCACCTCGCGGCGGGCGTCGTCGTCCTGGCCCGCCAGGCGCTGTCGGAGCGCGGAGGCGGTGTCCTTGCGCACCTTGCCGCTGCCGAGCGCCTCCGGACGCGGCAGGCGCAGGGTGTCGATGACCGCGGGCGGGGAGGGCACGTCCCCGGGGCGGAGGCTCCGGCGGCGTCCCTCGGTGTCCAGCAGGTCCACCTGGGGGCCGCCGAGGACGTGGCGGTCCACGTCGAGCACGACGGCGTAGCCGCGGCGCTTCCCACCGGGCAGTGCGATGATCTCGCCGCGTCGCAGGTCGCCAAGGACGCTGCGGGTGCGGTCGCGGTCCGCGGCGGCCCGGGCCTGGGAGAGCTCCTTCTCCCGCGCGCTGATCGCCTCCTGGATCCCGGCGTACTCGAGCAGGTCGCCGCGCTCGCAGGTGACCGCCGCGCGGTAGTCCTCGACGGTGTCCTCGAGCTCGCGGGCGCGCCGGGCGAGCCCCACCACGGAGCGGTCCGCCTGGAACTGGGCGAAGCTGGTCTCGAGGGTCTCTCGGGCACGGGAGAGGTCGAAGCGGTCCAGCAGGTTCACCGCCATGTTCGGGGTGGGCCGGAAGGCGGAGCGCAGCGGGTAGGTGCGGCGCGAGGCGAGGGAGGCGGCGGCCGCGGCGTCGAAGCGCGGCCCGCCGACGATCACCGCGTGCCCCTCGGTGTCGATGCCTCGTCGTCCCGCACGTCCCGTGAGCTGGGTGTACTCCCCCGGCGTGAGGTCGGCGTGCTCGACGCCGTTGAACTTCACGAGCTTCTCGAGCACCACGGAGCGGGCCGGCATGTTGATGCCGAGGGCGAGGGTCTCGGTGGCGAAGACGACCTTGAGCAGTCCGCGGGCGAAGAGCTCCTCGACGACGGTCTTCAGCAGCGGCAGCATCCCGGCGTGGTGGGCGGCGTAGCCGTCCAGGACGGCG
This sequence comes from Brachybacterium sp. sponge, assembly GCF_001613775.1. NCBI lineage: Bacteria > Bacillati > Actinomycetota > Actinomycetes > Micrococcales > Dermabacteraceae > Brachybacterium > Brachybacterium sp. sponge. The sequence goes on along the minus strand of NZ_LRMP01000004.1, from coordinate 250,697 downwards.
CGGCGGAAGGCGTGCAGGCCCAGCACCTCCTCGTCCTCGACGCCGATCTCGGCCAGGCGCTCGTCGAGGACGGCGCGGATCTCGCCGCGCTCGTGGTCGTCGGTCAGGCGCAGCCGGGCCCGGGCGCACTGCTGGACGGCGCCCTCGCAGCCGGCGCGGGAGAAGATGAAGACGATCGCGGGCAGCAGCGCGGCGTCGTCGAGCACCTCGACCACCTCGGGGCGGCGCATCGGACGGCCACCGGCCCCGCCGCGAGAGCCGCCGTGCCGACCGCCGTCGTGGCGCGAGCCGTCACGTCCCGAGCCCGGGCCGTGGTGGCGCGGGCCCTCGTGCTCGCCGCGCCGGTCCCCGCCCCGCTCGCCGCGCGGCGAGCCGTGGCGTCCGGCGCCGCGGGGACGGTGACGGCCGCGGGTGCCCTTCCGACCGCGATAGCCGCGGCCGCGCTGTCCCCCGCTGCGCTCGTCCACCGGCAGTGAGAAGGAGGTGATCCGCTCGATCTCTGGGTTGACCTGCCGATCGCTGCGGGCGCCGGGGCCGTGGGAGACGACCGCCTCCCCGTCGGCATCGACGAAGAGGTCCAGCAGCTCCTCGCCGACGATCACGTGCTGCCACAGCGGCACCGGCCGCGTCTCGGAGACGATGATCGAGGTCTCGCCCCGCACCTCCTGGAGCCAGGCCCCGAACTCCTCGGCGTTCGAGACCGTCGCCGAGAGCGCGACCAGCTGGACGGAGCGGTCCAGGTGGATGATGACCTCCTCCCACACCGGGCCGCGCAGGCGGTCGGCGAGGTAGTGCACCTCGTCCATCACCACGAAGCCCAGCCCGTCCAGCAGGTCGGAGTCGGCGTAGAGCATGTTGCGCAGCACCTCGGTGGTCATCACGACCACCTCGGCGGTGGGCCGGATCGAGGTGTCTCCCGTCAGCAGGCCGACGCGCTCCGCGCCCAGCCAGTCCGCGAGCTCGCCGAACTTCTGGTTCGACAGGGCCTTGATCGGTGCGGTGTAGAAGACCTTCCGGCCCTGCGCGAGCGCGAGATGCACCGCGAACTCGCCGACGACGGTCTTGCCGGCGCCGGTCGGAGCGGCCACCAGCACGGAGCGGCCGTCCTCGAGGGCGCGGCCGCCGGCGAGCTGGAAGACGTCCAGCGCGAAGTCGTATCGGGCGGTGAAGGCGGTGAGCTCGGAGTTCTCCCGCCGCTTCTCCTCGGCCCACGCCGCGTAGCGCTCTGCGGGCGAGGTCACTGAGCTCCCCCGTCGACCGCCCTCTCGCCGCGCAGCGCCGAGAGATCGGCGAGCAGGCGCACGGCGCCGGGCAGCACGCGCGCGGTGAGGGGCAGCAGGGAGCGGGCCTCCCCGTCGGCGTAGGCGCGCAGCGAGCGGCCGTGGCGCAATCCCACGGTCACCTCGCGCACCGGGCGGACGCGCACGCCCTCGAGCTCGGTGTGGGTGCCCTTGAAGACGCGGGGGAAGAAGCGCAGGAGATCGCGCCTGCCCAGTCCCTCGATGCTCAGCAGCTCGAGCTGCCCGTCGTCGATGCGGGCGTCCGGGACCATCTGCATCCCTCCACCGTAGACCCCGGAGCTGCACAGGGACAGCAGCGGCGCGTCGATCTCGAACCGCTCGCCGCCGTCGATCTCGAGCCAGTACGGCAGCGGGGTGAAGGTGGGCATCTCCCGCAGCACGGCCGCGGTGTAGCGCACGGTGTGGGAGGCGCGGGAGCTGTTGGCGCGGGCGTTGACGATCGCGTCGAAGCCGAGATTGACGTTGCCGAGCGCGAGGGAGCGGTGCGGCAGCGCGTTCTCCCCCGCGGAGGTCACCTCGATCGCGTCGATGGTGACGACCGGGCGGGACAGCGCGTGCAGGAGCGCGCGGGTGGACTCCTCGGGGTCGTTGACGCTGAGGCCGAGGGCGCGGGCGAAGTCGTTGCCGCTCCCGGCTGGCACGATCCCGAGCCGCACGGGGGTGCCCGCGACGATCTCGGCGCCGAGCGAGACGGTGCCGTCCCCGCCCACCACCACGAGGGCCGTCAGCGAGTCGCGGACCTCCTCCGCCCGGGCCCGGGCGACATGCGCGCTGGGACCGGAGAGGTCGACGACCGAGATGCCCGCGAGATGGAGCAGATGCCCCACCTGTCGTCCCACGCGATGGGCCGTGCCCTGGGCGGCGGTGGGGTTCGCGAGCAGGCCGACGCGGAGTCTGGTCACCGGCCGCCCTCGTCGGGCTCGTCGAGCCGGGAGGGGCCGTCGATCTTCTCGACCTCGTCGTCGATGCGGCTGGCCTCGTCGTCGTCGAGGTCCTCGTCGCCGCTGCGCTTCGCCTGGCGGCGGTCGTGGAGCATCGAGATGACGATCGCTCCGAAGAAGAGGCTGGCGATCGCGGCGGACATCGCGATGAGGGTGATCGGCTCGGGCGTGGGCACCATGACCGCGGTGAAGGCGAAGCTCAGGAAGATGATCCAGCGCCAGGCCTTCAGCATCGCGCGGCCGCTGACCAGGCCCATGAAGTTCAGCAGCACCATGACCACCGGGACCACGAACGCGACGCCGAAGGCGAGCATGGTCTTGACCAGGAGCGAGAGGTACTCGTCGTAGCTGATGAGCTGCTCGACCCCATCGGCCTGCGGCGTGAAGCTCAGCAGCACAGGGACGAGCTGGTTCACCGCCCAGTAGCCGGCGAGGCAGCCGATGAAGAACAGCGGGATCGCGGAGCCGAAGAAGCCGATCGCGTAGCGCCGCTCGTTCTTGTGCAGGCCGGGCATCACGAAGAGCCAGATCTGCAGCATGATCATCGGGGACGAGAGCAGCAGGCCCACATAGGCGGACATCTGCAGCTTGACGTTCAGACCGGTGCCGACACCCCGGAAGTTGAGATCGGCCTGCAGACCCTGTTCTGCGGCGAGCGTGAAGGGGCGCTTGAGCGCCTCGAAGACCCAGTCGAACAGGAACCAGCCCACGACCGAGAGCACCAGCACCGTGATGGCGCTGATGACCAGGCGGTTGCGGAGCTCGGTGAGGTGCTCGCCCAGGGACATGCGTCCCTCGGGGTCGCGTCCCCTCTTCGTCGCGGGCGCGCCCTGCGCCTGGTCGCGTCCCTGTGTATCACTCGCCACGGATCAGTTTCCTCCCAGCCCGGCAGGACGGGACGGGCGCACGGCCCTGCCCCGTCCCGGCGCGGAGCTCAGTCGCGGCGGTAGGGCTCGTCGTCCTCGCGCGGGGCGCGGACGGTCTCGCGGTCGCGGTCCTCGCGGACGTCACGGTCGCGGGGGTCGTACTCGCGGTCGTCGCGAGCGCGGTCGGAGCGGGCGGGACGATCCGACTCGTCCTCGTCGTCCCCGCGCTTCTCGTCGCCGCGCATCTCCTCGACCTCGCTCTTGAAGATGCGCATGGACTTGCCCATGTTGCGCGCGAGTCCCGGAAGCTTGTTGGCCCCGAACAGCAGGATCACGAGCACGATCAGCAGCACGATCGCCCAGGGGTTGCGGAAGAAGTTCATGGAAGTCCCTTTCAACAGCGCCATGACTCAGCGCAGGCGCGCCCATCATCCCACAGCGGACTGGGCGCCGGACGGGCCGCCACGGCGACGGCTCGGCCCACCGCACGGCGGGTCGTCCCAGGGTAGCGCCTAGCGAGGGGTGTGACGTGCAGCGCCCGCGCGCGCCTCAGTCACGATCGTGTCTCTGAGCGCGGCAGGGGACAGCACCTCGGCGGCGCCGGCGGATTCGAGCACCGCGTCCACCAGCGGCGCCCGCACCGGGCCCTCGAGGCGCGCGTAGGTCGCGCCGCCACCGGCACCGTCCGTGCCGTCCTCGCCGGGGCCGTCCCTGCCGTCACGCAGCTCGGCCGCGGCGAAGGACTCGGCGATCCAGTGCCCGGCGGGCTCCAGTCGCAGCCACACCGCGCCCTCGACGCGGCCGGAGAGGTCGGCATCGACCCCGGGAGCGGGCCTGCTCATCGGGGTCCCCTCCGGCAGGATCTCCACGATCCGGTCCAGGCGGAAGCGGCGGCGGCCGCCGGCGAGCTCGCAGTCGGCCACGAGATAGGAGCGTGCCCCGTCGGACTCGATCCGCTCGGGACGGATCCTGCGCACGCTCGTGCCCGAGCGGTCCGTCGAGGAGTAGCGGATGGTCAGCGTCGCCTCGTCGGTGCCCTGCTCGGCGCGCAGCGCGGCGCCCACCGCAGCGAGCACCGTCTCGGCGCGGTCGGCGGTGCGGGCGGCCCGCTCGTCGGCCGAGAGGGCCTCGGCGATCTCCTCGCGGCGCGGGACGGGCGGGGCGGGGGCACCCTCGGCCGGTGCCTCGCCGGACATGGCGGCCAGCAGCTTCGCGCGGGCGGAGTCGACGACCTGCTCCGCCTCGCCCGCGGCGGGCTCGAGGGCGGCGAGCCCGGCCAGCAGCGCCGTGATCTCGACGGCGCTGAGGCTGAGGGCGCGGCGCAGCGGCTCCGCATTGCGCACCCGCACGGTGCCGTGCTCCCACTCCGCCTCGATGAGGTCCTCCCAGCCGGCGCCCATGTCGCCGCAGACGAAGAGCACCTGCAGGTCGTCGACCAGCTGCTTCTCGCTGACGCCGAGCGCTTCGGCGAGCTCGGCGAGGTCCGCCTCGCCGCGGCTCATCACGAAGGACGCGGCGGAGATCAGGCGCGAGAGGTGGTCGCCGCTCTGCGGGCTCACCCGGATCCGGGGGGCGGGGCGCGGCGCGGCGGCCTCGAGGGCGTCGAGCTCGGCGGGGTCCTCGTGGCGCGCGGCGACCGCCTCCAGCACCTCGGCGATCTCGGCGCGCCAGGCGGCGGGCTCGAGCAGCTCGACCCAGCGCACGTCGGCGAGGACCAGGCGGCGGGTCGCCGGGCGGGGCAGCTCGGGCAGGCGCAGCTGCTCGGCCTCGAGCGGGGCGACGGCGCGGTCGCGCAGGGCGAGTGCCTTGTAGGGGGCGGCCTGCAGCAGCGCGGAGGCCCGGTCGTCGCTGTCGAGCATCCGATCGAGCACGTCGGCGAGGTCGATGTCGTCGGGGCGGGGCGCCTTCGCGGCGGGGCCCTCGGCCGGGAAGGACTCGATCCGGGAGGCGCGGAACACGCGGGGCGCGTCGCGGTCGCGGTCGTGGCCGTAGACGTACCAGTGCCCGTCGTGGACGCCGACGACCCACGGTTCGACATGGCGCTGCGCGGGGGCGCCGTGCGTGCCGCGATAGGTGAAGCGCACCGAGCGCCCGGTCACCACGGCGTCCAGCAGCGGGGAGAGCACGGGCAGGGACTCGACGGCGCCGCGCGGTGTGCGCCGCAGCAGGTCGGGGTCCGCGTCGTGGCCGAGGCTGAGCAGCTTCGCGCGCACGCGCCGGGCCGCTCCCCCGGCCGTCGCGTCGTCCCAGGCGCGGCTCGCGGCGAGCAGCACCGTGTACTCCTCGGTCGTGAGATCGAGCACCGCCGTGGAGGGCGAGGCGTCGATCCGGTAGTGCACGGTGTTCTCGTCCAGCACGTCCCGCTCGGCGACGAGCGGGAGCCCGAGCTCGAGGATCGCGGCCTTGTCGCGCTCGAACATCCGCTCCGCGGCCTGCTCGGACGTCGCCTCGGCGTAGTCGGGGATGACGGAGAAGAGCTTCGCGCGGTCCATCCGCCGTCGCGAGCCGATCGTCATGATGACGTTGAGCAGTCTCTCCACGTTCTTCGAAGCCACCCGCCCAGACTAGCCGGACGGGATCACAGGATGCGGAGCTTCCGCCGCGCGCCTCTAGGCTGGGGCCATGCTGCGATGGGAACGGGGCACCGTGAGTGCCGTGACCAGCTCCTGGCCCGGAGTGGACCGGCTCGAGATCGAACTGGACGACGGGGCGGGGACGCTGAGCGCGATCGCCTACGAGGAGCTCACCGGGCGCCCGCGCGCCGGCGAGCAGGTGCTGCTGAACACCAACGCCGTGCGGCGCGAGCTCGGCACCGGCGGCGACGCCATGGTGGTGGCCCGCACCGAGGTGCTCCCCGAGGCCGCCGAGGTGCGAGGCCACATGGTCAAGGCCCGCTACACGCCGATGCAGACAATGGTCGACGCGCTCGACGACCCGGACAGCGAGCACTACGAGACGGTCCGGGAGGCCACCGGCATCGACGGGATGCCCGTGGTGGTCGCGGACCTGCACTCCTCCCTCCCCGCGATCGTCGCCGGGATCCGGGCGCGGCGCCGCTCGGCCCGGATCGCCTACGTGCACACCGATGCCGCGGCGCTGCCCGCCGTCTACTCGAGGAGCGCGGCCCGGCTGCGCGAGGCCGGCCTGCTCACCGCCGTGATCAGCGCCGGGCAGTCCTTCGGCGGCGATCTCGAGGCGGTCACGGTCCACTCGGCGCTGCTGGGCGCCCGGCATGTGGTCGGCGCGGACGTCGCGATCGTGATCCAGGGCCCGGGCAATCTCGGCACCGGCACCGGCTGGGGCTTCTCCGGCATCCAGACGGCGGAGTCGCTCCACGCGGCCTCGGTGCTCGGCGGCGTGCCGATCGCGACCCTGCGGGTCTCGGAGGCCGACGAGCGGGCGCGGCACCGCGGCCTGTCCCACCACTCCTCCACCGCCTACGGGCGGGCGCTGCTCGCACCGGTGCACCTGCCGGTGCTCCCCCGCACCGACTCCCGATACAACTCTTTTCATGAGTCAGTGCGGAAACAGGTCAAGAGCACGATCCTGAAGCCGGCGAAGAAGCGCGGCGTGCTGCACCACCTCACCGAGGTCGACGCCAAGGGGTTGCGCGATGCGCTCGAGGAGATGCCCGTGCGGATGACCACGATGGGACGGACCGTCGCCGAGGACTACGCCTCCTTCCAGTACGCGGCTCTCGCCGGGCGCTGCGCGGCCGAGCAGGTCCGGGGCGCCGGCGGCGGCTCGGGCGGCGCGAAGGGCGAGTCCAAGGGCCCGAAGGAGTCCAAGGGCGGCACCAAGCGCTAGACGCCTCGGCGCCGGCATGGGCCCGACGGAGTTGCCGGGGACAGGCGACCGACGGAGTTGATCGACGTGAGGTACCAGGAAAGTGGTACCCGACGTCGAACAACTTGCCGTGCTGCCCTGCGCCGCGGCCGGCGGGGCCGTCCAGCGAGGTTCTTCGACGTGAGATACCAGGAATGCGGTACCTGAGGTCGAACAACTGCCCTTCCGGCCGACCGATCCATGTCGGCCGTGCGATCCGCGTCAGCCGCGCTGGGCGTCGCCCTCGCCGTGGGCCTCGCCGCGCTCCTGGACCAGGTGCAGAAGGCGGTGCGCGGCGGAGATCGCCCGCTCCCCGTCGTAGCGCTGGATCGCGTGCAGCGGATGGGTGCGCCCGTCCGCGAGGTCGAGATGTGCCCAGGGATCGCCCATCGGGAAGCTGATCCCGAGCACCTCGGGCCATTCGAAGGTACGGGTGCGCATGAGGTTGCGGACCTCGAGCCCGTCGGGACGGGCGACCACGCGCACCGAGGCCTCGAGATGGCAGAACAGCGCGATGAGCAGGCCGATCATGAGCAGGCCGAGCCGTCCGCCGAGCTGGAAGCTCGTGATCATGACCGCGCCGCCGATCATCCCGGCCATCACGATGACGGCGGTGATGTAGGCGGCCCAGCGCACCGCCCGCGGACGGAACACCTCGACGGCGCGTGCGTCGTCGCGGCCCGGGGTCCCTGCGGCACTGCTCATCGGGATCTCAGATGCGGCAGGCCTGGATCGCCGTGACCAGGATGGCGCGGGCGCCGGCCTCGTAGAGGTCGTCCATCATGCGGTGCGCGGAGCGGCTGTCGACCATGGCACGCACGGCCGACCACTCCCCGCCGTGCAGCGGAGAGACGGTCGGGGACTGCAGGCCGGGGGTGATCTCGACCGCCCGCTCCAGCAGCGCCGAGGGGATGTCGTAGTCGAGCATCACGTACTCACGGGCGACGAGCACGCCGCGGATGCGCCGCTCGAGCACCTCGAGCGCGTGCTGCGCCTCGTCGTCCAGCTCCATGCCGGGGCGGGAGAACAGCACGGCCTCGCTGGTCATGATCGCCTCGCCGAAGGGCTCCAGACCTGCCTCGCGCAGTGTGGTGCCGGTCTCGACGACGTCCGCGATCACGTCGGCGACGCCGAGGCGGATCGAGGACTCGACCGCGCCGTCGAGGTGGACCACCTCGGCGCTGATCCCCCGCTCGGCGAGGTAGTCCTCCACGAGGTTCTCGTAGCTGGTGGCGATGCGGGAGCCCTGCAGCTCCTCGACGGTGCTGTGCGTCCCGGCGGGCGCGGCGAAGCGGAAGGTGGAGCGGGCGAAGCCCAGCGAGAGGATCTCCTGGGCCGGGGTGCGGGAGTCCAGCAGCATGTCCTGGCCGGTGATGCCGACGTCGACCGTGCCGGAGCCGACGTACACCGCGATGTCCCGGGGACGCAGATGGAAGAGCTCCACCCCGTTGTCCTCGTCGACCACGACCAGCTCCTTGGAGTTGCCGCGGCGGCGGTAGCCGGCCTCCTGGAGCAGGTCGGCGGCGGGGTCGGACAGGGCGCCCTTGTTGGGCACGGCGATGCGGAGCACGGATCCTCCTCGGCCGATGCGGCGGCCTCGAGACGGGTGGGACGGGAAGTCGGGGGGCGAGCGGCGCGGGGCCGGCTCAGAGATGTCGGTAGACGTCCTCGAGGGAGATGTCCTTGGCGATCATCATGACCTGGAGGTGGTAAAGCAGCTGGCTCATCTCCATGGCGGCGTCGACGGTGGACTCGTGCTCGCAGGCCATCCACACCTCGGCGGCCTCCTCGACGATCTTCTTGCCGATCTGATGGACGCCGGCATCGAGCTCCGCGACGGTGCCCGATCCCTCGGGTCGGGTGCGTGCCTTCTGGGTCAGCTCGGCGAACAGTGCCTCGAAATCCTTCACGGGACCAGGGTACGCGTCCCGGCAGGTGCTCCGCGGTGCGGACCGCCTGCCGGGCACGCGGCCCGCCCGCGGCTCAGCCGCGGCGGACCGTCGGGTCCAGGTGCGCGGTCTCGACCGTGACCCGGTCGGCCTCCTCGTCGCGGCGGCGGCGCACCTGCCACCAGACGAAGAAGCCGGTGAGGGTGAACGCGCCGTAGAAGAGATACATGAACGCGCTCGCGTAGTAGCCGGCGCTCCACAGCAGCGGCACGCCGACGAGGTCGACCGCGACCCAGATCAGCCAGAACTCGACCCAGCCCTTGGCCATGCCGAAGGTCGCCAGCAGGCTGCCCATGAAGATCCAGGCGTCGGCCCAGACCGGCTCGTAGGAGCCCAGCGCCCGGAACAGCGGGGTGAGCGCCGCGGTGCCGCCGACGAGCACGACGAGCAGCAGGGCGCGGGTGCCCCAGGAGGCCCAGACGGGCTCGACGGCGGTGCCGTCCTCGTGCTTCGCCTGGCGCCAGCGCACCCAGCCGTAGACGCTGGTGGCGATGAACATGATCTGTCGGCCGGCCTGGCCGAGCAGGTCGACGGAGTTCGGGTTGCCGAAGACGCTGCCGAGGAAGACGGTCAGCAGCAGGGCGTTGCCCAGGATGCCGATGGGCCAGGCCCAGACCTTGCGGCGCATGCCGCCGAGCGCGCTGAGCAGTCCGAAGACGTTGCCGAGCACCTCGCGGAGCAGGAGGAACTGGCCTCCGCCGAATTCGATCTTGGCGTCGAAGAGCCACTGCAGGATATCCATGTCGGTCCTTTCACCTCGGATGCAGTGGCTCCGGGGGAAAAGGGTTGCCTGCGGGGCTCGGGGAGGCGTGCGCCGTCCCGGGACCTGCGGGACGTGCGCCTCTCATCCAGGCTGTACTGTCGGTGCCGGAATTCCACCGGCTCCACCGCAGGATGCGGGTCGCGGACTGTCACCGCCGGCTCGGACTTTCACCGACCCCGGAGCACGTCACAGGATGTGACGGAGCAAGGATAGGTCAGTGCGCGGTGTGGGCGCCCGCCAGTTCGCGCAGGGCGGAGATCTCCTCGGCGGCGTCCTGCGCCTTGTAGATCGCGGAGCCCGCGACGAAGACGTTCGCGCCCGCCTCGGCGCAGCGCTCGATCGTCTCGCGGCTGACGCCGCCGTCGACCTGGATCGAGACCTCGAGGTTCGCCTCGGAGATCGCGCGGCGGGCCCGACGGATCTTCGGGAGCATCGTCTCGAGGAAGCTCTGCCCGCCGAAGCCGGGCTCGACCGTCATGATCAGCAGCATGTCGAACTCGCCGATGATGTCGATCAGCGGCTCGACCGGGGTGGCGGGGCGCAGGGCGACGCCGACCTGCGCGTTCTTGCGGCGAAGGTCGCGGGCGAGCTTGACGGGCGCGCGGGCGGCCTCGAGGTGGAAGGTCACCGAGGAGGCGCCTGCCTCCGCGAAGACGGGGGCCTGGTTGTCGGCGTCCTCGATCATCAGGTGCGCGTCGATCGGGATGGGGCTGCGCTCGACGATCTGCTCGACCATGTTCGGCCCGAAGGTCAGGTTCGGCACGAAATGGTTGTCCATGACGTCGACGTGGACGCTGTCGGCGCTGGAGATCTTGTCGAGCTCGGCGCCGATGGACATGAAGTCGGCGTTGAGGATGCTGGGGTGGATGAAGCTGGAGTCGGTGGAGTACGAGATGCTCACGAGCTCGGGGTTCCTTCCTCGGTGGGGGCGGGGAGCCTGCGCAGCAGGCAGATGAACATGGCGTCGGTGCCGTGGACGTGGGGCCACAGCTGCACGTCGGGGCCCTCGCCCAGCTCGACCTCGTCCCGCACGGAGGGCAGCAGGCCGGCCCGGACGGCGGGGCGGGCGTCGAGGCGCTCGACGTCGTCGCGGCGCTTGAGGACGTCGGCGACGATCAGGCGGGTCTCGGCCAGGTGCGGCGAGCAGGTGACATAGGCGACGACGCCGCCGGGCGCGGTCGCGTCCAGCGCGGAGGCCAGCAGGTCGCGCTGGATCGCGCCGAGCTGGCCGACGTCCGCGGGGGTGCGGCGCCAGCGGGCCTCGGGCCGGCGGCGCAGCGCACCGAGCCCGGAGCAGGGGACGTCGGCGAGGACGCGGGAGAACTCCCCCGGCCGCTCGGCGCCGATGGTGGTGCCGTCGGCGGTGAGGGTGGTGATCTCGCAGCCGGCCTCGCGCAGGCTCGCCACCGCGCGGTCCACCAGCTCGGTGCGGTGCTCCTGCAGCTCGACGGCGAGGAGGTCGGCGTCGTGGTCGATGGTGAGCCCGCCGAGCAGGGCGGTCTTCCCGCCGGGGCCGGAGCAGAGGTCGAGCCAGTGGGCGTCGTCGGTGAGGACGAGGTCGTCGGCGCCGAGCGCGAGGGAGAGGGCCGCGAGCTGGGAGCCCTCGTCCTGGACGGCGACGCGGCCCTGCTTGACCAGGTCCATGCCGCCGGGGTCGCCGGAGGGCCAGGCGGCGGCGAAGACGGAGAGCCGGCCCTGGCTCGCGCCGTGGTCGATCAGCTCGTCGAGGTCGGTCAGCCCCGGGCGCATCACGAGCGAGACCGCGGGGGCCTGGTTCTGCGCCTCGAGCAGCTGGTCGATCTCGTCGCGGGAGCGGCCGTTCCCGGCGAGGGCGTCGGACAGGGCCCGCACCACCCAGCGGGGGTGGGAGTGGACGACGGCGAGATGCCCGGTGGGGTCCTTCTCGCGGTCCGGGGCGACCTCCGCGATCCAGGTGGCGAGGTCCTTCTCCCCCACCCGGCGCAGCACGGCGTTGGCGAAGCTCGCACCTCCCGCGCCGACCTCAGCGCGGGCCAGAGCCACGGTCTCGGACGTCGCGGCGTGCGGGGCGACGGTCATGTCCAGCAGCTGGTAGGCGCCGAGGCGGAGCACGTCCAGCAGCGCGGGCTCGACCTTCGCCAGCGGTCGGTCCACGCAGGCGGCGATGATCGCGTCGAGCCGGCCCTGGGCACGCAGCGAGCCGTAGAACAGCTCGGTGGTGAAGGCGGCGTCGCGGCCGGAGACGCGGTGGCTGCGCAGCAGGCGGGGCAGGACGAGGTTCGCGTAGGAGTCCTCCTCGCGCACCAGGCGCAGCCCCTCGAGGGCGACCTGGCGGGAGGGGGTGGAGGCGCGGGAGCGCTCGGAGGGGCGGGAGGAGGACCAGCCGCGGCGCGGACCGCCCTGGCCGCGGGAGCCGGAGCGTTCGCGGCCCTGCGCGTCGCGGGGCCGGTCCCGACGGTCGTCCCGCCGACCGCCCCGGTCATCGCGCCGGTCGCCGCGGTCGTCCCGTCGACCGCCGCGGTCGTCCCGTCGGTCGCCGCGCCGGTCGTCCCAGCGGTCGCCGCCGTCGCGGCCTCCGCGGTCGTCGCGTCGGCCGCGGTCGTCGCGGCCTCGGCGGTCGTCGCGGCCTCCGCGGTCGTCCCGGCCTCGCCGGCTGTCGTCGTGGCGGCGCCCGCCGCGTCGGTCCTCGCTCATGCGCGTGCTCCGTCCTGCTGGTCGTCCTCGAAGCGGGCGTCGGGGCCGAGCCCCGCCCCGCGTGCCCAGTCCGCCGCGCGCATCGGGCGCTTCCCCGCCGGGGCGAGGGCCGCGATGGCGAGCGGGTCGGTGCCGGTGCCCACGAGCACCTGTCGCTTGGTGGCCGCGAGCGCGCCGGGGGCCGACGGGGCGCTCGCGCGCGAGGCCTCCTCGACGGCCTCGAGGCCGAGGATCTTGGTGCGGGCGCCGTCCAGGAGCGTCCACGCGCCGGGCTGGGGGCTCATGCCGCGGATGTGCGCGGAGACCTCGTCCGCCGGGCGGGTCCAGTCGATCCGGGCCTCGGCGGTGGTGAGCTTCGCGGCGTGGGTCGCGGCCGCGTGGTCCTGCGGGGTGAGGGTCGCGGTGCCGTCCTCGAGCGCGTCGAGGGCCTTCAGCAGCAGCGCGGCGCCGTCGTCGGCCATCCGCTCGAGCAGCTCGCCGGAGGTCTCGAACTCGCCGATGGCGGTGGGGGCGGCGGCGATCACGTCGCCGGTGTCCAGGCCCTTCTCGAGGCGGAACACGCTCATGCCGGTCTCGCGGCGGCCGGCGAGCACGGCCCGCTGGGCGGGAGCGGCGCCCCGCAGCTCGGGCAGGAGGGAGAAGTGGAGGTTCACCCAGCCGTGGCGGGGGATCTCGAGCGCCGCGGGCGGCACGAGGTTGCCGTAGGCGACCACGGGCGCGGCGTCCGGGGCGAGATCGCGCAGCTGCTGCTGCACCTCCTCGTCCCGCAGCGTGGCGGGGGTGAGCACCGGCACCCCGGCCTCGAGGGCCAGGGACTTCACCGGGGACGGGGTGAGCTTCCGTCCGCGGCCGGAGGGGGCGTCGGCGCGGGTGAGCACACCGACCACCTCGTGGCGGGAGTCGAGCAGGGTGCGCAGGGAGGGGAGGGCGGCCTCGGGGGTGCCGGCGAAGATCAGACGCATGATGACCCGAGTCTACGGTCCCACCGGCGGCTCCTGCCGGGCCGTGCCTACAGTGGAGGACATGACGCGGGCACGGTGCGAGGGATGAGCGTGGGCGACCCGATCCCGGGCCATGCGCTCGGCTCGCCCGCCTACCGACGGATGCAGCTGGCGCTGGTCTGCGCGGGCATCGCCTGCTTCGCCCAGCTGTACTCCCCGCAGGGGATCCTGCAGCTGATCTCCGCCGATCTCGGCATCGGGCCGGAGCAGGCGGCGCTGACGGTCTCCGCCGCGACCGCCGGGCTGGCGCTGGCGGTGATGCCGTGGTCCTTCGTCGGCGATCGCCTCGGCCGGCGTCCCGCCATGATCCTCGCCGTGATCGCGGCGACGGTGCTTGCCCTGGCGGCGGCCTGGTCGCCGAGCTTCCCGCTGCTGCTCGTGCTGCGCCTGCTGGAGGGGATGGCGCTCGGCGGGGTGCCGGCCCTGGCCATGGCGTATCTCTCCGAGGAGGTCGATGCGCGTTCGCGCGCGGTCGCGGCGGGCTGGTTCGTGGCGGGGACGACGCTGGGCGGGCTCTCGGGCCGGGTGCTCGCCACCCCGGTCGCCGATGTGCTCGGCTGGCGGGCGGGGATGACCGCGGTGGTGATGCTGGCGGTGCTCGCGGCGGTCGGGTTCGTGGCCCTCGCCCCGCGGGAGCGGCGCTTCGTGCCGCGACGGCGGACATCGGGCGGGGCCGTCCCGGGCGGACGGGCGGGCCGGCTGCTCGCCCCGCTGCGGGACCCGGGCCTGGCGGCGCTGCTGGCCTGCGCGTTCCTGCTGATGGGCGGGTTCGTGGCGGTCTACAACTATCTCGCCTTCCACCTCAGCGGCCCGCCCTACCTGCTGCCCGCCTCGCTGATCGGGCTGCTGTTCCTCGCGTACCTGGGCGGCACCGCCTCCTCCCCGCTCGCGGGCCGGCTCGCGTCCCGGCACGGGCGCCTGCCCGTGATGCTGGGCGCGATGGCGGTGATGCTGCTGGGCCTGCTGCTGACTCTCGCCGCTCCCCTGCCGGTGCTGATCCTGGGCCTGGTGCTGATGACGGCGGGCTTCTTCGGCGCGCACTCGGTCGCGAGCGGCTGGGCGGGCACGCGCGTGCCCGGTGCCCGGTCCCAGGCGACGGGGCTGTACAACCTCGCCTACTACGCGGGCTCGAGCGTGCTCGGCTGGGCGCTCGGCTTCGTGCTCGCCAGGGCCGGGTGGGGCGGGGTGGTCGCCGCGGTGAGCGCGGCGGTGGTGCTCGCGGGCCTCGTCTCCGCGGCGCTGCTGCGCGACGAGGACCGGCCCGCCGCGTCTGCCGGGAGCTCCTGAGCACCCGCACGCGACGCCGTGGCCCCGCGGTCCGGGGTCGGGGCGTCGACGTCACGGCCCCGGGCGCGCCCGCCCCGCCTCAGTACACGAGCGAGAACACCCACACGGCGAGGGTCATGGTGGTGGCGGAGATCAGCACGATGCCGATCAGGTTCAGCCACAGCCCGGCCGAGGCCATCTGCGGGATCCGCACGTAGCCGGAGCCGTAGGCGATGGCGTTCGGCGGCGTCGCCACCGGCAGCATGAACGCGCAGGTCGCGGCCAGCGCCACCGGGATCGCCAGCAGCATCGGGTCCACCCCGATGCCGACGGCGACCGCGGTCGCGACCGGGAGGAAGGTCGCGGCGGTGGCGGTGTTCGAGGTGAGCTCGGTGAGGAAGAGGATCCCCGCGGCGACGATCGCGACGATCAGCACCACGGGCAGGCCGCCGATCCCGGCGGTGACCTCGCCGATCCACTCGGTCAGGCCCGAGGAGCTGAACTGGGCGCTGAGCGCCAGACCGCCGCCGAACAGCAGCAGCACGCCCCAGGGCAGCTTCACCGCCGCGTCCCAGTCCAGCAGGCGCACCCCGCGGGCGGCGCCGGCCGGCAGCACGAACAGCAGCAGCGCGACGACCATGGCGATGCCCGCATCGCCGATCGGCGGGTCGCCGGCGCCCGCGATCTGCCAGATCAACGGGATGAACACCCAGCTCAGCGCCGCGAGCACGAACACGGACAGCACTCGCACCTCGCCGGAGGAGATCCTCCCGAGCCCGCGACGCTCCTGGCGGATCAGCTCCGCACCGCCGGGGATCTCGGAGATCTCGGGCCTGAAGACGACCTTGGTCAGCAGCAGCCAGGCGATCAGCAGGAACACCACGGCGATCGGGGCGCCGACGACCATCCAGCGGCCGAAGCCGATCGTCACCCCGAACTCCTGGCTCATGTGGGCGGCGAGCAGGGCGTTGGGCGGGGTGCCGATGATGGTGGCGAGGGAGCCGATCGAGGCGGCGTAGGCGATGCCGAGCATCAGGGCGGTGCCGAACTTCGAGCGGACCGCTGAGCTCGCGGTGCCGGCCGAGCCCTCGGCCTCGAGCTCGGGGTCGACGCCCTCCCCCGGCTCCTCGCCCTTGCGGGCGGCGTCCTCGAGCCGCAGCCGGTTCACGAGCACCAGCACCGAGACGCCGATCGGCAGCATCATCACGGCGGTGGCGGTGTTCGAGACCCACATGGAGACGAATCCGGTGGCGATCATGAAGCCGAGGATCAGCAGGGAGGGGCTGGTGCCGATCGCGCCGACGATCGCCAGCGCGATGCGCTTGTGGAGGTTCCAGCGCTGCATGGCCAGGGCGAGCATGAACCCGCCCATGAACAGGAAGATGATGTTGTTGCCGTAGGAGGCGCCGACGTCGTCGAAGCCCACCTCGGGGTTCAGCACCGGGAAGACCACCAGCGGGACCAGCGCGGTCGCCGGGATCGGCAGCGCCTCGGTCATCCACCACACGGCCATCAGCACCGCGGTCGCGGCGGTCAGCTTCGCGGCATGGGCGACGTCCGCGGGCATGACGAAGTAGATCAGGAGCGCGGCGACCAGGCCGACGGCGAGGCCGAGCCGGCGCACCAGCAGCGTCCGGTGGGTCTCGGCCGGGGCGCGCTCGCCCTCGGAGACGTCGGGGCGTTCGTCCGTCGGCGGACGGTCGGCGGGGTCTGCAACGGGGTGGTCGGACGTCGGGGAGGCGTTCGAGGCCATGGTGGGGGTCCCTTCAGCGCTTCGTCGCGGCGGCAGGCGTTGGCCCAGAACACTAGCGGATCGGTCAGAACACGTCGGGCGGATCGAGGCGGACGCGCAGGGAGCCGCGGTCCTTGCGGGCGCTGCGGGCCGCGACGCCGGAGCGCAGCGCGGCGGCGAGCTCGCGGGAGCGGCGCGGCTCGATCCGCAGCACCGCACGGGCGCGTCCGGCCTGGTCGGGGCCCTCGAGGTCCACGGGGCCGAGCACCTCGGTCCCGTCCGGCAGCTCGGTCGTCCCGAGGAAGCCGCGGCAGGCTTCGCGCTCCCCCACCACCTCGGCGACACGCCGGAACGGGGGCAGGTCCAGCTCGCGCCGGTCCTCCAGCACCCGGTCCAGGAACAGCGCGGAGCGGTGGGCGACGAGGTCGCGGATGGCGGGGAGGGTCGAGGTGCCGACGACGAGCACCTCGCCGCCCTCCTCCGCGGTGCGGACCAGGGAGATGGCGCCGCGCCAGCGGCGGACGGCCTCGACATCGGCGTCGAAGGCGGCGCGGCCGAGCATCGCGTCGGCGTCCAGCAGGAGGCAGGCGCTGTACCGGCCGGGCGGGACGGGCTCGGCGCCGGGGGTCGCCACGACGATCCCGTGCTCGGGCACGGCGTCGTCCTCGAGCGGGCCGTGGGCGCCGCCGGCGACCTTCAGCGGCGCGTCGGGGAAGGCGCGGTGGAGCTCCTCGGCGGTGCGTGTGGAGCCGATGACCATGGCGCGCACGTGGGTGCGGTCGCACTCGGGGCAGCGGTAGCCGTCCTCCCGTCGGCCGCAGACGGTGCAGTGCAGGGGCCCGTTCCGGCCGCGCTGCGACAGGGGCGCCGCGCATTCGGGGCAGCGGGCGCGGGTGCCGCAGAAGGTGCAGGCGATCGCGGGGGCGTAGCCGGTGCGCGGCACCTGGACGAGCACGGGCCCGGTCGCCAGGCCCCTCCGCAGCACGCGCATCGCCTCCTGCGGGAGGCGGGAGCGGCCGGAGGGGCCCTCGCGGTCGCGGAGGTACTGGTCCATGGCGACAATGCGGGGTCGGACCGCGGTGACGGGGGCGGGCACGGGATCGAGGCGGGCGAGATAGCCGGCGTCGGAGAGGGCGCGCATGGTCACCGACTCGCTCGCCGAGAGGAAGAGCAGGGCGCAGCGCTCCTCGGCGGAGCGGCACTGGAGCACGGTGCGGGTGTGCGGGTAGGGAGCGCGGGGCTCCTCGAGCAGGTCGTCGGCCTCGTCCCAGCAGATCACGAGGGCGAGGTCCTGCACGGGGGCGAAGGCGGCGGAGCGGTTGCCGAGCACGACCCGGGTCGCGCCGCGCAGGATCCGGCGGAAGGTGCGATAGCGCTTCTCGGGTCCCTCGGTGCCGGCGAGGACCTCGTGGGCGATGCCCCGCTCCGTCAGCACGCGGGAGAGCCGGGTGACGTCGCGCTGGTCGGGGGCGATGACCAGGGCGCCGCGGTCGGGGCCGAGCGCGGCGATCGACTCGGCGGCGATCGCGGTCCACGGGTCCACCGGGTCCAGCACGAGGGAGGCGCGGGGCACGGGGCCCTCCGCGCTCCCGGCACGGGAGAGCAGGGCGGCAAGTCCCGGGTAGCGGTCGCCGTGGCGCGGGGCGGCGGGGGTATCGGGGGGCGCCGCGGCCCGGTCGTCGCCGTCCGACGCCGGCGGCTCCTCCGCCGACGCGGCCTCATCGGCCGGCGCGACCTCTGCGGTCGCCGCGGTCTCCTCGGAGGTCGCGGTGACCTCGTCCTCGGCGGGTGCTGGTGCGTCTGCGACCGCCTCCTTCTCCGCCGCGGCGCGGTCGGCCTTCTCCGCGCGGGCGTGACGGGGCGGGAGGGCGAGGCGCAGCACGTCGCCGACGGTGCCGGCGCTGCGCTCGGCGACGTCCTCGCACACCCGCATCATCGCGGGCGGGACGACGACGTCGTCGGAGACCAGGCGGTGCAGCGGGGCGAGGGCCCGGTCGGTGGTGGGCTCGGCGCGGCGCTCGAGCACGATCCCCTCGGTGTCCTTGCCGGAGAAGCGCACCCGCACCCGCATGCCCGGACCGGCCGCGGCGGTGTCGGGGGTGACCGCGTACTCGAAGGGACGGTCCAGGTGGGGCAGCACGCCGACGAGGCGCACGCTCGCGATCGGCAGCTCGCTGACGACCTCGAAACCGGCGGTGGTGCGCAGGCCGGGACCCCGGGCCGCATCGGGGCGGTCCGGGGAGGTGGTGGCGTTCTCCGCGGCGGCGGGGACGGAAGCGGCGGGGGCCGCGAAGAGGGGTGCCTGGCCGTCGGCCGGTCCCTCCTCGCGCTCCCCCGCCGCTCCGTGGGCGGTGCTGGTCAGCGCTTGTGCACCGCCACCAGGTCGCACACGAAGATCAGGGTCTCGCCGGGGGCGATGACCGGCGGGGCGCCGCGATCGCCGTAGGCGAGGTGGGCGGGGATCTCGAGGCGGCGGCGGCCGCCGACCTTCATGCCCTGCACGCCCTGGTCCCAGCCGGTGATGACCTGGCCGACGCCGAGCTGGAACCGCAGCGGCTCGCCGCGGTCCCAGGAGGCGTCGAACTGCTCGCCGGTGGAGTGGGAGACGCCGACGTAGTGGACGTCGACGACGTCGCCGCGGCCGGCCTCCTCGCCCTCGCCGAGGATCTCGTCGGTGCTGACGAGCTCGGTGGGTGCGGGGCCCTCGGGGGCGTCGATCTCGGGCTTGGTGCGATCGCTCATGCGATGTTCCTCCTGTGGTGGATGAGAGGGTGCAGGGGTCAGTCTGCCGTGTGCGCGGCGTCGAGGACGTCGACGACGAAGATCAGGGTCTCCCCGGCCAGATCGCCCTGATCCCCGTATGCCTCCGCGGCGGGGATCACGAGCATCACCTGGGATCCGACCTTCAGGTCCAGCAGGTTCTCGTCCCAGCCCTGGATCACCATGCCCTGGCCCTGGACGAAGGAGAAGGGCGCATTGCGCTCCCAGGAGGAGTCGAAGGCGGAGCCGTCGGACCACTTCCAGCCGGAGTACTGCATGGTGAGGTAGTCGCCGGCGCGGGTGGTGTCGCCGGTGCCCTGAATCAGCAGCTCGCGGACGGTCGTCGCGGGCGGCTCGCCCTCACCGGGGCCGGAGATGGACGGCACGCCGTTGTCGTCGAGGGACACCTCGGGATAGGTGCCGGAGGGCGAGCCGGCCGTGCCCTCCGCGCGCAGCGGGGAGACGACCCGGTCCACGTCGGCGACCTGGAGCAGGGAGCGCGCCTGGCCGCTCGAGTCCTGCTGCCATCCGGCCATCACGAAGCGGGAGCCGACCGTGGTGGTGGTGAGCACGTCGAAGGCGGCCTGTCCGATGGTGTCGACCGTGACCTGCACGCCGCCCGCCGGTGCGCCCTGCCACCACGACTGCAGCACCTCGCCGGAGCTCGCGTCGACGTAGAGGTCGCGCCAGATCACCGTGTCCCCGTCGGCGATGGTCGCGCCGTCGCCGGTCACGACGACCTGTGCCTGGGCCGCGGAGATCTCGAGCGGGGCGGTGAACTCGACCGTCGGCTCCGCGCCGAGGTCCTCGCTGACGGTCACGCCGGACAGGGCGTCGCCCCCGCCGTCCGAGGCACCGCCCGCGTCGGAGGCGTCGGAGCTGCTCCCGTCATCGGTGCAGGCGGCGAGGCCGATGGCGGCGGTCGCGGCGAGGGCGGTGGTCAGCAGCGTGCGGCGGCGGATCAATGGAGGACCTTTCGGATCGGCAGCCCGTGAGCGGGCACCGCACCAGGGTACGGGGCGCTCGGTGGGCGGAGCCTGGGGCAGGGAGTGGCTGTCGTCTCAGGCGGCAGGCGCCGGTCGGCGGTGCTCAGGCGAGCGGGGGCTCGGCGGCGGGAGCGTCCTGCTCCCGGATCTCCGCCAGCAAGGCGTCGACGGCGGGCAGCTCGGTCGCGAAGGGGTCCAGGACCTGCACCGGCATCGCGCCGCGGCGGGTGAGCCGCAGCGTGGTCCAGTCCACGACGTGGTCCACGCCGTGCTCCTGGGCGGCGGTGACCACCTGGCCGCGCAGGTGGGCGCGGGTGGTGGTCGGGGCGACGGTGCGAGCCCGCTCGATCCGCTCCTCGGGCAGGATCGCGGGGGCGAGGCCCCGACGCTGCAGCGCGAAGAACGCGCCGCGGGCGGGGTCGATATCGTGATAGGCGAGGTCGAGCCGTTCGATCGCCGGGTCCTCGAGGTCGATGCCGCGACGCTCCCTCACCTGGGTGAACAGCCGCTCCTTGATCGCCCAGTCGAGGTTCTGCGCCGCCCAGGTCCGGTCCCCGGTGCGCACCGCGTCCAGGGCCTTCTGCCAGGTCTCGAGCACCTCGGTCTCCTCCCCCTCGGCGAGGTCGGCGACGTGGTCGAGCCAGCGCTGCTGCACCTCGAGCGCGGTGGTTGTGCCGCCGCCGGCGGTGGGCAGCGGTGCGGCGCCGGTGAGGTCGCGGGCCACGGCGCGGATCGCGGCGATGTCGTCGGCCAGGCCCAGCTCGGGCAGGGCCCTGCCCGACTCGATCGCGCGCAGCACCAGGTCGGTGGTCGCGAAGCGCAGGTGGGTGGAGACCTCGCTCATGGTCGAGTCGCCGACGATGACGTGGAGGCGGCGGTAGAGGTTCGCGTCCCCGTGCGGCTCGTCGCGGGTGTTGATGATGGGGCGGGTGCGGGTGGTGGCGGAGGAGACCGCCTCCCACATGTGGTCGCTGCGTCGGGAGAAGACGAACTGGGCGCCCGCCCCCTCGCCCGCCTCGCCGGGGACGGCGGGGGCGACGCCGCCGGCGCCGGTGACGATCTGGCGGGTGACCAGGAAGGGCAGCAGGTAGCGGGGCAGGCGGGTGAACTCGCCGCGCCGGTCCACGAGGTAGTTCTCGTGGGAGCCGAAGGCGTTGCCGGCGGAGTCGACGTTGTTCTTGAGCAGGTGGATGCGGGCGTCCTGGCCGGCCTCGGCCAGGCGCGCATCGGCCTGGGCGGTGAGCTCGGCGAAGATCCGCTCCCCCGCCCGGTCCTGGGCCACCAGGTCCCACCAGTCGTCGCACTCGGCGGTCGCGTACTCGGGGTGGGAGCCGACGTCGAGATAGAGCCGGGCAGCGTTGCGGAGGAAGACGTTCGAGGAGCGGCCCATCGCGACGACCGGCCGGAACAGCTCCCGTGCGGCCTCCTCCGGCTCGAGGGCGCGGCTGCCGTCGGCGCGCACGCACACGAGCCCGAACTCGGTCTCCAGACCTCCCACTCGGCGCTTCATCGGTTCACTGGCCGCCCTTCTGCACGAAGGAGCGCACGAAGGTCTCGGCGTTGGACTCGAGGACGGAGTCGATCTCGTCGAGCAGGTCGTCGGTGCCCTGCACGGAGGCGAAGGTCTGGCCTCCGGTGAGCGCCTCGTCGTCGGGCGCGTTCTCGTCGGGGCCGCCGCCGGGGGCGTTCAGGGACTGCTGGGACATGGCGTCCTCCTTCAGGGGAGCGGGTGGGTCAGGATGCGGTGACGGCCCGGCGCAGCGCGTCGAGCACGGTGTCGAGGTCGGAGGCGGGGTCGATGCCGTGGCGGGCGCACCACTCGGCGCTGCCCAGGCGCGGGTCCGCCAGACGCAGGCGGTGGCCGCCCGCGGGGCCTGCGACGGTGATCGCGTCCCAGCCGGCGGAGGGGACGTGCGGGCCGTGCGCAGAGATCAGCCCGCCGCGCAGGTGGGCGCGGGTGCTGGTCGGGGCGGTGGTGATCGCGGCCTCGACCTCGTCGGCGCCCACGAGGGTGCCGACGGCGCCGGCGGCGCGGAGCCTGTCGAACAGGCCCTTGCCGGGGCGGAGGTCGGAGAACTGCAGGTCCACCATGGCCAGCCGCGGATCGGACCAGTCCAGGCCGTGCCGGGCCCGGTAGCGCTCGAGCAGGGAGAGCTTGGCGACCCATTCGACGCGGGAGGCGGCGCGCATCGGGTCCTCCGCGAGGAGGTCGAGGATCTCGCCCCAGGCGCGGAGCACCTGCGCGGTCTCCTCGTCGGCCGCATCGGCCGCGGCGGAGAGCGCCTCGAGGTGGGCGCGCTGGATCTCGAGGGCGGTGAGCTCGCGGCCGTCCGTGAGCGGGACCGTCGCCTGCAGGCTCGGGTCGTGGCTGATCGTGCGCACGGCGGCGACCGGGTCGGCCAGAGCCAGGTCCGGCAGGATCCGCCGCCCGGTGCGATGCTCCGCCTCGAGCGCGGCGAGGACGAGGGAGGTGGTGCCGAGCTTGAGGAAGGTGGACTCCTCGAGCAGGTTCGCGTCCCCGATGATCACGTGGAGGCGGCGGAAGCGGCCCGGGTCCGAGTGCGGCTCGTCGCGGGTGTTGACGATCGGGCGGTTCAGGGTGGTCTCGAGCCCGACCTCCGCCTCCATGAAGTCCGCGCGGGAGGAGAGCTGGAAGCCGGGCTCCTGCCCACGGGTGCCGAGGCCGACGCGGCCCGCGCCGACCAGCACCTGCCGGGTGGCGAAGAAGGGCAGCAGCGCTTCGACGATCCGTTCGAAGGGCACCTCGCGGTCCACGAGGTAGTTCTCGTGGGTGCCGTAGGAGGCGCCCTTGCCGTCGGTGTTGTTCTTGTAGAGGGCGACCTCGGGGATCCCCTCGGCGCCGGCGAGGATGCCCATCGCCCGGCGGGCGATCTCCTCCCCGGCGCGGTCCACGACGACGGCCTCGCGGGCGCGCAGGACCTCCGGGGCGGAGTACTCGGGATGGGCGTGGTCGACGTACCAGCGGGCGCCGTTGCGCAGCACCGCGTTGCCGATCGAGCGCTGGGAGGCCCAGGCGAGGACCTCGGCGTCGTCGCCCTCGGGTGCGACCTCCGGGCCCGTCACGGGCGCGTCGAGCTCGACGCTCGGCACATGGGCGTCGCGCACCTCGTCGGTGAGCTGGGTGGGATGGGCGGCGGCGCGCTGCATCTCGAAGCCGCGCGCGTCCCGCAGGGGGGTCTCGTCGCCGTAGTCCCAGCGCACGCGCCGGCCGCGCTCCCCCTCGGCGGGGTCCAGCAGGGCGTAGGCGCCGACGACGAGATGGGACAGCAGGATCGAGCTGCCGGCCCCGGCGCGGGCGCGGTCCTCGAGGTCGGCGTGCAGCACGCCGAACTCGGTCTCGATGCCCATCACCCGCTCTGTGGTGAGGGCGGGTCGGTGCTGCTCGGTCACGCGGAGACCTCCTCGGCGGTGGCGGCGGCGTCCTCGGGCCGGCTGCGGTCCTGCAGCGGGACCACGGCCTCGACCCGGCGGCGGGAGCGGCCGGGCAGTCCGGTCACCCGTGCCCAGTCCTCGGCATGGGCGGCCGAGGGCATGTCCTCGTTCTCCGCGAACTCGACCCGGATCGCCTCGGTCAGGTGCTCGGAGGCGACGCCGACCTCGCCCGTGGCGATCTGGTCCTTCACGGCGAGCTTCTTCGCCCGGTCCACGATGTTGCGCAGCGTCGCCCCGGAGACGAAGTCGCGGAAGTGGAGGGTGTCGTGGCCGCCGTCGGCGTACTCCACGCGCACGTAGGCGGTGGCGGGGCCCTCGGCGTAGATCTCGCGGACGGCGAGGTCCAGCAGCGACTCGCGGTCCTCCCGCACGGGCACGTCCTCGCCGAGGTACAGGCCGAGGATCTCCCGTCCGGCGCGGGCGTTCGGGCGGCGCACCCGGATCTTCACGTCCAGGCGGCCGGGCCGCAGGATCGCCGGGTCGATCATGTCCTCGCGGTTCGAGGCGCCGATGACGATCACGTTGTCCAGGCCCTCGACGCCGTCGATCTCGGCGAGCAGCTGGGGCACGATCGTGGTCTCGACGTCGCTGGACATGCCGGTGCCGCGGGTGCGGAACAGCGCCTCCATCTCGTCGAAGAAGATCACCACGGGGTGGTCGGCGGCGGCCTTCTCCCGCGCCCGCTCGAACACCAGGCGGATCGACCGCTCGGTCTCGCCGACGTACTTGTTCAGCAGCTCCGGGCCCTTGACGTTGAGGAAGGCGGAGTTCGCCAGCGCGTCCTCCACGCTCACCCCGCGCACCTCGGCGCTGCGCAGCACGAGCTCGTGCGCGACGGCCTTCGCGATCATGGTCTTGCCGCAGCCGGGCGGGCCGTAGAGCAGCACGCCCTGCGGGGGCCGCAGCCCGTAGGTGCGGTAGAGGTCCTGCTGCAGGAAGGGCAGCTCGACCGCGTCGCGGATCGCCTCGATCTGCTCGCCGAGCCCGCCGATCTCGTCGAAGGACACCTCCGGCACCTGCTCGAGCACGAGGTCGGTGATCTCGGCGCGGTCGATCCGCTCGAGCACGAGCTGGCTGCGCAGGTCCACGAGCACGTGGTCACCGGGGTGGAGGGTCTCCTCGGCGAGGGCGCCCGCGCGGCGCAGCACGCGGGTGTCGTCGGGCGCGACCGCGACGAGGACGCGCGAGTCCGCGAGGGCCTCGACGACCGGCACGACGTTGCCGGAGTCGCCCTGCGGAACCGCCTCGACCGCGGCGAGGGCCTCGTTCAGGCGCAGCTCGGTGCCGGGGGCGAGGGCGTCGAGGTCGAGGCTCGCGGCGGTCGCGACGCGCAGTCGTCGGCCGTTGTGGAGCACGTCGATGGTGGTGCCCTCGCAGCGGCGCAGGAAAGTGGCGTAGGAGTTCGGCGGGTCCCCCACCCGCTCGAGGTCGTTCTTGAGCTCGACGATCTGGGCGCGGGCGGAGCGCAGCCCGCTGACCAGTCGCTCGTTGTGGGCGGCGAGCTTCTCGAGCTCGGCGGTCATCTCCGCGTAGGTCTTCATCGTCGTCTCCTCCCCGTGGGGCGGGTTCCTCGGTGGTCTGTGATGGTGCCGCTCAGCGGTCCCGGCCCTGGCGGATGTCGCGCAGGGCGCGCTTGAGCTTGCGGGGTGCGACGCCGCGCTCGCCGACGTCCTGGGCGGTCCACTCGCCCGAGCCGCCGCCGAAGCCCTCGTTGTCGGGGTGGTTCAGCTCCTCCTCGTCGCGGGAGCCGGGCGCGGGCCGGGTCGCGCGGCGCAGCGCCTCGGTGCCGTGGGCGGTGCGGCGGGCGGTGAGCAGGAAGCCGGTGTGCGCGTTCATGCGGTGCTCGGGGCGCACGGCGAGGCCCTCGAGGTGCCAGGGACGCACGAAGGACTCCCAGGCGTGGGGCTCGGTGAACTCGCCGTGGTCGCGCAGCGCCTCCGCGGTGCGGGAGAGCTGGGTGACGGTGGCGACGTAGGCGAGGAACACGCCGCCGGAGACGAGCACGTCCGCGGCGGCCTCTACGCACTCCCAGGGGGCGAGCATGTCCAGGACCACGCGGTCCACCGCGGCGGTGCCGAGAGCCGGGGCGACGTCCTGGAAGTCGCCGACGGTGAGGTCCCAGCGCGGGTGCAGCGCCTCCTCCTCGAGCCCGAAGAAGGTGCCGACGTTCTCGCGGGCGACCTCGGCGAAGTCCTCGCGTCGCTCGATGGAGTGGACGGAGCCCTCGGGGCCGACGGCGCGCAGCAGCGCGGTGGTCAGCCCTCCCGAGCCGACGCCGGCCTCGAGCACCCGCGCCCCGGGGAAGATGTCGCCCCACATGAGGATCTGCGCGGAGTCCTTGGGGTAGATGATCGCGGCGCCGCGCGGCATGGCGAGCATGTAGTCGGCGTACAGGGGCCGCAGCGCCTGGTAGCGGATGCCGTGGCTGTTCTCGACGACGGTGCCGTCCTCGGCGCCGATCAGCTGGTCGTGGTGGAGCACGCCGCGGTGCGAGTGGAACTGTCCGCCCGGTTTCAGGGTGATGGTGTGCAGGCGGTTCTTGGAGTCCGCGAGCTGGACCTTGTCGCCGAGGGCGAAGGGTCCGGTGCGGTCGAGGCCGCGACGGGGCGCGCGGGGCGCGGGGCCCGACGCCGTGTCGTCGGCGGCGGGCGGCGGCTGAGAAGTCATGCTCTCCAGCATAGGGCCGGATACGCGCGGTGACCGGGCCTGTTCACCGTCCGCGCAGGAGCGTGTTCACGTCGGCGCTGAGGATCACGCCCTGGGGCCGCCCGTCGGGGTCGACCACGAGGTAGACCGGCGCGGGGCGCGCGAGCATCGCGGAGACCAGCTCCTCGCCGCGGAGACCCGCGCGCAGCGCGACCACGTCCCCGACGGGCTCCGCGACGGCGGAGGCGGGAACCTGCTCGCGGTGCCCCGGCGGGACCGCGGCGACCGCCTCCGCCTGGAGGCGCAGCGCCCGGCCGACGGTGCCGGGGTGTGGGGAGGCGGGATCCAGCAGCAGCACCTGCTCCGCCCCCGGCCCGTCGGGCAGGGCGGCGAGCGGGGTGTGCGGGGCGAGCAGGCGCACCGGCCGGGCGAGCGCGGCGGCGTCGAGCGCCCCCACCCGCTCCTGGACGCGCGCCTCCTCCAGGGCGCGGCTCGCCCCCTGCCAGAGCAGGCCCGCGATGAGCAGCGCCCAGAGGAGGGTGAGCAGGGAGAAGCCGCCCGCTCCGCCCAGGCGCACGATCCGCGACAGCGGCAGCAGCACCACGCCGACGGCGATGGCCCGTCCGATCCAGGCGGTGATCCGGGTGCCGAGGACAGGACGGCGCAGGACCGCGCCGAGCAGGGACTCCAGCGCTCGCCCGCCGTCCATCGGCAGGCCGGGGAGCAGGTTGAACAGGGCGAGGACCACGTTCAGCCAGGTCGCGAAGGAGGCGACGACCGAGAGCACCGTGCCCTGTGCCGCGATCGCGCCGAGGGCGCCGGTCGCCGCGGCGAGCAGTCCGTTGCTCGCGGGGCCGGCGAGGGAGACCAGCACGGACCCGATCGCGGGCATCCGCTCGGCCCGGTACTGCGTGTGCCCGCCCCACAGGGTCAGCGCGATGTGGTCGACCCTCGCCCCGAGGGCGCGGGCGACGAGCGCATGGGCGAGCTCGTGGACCAGCACGGAGAGGATGAGGAACAGGCCCAGGCCGAGGGCGACGAGCGCGCTCTGCCCGGCGTTCAGGCCCGGCCCCTGCAGCGAGGGGAACATCAGCACGGCCACCAGCAGCACCGTGACGAGGGTGGCCGGGCTGACCTGGAGCGGCGGCAGCGCGCCGATCCTCAGCATCGTCCGTGGCATGGGGACTCCTCGATCGCGGGGCGGCTCCCCGGGGCAGGGCGAGGATAGTCCCTGCTCCTGCGTCCCGGCTCATGACGGTCCGGCCCCGGCACGAGGGGCCGACGAGCCTATGATGGAGTGATGAGTCGAATCGCCATCACGGCCTTCAGCGGGTGGAACGACGCCGGCGAGGCGGCCACCGGGGTGATCGAGCATCTCCTCGAGGTGTGGCCCTCGCGGCCCGTCGGCGCGGTCGACGCCGAGGAGTTCATCGACTTCCAGGTCAACCGGCCCGAGATCCGCACCACCGAGGAGGGGCTGCGGGTCGTGGACTGGCCCGACACCCGCCTGCACCTGATCACCCCGCCGCGCGGTCCGGAGATCGTCGCGGTGCTCGGACCGGAGCCGTCGCTGCGCTGGAAGAGGTTCTGCGACGAGGTGCTCGAGCAGCTGCAGGCGCTCGACGTCTCCTCGGTGGTCTCCCTCGGCGCGCTGCTCGCCGACTCCCCGCACAGCCGCCCCCTGCCGGTCTCCTCGCAGGTCGAGCCGGTGCCCGCGCAGCGGGTCGAGGACTCCGAGCTGTACTCGGGACCCATCGGGGTGCCGACGATCCTCGCCCGCCGCACCGCGAGCGCAGGGCTGAGGACGACGAGCATCTGGGTGCAGGTCCCCCACTACGTCTCCCAGAACTCCTCGCCGAAGGCGGTGCTGGGCCTCGTGCGCGAGGTGCAGGAGCTGATCAGCGCGCCGATCCCGGTCGGCGAGCTGGTGGAGGACGCCGAGGCGTGGGAGCGCGGGGTGGACGAGCTGGCCCGCACCGACGAGGACGTCGCCGAGTACGTGCGGCGCCTCGAGCAGGCGCAGGACGCGGCCGAGCTGCCCGAGGCGAGCGGCGACGCGATCGCCAAGGAGTTCGAGCAGTTCCTGCGGCGCCGCCGAGAGACGGACTGAGCCTCCGGCCCGCGGGCTCAGTCGGCCAGCGTGATCCCGAACAGGGCGTCGACCGCGGCGGCCACATCGCCCGGGGCGTCCGCGGCCGGCTCGCGGCCCGCGGTCCCCGGGAGCTCGTCGCCCGCGGCCCAGGCGTCGAGCGCCGCGAGCGCGGTCGGGGTGTCGAGGTCGTCGCGCAGCGCGGCGCGGAGCGACTCGACGACGTCGGGGCGCAGGTCGCGGCGGCGGGCGGCGGCGCGATAGGCCTCCAGGCGCTGCTGGGCGCCCTCGAGCTCCGTGTCCGACCACTCCCATTCGCTGCGGTAGTGGTGCGCCATCAGCACCAGTCGGATCGCCATCGGGTCGACGCCGTCGCGGACGAGGCGGTGGACGAAGACGAGGTTCCCGAGCGACTTGCTCATCTTCTCGCCCTCGTAGGCGACCATCCCGGCATGCGCGTAGGAGGTCGCGAAGGGACGGCCGAGGCCGACCGCATGGGCGGCGCTGAGGTCGTGGTGGGGGAAGACGAGGTCGCTGCCGCCGGCCTGGATGTCGAAGGGCAGGTCCAGGCCCTCCTCGGCGATGGAGACGCACTCCACGTGCCAGCCGGGGCGTCCGCGGCCGAGGGCGCCGCCGTCCCAGGCCGGCTCCCCCTCCCGCTCGGCGCGCCACAGCAGCGGGTCGAAGCGGCCCCGCTTGCCCTCGCGGTCGGGATCCCCGCCCCGGTCGGCGAAGACCTCGAGCATCTGCTCCTCGGTCCAGCCGGAGACGTCGCCGAGGGCGCCGTCGAGGGAGAGGTCGTGGTACCAGTCGTCGCCCTCGGCATCGGGGGTCGGCACCTGGTAGGCGCGGCCCCGCTCCCGCAGGGTGTCGACGGTGGCGATGATCTCGTCCATCGCCTCGCTCACGGAGCGGTAGGTCTCCGGCGCGATGATGCGCAGCGCCGTCATGTCCTCGCTGAACAGTGCGACCTGGGACTCGGCCAGCTCGCGCCAGTCGATCCCGTCGCGGTCGGCGCGCTCCAGCAGCGGGTCGTCGACGTCGGTGATGTTCTGGGCGGTGGTGACCTGGAGTCCGGAGTCCACGAGCGCACGGCGCATGAGGTCGGCCGCGTGATAGGTGGCCGCATGGCCCAGGTGGGTCGAGTCGTACGGGGTGATCCCGCAGACGTAGAGGCGTGCGTGTCCCGGCACGAGAGGCGTCACGGGGGCGATGCGCCCGGTGCGGGTGTCGAAGAGCCGCAGCGGCGTCGTGGAGGCGGGCAGCGGGGTCAGCTCAGGGGTGGTCCAGGATTGCACCACTCGATCATACGGTCGACGCCCTCGGCGTGGGATCAGGCGCCGCCCAGCGGGTCGATCACGCCGAACCAGAGCAGGCCCAGCAGGGCCACGCCCGCGGCGATGCGGTAGATCACGAAGATCAGGTAGGAGCGGTTCTCGATCAGCCGCATGAACCAGACGATCACCGCGTAGCCGACGCCGAAGGCGACGAGGGTGGCGATCACGATCGCGGCCAGCGAGGGCTCCCCTGCGGCGGCCGCGGCGGCGCGCCCGTCGGCCGTGAAGAGCACCGGGACCTCCTTGGCGGCCTTGTAGAGGCCGGAGGCGAACACGGCGGGCACCGCGAGCAGGAAGGCGTAGCGGGCGGCGGCCTTGCGGGAGTAGCCCATGAGCAGCCCTGCGGTGATCGTGCCGCCGGAGCGGGAGACGCCGGGGATCAGCGCGAGGGCCTGGGCGAGGCCGAAGAGGATGCCGTCGCGCACCGTGAGCTGGTCGAGCTCCTTGCGGTGCGGGGCGATCTTGTCGGCCAGTCCCAGCAGCAGGCCGAAGAGGATCAGCATCGAGGCGGTGATGTACAGGTTCCGCAGGCTGTGGTCGATCTGGTCCTCGAGGAGGAGCCCGAGCACGCCGATCGGGATGGAGCCGAGGATCACCAGCCAGCCCATCCGCACGTCGGGATCCGAGTGCGGGACCTTGCCGGCCAGGGCCTTGAACCACTTGCCGATGATCCGGGTGATGTCGTTCCAGAAGTAGATCAGCACTGCGGTCTCGGTGCCGAGCTGGATGATCGCGGTGAACGCGGCGCCCGGGTCCTCCCCCGGGTTCATGAGCTCCCCGACCACGCGCACGTGCGCGCTGGAGGAGATCGGGAGGAACTCGGTCAGACCCTGGACCAGGCCCAGGATCACCGCCTCGATGAAGGACATGGACTCTCCTCGATGGACTCGCGCTCGGGGGTCGCCGCGGACGGCGTCGCGGTCGCGGCTGTGCCGCGATCGACCCCGCACAGCGTACGCGGCGCCGGGCGGGTGCCCGGCGCCGCGCGGCGCTGATGAGGTGAAGACTGCATGGAGGTCCAGCGGACGAGGTGGGACCGCCCGCCGGACGGGGCGCCCGGACCGGCCGGAGCCTCAGTCGAGCGCGACCTCAGCGGTCCTCGTCGTCGTCCTCGTAGTCCTCGTCGTCCTCATCGTCGTAGTCGTCGTCGTCCTCGAAGTCGTCGAGATCGTCGAAGTCGTCGTCCTCATCGTCCTCGTCGTCATCGTCCCCGTCGAAGACGATCAGCGGGGTGGCGATGTCGTACGCGTCGAAGAGGGCGTCGTCGTAGGTGTCGAAGGCCGTGGAGAGCTGCTCGGTGGCGGCGTCCAGGGCCGGGTCGTCGTCACCGCGGGAGGCGGCGGCCGCCTCGTAGTGACGCTCGAGGGCGGCGATCAGCGCAGCGAGAGCGGAGCGAGGATCCGTGTTCATGGTTGGACCGTACATCGTCCGAGGGCACAATGGACAGGGGAGAACGGCGGGCCGTCCCCGTGATCCCGCGCCGGGATGCGCAGGCGGTCCCCCGTACCGCAGCGACCGTGCCGCATCTCACGCCGCGACGGCCCCGTCGCAGGTCATCGCGCTCAGGAGGAACTGTTGATCCGACCCCGCACCCCGCTCACCGCCGAGGTCCAGCACGTGAGCGATCCCCGTGGCCGTCGCGACCTGCCCGTGGAGCGCGGACGCCGTCTCGAGGACTACGAGTACCAGATCATCACGGTCCCCCGCGGCAGCTCGATCGGCCAGGTCCGCGCCGAGCTCGCCGAGCAGGCGGAGTACGGGCGCTGGGAGCACGCGCGCACCCGCCTGTACATGGGCGGCGGGAAGAAGGTCTGGATGCGGCGGCGGATCATCCGGGTGCAGTCCACGCTGTAGATCGGGCACCGCAGCAGGACTGGCTCCGATCGGCGGCCGCCCGTCGTCCACATCCCTCGCGCCGGCCGGGCGCGGACCGCGGGGATCTGGTGGGATGGGCCCGTGCCCGTCTCCTCCCCGCTCCTGCTCGCCGTGCTGCTGGTGGTCTACCTGCCGCCGGCGGCGGTGCTCGCCTGGCACGACGGCATCTCGCACCGGCTCCCGAACCGCTGGGTCGCCGGGCTCACCGGCGGGGTCGGCCTCGCCCTCGCCGTTCTCGCGCTGCTGGTCCCCTCTCTGCGTCCGGCCCTGTCCGCGGCGTCGGTCCTCGCCCTGGTGCTCGGGGCCGGGGCGATCCTCCTGGGGCTCCTCGCCCCGTCGCTGATGGGTATGGGGGATGCGAAGACGGTGCCGGTGGTGGTGCTGATGGCGGCGGCGCTCGGCGGGGAGGTGCTCCTGGCGGGGCTGCTGGCCGGGATGCTCCTGGCGGGGGTGCTGGGCGGCGTGGTGCTGCTCGCGACCCGACGTGCGGGGGCGCGCTTCGCCGTCGGACCGGTGCTGCTGGCCGTCCCGTTCCTGGGGCTGCTGGGCGCTCCCCTGGTCGCCGTGGCGCTCGGCACCACCTGAGCGGCAGCGCGTGGACGGCACCGCCTGGACGGCAACGCTCAGACGGCGACCCCTGGGCGGTCGCGGGTGGGCCCCGGATCAGCGGCCGCGCCGGCGCTGCCGGGCGACCTCGTAGAGGGCGAGGGACCCGGCCACGGAGGCGTTGAGCGACGAGGCGCTGCCGCTCATCGGGATCTCCGCGATCGTGTCGCAGGCCTCCCTCCACCCGGCGCTCATCCCCACGGTCTCGTTGCCGACGACCAGCAGCGTCGGCCCGGTCAGGTCGACGTCCGCGACCTCGTGGCCGCCTGCCTCGTCCAGCCCCAGCACCGTCCACGGCTCCCCCGCGGCCCGACGACCCTCGACCCACTCGAGCACCTCGCGGTGCGAGGGGGCGCGCAGGACGGGCACGGCGAAGACCGAGCCGGTGCTCGCCCGGATCGCGGCGGGATCCCAGGGATCAGCGGCGTGGCCGGTGACCACGAGCCCCGCGCCGCCGAGCGCGTCGACGGAGCGGGCGAGGGAGCCGATGTTCCCCGGCCCCATCGGCCGGTCGAAGACGACCACGGTCGCGCGCGGTCCGGCCTCGAGGCGGGAGAGGTCGTCGGCGGGGAGCGCGGCGACGGCCAGCAGCTCGGGGACCCCGTCCTCCTTCTCCCCCAGCTCGGTCATCAGCTCGGGGGCGAGGTGGACGACGGGCGCCGGCGAGGACTCGAGCAGCTCGCGCGCCCAGCGGGAGGGGTTCTCCCTCGAGTCGGTCAGTAGCGCGCGGATCTCGTGGCCGTGGGCGATCGCCTGGGTGATCGGGCGGACGCCCTGGATGAGCATCTCCCCGGCGCGGCCGCGCTTGGTGCGGTTGGTCAGCAGCGCCTGCCACTGCTGGAACTGCGCGTTGCGGCGCTCGATGCGGCGCGCGGTGCGCTGCGGGGCGCGGCGGGGGCCGCGAGCGCTCATGCCCCGGCCCCGTCGTAGCCGAGCTGGCGCCAGGCCTCGTAGACCGCGATCGAGACGGAGTTCGCGAGGTTCAGGGAGCGGCGTGCCGGGAGCATCGGGATCCGCACCCGGGAGGTGATGCGCGGATGGGCCATCACCTCCTCGGGCAACCCGGTCGGCTCGGTGCCGAAGAGCAGCACGTCCTCCCGCCGGTACTCGACCTGTCCGAAGGTGGTCTCGGTGTGCGCGGTGAAGGCGAAGACCCGCGCGTCGGGCACCGCGGCGAGAGCGGTCTCGAGGTCGGGGTGGATGCTCACCTCGGCGAGGTCGTGGTAGTCCAGTCCTGCTCGGCGCAGCTTCGCGTCCTCGAGGTCGAAGCCGAGCGGCTCGATGAGGTGGAGGCGGGCGCCGGTGACGGCGGCGAGACGGATCGCGTTGCCGGTGTTCCCGGCGATCGCGGGCTCGTGGAGGAAGACGTGGACCATGGGAAGGATTCTCCCACGCACCGTCCGCGTCCCCCTCACCAGTGCGGGACCTGCCGGAACCCGGCGCCGCGCAGCGCCTCCCGCCACTGCTCATCGCGCAGCAGCCGCGCCTCCAGCTCCCGCACCGCAGGGACCCCGGCGCCACGCGCCGAGGGATGCATCACGAGCTCGGAGGTCCCGGGCGGGAGCCGCGCGAGACCGTCCGTCAGCTCTGCGCGCAGCGCGTCGAGGGAGGGCGCGGTGCCGTGATGGGAGAGCAGCGCGGCGGGCAGGGGCACGCCGAGGGCGTCGGCGAGGTGCACGGCGGCGGCGTGAAGCCCGCGTGCCGCGACGGGGAGGGCGTCCGTGCCCGGGAAGGGATCCGTCCTCCGCGGCAGCCGGAAGCCGAGTCCGTGCCGGGCGCACCAGCGCAGCGTCGCCTCCAGCAGCGCGCCCGACCGCAGGCCGTACAGCGCCGTGGTGTGGAAGTCCGCGGCACCTGGCTCCAGGCCCCGATCGCGCATCCAGGCGAGCTGGGCGTCGAACTCCTCGACCGCCTCGTCGAGGTCGAGCTCCCGGGCGAGGCGTCGCGGGTCCGTGGTCATCGCGCCGCCCCGCTCCCGCAGGCTCGCTCCGTCGGACAGCGGCCGCCACGGGGGCAGGTCCGCCTCGCCCATGAGGGCCAGGTGCAGACGGGGCGTGAGGCCCGCTTCGCGCAGCCGTGCCGCGGCGTGCGGCGACTCCTCGCTCACGGTGAGCAGCGTCGCGGCGCTGATCAGCCCCTCCTGTCCGAGGGCGATGATCACCGCGGTGCCGGCGGGGTCGCGTCCCAGGTCGTCGGCGGTGAGGACCAGGAGCCTCTCCTGCTCCTCGTCCCTCATGCCCGCCGTCCCGTCCGCTCGGCGACGTCCGCGGGCGTCTCGGCGGCGCTCTGCTCCGGCGAGGGGACGCTGACGAGGTGCGCCGAGAGGGCGCCGAGAGCGCAGAGCAGGAAGGGGTAGACGCAGAGGTAGACGCGGAAGGCCTGGCCCGGGTCGGCGCCGGGGCTGTCCCCGGAGTGGTATCCGAAGAAGGTGCCCAGGGAGGCGAGGGCGAGGCCGCTCACCGCGCCGCTGAGGCGTCCGAAGGCGCCGGTCACCGAGAGGAACAGGCCCTCGCGGTGCAGGCCGTGCACCGCCGCGTCCCGGTCCACGACGCGGGCGACGACGAGGTCGTTGGTGGCGAGCAGCCCGGCCCAGCCGATCCCCAGCACCGCTCCGGCCAGCAGCGCGGTGGTGAGATCGCGGGCGAGGTACAGCAGGGCGAAGGAGCCGGTCAGCGACCAGAAGGCGAGGCGCCAGGTGCGCAGCGCACCGAGCCTGCGCACCGCCGCCAGCCAGACGAACAGCGCTACCGCGCAGGTCAGCAGCACCACTCCCTGGACGAGGAAGGCGGTCGCGACGGGCAGGGCGAGGGTGTGGCGCACGTACAGCTGCACCCCGGAGAGCACGATCGCGACGGCGCTGCCGTAGCAGAGGCTGGGCAGCGCCACCTTCCACAGCAGCGGGGTGCGGAGGATCTGGGCGAGGGAGGGCAGCAGGCGCGGTCGCTCCTCCTGCCGGCGGGCGGGCACCTCGTGCGCGCCGAGCGCCATCACCACGATCGCGGCCACGGCGATCACGGCGTACAGCGCCGCGGTGCGGGAGAAGCCGACCGCCTCCTCCTCGGAGCCGAGCAGCGAGGTGGTCAGCACCGGGGTGAGGGCGAGCGAGATGACCATCGCCACCAGCTGGAACCCCTGGCGCAGCACGTTCGCCAGCGCGCGTCGCCGCTCCTCGGTGAACAGCTCCGGCAGCAGGGCGCCGTAGTTGGCGTTCAGCATCGAGTCGAAGAGCTCCGACAGGATCGCGAAGAGCGCGAACCAGGCCACCAGCCCCGTCCCTCCCAGGGAGCCCGGCGGGCTGAACAGGGCGATCATCGAGGCGGCGAGCAGGGGCGCGCCGAGCAGGAGCCAGGGCCGGCGCCTGCCGCATCGGGTGCGGGTGCGGTCCGAGAGGTGGCCGAGAACCGGGTTGTCGATCGCGTCGATCACGGCGTAGACCGCCATCACGGCCGCGTAGGCGCGCACGTCCATGCCGAGGATGTCGACGTAGAGCAGCACGATCGAGCCGCGGATCAGGTTGATCGGGATCGAGGTGCCGAACATCCCCAGCGCATAGCGCCAGGCGGGGGTGCGCACCGGGGCGGGCGCGGGGAGCGGGACGTCCGACGACGCTGCGGCCACGGCGGTCTCCTCGGCTTCGGGGCGATGCGTCCCCACTCTAGACCGGCGCCCGCTCCCCCGCGCCCCAGCCCGCCTCCTGCTCAGAGGATCAGGAACAGAGCACCGGCCAGGACGAACCCGATCACGGACTCGAGGGTCTGCTGCACGGTCCAGGTGCGCAGCGTCGTGGCCACGTCCATGTTCAGCAGCCGGCCGACGAGCCAGAAGCCGGAGTCGTTCACGTGCGAGGCGAAGACGGAGCCCGCGGCGGTCGCGACGGTGATCGCGGCGATCTCTCCGGCCGAGAAGCCGGCCGCCTCCACCGCCGGCGCCATCAGGCCGGCGGCGGTGACCAGGGCGACGGTCGCCGAGCCCTGCGCGACGCGCATCACCACGGCGATCACATAGGCCGCGAGGATCAGCGGAAGGCCCAGGTCGCTGAGCACACCGGAGAGCGCGTCGCCGATGCCCGAGGAGCGCAGCACGCCGCCGAACATGCCGCCCGCGCCGGTGATCAGCACGACGGAGCAGATCGGGCCCAGCGAGGAGTCGACGATCTTCTCGAGCGCGGAGCCGTTCTCGCCGCGGCGGGAGCCGAGCACGAGGAGCGCGACGAGCACGGAGATCAGCAGTGCGACGGCGGAGGAGCCGAGGGTGGTGAGCACGCCGTACCAGACGGCGTCCTCGTCCACCGCGCCGGCGGCGCGCAGGAAGTCGAGGCCGGTGTTGAGGAAGATCAGCGCCATCGGCAGCAGCAGCACCGCGACGACGGTGCCGACCTTCGGCGGGTTCGCGACCGGCTCGCCGTCACCGCCGCCGAAGATCCCGCCCATGGTCTCGAGGGTGAAGGGGAACTTCCTGGCGGTCACGCGGCCCCACAGCACACCGGTGAGGTAGAAGGTGGGGATCACGCAGACCAGGCCGATCAGCAGCACGATGCCGAGGTTCGCGCCGTACAGCTCCGTCGCGGTGACGGGTCCGGGGTGGGGCGGGACGAAGACGTGCATGGCGGAGAAGGCGACGGCCGAGGGCATCGCGTAGAGCAGCACTGGGCCGTTGAGCCGTGCGGCGACCGCGAAGACGATCGGCAGCATGACCACGAGACCTGCGTCGAAGAACATGGGGAAGCCCATGAGCAGGGAGGCGACGCCGAGGGCGAGCGGCGCCCGCTTCTCGCCGAAGAGGCGGATCATCGTCTCGGCCAGCACCGTCGCGCCGCCGGAGTGCTCGATGAGCTTGCCGAGCATCGCGCCGAGGCCCACGAGCAGGGCGACGCTGGCGAGGGTGCCGCCGAAGCCGTCGAGCAGCACGTCCACGATCGAGCCGGAGGGGATGCCGGTCGCGAACGCCGTCAGCAGGCTGACCAGGACCAGCGTGAGGAAGGCGTGGAGCTTGAACCGGATGACGAGGACGAGGATGAGCGCGATGGCGCCGGCCGCGATCGCGAGCAGCGGCGCGGCCCCGAGCGTCTGGGACCAGCCTTCGATTTCCATGGGGGTTCTCCTTGGGGAAGGGACGGAGGGACACCGCACGGCGCGGGGTCCTGGGGGAGACGGTCGGGCCGTGGGCCGGCGCCGACGCCGGGCGGGGCGACCGTCGACAGCTCATCCTGTCAGACAGGTCCCCCATCGCCCGGGGACCGTCGTCCCCCGGGACGCAGGGAGGCAGGGACACAGGGACCCGGGCATGCGGAAGGCCCCGGCTCGTCGAGTGAGCCGGGGCCTTCCCTGCGGTGTCCGAGGGGGGACTTGAACCCCCACGCCCTAAAGCGGGCACTAGCACCTCAAGCTAGCGCGTCTACCAATTCCGCCACCCGGACAGGTGATCGTCGTGCTGACTTGAGAACAGTAGCACGGTCCGGGCTCCGTTCAGCACCAGAAAGCGTCTCTGCCAGGGTGAACGTGAAGACAATCACGCCGGGGCGGCCACCCGGCCCCGATCCATCACGGCGTGGAGGAGGGCGAGGGCGAGCTCGATCCGCGCGTCGAGGCCGGCCGGCGCCGGGACCGGCAGGCGGTCGGCGAGGTCCTGGAGCGCGGCGGCGGCGAGCACGACCATGGTCGGATCGGGGTCCACGAGGTGCGACGCCTCCCAGTGCCCCATCTCCTCGAGGAGCGCGGCGAGCTGAGCGGCGGCATCCTGCCGGCCGCGCGTGAGCAGATCGGCGCGGGCGCGGGTGGCCAGGGCGGTGCAGCGGCGCAGCGCGGCCGTCGAGAGGTCGGCGGGGATCGGTGTCGCGGTCACGGCATCCGGGGAGGGGATCACCTGCCGTACGGCCTCCGCCCCCTCGGCGCCCATCGCCGTCGTGCCGCCGTTCAGGCCGTCCTTCTCCAGCTCCATGCCGCCCGTCCCCTCGTGCTCGCCCCGGGGCCCGGACGGGTCCCTGCGACGCACATCACTTTACCCCGTCTTTACCTGGGTGGACAAGGGCGGTGCGGAGGGTGCTCAGCTCCCGGCGCTCCCCCGGCGCCGTGCGAGCTCGGCCCGGGCGGCGTCGAGCATCGTCGCGACCGGGGCGGCGGGGACGTGCAGCATCGAGCGCACCTGCATGTCCGCCTGGTGGGCGAGCATCTCGAGGCCGTCGGCGATCTCTCCCCCGGCCTTCTGCACGACGGCGGCGACGGGCGCGGGCCACGGGTCGTAGAGCACGTCGAGCAGCACCCGCGGCGGCACGATACCGGCCGCGCCGCGGACCTCCCAGGCGGCGGCGACGGCGCGGGCGCCCTCGACCGCGAGGGCGCTGACGACCGCGTCGGCCCGGAGCACCTCGTGGTGCGAGGACCAGGGGACCTCGACCGCCTCGGCGCCGGCCTCCTCGGCGAAGCGGTGCAGCGGCGCGAGCTTCTCGGCGCTGCGGGCGGTGAGCAGCACGGTGGTGGCGCCGAGGTCGAGCAGCGCCGCGAGCGCGCTGAGCGCGGTCGCCCCGGAGCCCAGCACTCCGCCCGTGGCCACGGACTGCGCGCCGTGGTCGCGCAGGGTCGCGGCGATCCCGTGCACGTCGTGGTTCTCGGCCCGCCAGGTGCCGCCGGGGCGGCGCAGCAGGGTGTTGGCCACGCCGAGCCGTCGGGAGACCTCGTCGTGCTCGGCCGCGAGGGCGAAGGCCTCGGGCTTGCCAGGCATGGTGACCGAGAGGCCCTCGAGCCCGCGCCCGGGGCCGTCGGCGAGGAAGGCGGGCAGCTCGCCCTCTCCGACCTCGAAGCGCTCGTAGCGGGCGTCGTCCACGCCGAGCGCCCGGTAGGCGGCGGCGTGCAGCACCGGGGAGAGCGAGTGGCCGACGGGCGAGCCGATCACCGCGAAGCGGCGCACCGGTGACGCGGGGGTCATCCCTTCGAGGCCGCCCATGCCTGCCACTCCTTGACGTTCTCCTCGTGCTCGGCCCAGGTGGCCGCGAACTTGGTCTCGCCGGTGTCGGTGTTGACGGCGACGAAGTAGAGCCAGTCCCCCTCGGGCGGGTCCGCTGCCGCGTCGAGCGCCTCGGCGCCGGGTGCGGCGATCGGTCCGGGCGGCAGGCCGTCCTTGAGGTAGGTGTTGTAGGGGCTGTCGGTGGCGCGCTCCGCATCGGTGGTGCCGACGCTCGCGGACTTCCCCGTCACGTAGTGCACGGTCGAGTCGAACTGGAGCTTCATCGGCGAGCCCTTCGCCTCGCCGGTGCCCTCGAGGCGGTTGTGGATCGTGCGCACGACCTTCCCGTAGTCCTCCGGGTTGCGCACCTCCATCTCCGCGAGGGAGGCGTAGGTCAGGGTGGTGTGCCACTGGTCCTTCGGGATCTCGCGCTCGGTGAGCTGCTCCTCCATCCGGCCCCACATCATCTCGATGACGTCCTCGGCGGTGTGCTCCTCGAGGATGTCGTAGCGTCCGGGCCAGAGGTAGCCCTCGAGGGTGCCGGCCTTGTTCTTCGGTATGCCGTAGGAGGTGTAGTCCTTCGCGGCGGCCTCGAACTCCTCCACCGGGATGCCGGTCTCCTCGGAGAGCAGGGCCCAGATCTGGGTGAGGCGCAGCCCCTCGGGGACGATCACGCGGTGCCCGGCGAGGTTCTCCGGGTCCATCAGCATGGTCAGCGCGTCGGCGGAGGTCATCTCCTGCTTCAGCCGGTACACGCCCGGCTCGATCTTCGAGGCGTCCTGGGTGGAGGAGAACAGCGTGACGAACGGCGCGGAGGTCTTGATGACGCCCTCCTCGACGAGGGTCGCGGCGATGTCCGTGCCGGTGTCGCCCTCGCCGACCTCGACGAGCGCCTCCCCGCTGCCGGGCCCCTCGAACTCCGGGGCCTCGTCCTCGACGCTGACGTTCGCGGTGACCCACCGGTAGCCCTGGAATCCGCCGACGGCGAGGGCGCCGACCACGGCGAGCACGAGCAGCACGGGCAGCAGCGAGCGGAAGATCCCGCCCCGTCGACGGCGCGGCTCGCCGCGGTGCCCGCCGCGGCGGGGACGAGGACCGCCCGACCCGCCGTCCTCGGAGTGCTGCGCCTCGGCGAGCTCGTCGAAGGAGTGGTGCTCGTCCTTCATCAGCTGTCCTCCTCGGTCGGGTCATGCGAGGTCGCGTCCTGCGGCTCCTCGACGAGCTCGCCGCCGCGCCGCCCGGTGGACCTCTCGAGGTCCAGGGCCTGCTGGAGGATCATCACGGCGGCGACCTGGTCCACGACCTGGCGATGGCGACGCCCCTTGCGGCCGGAGCTGTGCAGCGCCCTGTGCGCGGACACGGTGGTCAGTCGCTCGTCGATCAGCCGGACCTCGATCTGCCGTGAGGCCGCGACCAGCAGCGTCACGAGCTCCGCGGCGAACACGCGCGCCTTCGTCGCGGCTGCGCCCTCGGTCCCGTCCAGGGACCGCGGGAGCCCGACCATGATGACATGCGCGTCGAGCTCGAGAGCCTCCTGGACGACCCGGCGCGCCGCCGTGTCGCGCTCGAGGGTCTCGACCGGTGTGGCGATGAGCCCGTCGAGATCGCTGCGGGCGAGCCCGACGCGGACGTCTCCGACGTCCACGCCGAGCCTCACCCCGCGCGGGAGGCCCGTCGGCGCTTCGGCGTCGACCGGGCCGCTCATGCGGTCCGCGTCTCCTCGATCGCGCCGCGCACCGCGCCGAGCGCCTCGGCGATGCGGGCCGGCTCGCCTCC
The DNA here is from genome assembly GCF_001613775.1 of Brachybacterium sp. sponge. Taxonomy (NCBI): domain Bacteria; kingdom Bacillati; phylum Actinomycetota; class Actinomycetes; order Micrococcales; family Dermabacteraceae; genus Brachybacterium; species Brachybacterium sp. sponge. The sequence goes on along the minus strand of NZ_LRMP01000004.1, from coordinate 209,913 downwards.
GCCGCCCTGGGCGAGGTCGGGCTTGCCGCCGCCGCGGCCGCCCATGGCCTCCGCACCGGTGCGCAGCAGGGTCCCGGCTGCGAGGCCCAGGTCGCGGGCACCGGCGCTGGTGGCGACCACGAGGGCGGCGCGACCGCCCTCGTGCCCGGCCACTGCGACGACGACGGGCGCGTCCTCGCCGAGGCGGGCGCGCAGGTCGGTGGCGAGGGTGCGCAGGTCGCCGGCGGCGACCCCCTCCCCCGCGTCGTGCAGCAGCACGCGCACGCCGGAGACGTCCTGGGCGCTGTCGGCCAGGCGGCCCGCCTCGGCCTGCAGCTGCTGGCCGCGGAGGGTGGCGAGCTGCTTCTCCATGTCCCTCATCCGCTGGGTGAGGGAGCGGACGCGCTCGGGCAGCTCCTCGGCGGAGCCGACCTTCAGCATCTCGGAGAGCTGGGAGACCAGGGCGTGGGACTTGGCCTGGTGACGGTAGGCGGACAAGCCGACGAGCGCGTCGACGCGGCGCACTCCCGAGCCGATCGAGGCCTCGCCCATCAGCTGGACGGTGCCGATCGCGCCGGTGCTCGGGACGTGGGTGCCGCCGCAGAGCTCGCGGGACCAGTCCCCGCCGATGGAGACGACGCGCACGATGTCGCCGTACTTCTCGCCGAACAGCGCCTGGGCGCCCAGCGCCTTCGCCTCGTCGATCGGCATCTGCTGATCGGTGACGGTGAGCTCCTCCTGCAGGAGGGTGTTGACGCGTCCCTCGATCTGCTCGAGCACGGACTTCGGCACGGCCTGTCCGTAGCGGAAGTCGAAGCGCATGCGGCCGGGCGAGTTCTCGGAGCCGGCCTGGGTCGCGCCGTGGCCGAGCTCCTCGCGCAGGGACTCGTGGACCATGTGGGTGGCGGTGTGGGCGCGGGCGATCGCCCCGCGTCGGTCGCGATCGATCGAGGCGATGGCGGAGACGCCGGGGGCGAGCTCGCCCTCGACGAGGCGGCCGCGGTGGACGATCAGGCCCTTCACCGGCTTCTGCACGTCGTCGACCTCGACCAGCCCGCCGCCGGTCAGGGCGATGCTGCCCTGGTCGGCGAGCTGGCCGCCGGACTCGGCGTAGAACGGGGTCGAGGCGAGCACGACCTCGACCTGCGCGGGCGCCTGGACGGAGTCCACGAGCGCGCCGTCGACGAGCACGGACTCGACGGTGGTGGCGACGGTGTCCTCGGTGTAGCCGAGGAACGGGACCTCGCCGCCGCGCTCGGAGAGCAGGCGGTTGTAGAGCCCGGTGTCGGTGTGGCCGGTCTTCTTCGCGGCCGCATCGGCGCGGGCGCGCTCGCGCTGCTCCTGCATCGCCGAGCGGAAGGCGTCCTCGTCGACCTGGAGCCCGACCTCGGCGGCCATCTCCATGGTCAGGTCGATCGGGAAGCCGTAGGTGTCGTGGAGCTTGAACGCCTCGTCGCCGGGCAGCACGCGCCCGCCGTCGGCCGCGGCGCTCTTCGCGACCTGGTCGAAGATCGCGGTGCCGGTCTCGAGGGTGCGGCGGAAGGTCTCCTCCTCCGCGTAGACGATCTCGGCGATCCGCGCGAAGTCCGCCTCGAGCTCCGGGTAGGACTCGGCCATGAGGTCCTTGGAGATCGGCAGCAGGTGCGGCATCGACGGCTCGGCGTAGCCCAGCAGGCGCAGGGAGCGCACGGCGCGACGGATGAGGCGGCGCAGCACGTAGCCGCGGCCCTCGTTGCCGGGACGCACGCCGTCGCCGACCAGCATCAGCGCGCTGCGCACGTGGTCGCCGATGATGCGCAGGTGGACGTCGTCCTCCGCGTCCGCGCCGTAGCGGCGGCCGGAGAGCTCCTGCGCCTTCTCGATGACCGGGAAGATCTGGTCGATCTCGTACATGTTCTGCTTGCCCTGCAGCAGGTAGGCGAGACGCTCGACCCCGAGGCCGGTGTCGATCGCCTTCTGGTCCAGCTCGCCGAGCAGCTCGTAGTCCTTGCCCTTGCCGGGACCGCGCAGGAACTGGTCGAAGACGAGGTTCCAGATCTCGAGATAGCGGTCCTCGGCGCGCTCGTCGCCGGGCCACTGGGGCAGGCGGCCGGTGGGGGCGTCGGGGCCGTACTCCGGGCCGCGGTCGTAGTACCACTCGCCGGTGGAGCCGGCGGGGCCGGGCTGGCCGGTGTCCCAGCAGCTCTCCTCCCAGGGCAGCTGCACGATCCGCGCGGGGTCCAGGCCGATGACCTGCACGAGGTGGTCGTAGGACTCCTGGTCCTGCTCCCACAGGGTGATCCAGAGCCGCTCGGGCTCGAGGCCGAAGCCGCCGTCGTCGACGGAGGAGGTCAGCAGCTCCCAGGAGAAGTCGATCGCGCCGGTCTTGAAGTAGTCGCCGAAGGAGAAGTTCCCGGCCATCTGGAAGAACGTGCCGTGGCGGGTGGTGCGCCCGACGTTCTCGATGTCGTTGGTGCGAATGCACTTCTGCACGCTCACCGCACGGTCGTAGGGCGCCTTCTCGGTGCCGACGATGTACGGGATAAACGGGACCATGCCGGCGATCGTGAAGAGGATCGAGGGGTCGTTCGAGACCAGCGAGGTGCTGGGCACGACCTCGTGCGCCTTCTTCTCGAAGTGGGCGAGGAACCGCCGGTGGATCTCGGAGGTGCGCATGGGTGCGGGATGTCCTTCCTGGAGCCGCGTCGGCGGCGCGGCGGGGTGCTGTGGGGCGGACGGCCGTGGGGCGGCCGGCACTGCGGACACGAAGGCCCCGGTCAGGGTACCGGAGTACACCCGCCGGGGCCTGTCGCGCCGCGGAGAGGAGAGGTCAGCGCGCGTAGTACTCGACGACCATCTGGACGTCGACCGTGACGGGGACCTCGGCGCGCTTGGGGCGCGAGACGAGCTGGGCCTTCAGCTCGGGCAGCTCGACGGAGAGGTAGGAGGGGACCGACGCGAGCACGTCGGAGTTCCCGCCCTCGGCGGCGATCTGGAAGGGCTCCATGGCCTGCGACTTCGGCTTGACCTGGATGGTCTGGCCGGGCGCGACGCGGAAGGAGGGGCGGTCCACCAGCTGGCCGTCGACCAGGATGTGGCGGTGCACGACGGCCTGGCGGGCCTGGAGGATGGTGCGGGCGAAGCCGGCGCGCAGGACGAGCGCGTCCAGGCGCATCTCCAGCAGCTCGACCATCGACTCGCCGGTCAGGCCCGGCTGCTTCTTGGCGTCCAGGTAGGCGCGGTGCATCTGCTTCTCGCGGAGGGCGTACTGCGCGCGCAGACGCTGCTTCTCCTTGAGGCGGACCGCGTAGTCGGACTCGGTGCGGCGACGGGCGCGGCCGTGCTCGCCCGGGGGGTACGGGCGCTTCTCGAAGTACTTGACCGACTTCGGGGTGAGCGGGAGCCCGAGGGCTCGGGACAGACGCGCCTGGCGGCGCGCACGGGTGACGTTGGTCACGAGGTATACCTCTTGTTCGCGTGTGGTGAATCCAGTCTTGCAGCCGCGGATTCAGCGACCGACTCTACCGCACACCCTCGCCCGGGTCCATGTCCGACGGGGCTGGTCACACCGGGCTTACTGTGGAGTGCCTCACGCGTCCGCGCCGGGCGGGGGCGGAGCCTGGTCCAGGATGCGGCGCAGCGCCTCGACCCGACGGCTCGTGACCTCCTCGTGCCCGTGGCCCTTGGGGTGGTAGTAGCGGGTGCCGACGAGGTCGTCGGGCGCGTACTGCTGGGCGACCACGGCGTGCGGGGCGTCGTGGGCGTACTGGTACTCGACCCCGTGGCCGAGCTTCTTCGCTCCCGAGTAGTGGGCGTCGCGCAGATGGGCGGGGACGCCCTGGCCCTTCCCGGCGCGGACGTCCGCGATCGCTGCGTCCAGCGCCTTGTAGGAGGCGTTGGACTTCGGGGCGGTGGCGATGTGGACGACGGCCTGGGCGAGCGGGATGCGCCCCTCGGGCATGCCGAGCATCTGCACGGCCTGCATCGCCGAGACCGCGACCTGCAGCGCGGAGGGGTCGGCCATGCCCACCTCCTCGCTCGCGGCGATCACGACGCGTCGGGCGATGAAGCGGGGGTCCTCGCCCGCCTCGATCATACGGGCCAGGTAGTGGAGGGAGGCGTCGACGTCGCTGCCGCGCATGGACTTGATGAAGGCGCTGGTGACGTCGTAGTGCTGGTCGCCGCCCCGGTCGTAGCGCAGCGCGGCCCGGTTCACGGCCTGGGAGAGGGTGGCCGCGTCGATCTCCTTGGACTCCTTCATCAGGGCCGCGGCGGCGGCCGCCTCGAGGGAGGTGAGGATCTTGCGGGCGTCCCCGCCGCCGAGCCGCAGCAGCGCCTCGCGGGCGTCGCTCGTGAGGGTGACGGCGCCTCCGAGCCCCCGCTCGTCGGTGAGCGCGCGGTCCACGAGGGTGTCGAGGTCCTCCCGCGCCAGCGGCTCGAGGGTGAGCACGATCGAGCGCGACAGCAGCGGCGAGATCACCGAGAAGTAGGGGTTCTCGGTGGTCGCGGCGACGAGGGTGACCCAGCGGTTCTCGACGCTCGGCAGCAGCGCGTCCTGCTGCGACTTCGAGAAGCGGTGGACCTCGTCCACGAAGAGCACGGTCTCGCGGCCGACGGTGCGCAGCCGGGAGCGGGCCTGGTCCACCACGTCGCGGATGTCCTTGACCCCGGCGAGCACGGCGGAGACCTCGACGAACTCGCGGTCGCCGGACTGCGCGACGACATAGGCGAGGGTGGTCTTGCCGGTGCCGGGCGGCCCCCACAGGATCACGGAGCTCGGAGCGGTGCGGGAGTCGTCGGTGGAGACCAGGCGGCGCAGCGGGCTGCCGGGCTCCAGCGCCGCGTGCTGGCCGACGATCTCCTCGAGGGTGCGGGGGCGCATCCGCACCGCGAGCGGGGCGCGGTGGTCGACGTTGCGGTCCGACAGGGTGCGCGGCGCGGGCGCATCACCGCCCAGCGAGAAGAGGTCCTCGTCCATCCCTCCAGGGTAGGCCCGGCATCCGAGCGGGGAGTGCCCCGCCCGCGGTGACTCCCGTGACGGCAGGGCTCAGCGGCGCAGGGCGCGCGCGATCCGGCCGGGCCAGCCCGGGCCCTCGTAGATGAAGGCGGTGTAGCCCTGGACGAGGTCGGCGCCGGCGGCGAGGCGCTCGCGGACGTCCTCGGCGGTGGTCACGCCGCCGCAGCTGATGACCACGGCCTCCTCCCCCAGCTCGGCGCGGAGCAGTCGGAGGACCTCGAGGGAGCGGCGGGCGAGCAGCGGGCCGGAGAGCCCGCCGGCCCCGATCCGCTCGATCTCGGCGCGGTCCGCGCGCAGCTCCTCGGGTCGGGAGATGGTGGTGTTGGTCGCGATGACCCCGGCGAGCCCCACCTCCGCGGCGAGGCGGGCCACCGCCGTGACGTCGGCGTCGTGGAGGTCGGGGGCGATCTTCACGAGCACCGGCACCTCGCGGCGCAGGCGACGGGCGGCCTTCCGGCTCTCGTCGACGACGGCCTCGAGGATCGGGCGGAGCATCTCGACGCTCTGCAGGTCGCGCAGCCCCGGGGTGTTGGGGCTGGAGACGTTGATGGCGAGATAGGAGGCGTAGGGCGCGAGCAGACCGGCGGAGAAGCGGTAGTCCTCGGCCGCGTCCTCGAGCGCCGTGATCTTCGACTTGCCGATGTTCACGCCGATCACCGCGCGCTGGCCGCGCTCGGTGCGTCGGGCCGCGGCGAGGCGGTGGGCGAGAGCCTGGGCGCCGTGGTTGTTGAAGCCCATGCGGTTGATCAGCGAGCGGTCCCCCACCAGGCGGAACGACCGCGGACGCGGATTGCCGGGCTGCGCCTTCGCGGTGACGGTGCCGACCTCGACATGGCCGAAGCCGAGGTCGAGGAACGCGAGCGGGAGCTCCCCGTCCTTGTCGAGACCCGCCGCGAGGCCGAGCGGGGAGGAGTGCTCCGCGCCGAGCACGCGGCGACCGGTGCCCACGGGTCGCATCGGCTCCGGCGTGCCCGTCGCCCGGCGCAGGAGCCGCGGCGCGCCGGGGACCGCGTGCGCGAGCGACAGCGCCCGCAGGGTCAGCAGGTGGGCCTGCTCGGGATCGAGACGGGCGAGCACGTGACGGAACAGGACGTCGTAGGGTCCGCGACGGGCGGCGGTGTCGGTGGTCACGGGCATACGGTACGCGGTCCGGGCCCTGCTCCCCGGGCCCTTGGGCTCTTCCGGCCGCGCCGCGGGGATCCTCCGGGCGCGCCGCAGCGGCTCGACGGTCAGGCCGCGGGACGCTTCCGGGCCCCGAGGAGCATGTAGGCCAGTGCGAGCACGGGCAGCGCGAGCGGCACGTAGCCGTAGCCCTGGCCGTACACGCTCCACACCGTCGCCTCGGGGAACAGCGCGGGGTCGAGCACGGTGAGGGTGCCGACGGCGAGCACGCCGATCAGCTCGATCACGACGAGCACCCGGGCGACCCTCGAGCGCCGTCCGCCGCGCACGAGGGCGACGGTCACGGCGATGTAGGTCACCGCCGCGAACAGCGAGAGGGAGTAGGCCACCGGTGCGCGGTCGAAGTCCCGCAGCACCTGCACCAGGCTGCGCGCGGTCGCCGAGAGGGCGAAGATGCCGTAGACGGCGACGAGGACGATCTCGAAGCCGCGGCCGCCGCGGCTCCTGCCCGCAGTGGGACCGCGTCGGTCGCGGTCCGCAGGGCGGTCGTCGGTGCGCGGTGCGGTCATGCGAAGCCTCCCGGCCAGATCTGGTGGATGCGCATCAGGAGCACGAGGGTCACCGCGCAGGTCACGGCGATCACCACGCTCCCCCAGCGCGTGCGCTCGAAGGTGCCGAGCCAGCCCCCGCCGACGACGAGCATCAGCCCGGTCAGCACGTACCCGTAGAGCGTCACCCGCTCGGGCGGCGGGCCTGCGGAGGTCGCATCGCGCACGCCGAGGGCGATGCCGAGCACGATCCAGCCGATCGCGGTCAGCGCCGCGGCGCCCAGCAGCACGAGGTCGGCGCTGAGATCCTTCGCGGCGTAGTAGATCGCGAGCGCGGCGGTCAGCCCGCCCAGCACGGCGACCACGATGCTCAGCAGGCTCATCGGTGCGGCTCCCTCATCGTGCGGTCGGTCCTCCTCCACGGCCGCGGACGGTCGGTCGGGGCCGAGACCTACGATAGGCCCATGCCGATTCTGGAACTGACCGCTGATCCCTTCGACGACGTCGCCGCCGACGTCCTGGTCCTCCCCCTGGTCGCCGGCGCGGGCGATGCCCCCGCCTCCGTCCCGGGTTCCCCCGAGATCTCCGAGGCCATCGCGGGCCTCGCCCCCTCCGCCGCGCGAGGCGACCTGCACCGCCTGCCCTCCGCCGGCCTCGCCGCCGCGACCACCCTGCTCCTCGTCGGCGTGGGCGAGGAGGATCTCGCGGACGTCTCCGCCGAGGACCTCCGCCTCGCCATCGGCGCCGCGACCCGCTCGCTGACCGGCGTCGGCCGCGCCGCGCTCGCCCTGCCCACCGCGTCCGACGCGCAGCGCGCCGCCGCCCTCGAGGGCGCCGCGCTCGGCGCCTACGCCTTCACCGCCCACAAGACCGGCACCGGCGAGAAGGCCCCCAAGGGCGCCCTGGCCGAGATCGTCCTGCTCGTCGGCGAGTCCGGGACCGACGCCCTCGAGCCGGCGCTCGAGCGGGCCCGCGTGCTCTCCGACTCCGTCGACCTCGTGCGCGACCTCGTGAACACCCCGCCGAACCTGCTGCCCCCGGCGGAGTTCGCCCGCCGCGCCGAGGAGCTCGTCGCCGACCTCCCGATCACGGTGGCCGTGCTGGACGAGGCCGCCCTCGCCGAGGGCGGCTACGGCGGCATCGTCGGCGTCGGCCAGGGCTCGACGCGCCCGCCGCGCCTGGTCCGCCTCGAGTACGCACCCGCCGGGGCGAGCCGCTCCGTCTCGCTGGTGGGCAAGGGCATCACCTTCGACACCGGCGGCATCTCCCTGAAGCCGGCGCCCGGCATGGACGACATGACCTCGGACATGGCCGGTGCGGCGACCGTGCTCGGCGCGACCGTCGCCGCGGCCCGCCTCGGGCTGGACGTGAAGGTCACCACCTTCCTCGCCCTCGCAGAGAACATGCCCGGCGGCGGCGCCCAGCGCCCCGGCGACGTGGTCACCATGCGCGACGGCACCACCGTCGAGGTGCTGAACACCGACGCCGAGGGCCGCATGGTCATGGCCGACGCGCTCGTCGACGCTGTCGCCGCGGAGCCGGACCTGGTGATGGACATCGCGACCCTCACCGGCGCGGCCGTGGTCGCGCTCGGCAAGCGCACCGGCGGCGTGATGGGCACGGAGACCGGCCGGTCGGCCGTCGTCGCGGCCGCCGAGCGCTCCGGCGAGCCCTTCTGGCCGCTGCCCTTCCCGCAGGAGCTGCGCGCGGACCTCACCGGCCGCGTCGCGGACCTGCGCAACATCGGCGAGCGTCCCGGCGGGGCGCTCTCGGCCGGCATCTTCCTCAAGGAGTTCGTGGGCTCGACCGAATGGGCGCACCTGGACATCGCCGGCCCCGCCTTCGCGAGCGCACCGCTGGGCTACATGGGCAAGGGAGCCACCGGAATGAGCGTCCGCACCGTCCTGCAGGTCCTCGAGGACCAGGCCGGGGCCGCGGGGGCGTGATGCTCGCCGCATCGACACCCTGACCGTTGCGCGCAACAGGTCCGCCCGGCGCCGCCCGGTGCCCTAGCATGGGGCACGCAGGCGGCGCCGTCGGCCATCCGGGTCCGAATGCGCCGCGGAACATCCAAGACACCGAGGAGCACACAGGTGGCGGACACAACCACTGACCAGTTCGACGTCGTGATCCTGGGCGGTGGCAGCGGCGGCTATGCGGCCGCGCTGCGCGGAGCCCAGCTCGGCCAGAAGATCGCCCTCGTGGAGAAGGACAAGCTCGGCGGCACCTGCCTGCACCGCGGCTGCGTCCCGACGAAGGCCATGCTCCACGTCGGGGAGCTCGCCGACGCACCGTCCGAGGCCGCCGCGGCCGGCGTGGACCTCACCCTCAACGGCGTCGACGCCGGGAAGGTGCTCGGGTTCAAGGACAAGATCATCGGCCGCCTGTACAAGGGCCTCCAGGGCCTGGTGAAGTCCCGCAAGATCGACTACGTCGAGGGCTTCGGCAAGCTCACCGGGCCGAACACCGTCACGGTCGAGACCGAGTCCGGCACCCGCACCCTGACCGGCAAGAACGTCATCCTCGCCTCCGGCTCCTACTCGAAGACCCTCCCGGGCATCGACCTCGGCGGCCGCTTCCTCGACTCCGAGACGGCGCTGCAGCTGCCCGAGCTGCCGAAGAACCCCATCATCCTCGGCGGCGGCGTGATCGGCGTCGAGTTCGCCTCGATCTGGAAGTCGCTCGGCGCGGAGTCCGTGACGATCGTGGAGGGTCTGCCCCACCTGGTCGCCAACGAGGACGAGGCGATCTCCAAGGCCCTCGAGCGGGCCTACAAGAAGCGCGGCATCGCCTTCTCCCTCGGCGTCTTCACCGAGAAGGCCGAGCAGACCGAGACCGGCGTCAAGGTCACCCTCGCCGACGGCAAGGTCTTCGAGGGCGACTACCTCCTGGTCGCCGTGGGCCGCGGCCCGAACACCTCCGGCCTCGGCTACGAGGAGCAGGGCATCGAGATGGATCGCGGCTTCGTGCTCGCGAACAAGGAGACCCTCGAGACCAACGTCCCCGGCGTCTACGCCGTCGGCGACATCGTCCCCGGCCTGCAGCTCGCCCACCGCGGCTTCGCCCAGGGCATCTTCGTCGCCGAGCGGATCGCGGGCCTGAACCCCGCCCCGATCGTCGAGTCCGGCATCGAGCGCATCACCTACTGCGAGCCCGAGGTCGGCTCCGTCGGCGTCACCGAGAAGCAGGCCAAGGAGCAGCTGGGCGAGGACAAGGTCGAGGCCTACGAGTACAACCTCGGCGGCAACGGCAAGTCCCAGATCCTCGGCACCACCGGCTTCATCAAGCTGGTCCGCGAGAAGGACGGCCCGATCATCGGCGTCCACATGATCGGCTCGCGCACCTCGGAGCTGATGGGCGAGGCGCTGCTCATCGTCAACTGGGAGGCCTACCCCGAGGACGTCGCCTCCCTCATCCACGGCCACCCCTCGCAGCACGAGGCCATGGGCGAGGCGGCCCTCGCCCTCGCCGGCAAGCCGCTGCACGCCCACGCCTGAGTCTTCCCAGAGGAGAGAACCCCATGTCTGAAACCGTGAAGATGCCGGCACTCGGCGAGTCCGTCACCGAGGGCACCGTCACCCGCTGGCTCAAGGCCGTCGGCGACACCGTCGAGGTCGACGAGCCGCTGCTCGAGGTCTCGACCGACAAGGTCGACACCGAGATCCCCTCCCCCGTCGCGGGGACCATCGAGAAGATCCTGGTCGAGGAGGACGAGGACGCCGAGGTCGGCGCCGATCTCGTCGTCATCGGCGACGGCTCGGGCTCCGCGGACGCCGGCTCCGGCGACTCCGGCGCCGAGGCCGAGGAGGCTTCCGCCGAGGAGCAGGGCGAGGACCTCGCCTCCGACGAGACCGTCGCCCCGTCCACCGAGGAGGAGGCCCCCGCCGGGGAGTCCGAGAAGCCCGCGGACGCCTCCGGCGATGCCGGCTCCGGCGCCTCCGGCGGCGCGGCCGAGGGCGAGGAGGTGACGATGCCGGCGCTCGGCGAGTCCGTCACCGAGGGCACCGTCACCCGCTGGCTCAAGGCAGTCGGCGACACCGTCGAGGTCGACGAGCCGCTGCTCGAGGTCTCGACCGACAAGGTCGACACAGAGATCCCCTCCCCCGTCGCGGGCACGGTGCTCGAGATCCGCGTCCAGGAGGACGAGGACGCCGAGGTCGGCTCCGTGCTGGCGATCGTCGGCTCCGGCGCTGCCGCGGCCCCGAAGGCGGAGGAGCCCGCCGCTCCCGCACCCGAGGAGAAGAAGGCCGAGGAGAAGCCCGCAGAGGCCCCGAAGGAGGAGGCTCCGAAGCAGGAGGCGCCGAAGGCCGAGGCCCCGAAGCAGGAGGCTCCGAAGCAGGAGGCTACGAAGACCGAGGCGCCCGCGCCCGCGGCGGCTGCGGCCCCGCAGGCGGCGGACTCCGTCTCCGGCGCGGAGTCCTCCGGCTACGTCACCCCGCTGGTGCGGAAGATGGCGGCCGAGGCCGGCGTGGACCTCTCGAGCGTCAAGGGCTCCGGCCTCGGCGGTCGGATCCGCAAGCAGGACGTACAGCAGGCGATCGATGCGCAGAAGGCCCAGGCGGCACCCGCCGCCGCGGCCGCTCCTGCCGCCGCAGCCGCCGCTCCCGCGGCGCCGAAGGTCGAGGTCTCCTCGAAGCGCGGCACCGAGGAGAAGATGCCCCGCATCCGCAAGGTCATCGGCCAGCGGATGATGGAGTCCCTGCACGGCATGGCGCAGCTGACCACCGCGATCGAGGTCGACGTGACCCGCATCGCGAAGCTGCGCGCGAAGGCGAAGGACGAGTTCGCCGCCCGCGAGGGCGCCAAGCTCACCTTCCTGCCCTTCCTCATGATGGCGGCGATCGAGGGTCTGAAGACCTACCCGCAGCTGAACTCCACCATCGACGACGACAGGGTCGTCTACCACGGCTCGGAGAACATCGGCATGGCGGCGGACACCGAGCGCGGTCTCGTGGTCCCGGTCATCAAGAACGCGGGCGACCTGAACCTCGCCGGCCTCGCTCGCCAGATCGGCGACCTCGGCGGCCGGGCGAAGAGCAACAAGCTCGTCCCCGACGACCTCTCCGGCGCGACGTTCACGATCACGAACACCGGTTCGGGCGGTGCCCTCTGGGACACCCCGATCGTGCCCGCCCCGCAGGTCGGCATCCTCGGCACCGGCACCATCACGAAGCGTCCCGCCGTGGTGCAGAACGCCGAGGGCGACGACACCATCGCGATCCGCTCGATGATGTACCTGTTCCTCTCCTACGACCACCGCATGGTCGACGGCGGCGACGCCGCCCGCTTCCTCACCTACATGAAGAAGCGGCTCGAGGAGGGCGCGTTCGAGGGCGAGCTCGGCCTCTGAGCCCGTCCCCGCGCGCAGCCATCGGCTGAGCATCGGCAGGGCCCCGACACCGTCACGGTGTCGGGGCCCTTCCCTGTCTCCGGTCCCTCCCTTTCTCCGGCCCTTCCTGGGCCTCCTCGGGCGTCTCACGCGGTGCGCGTCTCGAGGATCCTCCAGCGGGCCCCGTCCCAGACGAGGTGCAGATCGACCTGCGTCGCACCGCTGATCGGGGTCTCCTGCACGATGCCGGCGCCCTCCCGCACCAGGCCGTCCTCGGTCGAGACGAGCACGCGCAGCACGGCCCTGCCGTCCTCGTCGGGCCCCTCGAGCAGCTCGGCCTCGTGCACGACGGGCCCGCTGCCCTGCACCTCGTAGCCCTCGTAGGCCGCGCGGATGCGCTCGTCCTCCTCCTGCGCGGCACCGCCTTCGGCGGCGACGGGCACGTCGGAGGCGCCGGTGAGATATGAGTGGCGGGAGCCGGCGAGCTCCGCCGCCAGCGCCCACGGGTCCTCGATCGCGGGCGCCTGCCCCTCCTGCACGGTGCCGGCTCCCGCAGGATCTTCCCCGGCGGCGACGGCGGGGGCGTGCGGCGCCTGCTCCGGGCGGTCCGCGGTCAGCGTGATCGCCGCCGCCGCGCCGAGACCGAGGGTGAGCACCACGGCACCGCTGAGCAGGGCGGTGCGCCGGTGTCTGCGTTCCCCCAGCACGGCGGAGAGCGCGCCGGCCGCCCCTTGCCGACGCGATGCCCCGGTGCCCTCTCCGCCGGCGGCCCGCGCCTCCGTCCGCGCTCTGCGCAGCCGGGGCGCAGGCAGCGGCGCCACTGGTCCTGCGTCGGTCGCGTCGACCTCGTCCTCCACCTCCTCCTGCGCCACCTCCCCCTGTGCCGCGTCCGGCTGCTCCGGCTCTCCCGGCTCTCCCGGCAGCTGCGGCAGATCCGTCGGCCCCGTCCCCGCGGGGGCGTCGAAGAGCCCGGGCAGCTCGAGCGAGGGCGCACCCCCGCCGGGCAGGGCGTGGACCCGTCGGCGCAGAGTCCGCTCCTCGTCCTCGAGCACGGAGTCGATCCAGTGCAGATCCGCGCTGCGCACGGCGAGCGACGGCTCCTGTCGCAGGCCGCTGAGGTCCAGCACCAGCACGCTTCCGTCGGCCCGGACCCCGAGCCCGCGGCCCCGCGGTGCCCCGAGCACCCAGCCGCGCTCGTGGAGCGTCGCGACGAGGGCCTCGAGGTCCTCCCGTGCCCGGGCCTGCGCCACCCGCTCCCCCGTCGCGGGCGCGCCGCCGTCGGCGGCGCGACGCCCGCGGCGTCGCGCGAGCGGCGGGGCGGTCTCGCGGATGTACCCGTCCTCTTCCATCCCGATCACATCCGGCGCGGCGCTGATCCCGGCCACCTCGAGCGCGGCCAGCAGCTGCATCTCCGCGGTGACGGACTCCCTCCCTTCCGGACCCCGCCACCGCACCCGCAGCGCGTCCTCCCGCCCCGGCGCACCGAGGCTCTCCTCCTCGCGACCGGTCCGGTCCTCGTCGGCACCGTCCAGACCGGTGCCGGCGGGTCCCGGGCCGTCGCGGCCCGGACCTTTCCGGCCCGGACCGTCGACCGTCGGCCCCAGGACGAACCTGTGGCGCCCTCCGCTCCGTGCGTGCTCCCCCTCGTCCATGGCCTTAGTGAACCCCACCGCGCCGCACACCCTTGCTGGTCATCCACAACGCGCAGGTCGCGGCAGGAGTAGCCTGGAGCGATGCTCGACGTGATCCGTCTCGGCCTCAGCGAGCCGCTCCCCCACGAGGACCGGCACGCGCAGTTCGACCTGCCCCCGGGGCCGGTGGACTACCGCGCCGCCTGGGACCTGCAGCGCCGGATCCACGCCGAGGTCGTCGCGGGCGAGCGGCCGGACACGCTGCTCCTGCTGGAGCACCAGCCGGTCTACACCGCGGGCAAGCTCACCCAGGACCACGAGCGCCCCCGCGACGGCGCCGAGGTGGTGGACATCGACCGCGGCGGGAAGATCACCTGGCACGGGCCGCAGCAGCTCGTCGGCTACCCGATCGTGAAGCTCCCGATCCCGATCGACGTGGTCGGGTTCGTGCGAGCCCTCGAGCAGGCGATCATCGGCGTCTGCGCCGGGCTCGGCCTCGAGACCGTCCCGATCGAGGGGCGCAGCGGGGTGTGGGTGGCTCCCGAGGGCGAGGAGGAGCGCAAGGTGTGCGCGATCGGGATGCGCGTCTCGAAGCGCGCCACGATGCACGGCTTCGCCCTGAACTGCGCCAACGACCTCTCCTGGGCCCAGAACGTGATCCCGTGCGGGATCGACGACGCCGGGGTGACCAGTCTCAGCCGGGAGCTGGGCCGCAGGATGCCGGTCGCCGAGCTGCTCGACCCGGTCGCCGAGGCGATGATCGACCTCGTGGCGCACCGCACCTCCGCACGGGCGCTGTGAGCGCCGCGCGCGCAGGCGGGATCGATAGACTTCAGGGACGTCGAGACGAGGAGGCATCACGGTGACGATCGCTGCCGAGGGCCGTCGCATGCTGCGCATCGAGGCGCGCAACGCCGAGGTCCCCATCGAGCGCAAGCCCGAGTGGATCAAGACCAGGGCCGTCATGGGCCCCGAGTACACGGCCATGAAGCAGCGCGTGCACGGCCAGGGCCTGCACACGGTCTGCGAGGAGGCCGGCTGCCCGAACATCTTCGAGTGCTGGGAGGATCGGGAGGCGACCTTCCTGATCGGCGGGGACACCTGCACCCGGCGCTGCGACTTCTGCAACATCGCCACCGGCAAGCCGATGGCGGTGGACCCGATGGAGCCGTTCAAGGTCGCGCAGTCGGTCAAGGAGATGGGCCTGCGCTACTCGACGGTCACGGGCGTGGCCCGCGACGATCTCGAGGACGGCGCGGCGGGGCTGTTCGCCCGCACCTGCCAGCAGATCCACGCGATGAACCCGGGCACGGGCGTGGAGCTGCTGATCGACGACATCAAGGGCCGCGGCGAGCACCTCCAGCAGGTGTTCGAGGCGAAGCCGGAGGTGTTCGCGCACAACCTGGAGACGGTGCCGCGGATCTTCAAGCAGATCCGTCCCGCCTTCCGCTACGACCGGTCGCTGGACGTCATCTCGATGGGCAAGGACGCCGGGATGATCACCAAGTCCAACCTCATCCTCGGGATGGGCGAGACGGACGAGGAGATCCTGGAGTCGATGCAGGCCCTGGTCGACGCCGGCTGCGACATCCTCACCATCACCCAGTACATGCGGCCCTCGAAGCTGCACCACCCGATCGACCGCTGGGTGAAGCCCCAGCAGTTCGTCGAGCTGTCCGAGGCCGCGAAGGAGATGGGCTTCCTCGCGGTGATGGCCGGTCCGATGGTCCGCTCCTCGTACCGCGCCGGGAAGCTCTGGGCGCAGGCGATGCGCGAGCTCGGCCGCGAGATCCCGGAGAATCTCCGCCACCTCGACTCCGATCAGCCCGCCCGTCAGGAAGCTGCGAGCGTCGTCGCCCGCACCCAGCAGGCCGCCGCGAGCTGACGCTCCCCCGGCCCGAGAGGACACATTCCCCATGGCTCGCACGTCCGAGACCACGTCCGCCAAGGACGACACGAAGAAGCGCGGCAAGCGCAACGCCGACGGCACGAAGAAGCCCGGTCGTCTCAAGCAGATGATCGAGGTCTTCAAGTACACGCAGGAGGTCGACCGGTCGACCCTGCCGCTGATGATCCTCGCGGTCGTCGGCGCGATCGCCGTCGGCGTGCTGCTGACCGTGCTGATCTTCGACAGCCCCTGGTACGGCATCTTCATGGGCCTCGCCGTCGGCGTGCTGATCGCGATGATCATCCTGGCGCGCAAGGCGGAGCGTGCGGCCTTCGACCGCATCAAGGGCCAGACCGGCGCGGCGCTCGCCGCCATGCAGTCGATCCGCCGCGGCTGGAACGTCGAGGACGAGCCGGTGCAGATCGATCCCCGCAGCCAGAAGATGCTCTTCCGCGCCTCGGGGCGGGCGGGCATCGCGGTCGTGGCCGAGGACTCCTCGGGCATCTCGATGAAGCTGCTGGAGAAGGAGCGACGCAGCATCCGGCGCGTGCTCCAGCACGACAACGTGCCGGTCCACCAGATCGTCGTCGGCGACGGCGAGGGCGAGGTGCCGCTGCACAAGCTCCCCACCTACATGCAGCGCATGAAGAAGCAGCTGACCAAGCAGGAGTCCGCGCAGGTGACCAAGCGCCTGAACGCGCTGCACCGCTCGCTGCGCCAGCAGGTGCCCAAGGGCGTGGACCCGATGCGCGCCCGTCCGAACCGCAAGGCGATGCGCGGCCGCTGACCCGGCTCCCGTCCTCTCGGCGACGCCCCCTCCCGCTCCGGCGGGAGGGGGCGTCGTGCTGTGCGTGGAAGGGCTGCCCGTGGGGCCGGGAGGCGCCCGTGACCTTCTCGTTATCTGCGTGACCTTTTCGTGACATTTGGCGTCGCTGCAGGTCAGCGAAAGAAGTGGGGCGGTCGTCCTGCGGTGCGGCAGGGCGCGTCCAGGGGCGTCGGAGCGCTCTCTCCCGCCGCGTCGGCGAGGCGACAACCTCCGTCAGAAGGTGACGACCGCGGTGCCCGCGACGACGTCGTGCAGGGGCTGGGTGTCGCGGTTCCAGACCACCGCCGGGAGCACCAGCAGCATCAGCGCGGTGCGCACCACCGCCCGCAGCAGCATCGGGCTGCGGCCGCTGACGGGGACGACCCGCACCCGCAGCAGGAACTGCCCCGGGGTCGCCCCGAAAAGCGTCAGGAACAGCACGTTCACCGCCGCGAAGAGGATCAGGTTCGCCAGCGGGTCGCCGCCGAGCAGCAGGGCCGAGATGCCCACGCTCAGCGCCCAGTCGACGATCAGCGAGAGGGGTCGGCGCCAGAACGGCGCGACGGCACCGGGGCCCACGGCCGGCAGTCCGAGAGCGGAGCCCTTGACGTAGCCGGCCTCCCCGGGCGGGCCGTCCATCCAGGAGCCGAGGTCCTTGCGATCGATCACGGGCGGAGCCTACGCGGCCGTGCTGGGAATCGCCGGGCCCCCCGGGCGCGGGGCACCACTGCCCCTAAGCTTGGTCTCACCCGAGTCCGGGCCCGACGCGGTCCCTCGGCACTCGAGCGGTTCGGCCCCTCGGGGTGAGACAGCACTTAACGCGCCGTACGGCGCGGATGGAGGAGATGTGTTCAACAATCCCAGCGAGGTCGCGAAGTACATCGAGGAGGAGGGCGTCGAGTTCATCGACATCCGCTTCTGCGACCTTCCCGGCGTCATGCAGCACTTCAACATTCCGGCGAGCACCTTCGACGAGGAGGCCATCGCGACGGGGCAGCTCTTCGACGGCTCCTCGATCCGCGGTTTCCAGGCCATCCACGAGTCGGACATGAAGCTCGTCCCGGACCTGGAGACGGCGTACCTGGATCCGTTCCGGGAGCGGAAGACCCTGATCGTCAACTTCTCGATCGTGGATCCGTTCACGGACGAGCCCTACTCCCGCGATCCCCGCACCGTCGCGGCCCGCGCCGAGGAGTACCTGAAGTCCACCGGCATCGCCGACACCGCGTTCTTCGCGGCCGAGGCCGAGTTCTACATCTTCGACGACGTCCGCTTCAAGACGTCGGTCAACTCCGGCTTCTACTCGATCGACTCCGACGAGGCGGTGTGGAACACCGACCGCGACGAGTCCGAGCTCGGCGGCAACCAAGGCTACAAGACCCGCCTGAAGGGCGGCTACTTCCCCGTCCCGCCGAACGACCAGATGGCCGATCTGCGCGATAAGATCTGCGCCGTGCTCGAGGAGACCGGGCTGTCGGTCGAGCGTGCCCACCACGAGGTCGGCACCGCGGGCCAGCAGGAGATCAACTACCGCTTCAACACGCTGCTGCAGGCGGCCGACGACGTCATGAAGTTCAAGTACGTCGTGAAGAACACCGTGTGGGACGCGGGCAAGACCGCGACCTTCATGCCCAAGCCCCTGTTCGGCGACAACGGCTCGGGCATGCACACCCACCAGTCGCTGTGGAAGGACGGCGAGCCGCTGTTCTTCGACGAGCGCGGCTACGGCGGCCTCTCTGACATCGCCCGTTGGTACATCGGCGGCATCATCGAGCACTCCCCCTCGCTGACCGCGTTCACCAACCCCACGGTGAACTCCTTCAAGCGCCTGGTGCCCGGCTTCGAGGCACCGGTGAACATGGTCTACTCGGCCCGCAACCGCTCGGCCGCGATCCGCATCCCGGTCACGGGCTCCTCCCCGAAGGCCAAGCGCGTCGAGTTCCGTGCGCCGGACCCCTCGGCGAACCCGTACCTCGCCTTCGCCGCGCAGCTCATGGCGGGCATCGACGGCATCCGCAACCGGATCGAGCCGCCGGAGCCGATCGACAAGGACCTCTACGAGCTCCCGCCGGAGGAGCACGCCCAGATCCAGCAGCTGCCCGAGTCCCTCGGCGCGGCCCTGGACGCGCTCGAGGCCGATCACGACTACCTCACCGAGGGCGGCGTGTTCCCCGAGGACCTCATCTCGACCTGGATCGAGCTCAAGCGCACCACGGAGATCGATCCGTTCCGCTTCCGCCCGCACCCCCACGAGTTCGAGCTGTACTACGACATCTGAGCCGACAGCGCTCGCGCAGCAGAGACCCCCGTCCCGCCATCCGGCGAGGCGGGGGTCTCCGCATCGGCTCCTGGCGCGCCCCGTCGTCCGCATCCCGACACGCGCTCGCCGCCGACCCCGACATGGTGTACCTGTATGCACATGTCCATACCGGTTGCCCGCGGCAAGCGCCGCATGATCGTCGAGACGCTCTCCCGTCGCATCCACGACGGCGAGTACGAGCTCGGCGACCGCCTCGAGGGCGAGCTGCGGCTGGCCGAGGAGTTCGGCGTCTCCCGCACCACGGTCCGCCAGGCGCTCGCGGATCTCCAGCATCGACGGCTCATCGCGACCGAGTCCGGACGGGGCTCCTTCGTGATCTTCGACGGCCACCGCCTCGATCAGCAGCAGGGCTGGGCGCAGGCGCTCGCCGAGACCGGGAGCGACATCAGCGCCCGGATCCTCTCGATCGACCGCGTCGGCCGCGAGGAGGTCCCCCTCCTGCCCGAGGAGGTCGACCTCGAGAGCGCCGTCGCGATCCGCCGCCTCCGCACCCTCGTCACGGACGACGGGTCCTCGCAGCGGATCTCCTTCGAGTGCGCGACGGTCCCCGCCGTCGATCTGCTCGCCGAGCTGCCGACCACCGGACTCGTCGACGACTCCCTCTCCGCCACGCTCGCCCGCGCGGGCCTCGCCCCCGCGCGCGGCACACAGCGCGCCGATGTCCACGCGCTGGACGCGCGGGAGGCGGCGATTCTCGGCCGCACCGTCGGCACCCCGTTCCTGCGCACGTCCCGCACGTCCTGGACGGCCGACGGTCGCTTCGTCGAGCACGTCGTCTCGCTGCTGGATCCCTCCCACTTCACCCTCGCCCTCACCTTCGGAGACGATGCATGACCAGCTCCCCCGCCCCCACCGCGCAGGATCGGGCGCACGGCGCCCTGCTCGGCCTCGCCCTCGGCGATGCGCTCGGGATGCCCACCCAGTCCCTCCCTCACGCGCGGATCGCCGCCCTGCACGGACGGGTCGACCGGCTCCTGGACGCCGCCGACGACCAGCCGATCGCACCGGGCATGCCGGCCGGCTCCATCACGGACGACACCGAGCAGGCGCTGCTGCTCGCCCGACTCCTGCTGGACGGCGACGGGCATGTGGACCCCCACGCCCTCGCCGCCGCCCTCATCTCCTGGGAGCAGGACATGATCGCGCGCGGCTCGCGCGACCTGCTCGGCCCCTCGACCAAGGCGGCGCTGGAGAAGCTCCAGTCCGGCGTCCCGGTCGAGGAGACCGGCCGCTACGGCACCACCAACGGCGCGGCGATGCGGATCGCCCCCGTCGGCATCGCCGTCGCCCCGGGCGACGCACTCCTGGACGCGGTGGTGGAGGCCAGCCAGGTGACCCACCTGACCGGGCTCGGGATCTCCGGAGCCGGCGCGATCGCCGGAGCCGTCTCCGCGGCGCTCGAGGGCGCGGACACGGACGAGGCGCTCGAGACGTCGCTCGACCTGTCGGAGCAGGGCGCATCGCGCGGCAGCTGGATCGCCGGCGCCTCGATCCCCGCTCGCGTCCGCGCCTTCCGAGCACCGCTGCGCGGCCTGGACCCCGCTGCCCGCGACGAATTCCTCCGCGACGTCGTCGGCACCTCGGTCCAGTCCCAGGAGTCCGTGGTCGCGGCGCTCCTCCTGGTCGATCTCGGCCGGGACGATCCCTTCGAGGCCCTGT
The DNA here is from genome assembly GCF_001613775.1 of Brachybacterium sp. sponge. Classification (NCBI taxonomy): domain Bacteria; kingdom Bacillati; phylum Actinomycetota; class Actinomycetes; order Micrococcales; family Dermabacteraceae; genus Brachybacterium; species Brachybacterium sp. sponge. The sequence continues at coordinate 189,636 of NZ_LRMP01000004.1, read as the reverse complement.
GCACCGCCGCCTCGCTCGGCGGCGACACCGACACCGTCGCGGCGATGGCCGGGGCCGTGCTCGGCGCCCTGCACGGCACGGCTGCCTTCCCGACCGCCATGACCGCGCAGGTGCGCGAGGTGAACGGGCTCGACCTCGCGCCGCTGGCCGAGGAGCTCCTCGCACTGCGCCGCCGCACCGCCGCCTGACCACACCCCTATCGCACCACCGCAGACCCCGAGGAGACATCGATGTCGACCACCGCCCAGGGCGGCGATCCCGCCGCAGCACTCCCGAGCGAGCAGGGGGCGCTCGGCGCCCTCGAGCAGCGAGGGATCGAACCCGTCCCCGAGCACGAGCGCACGGGGAATCCCCTGGAGCTCTTCTGGGTCTGGTTCGCCGCCAACATCTCCGTGCTCGGCCTGCCCCTCGGGGTCAGCCTCATCGCGCTCGGACTGTCGGTCGGCCAGTCGATCCTGGTCGCCGTGCTCGGCGCGTTCGGCTCCTTCGCGATCGTCGGCCTGATCTCCATCGCTGGGCGCCGCGGCGGCGCACCGAGCCTCACCCTCTCCCGCGCGATCTTCGGCACCCGCGGCAACGCCGGCCCCACCCTCGTCGCGCTGCTCTCGCGCCTGGGCTGGGAGACCGTCAACACCTCGACCGCGGCGCTCGCCCTGGTCACGATCGTCTCCCTGCTCGCCGGGACCGGCGGCGACGCGAAGTCCGCGCCGCTGATCGCGATGCTCGGCGTCGCGGTGTTCGTCGCGTTCACCGTCGCCGTCTCGGGCATGGGGCACGCCGCGATCCTCGTCGTCCAGAAATGGTCGACCTGGATCTTCGGCGCGGCGAACCTCGTCATCCTCGCCTTCCTCGTCGTCAACGTGGACTGGGCCGCCGTGATGGCGCTGCCCCACGGCACCACCGCCGCGGTGCTGACCGGCATCGGCACCATGGCGGCCGGCACCGGAATCGGCTGGGCGAACTCCGGCGCGGACATGGCCCGCTACCAGTCCCCGCGCGTCTCGGCCGCGTCCCTGGTCGCCTCCGCCTCTGCGGGCGCCGGCATCCCACTGGTCGTGATGATCTCCATGGGCGCGATGCTCGGCGCCTCGGACTCCGGGGTCGCCGCCTCCGCGAACCCGCTGGATTCGATCCGCGACATGCTCCCGCTCCCCGTCGCCGTCGCCTATCTGGTCGTCTCCTTCGTGGGCCTGCTGCTGTCCAACCATCTCTCCGTGTACTCCGCCGGCCTCACCACCCTCACCCTCGGGCTGCGCGTGAAGCGCGTGCACGCCGTGCTGGTCGACGTCGTGGTCACCACCACCGCGTCGCTGCTGTTCCTCCTGGTGGCCGACGGCTTCTACGGACCGTTCATCACCTTCATCTCGCTGCTGGCCGTGCCGATCTCCGCCTGGGTCGGGATCTTCCTGGTGGACATGCTGCGTCGGCGGGCGTACGACCCGGACGCGCTGCTGGACCTCTCCCCGGGCAGCGGCTACTTCTACACAGGCGGCGTGCGCTGGGCGGCCGTGGCGCCCTGGCTGGTCGCGATCGTCGTCGCGGCGCTGTTCATGCGGATCGCCCCGGGGCAGACGCCCTGGTACACGGGACCGCTGTTCGACACCTGGGTCGGGCGCAACGGCATGGCCTGGCTGCTCTCCCTCGCCCTCGCCGCCGTGCTCTACGCCGTGATCGGCCTGCGGTCGATCGGCTCCACGCGATGACCGCGCCGGTCGGGTCCGGGCGGGTGCTGCATGCCGGGCAGGCCGTCGTGGACGTCGTGCTGCGCATTCCGGGGATGCCCGAGCCCGGCGGAGACGTCTTCGCCGCCGCGCACCGGCTGGTCGCAGGCGGCGGAGTGAACACGATGGCCGCCGCCGCACGGGACGGCGCCGAGGTGGTCTACCTCGGCAGCCACGGCACCGGACCCTTCGGGAACATGGTGCGGGCGGCGCTGGCCGAGGAGGGCGTGCGCGTCCTCGCCGCCCCGGATCCGCAGCAGGACACGGGCTTCAGCGTCGCCCTCGTCGACGACTCCGCCGAGCGGACCTTCGTCTCCACCCGCGGCGCGGAGGCCGAGACCCCGCTCGCGCAGCTCCTCGCGGGCGCGCCCGTTCCCGGCGACGTCGTGTGCGTCTCCGGCTACTCGCTCGTCCATCCCGTGAACCGCGAGTCCCTCATTCGTTGGCTGCCGGGTCTGGAGGACGGCGTGCAGGTGGTCGTGGATCCCTCGCCGGTGATCGGCGAGGTAGACCTGGAGTCCGTGCACGCCCTGCTCGCCCGGGCGGACGTCTGGACGACGAACGAGCGCGAGGCCCGACTGCTCGTGGACCGCCTGGACGCGCACACCGAGGCCCCGGCGAGGACGGAGGCGGCACCGGCCGGCGCCAACGGCATCGACCCCTCCCCCGACGGCGACCTCCTCACCCTCGCCTCCCGGCTGTGCGCCCTCGCCGGAGCGGTGGTCCTCCTGCGCGCCGGTGCACGCGGCGCCGTGCTCGCCCACCCCGACCGGGAGCCGCTCGTGCTCCCGCCCCTCCCTGTGACCGCGGTGGACACCAACGGCGCAGGGGATGCGCACACCGGGGTGCTCTGCGCCCGGCTCGCCGCCGGGGAACCGCTCGAGGACGCAGCACGGCGGGCGGGGGTGGCCGCGGCGATCGCCGTGACCCGTCACGGGCCGGCGACCTCGCCGACGGCCGCGGAGATCGACCACGCGTTGACATCGCTGTAGACCGAGATACAGACGTTCCCGTCTGTCCCCTGGTGATCGGGCCGCCGCTCCGTCGCCGCTCCTGCGCAGCACGAGACCCCCGTCCCGCCGATCGGCGCGGCGGGGGTCTCCGCATCGATGCTCCGCGCGACCTCAGCGGCCGGAGCGGTACCGGTACGAGACGACGGCGCCGTTTCCGGGGGCTCCGCCCTCGCCGAACACGCCGGTGGTGGCGTAGACGGTGCCACGCTCGAGCTCCACGTCGGCCGGCGAGGCGGCCTCGAAGAGGGTGCGGGCCCTCGTGCGGCCGGGCGAGATCGTGGAGATCTCGTCGCCGAACATCTCGGCGACGAGGATGTCCCCGTTCGGGGCGACGGCGAGGCCCGTCGTCCCCTGCATGCCGCGGTCGGCGACCGCCCGGGTGTGTCCGGAGCGAGGGCTGACCCGATAGACCGTGCTGAGCGGGAACGCCTCGCCGAGAGCGCCCTGCAACGTGGAGACGTAGAGCATTCCGTCCTTCCCGATCTCGACATCGGTCGGGACGGGCTCGGGCGTGTACGACGCGCCGACCACACAGTCCGGCAGCATCGCGCCGCCGAGCATGCCGTCGACGTACGCCTTGTGGTCCTCGGTGAAGGTCACGGCGCTGCCGGGGATGACGGCGACGGTGGAGATCTCGCCGCTGCGCAGGTCGACGGCGAGGATCGCGTTGGCCGCCGCATCGGCGACATAGGCGGTGCCGCGGTCGACGGTGAGCTGATAGGCGTTGGACTCGATGATGCCGGCGTACTCGTTCAGCAGCAGGGGGCCGCCCTCGGGTCCCGGCGGGATCGACTGCTCGAGAGCGGTGACCTCGGCGGCGCACTGGTCGTCCAGACCCGTGAAGCCGTACGTCCGTCCGCCGTCGGGGTTGTCCTCCTTCTCGTGAGCCCAGAGGTCGTCGCTGACGACGGTGCGGGTGCCGTCGCGGTCCACGCGGATCACGTGGCTCTCGGGGCCGTTCACACCGACTTCGGTCTCGAGGTGGTACGTGGCGCCGTGACGGCCCTCGGCGGCGCCGGAGATCCCTCCGCCGGCAGGATCGGGGACCTGGTAGCGGAGGGTCTGCTCGCCCCGTCGGTCGACCTGGGTCACGGCCCCGGCGAAGGCCTGGGTGACGGTGATCGTGCCGCCGTGGCCGACGGCGAGGGAGAGCGGGCCGACGAATCCGTCGGCGACGACGTCGGGGCCCCGAGGGTGATGACGGTGGGGGCCGCCGGCGGAGGCGGGTGCTGCGGTGAAGGCGACGGCGAGAGCCAGACAGCAGGCTCCGGCGGCCGCAGAGGACAGGCGCATGACTTCCTCCGGGTGGGACGGCATCGTCCGGGCCGCCTCGGTCGGGGCGGCCCGTGCCGGGCATGCGGAGCCGCGAATGGCAGGGCGTGCGGGCGACGGCAGAGTATGACCTGCGTCACATATGCGTCAAAGTCCGGACGGTCACTTGTCGTCTGCCTGCGCTCCTGCTCATGGCGTGTTTCGGCGCGGCGCGCACGCTCGCCGTCGAGGCGGTGCCCCTCAACTCTCCGGGTCGTCCCCGAACACCCGCACCTCCTGGGCGCAGCGGCACGCGACGGCGATCCGGCGCGCCCACTCCAGGGCCTCCTCGCGGGTGTCGACGTCGAGGACGGAGTACCCGCCGTCGATGCGACGGGTCTGCTCGTAGGTCGTCTCCAGCACGCTGCCGCTGCCCGTGACCATCACCGGGGGCACGGACTCGTCGATCCCGCCGCCGAACACCCACACCCCGGCGGCCTTCGCCTCACGGACCACGGCGTGGGAGTCCTCGGACGCGGCGGCGAGCTCGTCGTCGGACAGGTTCATCGCGCTGCTGGGGAAGGAGATCAGGTACTTGGCCATGGTCGGCTCCTCTCGTCGGCCTCCGCGCCGTCGCGGGGCTCGCCCCCGAGTCTCCCCGCCCGGGACCGGCGCCGCCACCCTGACGGAGGCCGCTCCTCAGCCGGCAGCGAGGTCCCGGCGGCGCAGCAGAGCCAGCCCGAGCAGGGCCAGCACCACGGCGGCGACGCCCATCACCACGAGCGGCATCGCCTCGAGGTCCTCGGAGGGCACGAGGGCGATGTGCTGCAGGGGCGAGAGGTCCATGGCCCAGTCCGGCAGGCCCAGCATCTGGCCGAGGAAGGTGACCAGCGCGGTGTACACCACGAGCAGCCAGGCAAGGGAGGCGAGGCGAGGCCCGAGACCGTAGAGGGCGAGCGCGATCGCCGCATACAGCGCGACGGCGGGGAGGTAGGTGAGCGCGGCGAGGGTCATGTCGCCGATCCAGGCGGTGTCCTCGGTCGCGCTCCACACGCCGATCCCGACGCCGAGGCCGAGCAGCACCTGCATCGCGGCGGTGCCCAGCAGCACGACCAGGAACCACTGCCCGGCCAGGCGCGTCCGGGAGGTGCCGGCGACGAGCACGCCGGCGAGCCGTCCCGCGGTCTCCTCGGTGCGCATCCGGAGCATCCCGGAGACGGCGAGGGCGACCGGGCCGATCGCGAGCATCATCAGCACGAACGCGGAGAACGAGCCGGTGAGGTCGTCCAGCCGGATCGGTGCCATGCCGGCCAGGTCAGGGAGGTTCTCCGCGAAGTCCGTGAGCGAGCTGGCGAGCGATCCGAATGCCAGCGCGAACAGGAACAGGCCGAGGCCCCAGGCCAGCTGCGTCCCGCCGACGAGCCGGCGGGTGAGGCCTCCGGGGGCGAGCAGCGCGGCCGACGCGGCGGCGCGGCCGGCCGCCGCGGGGCGGAGCCCGGCCCCGAGGTCGCGGCGGTGCGAGAGCCGACCCGCGATCACCAGCAGCACGACCACGGCGGCGACGGAGACGAGCAGCGGCCACCAGCGCAGGTCCACGAAGGCGCGCGTCTGCTGCGCCCAGGCCAGCGGCGAGAACCAGGACAGCCACGAGCCGTCCCGCTCGATCACGTCGCCGATGCCGCGCACCATAAAGGCGAGCGCCAGGGTCCCTAGAGCCGTGCCGGAGGCGGTGCCGGCGTGCTCGGTGAGCTGGGCGGTGACGGCGGTGACCGCGCCGAAGACCAGTCCTGTGAGGGCGGTCGCGAGCCCGAGCGCCAGCGAGTCCGACGTCCCGCCCCCGCCGATCAGCATCCCTGCGGCGACGGCGGCGCCGAGGGCGAGGTTCGCCAGCGCCACCACCAGCAGGGCGGAGACCGACGGGGCGAGGCGCCCGGTGGGAAGGGAGCGCAGCAGCTCGAGCCGCCCGGACTCCTCCTCGCCGCGGGTGAGGCGGGCGGTGAGCAGGATCGACATGATCGCGGCCGGGACCAGCAGGTAGAGCAGCAGCTCGTTGGCGACCATCGCCCAGAAGGTGTAGTGGTCGGCGGCGAAGAACGGTCCGGTCATCATCACGGCCGAGGGGTTGTCCAGCAGCATCGCGCGGGCGTCGAGCGCGGCCTGGTCGGGGTAGACGTCCTCCATCGCGTAGATCGAGGCGGGCACGAGCACGAGCACGGCCAGGGTCCAGATCAGGATGCCGCGCCGGGCGAGGCGGAGGTGGAGGCGGAGCAGGGAGCGCAGCCCGGTGAGCGGGCCGGCCGCGCGGCGCTGCCCGCGGTGGGTGGGGGCGGCGGTCGCGGCGGTCATGACGCGTCCTCGGTCGCGTGCTCGAGCTCGTCCCCGTAGTGGCGCAGGAAGAGGTCCTCGAGGGAGGGCGGGGTGATCGTGAGCCCGGTGACGCCGAGGGCGGTGAGCACGGGGAGCACGTCGTGCAGCGCCCGGTCGTCCACGTCGAAGCGGAGCCGCCCGTTCTCGGCGACGAGGTCGTGGACCCCGTCGAGCCGGGTGAGCGGCGCAGGATCGGCGTCGGTCGTCGCGGCGACGGTGGAGCGGGTGAGGTGGCGCAGCTCGGCGAGGGTGCCGGACTCCACGGCCTTCCCGGCGCGGATGATGGTGACGGTGTCGCAGAGCTTCTCGACCTCGGCGAGGATGTGGCTGGAGAGCAGCACCGTGCGGCCGTCGGCGCGCAGGCGGGCGACCTCGTCGGTGAAGATCGCCTCCATCAGCGGATCGAGGCCGGAGGTCGGCTCGTCCATGATGTAGAGGTCCACGTCGCGGGAGAGCGCGGCGACGAGCGCGACCTTCTGGCGGTTGCCCTTGGAGTAGGTGCGGGCGCGCTTGGTGGGGTCGAGCTCGAAGCGCTCGATCAGCTCCTCGCGTCGGCGGCGGTGCCGCTCCCCGCTCTCGCCGCGGGTGAGCACGTCGATCGCCTCGCCGCCGGTCAGGCCCGGCCAGAGGTTCGTGTCGCCGGGGACGTACGCGAGGCGGTGGTGGATCGCGACCGCGTCGCGCCACGGGTCCCTGCCCAGGACGCGGGCCGTCCCGGAGCTCGCCCGCAGCAGGCCCAGCAGCACGCGGATGGTGGTGGACTTGCCCGCGCCGTTGGGGCCGAGGAAGCCGGTCACCTCGCCGTGGGGCACGGTGAGGTCGAAGCCGTCCAGCGCCCTCGTGGCGCCGAAGGTCTTGGTGAGCTCGCGGACGTGGACTGCAGGTTCTGGGCTGGTCATGTCGGGCTCCCGTCGGTCGGTGAGGTGGAGTCGGTCGTGTGCGCGCCCTCGTCGGCCGCGGTGTCCGCGTCGCCCTGTGCGGCGAGATAGGCGTCCAGCAGGCTCGCGTCGGTGAGCAGCGGGGTGGTGTAGAGCTCGAGCAGGGGTAGGGTCAGCGAGTCGGTGTACTCGCGCATCCACCGCGGGAGGTCCTCCAGGTCCATCGGCGCCCCCTGGCCCGGCATCTGCAGCACGAGGGAGCCGAGCGCCATGTGCGCGAGCACCCGCACGCGCGCCTCGGGGTCGCGGCTGGGGCTGAGCACCCCTGCCCGCTCCCCCTCCTCGTAGTAGTCCCTCGCATTGGCAATGAAGTCCTCGATCAGCCGTTGGGCGAGCGGGCCGCCGGCCTGGAGGCGGCGCAGCACGTAGCCCATCTCGGGCGCGTACTGCTCCACGGCGGCGAGCTGGGCGAGCATCGTGCCCACGCCGCCGGTCACCGCCGCCCTCTTCTGCTGCCGGGTGACCTCGAGGGCGCGTTGGTCGCAGGCCTCGAGGAGATTCTCGCGCGAGCCGAAGTGGTGGATGATCAGGCCCGCGCTGACCCCGGCGTCCTGTGCGACGGCGCGCAGCGGGGCGCCCAGGCCGTCGACGGCGAAGCGTCGCATCGCGGCCTGGAGGATTCGCTCGTCGGCGCGGGCGGACTCTGCCATGCGGCTCTCCTCGGGCATCAGGCCCGCTCCGCGGGAGCGCGCAGGCCCTGCATTGAACTGACGTTCAACACGTTATACGTGTGTTCAATCCGGGGCAAGGGGCTCTTCGCCCCGGAGATGCGAGCGCGCCGGCCCCGAAGGGACCGGCGCGCGGAGTCGGAGGGCGCGAAGTGCTCAGCCCAGGGCGTCGAGCCCGCCCTTGGTGCGCAGCAGCGATAGCACGAGGCCCTTGGGGTCGGCGGCGGGCTCGAGCGCGCACTCGTCGGGCTCGAAGGACCATGCCGCGCGCAGCGCCCGGAACACCTCGAACTCCTCCTCCCCCGTCCTCAGCGGCACGGCCTGGTAGCCGCCCGCCTCGGGGAGATGGATGATGAACGCTCCGGTCAGCTCCGGCATCTCGCGGGTGGAGCCGTCGTCGTCGAGCAGCAGCTCGGCACGGCACACGGCCACCCCCTGCAGCGCGTAGTCGCCGCGCACCTTCTTCGAGGTCTTGATGTCGGCGCTGAGCAGCGTGTTCCCGATCCTCACGATCGCATCGGTGGTGCCGGCGTAGCCGACGCTGTGGTTCACGACCGTCTGCTCGACCTCCACGAACTCGGGCTGGAAGTCGTCCAGGAAGCGGCCGTAGCCGTCCAGGCGCACCTCGGCACGGGCGACGAGGCCGCGGAGGTCCTTCTCCGTGGCGAAGGCGCCGGAGCCGGTGCGCATCCGCTCGATGATCCCGCCGATGTGGTCGGCGTCGGGCCGTGTGCCGCTGGTGCCCCAGTCCTCGCAGGCGGAGTGGACCAGGGTGCCGAAGTCCGAGGCGGCGGCGGTGTACTCGGGCGCGGCCGCGGCGATCTTCTTCTGGGTGCCCCAGCGGTCGCGTGTGACGCGGGAGATCTCCGACGCGGCGCGGTCGGGGTTCCGCTCGAGCCAGGCGTACATGTCCAGCGCCCGCTTCGAGGCCATGGTCGCGTACCAACCCTGCAGGAAGTCCTTGGCGCGCATCCCCGCCACGGTGGTGATCGAGGGGTACATCAGCGGGCCCTCGGGCTCGAGGCGGTACATGCGGCCGCGCGGGGTGTCTGCGCTCAGGGAGGGGGTGGTCATCGGTCCTCGGAGGGGTGCGGGGGTCGCGCGGGGCGACGCGGGCGGACAGCCTCCCACGGTACGCGCTCGGCCGGCCCGGGCCTGTCCGGGGCGGGGCCGACGCGCCGGGGGCGGGCGCGTCTCACGTCGGCGGGTCGGCTCAGCCGTCCTCGCCGAAGATGATCTGCTCGGCGAGGGTGCGGGAGCGGCGGGTGACCTTGAGATAGCGGTCCTCGAGCTCCGCCGCGGTCGCGTCCTCGCCGTCGATGAGCAGGGCCAGGGCCCGCAGGTCGTTCCGGTCGCTGGGGAGCACCTCCCCTTCGCGCCCCTTCCACAGGAACAGCCCGCGCCGCAGCTGCCAGGCGAGCGTCCAGGCGGCCCGCAGCTCCTCGGCCTCGCGCCCCTCGAGCAGCTCGGCGGCGACCGCGGCCTCGAGCTGGGCGAGTGTCGAGGTTGTGCGCAGGCCCTCGACCGCGTGGCCGTGCTCGAGGGCGAGAAGCTGCGTGCACCATTCGACGTCGGTCATCCCGCCGCGTCCGAGCTTGAGATGCCGGGCGGGGTCGGCGTTGCGGGGAAGGCGCTCGGACTCCACCCGCGCCTTCATGCGCGTGATCGCCCGACGGTCCTGCTCCTCCAGACCGCCGTCCGGAAAGCGGTGGCGGTCCATCTCCCCGGTCAGCCGCTCGCCGAGCGCCTCGGAGGAGACGACTACGCGGGCCCGCAGCAGCGCCTGCTTCTCCCAGGTCTCGGCGTCCCGGCGGAGGTAGTCGATCCAGGACTCGGCGGTGCGGGTGAGCGGGCCGACCTTGCCCTCGGGGCGCAGGTCGGCGCTGACCTTCATGTCGGAGCGGGCGACGGGGGCGTTGAGGATCTTCTGGATCTGGGTCGCGACGGCGTTCGTGATCTCGACGGTGTCGTCGCCGGCGCCGCGGTCCACGGCGATGAACTGCACGTCCGCGTCGGAGGAGTAGCCCATCTCCCGGGCGCCGAAGCTGCCCTGGGCGATGATCGCCAGCTCCACGCCGAGTGCCCGCGCGGGATCCGAGCGTCGCTCGCGCAGCTCCTGCGCGGTGGTCTCGTCGACCTCGTCGACGCCGTCCAGCGGCTCGGCCTCCTCGCCGACCACCTTCCGCTCGCGGGCCACGACGTGATAGGCGACCAGCAGCCCGGCCTCGAGCACCGCCTCGGCGAGGTCGGTGAGGGCATGGGCGACCTCCGCGGCGGAGGCGACGTCCGTGAGATGGGCGAGCGCGATCCGCAGCAGCTCACGGCTGCGGGTTCGACGCAGCACGTCCCGCGCCTCCTCGACGGTGTCCACGCGGGTGATCACGGCGAGGAACTCCCGGCCCAGCACATCGCGGGACAGGGGGCGCAGCTGCTCGTCGCGGGCGAGCCAGCGCACCGCCTCCGGGATCCGCTCGAGCTCCTCGCCGACGTACCTGCTCGCGGCCAGCACCTTCGTCAGCCGCTTGGCGGCGAGACCGGAGTCGCGCAGCAGCCCCATGTACCAGTGGGCGGAGCCGATCTCGTCGGAGAGGCGGCGGAAGGCGAGCAGTCCCAGGTCCGGGTCGATACCGTCGGCGAACCATTCGAGCATCGCCGGGAGCAGCTGGCGCTGGATCCTGGCGCGGCGGGAGATCCCCTCGGTGAGGGAGGAGATGTGCGCGAGCGCCCGGCCGGGGTCGCGATAGCCGATCGCGGCCAGGCGCGCCTGGGCGTCCTCGGCGCTCAGCGCGATCTCCCCGTCGGACAGCTGCGAGGCGGTCAGCAGCAGCGGTCGGTAGAAGATCTCCTCGTGCAGCTGGCGGACGCGTCGCCGGGTGCGCTGGTAGCGCTTCGCGAACTCGTCGGGGCCGAGGCCCAGACTGCGGGAGAGGCGGCGCAGGTCCGAGGCGGCGGTGGGCAGCACCTGGGTGCGGCGCAGGCGGTGCAGCTGGAGGCGGTGCTCGACGCAGCGCAGGAAGCGGTAGGCCTCGTCCATCTCGGCGACGTGGGTGCGGGAGATGTAGCCGCCCTCGCCGAGCCGGGCGAGGGAGTCGAGGGTGGAGCGGCCCTGGAGCCGCTCGTCGGCGCGGCCGTGCACCAGCTGCAGCAGCTGGACGGTGAACTCGACGTCTCGCAGTCCGCCGGGACCGAGCTTGATGTTGCGGTCCACCTCGGCTCGCGGGATGTGGGCGACGACGCGGCGGCGCATCGCCCGGGTGTCCTCGACGAAGCCCTCGCGGGTGGAGGCCTGCCACACCCACGGCTCGACCATCTCCTCGTAGGCGGCGCCGAGCTCGCGGTCGCCGGCGGCGGCGCGGGCCTTCAGCAGCGCCTGGAACTCCCAGGACTTCGCCCATTCGGTGTAGTAGCGGCGGTAGGAGTCCAGGGTGCGCACCAGTGGCCCGTCCTTGCCCTCGGGGCGCAGGTTCGCGTCCACCTGCCACAGCGAGCCCTCGGCGGTGCGCTCGGAGCAGGCGCGGGCGAGTTCCCTCGCCAGCGCGGCCCCGATCGTGATCACGTCCTCCTCGTCGCAGTCCTCGTGCGCGGGGGCGACGACGTGCATGACGTCGACGTCGGAGATGTAGTTGAGCTCCCGCGCGCCGGTCTTGCCCATCGCGATGACGGACCAGCGCACCTGTTCGTGCCCCTCGACGGTGGCGCGGGCGATCGCGGAGGCCGCCTCGAGGGCGGCGTCGGCGAGGTCGCTGATCGCGACGGAAACGCGGGGCTGGAGGGCGGCGGGGTCGGCGGCGACGGCGTCGGCCGCGGCGATCTGGGCCAGGCGCAGGTGGTAGGCGGCGCGCAGCGCGTCGCGCTCCTCGCGGCCGCCGGAGCCCGCCACGGGGACCTCGGCCGCCGGATCGGCGCCGACGGCCTCGAGCAGCGCCTCGCGCACGGCGGCGGCGGGGACCGCGAGCTCGTCGTCCCCCTCGCGCAGGAGCTCGAGCCGCTCGGGGTGGCGGGCGAGCACGTCGCCGAGCGCGACCGAGACGCCGAGCAGGCGGATCAGCCGGTGCCCCGGGGTGCCGGCGGTGCCCACCCCGGCGAGGAACTCCTCGAGCAGGGCGTCCTGTCCGGCCTCCCGGGCGGACTCCGCCAGGCGCAGCAGGCCGAGGACTGCGTCGTCCCCGTCGGCCGTCGCGCCGAGGGCCTCCGCGGCCCCGTCGCCGAGACCTCGCAGCGCCGGTTCGGAGAGGAAGCGGCTGACGCGGTCGGTGCGGCTGAAGCCGAGGCGGGCGAGGGCGCCGGTGGTGGTCGCCGGCTCCTCGCTGGCACCGGGCTGCTGGGGCGGTGCGGACTTCGACGACGGCACGGTCTGTGGCGTCGGTGCGTTCTCCGCCTGGGAGCCGTGCTTCTCGGGCGGTGGCGCGGCGTTCACGGGGTCCCCGTCAGACACGGCTGAAGGTCGAGCGGAGCTCGTGGTCGGTCACCTGTTCGCGATAGCGGTGCCACTCCTCGCGCTTGTCGCGGAGGAAGTACTCGAAGACCTGCTCGCCGAGCGTGTCCGCCATCAGCTCGGACCCCTCGAAGACCTCCAGGGCGCGGAACAGGTCGGTGGGCAGCGGCTCGATGCCCATCGCGCGGCGCTCCCGCTCGGTGAGCTCCCATACTGCGTCCTCAGCGCCCTCGGGCAGCTCGTAGCCGCCCTCGACCCCGGCCATCCCGGCGGCGAGCAGCACGGCGAAGGCGAGATAGGGATTCGCCGAGGAGTCCAGTCCCCGGAACTCGACCCGGGAGGAGGTGGTCTTGGTGGGCTTGTGGAAGGGGACGCGCACCAGCGCGGAGCGATTGTTGTGGCCCCAGCAGATGTAGCTCGGCGCCTCCTGCGCGCCCCAGAGACGCTTGAAGGAGTTCACCCACTGGTTCGTCACCGCCACGTACTCGGGGGCGTGGCGCAGCAGTCCGGCGATGAACTGGCGACCGATGCGGGAGAGGCCGTACTCGGCGCCCGGCTCGTGGAAGGCGTTCTTCCCGCCCTGGAAGAGGGAGAGGTGGGTGTGCATGCCGGAGCCGGGCTGGTCGATCATCGGCTTGGGCATGAAGGAGGCGACCTGCCCCAGCGACAGGGCGACCTCCTTGACCACGGTGCGGAGGGTGACGATGTTGTCGGCCGTGGTGAGCGCGTCGGCGTAGCGCAGGTCGATCTCGTTCTGGCCCGGACCGTTCTCGTGATGGGAGAACTCGACCTGGATGTTCATCGCCTCCAGGTGCTGGATGGCGGCGCGACGGAAGTCCTGGCCCTGGCCGCGGTGGACGTGGTCGAAGTATCCGGCGTGGTCCACCGGCCGCAGCGGGGAGCCCTCCTCGTAGGGCTGCTCGAAGAGGTAGAACTCGATCTCGGGGTGGGTGTAGAACTCCAGCCCCTTCTCCTCCGCGCGGGCGAGGGCGTCCTTCAGCACGCGGCGCGGATCGGAGGCCGCGGGCTCGCCGTCGGGGGTGAGGACGTCGCACATCATGCGGCCGGTCGCGTTGGTCTCGCCGCGCCAGGCCAGCAGCTCGAAGGTCGCGGGGTCCGGGCGCAGGATCATGTCGGACTCGTAGCTGCGGGTGAGGCCCTCGATCGTGGAGCCGTCGATGCCGATGCCCTCGGTGAACGCGATCTCGAGGTCAGCCGGCGAAATCGCGATGGACTTCAGCGTCCCCACGATGTCGCTGAACCACAGCCGGATGAACCGCACATCCTTGTCGGAGACGGTGCGGATGACGTCGTCATGGAGATGTCCCATGGGGTAAGTCTGCCTCAGGTCCGCGGCACGGTGCGGGCTCTGCGCGCCCCCGGACGGCATGCGCCCCGGTCTCCTTCGGAGGCCGGGGCGCATGGCGGGCGCGTCGCTCAGCGCGGATCCGATCGGCTCAGATCAGCTCGGCGGAGTTGACGTACCACTTGCCGTCATCGCCCTGCACCATCGAGATCCCCGCATCCTCGCCCATGAAGCTGACGGCCACCGTGCCGTCGCCGTTGTCGCTGGTCTCCACCATCGAGCGGTCGAGGGCATCGGCGATCGAGGGATCGAGTGCCGTGCCCTCCTCCTCGGCGCTCTCCTCGTACCCGGCGACGCACGACTCGGCGGACGAGCCGCTCATGCCGCTGCCGGTGGTGGGGTCCAGGGCCAGCGCGCAGGCGCCCTCGGCGTCCCCGGAGGCGGCGGCCTTGACGAACTCGAAGGCCCGGTCCCCCGCGGTGGTGAGGTCCTCCTCGGCGACGGGCTCGCCCTCGGAGCCGCCGGCGGCGTCGTCGCCCTCGGACCCCTCGCTCTCGGTGTCTCCGCCCTCGGCGCCCTCGCTCTCGGAGCCCTCGGCGCCCTCGTCCTCCGAGCCTTCGCTCTCGGTGTCCGACCCCTCGGACTCCCCGCCCTCGGACGCCTCGCCCTCCGGGGCGGGCTGCTCGGCCGAGGGGTCGTCGCCTCCTTCGCCTCCGCCGGTGAGATCACCGATCGCGCCGCAGGCCGACGCCCCTGCGATGAGCGCGAGGGCGCCCAGCCCGGTGGCCGTTCCCCTGACGGTCTTGCGCATGATCGAGTTCATGGTCCTGTCCTCCCTCAATGCCGGGGCCGTTCCCCTGACCGGAGAAGAGTGACACGGGAAGGGCGCCGCTGTCGCTGGGGAGAACTCCCCATCGCCGTGACCGTGCCCGGCGGGGCGAGGATCAGAACGGGATCGAGAGGTACCACTGCCCGTCGTCGCCGCGGGTCATCGGGACCTCCACGGGCTGCTCGAGCAGGCTCAGCGAGATGGTGCCGTCGTCGGCGGGCTCGGCCTGGACCATCGAGGCGTCCAGCTGGTCGAACACGCCCGGCTCCAGCATCTCCTCGTAGTCCGCCATGGCGCCCCGCGCCCCGTCGGCGCACTGCTGAAGGCGCTCGCCCTCGGGGGCGGTGCCGGTGCCCGGGTCGAGCACGTAGCCGCAGGCGGCCTCCCAGTCCTGGTCGTCGATCACGCCGAGGAAGCCGAGGAAGCGGTCGGTCGCCGCGGCGAGGTCCGTCTCGGTGACCTCGCCGCCGTCGCTCGCCTCCGGGGCGGCGTCGGCCGAGGCGCTCGGCGTCGCGCTGGGAGTCTCCGGGGCGGGCTGCTCGTCGTCCCCGCCGGTGCAGGCGGCGGCGCCGAGCGCGAGAGCGAGGGCGGAGGCGCAGGCGGCGATCCGACGGACCGGGCCGCGCAGGGGATGCGGTTCCATGGTGACCTCTTCTCGGCGACGTCTGCGCACGACGCTCCAAGGGTGGCACATGCCGGGCCCGCACAGCACCTGACCGGCGAGAACCGGGTGCCCCGGGGCGACGCGGACGGCGATAGGCTGGAGCGCCGGATCCCCGTCCCCGTCCAGGAGCCCGCTGTGAGCACTGAGTCCCCCGCCGCCGTCCCTGCCGCACCGGCGAAGATCCGGCTGCGCCACCTCCAGCAGGCCAAGGAGCAGGGCCGCCCCTTCGCGATGCTGACCGCCTACGACCAGTTCTCCGCCCGCGTCTTCGAGGAGGCCGGGATCGAGACCCTGCTGATCGGCGACTCCGTGGGCACCACCGTGCTCGGCCACTCCTCGACCACCGCGACCACGCATGCCGACATGCTCGTGTTCACCGCGGCCGTCGCCCGCAGCGTCACCCGCCCGCTGATCGTCGCCGACCTCGCCTTCGGCACCTACGAGACGGGGCCGCGGGATGCGGTGCTGCACGGCATCGAGCTGGTGCGCGCGGGCGCCGAGGCGGTCAAGCTCGAGGGCGGCGCCGAGGTCGTCCCCCAGATCGAGGCGCTCGTCGCCGCGGGCATCCCCGTGATCGGGCACCTCGGCTTCACGCCCCAGTCCGTCAACGCCCACTCCGGGCACCGGGTCCAGGGCCGTGACGAGCAGGCGGCGAAGAAGATGCTCGCCGACGCGCTCGCGATCCAGGAGGCCGGGGTCAGCGCGATGGTGCTCGAGCTCGTGCCGGCCCGCGTCGCCGCCGAGGTCACCGCCGCGCTGCGGGTGCCCACGATCGGGATCGGCGCCGGGGCCGGCTGCGACGGCCAGGTGCTCGTGTGGCAGGACATGGCGGGTCTGTCCGGCTTCCGGGGGAAGTTCGTCAAGGCCTTCGCGGACCTGCGCGGCGAGCTGCTCGGCGCCGCGACCGCCTACCGAGAAGAGGTCGAAGAGCGCAGCTACCCGGGTGCCGAGCACTCCTTCGACTGACGGGGCCGACGGGTCGGCCGCCCGCGCGGGAGCGGCCGGCCCTCACGCGGGAGCGGCGGGCCCTCGTGCAGGAAGGCTCAGCCCTCGTGCGGGAAGGCTCAGCCCTCCTCCCACTGCTTGTCGTCCTGCTCCCACTCCTGGTTGCGCTTCGCGGCGGTGCTCAGCGCGCGCTCGGCCTCCTCGCGCGTGGCGTAGGGGCCCATCCGCTCGGTGGCCGGGGACTGCGCCCCCTCCTCGACCGCGCCGGTGCTCAGGTTGTAGTAGTACTGCGTGCCCTCGGTCACGTCGGTCTCCTTCGCTGTCGGTGAGAGACTGGTGGACATGACTGTAGAGCAGGATTGGATCCGTCCCGAGGGGCGCGCGCTGCTGGTGCCCGGAACCCTCAGCCCCCGTCGGCCCGTGCCCGCGAGCATCGAGCGCCCCGAGTACGTGGGCAAGGACGAGGCGGTCTCGGACACGGGTCCGTTCGTGCAGAGCGCCGACGTGATCGCCCGCGTGCGCGAGGCGTCCCGCGTCGCGGCGCTCGCCCTCCAGGCCGCCGGCGAGGCCGCGCAGCCCGGCGTCACCACCGACCACATCGACGCGGTGGTCCACGACGTGCTGCTCGAGAACGGCGCCTACCCCTCCACGCTCGGCTATCTCGGCTTCGAGAAGTCCTGCTGCACGAGCCTGAACGAGGTCATCTGCCACGGCATCCCCGACTCGACCGTGATGCAGTCCGGGGACATCCTCAACGTCGACGTCACCGCCTTCCTGCACGGCGTCCACGGCGACTGCAACGCGACCTTCCTCGTCGGCGACGTCGCCCCGCGCGCCCAGGAGCTGGTCGAGGTCGCCCACGACGCGATGCTGCGGGGGATCAAGGCGGCCCGTCCCGGCCGCGAGGTCAACGTGATCGGCCGTGTCATCGAGAAGTTCGTCTCCCGCCACGGCATGGAGTCGGTGCGCGACTACACCGGCCACGGCGTCGCCGAGGGCTTCCACAACGGTCTGGTGATCCCCCATTACGACTCCGCGCCGATGTTCGACGACGTCATCGAGGAGAACATGACCTTCACCATCGAGCCGATGGTGACGCTCGGCTCGCAGGCCTGGGACCAGTGGGACGACGGCTGGACGGTCGTCACCCGCGACGGCTCCTACTCGGCCCAGTTCGAGCACACCATGCTCATCACCGACGCGGGCCCCGAGCTCCTCACCGTCGTCTGAGACCGGTCCGTTCCCGGACCCCGCGGACCGTTCACCGCGACCGCCGCAGGGGTCCGGCGGCCGTGCGGGGCCGTCCTCGGACGTCCCCGTCGCGTGCCTGCGCAGCCCGGGTATCGTGGGCGCCCGAGAGAGGGCGCCGAGGGCGGCGCCCCGGCACCGGGCGGGGCTTTCCCGCACCGCACGACCAGGGAGAGACGATGAGCAAGAAGGCCTTCGGGATCGACATCGGCGGCAGCGGCATCAAGGGAGCCCCCGTCCACCTCGGCAAGGGCGAGCTCGCCGCCGACCGGGTGCGGATCCCGACCCCGCAGCCCTCGACCCCCGAGGCCGTGGCGGACACCGTCGCCGAGCTCCTCGGCTCCTTCGACATCCCTGAGGACATGCCCGTCGGCGTCACCTTCCCGGCCGTGATCCAGGAGGGCGTGGCGAAGACCGCCGCGAACGTGGACAAGTCCTGGATCGGCACCGACGTGGACGCCCTGTTCACCGAGCGGACCGGCCACGACGTGTTCGTGGTCAACGACGCCGACGCCGCCGGCATCGCCGAGATGGAGTTCGGCGCAGGCCGGAAGAGCTCCGGCGTGGTGCAGGTGTTCACCCTCGGCACCGGTGTGGGCAGCGCGACCTTCGTCGACGGCCGCCTGGTGCCCAACACCGAGCTCGGCCACGTGCTCCTGCACGGCGACAGTGCGGAGAAGTACATGGCCTCCTCCGCCAAGGAGCGCGAGGACCTGGACTGGGAGACCTGGGCCGGCCGGCTCCAGGAGTACTTCGCCCACATCGAGTTCCTCTTCAGCCCCACCCGCATCATCGTCGGCGGCGGCGTCTCGAAGAAGCACCAGAAGTTCCTGCCGCTGCTGGACCTCGAGGCCGAGATCCTCCCCGCGGAGCTGCGCAACGAGGCCGGGATCATCGGGGCGGCGGTGCTCGCCCACCGCGAGGTGAAAGCGCTGAAGAAGGGTAAGAAGAAGGACGACAGGCACTTCGCCGGCAGCTGATCCCGTCGGCCGGGGCCGCCCCGCGACCGGCGTGCCTCGTCGACCGGAGTGCACCGTCGGCCGGGGGATCCCGGCGCGGGCGCTCCCCTCGGGCACTCGTCCCGTCGGGCGCGGCCCTCGCGGGGCTGCCCCGCGGGGCGGACCAGCCGGCCTGTAAGCCGGGTTCTGTGATCGGCAGCCATCCCTCTCGGGTCGCCGTTGCCGACGACCTCCAGCGGTCTACCCGGGAACTCGGGCCGGCGCCCTCGGACGTTCCCTGTCTGACCTTGCTCCCGGTGGGGTTTACCGTGCCGGTCTCGTCACCGAGACCGCGGTGGTCTCTTACACCACCCTTTCACCCTTACCGCCCCGCCCGAGGGCGCGGCGGCGGTCTGCTCTCTGTGGCACTGTCCCGCGGATCACTCCGGGTGGGCGTTACCCACCACCGTGCCGGATGGAGCCCGGACTTTCCTCGGCCCCGCGGCGTACGCCGCGGGGACGCGGCTGCCCGGCCGACTGGTCCGCCCGGCAGTCTACGCTCCCACCTGCACGTCCCCGTCCCCCGTGGACAGGCGCCCGCTCCGACGTGCCGAAGCTCTCGCGGCGTCCTCCCTCGCCCCTGCTCTGCCACCTCGGAGAATGGTCTGATGCTGATCCTGCTGCCGCCCTCGGAGACGAAGACCCGGCCCGCCGAGGTGGGGCATCGTCCGTTCGACCTCGACGAGCTCGCGCTGCCGGCGCTGCGCGAGGCGCGCGAGACGATGCTGCGGGCCGCGCACCGCACCGCCGCCGGGGCCGACGCCGCCTCCCGGCTCGGGGTCCCAACCTCCTCCCCCGAGCTCGTCGGGCGCATGCTGCATCTCGAGCAGGAGCCCGCCGCCGCGCCGCTCGGCGTCTACTCGGGGGTGCTCTACGACCAGCTCGAGCCGGGCACGGAGATCCGCGGCGACCGTCGCGTGCTGGTCCAGAGCGCGCTGCTGGGTCTGGTCGACGCCGGGTGGGACCGGATCCCCGCCTACCGTCTCTCCGCCTCCTCGCAGCTCTCGCGGCTGGGGAAGGCGGGTTCCTGGTGGGCGTCGCGGCTGAAGCCGGTCGCCGCACAGCTGCGCGAGGAGGAGGCAGCGGGGTCCTCGCCGCTGGTGGTCGACTGCCGCTCCGGCTCCTACCGCTCGATGATGGCGATGCGCAGCGGGGACGGGGTGCGGGTGCTGGAGGTCGCGCCTGTGCAGGAGAGCGGCGGGGTCCGCAAGGTCATCTCCCATGACGCGAAGCGCTACCGGGGCCTGGTGACCCGTGTCCTGCTGGCGGCTGAGGCCGCGCCCGCCACGGCGGAGGAGCTGGTCGACGTCGTCGGCGAGGGCCTCGCCGGGATCTCGGGGCGCGGCAGCTCCCGGCTCGGCGTCGAGCTGGACGGGGACAGGCTCGTCGTGGTCGACCGGGTCGACTGACGCCGCCTCGACGGGTGTGGGCCGCCTGGCCGCGTCCCGCGGGTCCGGCCGAGCGCCGCGGCCCGGGCTCTCGGGCGGCCCCGTCGCGTTCGGCCGTCCCGACCGGGTTCAGCCGGCCCGGCCGGGTTCGGCCTGCCCGGCCGGGTTCAGCCGGCGCGGCCGCCCCACGGGTCGGTGACCTGCGCGGTGATCTGCACGTCGAGGCCCGGCAGCGCCTCCGTGAGCAGCTCGCGGGCGAGCGGGAGCCACAGCGCCTCGCTCGCGGCATGCGGCACGTCGATCAGCGCCGGCACGGCGGCGGGGTCCGCCGCGGACTCGAGGTGCTCAAGCGCCGGGTGGTGGCGCAGGTCGGAGGTGATGTACACATCGGCGCCGCTGCGCGTGGCGGCTTCCAGGAAGGAGTCGCCCGCCCCGGGGCAGACGGCGACGGTGCGCACGGGACGCTCCGCCTCGCCCGTGTGCAGGATCCCGCGCGCGGTCGCGGGGACCAGGGCCGCGATCTGCTCGGCGAGGCCGCCGACGGTGGTGGGCGTCGCCGGCTCGCCGACGGCGCCGAGACCGAAGCGGGTGGAGCCGTGACCGGCCTCCTCCCCCTCGTCACCGGGCAGCAGAGGGCGGGGGTCCTGCAGGTCGAGCGACCGCAGCCAGGCGCCGACGGTGCCGCGCGTGGAGCGGTCCACGTTCGTGTGCCCGCACCACAGCGCCGTCCCTGCGCGCAGCAGGTCGGTGACCACCGCGCCCTTCCCGTCCTCGGCCGGCAGGAAGCTCGCCCCGCGCAGCAGCAGCGGATGGTGGGTGATCAGCAGCTCGGCGCCGGAGGCGACCGCCTCGCGGGCGACCGCGAGGGTCGGGTCCACGGCCAGCAGCACACGGGAGACCGGCGCCTCCCGCTCCCCGAGGACGAGGCCCGCGCGGTCCCAGTCCTCCGCCCAGGCGAGCGGATAGGCGGCCTCGAGCACGCCGACGACGTCGCCGACGGTCACTGTGGTTTCGGAGGTCGCCGGGGTCCGGGCGCTCATGTCGCTCATCCGCGCAGCGCCCGCGTCTCGAGGAGCGCCGCCTGGTAGGCCTTCCACGGCATGAGCACGCACTTGACCCGCGCGGGGAACTTCGCCGCGCCCATCAGCGCGACGCCGTCGCCGATCAGCTCCTCGTCGCCCTCGATCCGTCCGCGGGAGCCGATCGCCTGCTCGAAGTGGGTGCGCACCGGCTCCACCTCCTCGACGCCGTGGCCGATCAGGAGATCGGCCATGATCGAGGCGGAGGCGCGGCTCATCGCACAGCCGACCGCGTCGTAGGAGACGTCCTCGATCCGCTCGGCGCCGTCCTCGGACAGATGCAGGCGCAGCGTGATCTCGTCGCCGCAGGTGGGGTTCACGTGGTGGACCTCGGCCTCGAACGGCTCGCGCAGCCCGGCGTGGAGGGGCCGCTTGTCGTGCTCGATCACGAGCTCGGTGTAGAGCGCGGAGAGATGGGTGCTCATGAGAGGACTCCGAAGAACTCGAGGGTGCGGGCGACGCCGTCGACGAGCGCGTCGACCTCGGCGTCGGTGGTGTGGACGGAGAAGGACGCGCGGGTGGTGCCGTGGAGCCCGAAGCGGCGGTGCAGGGGCCAGGCGCAGTGGTGGCCCACCCGCACCTCGATGCCGTAGGAGTCCAGCACCTGGCCGACGTCGTGCGGGTGGCGGCCGGCGACGTCGAAGGCGACTGCTCCGGTGCGCTGCGGGGAGGCGGCCGGGCCGATGATCCGCACCCCGTCGATCCCGGAGAGCCCGTCGATCGCGCGCAGGGTGAGAGCCTGCTCGTGCGCGGCGATCTGCTCCATGCCGAGCGCATCGAGATAGTCGCAGGCGGCGGCGAGGCCGACGGCCTGGGAGATCGGCGGGGTGCCGGCCTCGAAGCGGGCGGGCGGCTCGGCGAAGGTGCTGGCCTCCATCGTCACCGTCTCTATCATCGATCCGCCGGTGAGGAAGGGCGGCATCGCCTCGAGCAGCTCGTAGCGGCCCCAGAGCGCGCCGATGCCGGTGGGGCCGAGCATCTTGTGCCCGGACAGGGCCGCGAAGTCGACACCCAGCGCGGCGAGGTCGAAGGGCATGTGCGGCGCGGACTGGGCGGCATCGAGCACGGTCAGCGCACCGACGGCGCGCGCCGCCTCGACGAGCCGGCCGACGGGGTTGACCGTGCCGAGCACGTTGGACTGGTGCGTGAACGCGAGGACCTTCGTGCGCTCGGTGAGCAGCGAGCCGAGGTGCGTGAGGTCGAGGGTGAAGTCCTCGGCCATGGGGATCCAGCGCAGGACGGCGCCGGTGCGGCGGGCCAGCTCCTGCCACGGGACGAGGTTCGCGTGGTGCTCCATCTCGGTCACGAGGATCTCGTCGCCCTCGCGCACGCGCAGGTGCTCGGGGGTGGGAACGTCGCCGTCGCCGAGGGAGCGGGCGACGAGGTTCAGCGCCTCGGTCGCGTTCTTCGTGAAGACGATCTCCTGCGCGGAGGGGGCGCCGAGGAAGGCGGCGAGCCGCTCGCGGGAGTCCTCGTAGGCGTCGGTCGCGGCCCCGGCCATGCGATGCGCGCCCCGCTTGACCGCGGCGTGGTCATGGGTGAGATAGGCGACCTCCGCGTCGATGACCTGCTGGGGGCGCTGTGAGGTGGCGCCGCCGTCGAGGTAGATCATCGGGGTCTCGGGGTCGAGCATCCGCTGCAGGATCGGGAAGTCGGCCCTGATCGCGTCCACGTCGAAGGGTCTGGTCGCTGCGCTCACCTGCGGGGGCCTCCTGTGGTCGATGGCGGTCCGGCCAGTATAGGAACGCCCAGGATCCAGGGGCGGGGCCGTGAGACCCTGTGCACAGTCCGCTCGAACCGCGACCCCGGAGGTGCCCGTGGAGACCCTGATCCTCGCCGCGATCGCTGTGTCCATCGCGGTCTCGCTCATCGTCATCATCGGCCGCATGCTGGTGCGCCGGCACGAGGAGCGCGAGCAGTGGGAGCGGGACGGCCGTCCCGAGCCGCGCGAACGCACCCCTGAGGAGAAGGAGCGCGACCGCCGCAGCGCCATCACCTGGGGTTGCCTCGTCGTGGCCGTGCCCGTGGTGCTGGTGCTGGCCTACTGGGTCAGCCGCTGAGGCTGCGGCCCTTCGCGCGCCGGCCGCCCGCGTCGGCCCCGCGATGGAGGCGGACGCAGACCGAGTGGCGTGTTTCGACCGGTATTGCTGAGGAATACCGGTCGGAATACGCCACTCGGTGCAGGGATGGCCGGACGGCGACGACGGGGCGTGTGCGGCGGGGCTCAGCACGGCCACAAGGGTCGCAGGAGTCGTGCTGAGACTGTGCTCCACTCCGTGAGAAAGCCCCCGACCCAGCACTGTCAGTGCAGGTCAGGGGCCTCTCTTTGGGTGGGTCGTGAGGGGCTCGAACCCCCGACCTTCTGGGTGTAAACCAGACGCTCTGACCAGCTGAGCTAACGACCCGGAACGGGGTCTCCCCCGTCGAAGCGGAGCGACCCCGCCGGAACGGGGACTGCCCCTTCAGCGCGGGTTGTCCCCGCCGTGACGGGGTGCCCCGTCGGTGGTGGCGGTCAGTTGGTGCGGCTGGCCAGGCGGGTGCCGGTCCAGTCGGCGGCCAGCGACAGCGAGCTCATCACGCGCAGGCCCGCGATCTCGGCGCTCTCCTGCACCTCGCCCGGGGCGACATGCCCGGGCCGGCCGGCCTTCGGCGTGAGGAGCCACACAGGGGCGCCCGCCTCAATGTTGCGCAGGGAGTCCACGAGGGCGTCGGTGAGGTCGCCGTCGTCGTCGCGCCACCACAGCACCACGGCGTCGACGATCTCCTGGGTGTCCTCGTCCTCCATCTCCTCACCGATCAGGTCCTCGATCGCGTCGCGGAGGTCGTGGTCCACGTCGTCGTCGTAGCCGATCTCCTGCACGATCTGACCCGTGGTGAGGTTCAGCGCCTCGGCGATGGCGCTGGGCGTGGGGGCGTCGGCCGACGGTGACAAGAAAGAACTCCTCAGGACGTGGTGTCAGTGCGAGCGCAGCATTCCGGTCGGCCCGCACGGGCCCACCGCAGGTACTGCGCGCGCCGATTCTATGCCACGGCGCACTCTCCTGCATTCCCGGCGCAGGACGTCGGTCCCGGCGCAGGCGGCAATGTCCCGAGCGTCACAGATGAGGAGGGTCTGTGAAGGTCCTCGGCGCGTCGCACGACGGTAGTCTGGGCGGAACCGAGGCCGACAGGAGCCGGGCCCACCGGCGTTCTTCAGCTCCCGCGGCCGGTCCATCGACTCCGGTAGAGAGAAGGACAGTGTGACTTCGCACGAGACCCCTCGTCCCATCGGCATCAACCTGCCGAGCCACGCGCAGGATCCGGACCCGGAGGAGACCCGGGAGTGGCTCGACTCGTTCGACGGACTCGTCGAGCACCGCGGCGTCGACCGCGCCTCCGAGGTGATGCAGAGCCTGATCCAGCATGCGCGCGACGAGGACCTGCACCTCCCGGACTCGCTCACCACGGACTACGTGAACACGATCCCCGCGGATCAGCAGCCCGAGTACCCCGGTGACGTCGAGCTCGAGAAGGAGCTGCGCAACATCAACCGCTGGAACGCGGCGATGGTCGTCCATCGCGCCCAGCGCCCCGGCGTCTCCGTCGGCGGGCACCTCTCCTCCTACGCCTCCATCGCCACGATGTACGAGGTGGGCTTCAACCACTTCTTCCGCGGGCGCAGCCACCCCGGCGGCGGCGACCACGTCTTCTTCCAGGGACATGCCTCCCCCGGCATCTACGCCCGCGCCTTCGCGATGGGCCGCCTCGGCCAGGAGGACCTCGACGGCTTCCGCCAGGAGGTCTCCTCCGAGCACGGCATGCCCTCCTATCCGCACCCGCGGGCGATGCAGGATTTCTGGGAGTTCCCGACGGTCTCCATGGGCATCGGCCCGGTCAACGCGATCGAGCAGGCTTCCTTCGACCGCTACCTGCACAACCGCGGACTCAAGGACACCTCCGAGCAGCACACCTGGGCATTCCTCGGCGACGGCGAGATGGACGAGGTCGAGTCCCGCGGCGCGCTCCACATCGCCGCGAAGGAGCACCTGGACAACCTCACCTTCGTCATCAACTGCAACCTGCAGCGCCTGGACGGCCCGGTCCGCGGCAACGGCAAGATCATCCAGGAGCTCGAGAGCCAGTTCCGCGGTGCGGGCTGGAACGTCGTCAAGGTGATCTGGGGCTCGGGCTGGGACCCGCTGCTCCAGGAGTCCACCGACGGCGCGCTCATCGACCTGATGAACGCGACCCCGGACGGCGACTACCAGACCTACCGCGCGGAGAACGGCGCGTTCATCCGCGACAACTTCTTCGGCCGCGACCCGCGCACGAAGGCGCTCGTCGAGGACCTCTCCGACGACGACATCTGGTGGAAGCTCAACCGCGGCGGCCACGACGCCAAGAAGATCTACGCCGCCTTCCAGCAGGCGATGACGCTGAAGAACGGCAAGCCGACCGTCATCCTCGCCCACACCATCAAGGGCTACCGCCTGGGCTCGAACTTCGCCGGACGCAACGCGACCCACCAGATGAAGAAGTTCACGCTCGAGGACCTCAAGGCCCTGCGCGACACCCTGCGCATCCCGATCTCCGACGAGCAGCTCGAGTCCGGCAGCGTCTACGACGCGCCGTTCTACCTGCCGGGCGACGACTCCCCGGTCATGCAGTACCTCAAGCAGCACCGCGAGGCGCTCGGCGGCCCGGTCCCCTCCCGCAGCACCGAGCACAAGGCGCTCGAGCTGCCGGGCGACAAGGCCTACGAGGTCGTCCGGCGCGGCTCCGGCAAGCAGGAGATCGCCTCGACGATGGCGCTCGTGCGCCTGCTGAAGGACCTCATGCGCGACAAGGAGACCGGCAAGCGCTGGGTCCCGATCGTGCCCGACGAGGCCCGCACCTTCGGCATGGACTCGCTGTTCCCGACGGCGAAGATCTACAACCCGGACGGGCAGAACTACCTCTCGGTGGACCGTGACCTGCTGCTGGCCTACAAGGAGTCGACCTCCGGCCAGATCAAGCACATGGGCATCAACGAGATCTCCTCGACCGCGGCCTTCACCGCGGCGGGCACCTCGTACGCCACGCACGACTACCCGATGATCCCGTTCTACATCTTCTACTCGATGTTCGGGTTCCAGCGCACCGGCGACTTCTTCTGGGCCGCCGGCGACCAGATGGCCAAGGGCTTCGTGATCGGCGCGACCGCCGGCAAGACGACGCTCGCGGGCGAGGGCCTCCAGCACATGGACGGGCACTCCCCTGTCCTCGCCTCGACCAACCCCGGCGCGGTGATCTACGACCCGACCTACGGCTACGAGCTCGGGCACATCATCCGCGACGGTCTGAAGCGCATGTACGGCGAGGACGACCGCCTGCAGGAGGTCTTCTACTACATCACCGTCTACAACGAGCCGATGGTGCAGCCGGCCGAGCCCGAGGACCTGGACGTGGAGGGCCTGCTCAAGGGCATGTACCTCCTCGACCAGGCGCCCGAGGGCGACGGCCCGGTCGCGCAGCTGCTCGCCTCCGGCGTGGGCGTCCCGTGGGCCAAGCACGCCCGCGAGCTGCTCGAGCAGGACTGGGGCGTGCGCGCGGGCGTGTGGTCGGTGACCTCGTGGACGGAGCTGCGCAAGGAGGCGCAGGAGGCCGAGAAGCACAATCTCCTGAACCCCGAGGACCAGCGCACCCCGTGGCTGGAGCAGCGCCTCGAGGGCGTCGAGGGCCCGTTCGTGGCCACCTCGGACTACGACTTCATGGTCCCGGACATGATCCGCGAGTGGATCCCGGGCCGCTACGGCGTGCTCGGCGCCGACGGCTGGGGCTTCTCCGACACCCGCCCGGCCGCCCGACGCCATCTGAAGATCGACGCGCACTCGATGGTCGTCAAGACCCTCCAGCTGCTCGCCAAGGACGCCAAGGTCGACCCCTCGGTCGTCCGCCAGGCCATCGACAAGTACGACCTGACGAACGTGAACGCCGGCGAGTCCGGCTCGTTCGGCGGCGAGTCCTGATCACCCCGTCGGGCCGCTCCTCCGTGCGAGGGGCGGCCCGACGGCCGCTCTCCCCCGTCGGCCCGCTCCGCCTCGCGAGCGGGCCTTCCCCTTCTCTCCCCTGGAGGTTTCCCGTGCTCGCGATCGTCTGCCCCGGCCAGGGGGCCCAGAAGCCCGGCTTCCTGAGCCCCTGGCGTGAGCTGCCCGGCGTGGAGGAGTCCCTCGCGGGGCTCTCGGAGGCTGCAGGCATCGACCTGCTGCGCCACGGCACCGAGTCCGACGCCGACACGATCCGCGACACCGCGGTCGCCCAGCCGCTGCTGGTCGCCGCGGGCATCGTCGCCGCGTCCCAGCTGCGCGCCGAGGAGGACCTCCCGGCGGCCGACGTGCTCGCCGGCCACAGCGTCGGCGAGCTGACCGCCGCGGCGCTCGGCGGGGTGCTCTCCGACGAGGACGCGATGCGCCTGGTCGCGGTGCGCTCGCGCGCCATGGCCACCGCCGCCGCGGCCGAGCCCACCTCGATGGCCGCCGTCGTCGGCGGCACCCGCGAGGACGTGCTCGCCGCGATCGAGCGCCACGGCCTGCACCCCGCGAACATCAACTCCGCCGCCCAGGTCGTCGCCGCCGGCAGCGCCGAGAGGATCGCCGCGCTCGGCGAGGACGGCCCGGCGAAGGCGCGTGTCATCCCGCTGCAGGTCGCCGGGGCCTTCCACACCCCGTACATGGCCGCCGCCCGCGAGGAGCTCGCCGCCTTCGCGCCGACGCTCTCCCCCGTCGACCCGACCCTCCCGCTGGTCTCCAACGCCGGCGGCGAGGTCGTCACCTCGGGCGCGCGGTACCTCGACGCGATCGTCACCCAGGTCGCCTCGCCCGTGGACTGGGAGGCCTGCATGGCGACCTTCCGCGATCGCGGCGTGACCGCGATGATCGAGGTCGCCCCCGCGGGCACCCTCACCGGGCTCGCGAAGCGGGAGCTGAAGGGGATCGCGCTGGCGAACCTCAACACGCCCGACGACCTCGAGGCCGCCCGCGCCCTGGTGCGCGAGCACGCCGGTCGCGCCCCGTCGGACCAGGAGGCCTGACATGGCGATCACCCTCACCGCCCCGCGGACGGTCCCCGGCTCGCAGGTCCTCGCCTACGGCGCCGCCCGCGGGGACCTGGTCGTCCCCAACGACGACCTCGTCGGCCCGATCGACTCCTCCGACGAGTGGATCCGCCAGCGCACCGGCATCGTCACCCGCACCCGTGCTAGCGCCGAGGTCGGCGTCAAGGACCTCTCCCTCACCGCGGCGAAGGAGGCGATCGAGCGCTCCGGCATCGCGCTGGAGACCCTCGACGCGATCATCGTCTCGACGATCTCCTTCCCCTATCCGACCCCGTCGCTCGCGACGCTGCTGGCGGGCGAGCTGGGCCGGCCCGACGTCATCGCCTACGACGTCTCCGCGGCCTGCGCCGGCTTCGCCTACGGCATCGGGCAGGCCGACTCCCTGATCCGCTCGGGCGCCGCCCGGAACGTTCTGGTGATCGGTGCGGAGAAGCTCTCGGACTTCGTCTCCCCCGCCGACCGCTCGATCTCGTTCCTGCTCGGGGACGGGGCCGGCGCCGCGGTCGTCGGCCCGTCCGACACCCCGCGCATCGGACCGACAGTCTGGGGCAGCGACGGCGACCACTGGGACACGATCCGGATGACCGGCTCGTCGATCGACTTCCGCGACGGGAAGGCCGAATGGCCCACCCTCGAGCAGGACGGCCGCACGGTGTTCCGCTGGGCCGTCTGGCACACCGCGAAGAAGATCCGCGAGATGCTCGAGCTCTCCGGCATCGGCATCGAGGACGTGGACGTGTTCGTCCCCCACCAGGCGAACATGCGCATCATCGACGAGCTCGCCAAGCAGCTGAACCTGCCGGAGGACGTGGTGATCGGCCGCGACATCGCCGAGACGGGCAACACCTCCGCCGCGTCGATCCCGCTGGCCACCCACCGCCTGCTCGAGGAGGGCGCTGCGAAGAGCGGCGACGTGCTGGTGCAGTTCGGCTTCGGCGCCGGGCTCGCCTACGCCGGCCAGGTGCTGGTCCTCCCCTGACCCCCGCCCGGGCCGCCGGGCACCGCCCGGACGACTGTCACCCGCATCACGACCGGGAAGTAACATCGTTCGGCCTGACCGGAACAGCACAGCGTCCCGGGTAGTCTGTCCCCGCCACACAATCCGAACATCCTAAGGAGCACCCATGGCACACACCGAGAACGAGATCCTCGAGGGCCTCGCCGAGATCGTCAACGAGGAGACCGGTGTCGCCACCGAGGACGTGAAGCTCGAGAAGTCCTTCACCGACGACCTCGACATCGACTCCATCTCGATGATGACCATCGTCGTGAACGCGGAGGAGAAGTTCGACGTGCGCATCCCCGACGAAGAGGTCAAGAACCTCGCCACCGTCGGCGACGCCGTCAAGTACATCGCGGGCGCCCAGAACTGAGCCCCGCCTGACGCCCGGGACGGGTTCGTCCCGGGCGTCGCCGTTCCCCGTCTGCCCCGACCCGGAGGTCCGCATGTCCGCTTCCCGTTCCCGAGTCGCCGTCACCGGCCTCGGCACCGTCAACCCGCTGGGCGCGGATGTCGCCTCGACGTGGGAGGCGGCCCTGGCCGGGACCTCCGCGGCCCGCACCCTCGAGAACGACTGGAAGGTGTCCTACGGGCTCTCCGTCGACTTCGCCTGCCGTCTGGTGCCCGGGGCGCTGGATTCCCTGAGCCGTCCCGAGTCGAAGAAGCTCGACCCCTCCGGCCAGTACGCGATGGTCGCGGCCCGCGAGGCATGGGCCGATGCGGGCGCCCCCGACGTCGACCCGACCCGCCTCGGTGTGGTCGTCGGCACGGGCATCGGCGGCATCTGGACGACGCTGGACCAGTGGGACGTCGTGCGCGAGCGCGGCGCCCGACGCGTCAACCCCTTCACCGTGCCGATGCTCATGGCGAACTCCTCCGCCGCGAACATCTCGATGGAGCTCGGCGCCCGCGCCGGCGCCCACACCCCCGTCTCCGCATGCGCCTCCGGCTCGGAGGCCGTGGCGCTGGGCATGGGCATGATCCGCGACGGCCGGGCCGACGTGGTCGTCGTCGGCGGCACCGAGGCGTCCATCCACCCGATGACCATCGCGGCCTTCGCGAACATCCGGGCCCTTTCCACGCGGGTCGACGATCCCGAGCACGCCTCGCGTCCCTACGACGTGGACCGCGACGGCTTCGTGCTCGGCGAGGGCGCGGCGATCCTGGTGCTGGAGAGCGAGGAGCACGCGAAGGCCCGCGGCGCCCGCGTCTACGGCTACGCCGCCGGCCGCGGCATGGCCTCCGACGCCCACCACATCTCGGCCCCGAACCCCGAGGGGCAGGCCGCCGCGGTGCGCGAGGCGGTCGAGGACGCCGATCTCGCCCCCGCGGACATCAAGCACCTCAACGCCCACGGCACCTCGACGCCGCTGGGGGACATCGGCGAGCTGAAGGCCGTCTCGGACGCGCTGGGCGGCGAGACCGATCAGATCGTCGTCACCTCGACGAAGTCGATGACCGGCCACCTGCTCGGCGGCGCCGGCGCGCTCGAGACCGTGTTCTCGGTCCTCGCCGCGCACCATCGCACCGTCCCGCCGACGATCAACATCGAGAACCTCGACCCCGAGACCCCGATGGCGATCGCGAACGGCGCCCCGGCGCAGCTCCCCGAGGGGGATCTCGCCGTGCTCAACAACGCCTTCGGCTTCGGCGGCCACGACATCGCGCTGGTGGTCACCACGGCCTGACCGGCACCGCCGTCTGACCGGTACCGCTGCCGCAGCGCTCGCGAAGGGCGCCCGCTCCCCTCGGGGAACGGGCGCCCTTCGCGCATCGGAGCATCGTGCGGCCGCGGCCGACGCGCGCTCAGCTGACGCGGTGCAGCCAGCGCATCGGCACGCCCTCGCCGGCGTGGCGGTAGATCTCCAGCTCCTCGTCCCACGGCTCGCCGAGCGCGATGCCGAGCTCGCGCGGGAGGGCGCGCGGGTCGGAGCCGGCGCGCTCCATGCAGCCGCGCACGTGGTCCTCGGTGAGGACGATGTTGCCGGCGTGGTCGGTCGCGGCGTGGTGGATGCCGAGCTCGGGGGTGCAGCTCCAGCGGGCGCCGTCGACGGCGGCGGTCGCCTCCTGGGTGACCTCGAAGCGCACCTCGTGCATGCCGCGCAGCGCGCTGACCAGGCGTGCGCCGGTGTCCTCACGGCCGCGCCAGGTCATCTCGGCCCGCTGCAGGCCGCGGCCGACGGGCTGGTCCTCCCAGCGGATGCGTGCGGGCATGCCGAGGACCCCGCTGGCCGCCCATTCGATGTGGGGCGTGAGGGCGCGCGGGGCCGAGTGGATGTACAGAACGCCCTGGGTCATCTCGTTCCTTCCGGTGTCCGATGCGTCTTCCCCAACGAATCGGAACCGTGGACGGAGCTGATGGCAGCGCGTGCTGGTCCGTGACGAGCTTAGAGGGTCTCCCTGATCTGGCGCAACGCGCGCTTCTTCACGGAGCGCTCGAGGCCGTCGATGTAGAGCTCCCCGTCGAGGTGGCCGACCTCGTGCTGGATGAGGCGGGCGATGATCCCCTCGCCGGCCAGCTCGATCTCCTCGCCCTCGAGGTCCGTGCCCACGCAGCGGGCGTAGGCGGAGCGGGTGCGCGGGAAGAAGAGGCCCGGCACGGAGAGGCAGCCCTCGTCGTCGTGCTGCAGCTCCTCGGAGAGCTCGACGATGACGGGGTTGAGGATGTAGCCGAGCTCGCCGGTCTCCACGAGGTGCCAGGAGAAGGCGCGCTGGCCGATGCCGATCTGGTTCGCGGCAACGCCCGCGCGGGCGGGATCGTCCACGGTGTCGAGCAGGTCCCGCACGAGGGTGCGGGTGCCGTCGGTGACCGTTCGGATCGGGTCGCAGGGGGTGCGCAGGACGGGGTCGCCGACGACCCGGATGGGACGGACGGTCACGCCTGCTCCTCCCCCGGCTCCGCGCCGAGCACCCGGTGGGTGACCTCGACGCCGGGGACGACGCTGCGCTCGACGGTGCAGCCCGCCGCGACCGCCCGGCCGAAGACCTTCACGACCGTGGCGATCTCCTGCGCGGTGAGCCCCTCGAGGGGGAGCTGCACCTCCTCGGCGATCGACAGGTAGCGGTTCTCGGCCTCGTCGGAGGTGCCGTGGGCCCACAGCCGCGCCTCGAAGTCCTCGCCGAGGCGGCGGGCGAGGTTCACGTCGCTGCTCATCCCGGCGCAGCCGATCAGGGCGAGCTTGAGCAGCTCGCCGGGGCTCACCTCGCCCTCGCCGTGGCCGATCGGGATCTCGACGCCGCGCTGGGTGCGGCCGACGAGGGTGCGGTGGCCGGTGCGGTCCGCCCACACGCTGCCGGGGCCGAAGTCCTCCGGGAGCGGGAAGCGGTCATCGGGCAGGGAGGGCATCGGCGTGCTCCTTCAGGGGACCGGAGGAAGAAATGACTCAGCCCCGGACGAGGCCGGGGCTGAGTCG
This sequence comes from Brachybacterium sp. sponge, assembly GCF_001613775.1. Classification (NCBI taxonomy): domain Bacteria; kingdom Bacillati; phylum Actinomycetota; class Actinomycetes; order Micrococcales; family Dermabacteraceae; genus Brachybacterium; species Brachybacterium sp. sponge. Next base: position 157,301 of record NZ_LRMP01000004.1, on the reverse strand, counting down.
CAGGGGCTCCCGCAGTTGGATTCGAACCAACAACCCTTCGATTAACAGTCGAATGCTCTGCCGTTGAGCTATGCGGGATCGACCTGGACGACTGTAGCAGGATCGGGGCGGGGCTCGCATCCCGGAACCCCCTCACGACCGGCCACTATGACGAAGGTTACGCGCCCGCGTCGGGTCCCGTCGTGGATGCTGACGCGTCATCGCCCGGACCGCCGCTCCCGGAACGAGGAGGTCGTCATTCCTCCGGAGCACCTCGAGGAGGCGGGTGGCGCCGCGGCGACCGGACAGCCCGTCCGAGGCGGAGTGCCCGCGGGGCCCGCGGCGCGGCGTCTCACCAGGTCATGCGGCCGTGCGTGGTAGATTCGTCCGGGCCCTCTCGCGGGGCCACGGCCCAGTAGCTCAGCCGGTCAGAGCAGCGGACTCATAATCCGTCGGTCGCGGGTTCAAGCCCCGCCTGGGCTACTCCTCCCCCTCGGCTGGCATCCGGCGCAGCAGGTGCCGCAGCGCGTGCTCGAGCTCGGAATGGGCGTGCTCGAAGCCGCTCCTGCGCAGCCGGTCGCCCGAGACGTCCTGGTCGGTGCGGATCAGCTCGTCGGCCCCGGCGCGGCCGAGCACGAGCGCCGGTCCGGCGGCGGGGACGGGCAGCAGGGCGGGGCGGTGCAGCACCCGCCCGAGGGTGCTCGCGAACTCCCCGGCGGTGACCGTCCCCGGCGCGACCGCGTTCAGCGGCCCGTCCGCCGTGCTCGAGAGGATCACGTGGGCGTAGGCGCGGACCATGTCGTCCAGCGAGATCCAGGAGACGGCCGCGTCCCGCGCGGTGAGCCGCCCGCCCACGCCCGCGAGGAACAGCGGCAGCTGCGGCAGCAGCGATCCGCCGCCGTCGCTGAGCACCAGGCCCGTGCGGAGCATCGCCACCCGCAGTCCTGCCTCGCGCGCCGGGGTCGTCGCGGCCTCCCAGTCGCGCACCACCTCCGCGAGGAAGCCCTCCCCCGGGCCGGAGCCCTCGACCAGCTCCTCCCCCGGCCGGCGCGGCCCGTAGTACCCGATGGCGGAGGCCTGCACGAGGGCCGTCGGACCGTCGCCCATGCCGGCGAGGGTGCGGGCGAGGAGCGCGGTCCCCGCGAGGCGGGAGGCGCGGATCTCCGACCGTGCCGAGGCGGTCCACCGCGTCGCGATCGAGCGGCCGCCGAGGTTGACCACGACGTCCACGCCCTCGAGGTCCGCGGGGTCGAGCCGCCCTCTCTGCGGGTCCCAGGAGATCTCACCCGGCGCCGTCGCGGCGCGCCGCACCAGCGGCCTGACCGTGTGCCCGCCGGTGCGGAGCAGCGCCGTCAGCTGGCTGCCGATCAGCCCCGAGGACCCGGCGATCGCGACGGTGAGCGGGCGCCGCTCGGTTCGCGCCGCGTGGAAGGCGAGGTCCTCGCGCAGCTGGCGGGCGCGGAAGTCCAGCACCCCGCGCACCAGCTGCCGGACACGGGGCTCCCATCGCTCCAGGCGCCGCGGCAGCTCGACCTCGAGGCGGTCGTGCACCGCGGCGCCGGAGCGGCTCTCCTCGACGGCGTGCTCGTGCCGCCAGGTGCGCCAGGGGCCGCGCACCTGCTGGTCGGCGAAGTCGAAGGGCGGCTCCGCACCGGCGTGGCGCAGCAGCCAGCGGGGGCGCAGCGGCTGCGGGAGCAGCGCCGGGCCGAGGCGCACGCCGACGAGGCGGCCCTGCCCGGTGCCGCCTTCGGCGGGGTCCTCGGCACTGGCCAGGCCCGGCGGGGTGAGCCGGGTGAGCGCTCCGGGCCGCTCCAGCCAGGCGCTCACCTCCTCCCGGGGGTTCTCGAGGTGGTGGCGGGTCTCGATCCTCACGGCGACTCCTCGGTTCCGGAGCGGGCGGTGGGCCACCCGATCACATCGGCTCCCCTCACGCTACATCGCCGAGCTATGGACGCGTGGAGCAATGCCGCGGCACGGTGCACGCTCGGCGGCACGCCATGCCGGGCAGCGCCCAGCGCCCCCTTTGACGCCGCGGCCGCACCGAGTCCCGGGTGCAGGAGGAGGCGCTGCGACACGGCACGCCCGACAGGGTTGTCCGAGGCCTCGCCGTCACCGGCGGGGTCATCGTCTGCGCGGGGCTGAGGCCGGAGATGACCGCTCGACCGATGAGAGCGGCGCGTCGGAGGTGCTCTCCGCGTCGAGCACCCCCGCGATGCGGCGGAGGAAGGCGGCGACCTCGCCGCGGGCCTCCTCGGGCACCTGCTCCGCCGCCTCCTGCATCCGCGCGTGCAGGCCGTCCAGGCGCTCCCGGACCTCCGTGTGGCCGTGCTCGCTCGCGACGACGACGCTCGAGCGGCGATCGTGCGGGTTCGGGACCCGCTGCAGATGCCCCGAGGCGGTCAGACGGTCCAGCAGCTTCGAGCTGGAGGCGCCGGAGATCCTGAGCAGCCGCGCCAGGCCCAGCGGGGTCAGCGGCTCCCCGTGCCGCTCGTGCGCGATGACATGGCGCAGCGCGGCCAGGTCGGTCGTGTTCATGTCCATCCCGGCGCTCATCCGTCGACGCATGTCGCCGTGTGCGGCCTGGTAGGTGCGCAGCGCCGTGAGCACGTCGATCGCGGAGTCGTTCTCGGGGTACCAGTAGCCGTCGGGGTGCTCTGCCCTCGACTCCTGCGCGTCGCCCGCTTGGTCCATCCCAGGATCGTAGCGTCCCGTCGGCGGGGGGCGTCCCCGCGCTCATCGCGGCCGACCGACCGGATGCAGGGCATGACCTTCCGCCCTTCGTGGACGATACTGGCAGGACGGATCCGTCAACGAGGAGGAGGCCGTCATGGTCGCTCTCACACCCGTCATCACCCGATCCATCGATCTGGCGCGGAGCAGCGGCGCAGGATTCCATGCCGAGCCGGTGGTCCGCCGGGGCGCGCTCCAGCAGACGATCCTCGCGCTGACCGAGGGCACCCGGCTCACCGAGCACGAGGACGAGGTGCCCGCCTCCCTCTACCTGATGCACGGCGCGATCCGGGTCGAGGCGCCCGAGCCCTTCGTCATCCAGCAGGGCGAGCTGCACGAGCTGCCCGACCGCCGCCGTGCCGTCGTCGCCGTCGAGGACACGGTGATGCTGCTGACCGCCGCGGCCGAGGGCGGGACCGCGCTGCACGAGTACGTGCTCGCCCCGGGATGAGCGACGGGGACGGGGCGCTCGCCGTCTACGTCGGCGAGCACTCCTGTCGGGCGCTGGACGGGATCTCCCGGGTCGGCGCCGAGCTGCCCGTGGAGATCGTGCACGGCACGCGCACCTCCCTGCGACGGCTGCGCGCCGCCGTGCGCACCGTCCCCGGCGCAGTGCCGGACGCCGCCGCGGCCGATGCGGCGCTGCAGGCTCTCGCCCTTCCTCTCGGCGTGGTGCGGGACGCGGACGTCCTGGCGGCGCTCCTCGCCTCCGAGGCGGAGGATCTCGAGCCCGGTCCCGCGCGGTCGGCGGCGCAGGCTCTGCTCGAGGACGAGCTGCGCTCCCGGCGGCGCGACGCGCTGGCCGCGCTGGAGGCGGCCGCGGGGACGGAGGCGTGGTGCGAGGGGGCGACGCTGCTGGAGGCCTGGTGCCGCACCCCGCCCTCGCTGCCGCTCCCTGCGGCCGGGGAGGTCCTGGACCGGGCGGAGCGGAAGGTGGTGCGACGGCTGCGGATCTCGGGCGGGGAGCCCTCCCGTCTCCATGCGGCGCGCAAGGCCGCGAAGCGCTGGCGCTACGCCGCCGAGCTGCTGGCCGCCGGACCCGACGACGCGCCGAGCCACGAGCACATCGAGGCGGCGCGCGGGCGGGCGGAGGCGATGCAGGAGCTGCTCGGCGAGGTGCAGGACCTCGAGGTCGCCCGCTCCCTGCTCACGGAGCTCGTCACCGCGGCCGCCGACGGATCGCCGTCGAGGACCGGCCTCGAGCAGCTGCGCGCGCGCCTGTCGGCCCGCCAGCGGGAGCTCATCGCCCGCGCCGTCGCCGCGCGCTGAGCACCGCGGGGACCTGAGCGGGTCTCGCCGCGTCGCGCGGCACGGAGCGCTAGGACTCCAGGTAGCGCAGGACCGCGAGCACCCTGCGGCTGCTCTGCTCCTCCCCGGCGAGGTCGAGCTTGTCGAAGATCGCGCTGCCGGCCTTCTCCACCGTGCTGCCGGAGAGGAAGAGACGCTCGGCGATGCCCCGATTCGACAGACCCTCGGCCATCGCCTCGAGCACCTCCAGTTCCCGGGGGCTCAGCCTCCCCACGGCGCGACGCTGGTCGGGCGCGCGCAGCAGCGCCCGCACCACCGCGGGGTCGATGACCGTGCCGCCGTCTGAGACCCGGCGCACCACGTCCAGGAAGCCGTCGATCTCGGTGATGCGGCCCTTGAGCAGGTATCCGATCCCCGTCGTCTCGGCGCCCAGCAGCTCGGTCGCGTACTCGCGGGCGACGTGCTGGGAGAGCATCAGCACCCCCACCTCGGGCATCTCGCGCTTGATGGCGTGGTCGGTGCGGCGGAGACGGCGCTGCGCTCCCGCGGTGGGGTGATCATCCTCGGGGCCCGGTTCGTGCCCGGCGCGCGCACGGCCGTGAACATCACCTCGGGAGCGATCCGCTTCCCGCGCCCGGCCTTCGTGCTCTACTCCTCGCTCGCGGCGCTGATCTGGGCCCTGTACTACGTCGGCATCGGGATGCTCGGCGGTCTCGCCTTAGGCCGCGACCCGCTGCTGGGCGTCGCCGTCGGGATCGCGCTCGCGCTGCTGCTCGGCGGCGGGATCGAGCTGGTGCGCAGGCTCCGGGCCGGACGCACCGCCTCGACCGGCACCGTCAGTCGGAGGGTGCCCGCAGCGACCGACGCTTGATCTGCACCTCGGTCAGACGCGCCATGATCTGCTGGTAGCGCTCCGCGTCGGAGGGATCGGTGCGCTGGAGACGCTGCTTGAGCACGGAGTACTCGCGCGTGATCGACAGCTCGCTGAGACGGTCCAGGAGCGAGACGCCGAGCCGTCCCAGCGCCTCCTCGCTGCGGGCCGGCAGGTCGAGGTTCGCGATCTCCACGATGAGCGGCCGCACCGTCTCGCCGGCGATCTCGAGGACCTGCTCCAGATAGCGCGCGGCGGGCAGCTGCCCACCCACGGCGTCCAGGAGGGTGCCCGCGGCGAGCATCACGTCCCACACCCCCTGCAGGGCAGGGACGTGGAAGGAGTCGTCCGGCAGGGCGGCCACCCGCTCCGTGTCCAGCAGGTGCGGGGCCTGCAGCATCACGGCCAGCGACTGGGTCTCGACCTGGCCCACCGGGTCGCGGGGGCTGACCACGTCGGCCAGGCGCGGGATCGGCAGGGCGCCGCCGTCGTCCTCGATCGCCGGGGCGCCGGGCCGCTCCCCCGCCCGCTCGGGCGGCGCCTCGTGGGCGCGGTGCCCGCCGCCGCCCTCGGTGCGGGCGGCGTCGTGCACGGCGCGCAGTACGGTCCGCTCCTCCATGCCGAGCCAGCCGGCGAGCCGGCGCGCGTACTCGGGCCGCATCGCACGGTCCCGGATCCTCGCCACGACCGGCGCGGCCATCCGCAGCGCGGTGACCTGGCCCTCGACGGTGTCGAGGTCGACCTGGGAGATGGCGGTGCGGATCGCGAACTCGAACAGCGGCCGACGGGTCTCGATCAGCTCCCGCACCGCCTCGTCGCCGCGCTGGATCCTGAGATCGCAGGGGTCCAGGCCGTTCGGCTCGACCGCGACGTAGGTCTGGGCGACGAAGCGCTGGTCCTCCTCGAAGGCGCGCAGCGCGGCCTTCTGGCCGGCGGCGTCGCCGTCGAAGGTGAAGACGACCTCTCCGGCCAGGCCCTTCCCGTCGGTGTTCAGCCGCAGGCCGGCCGACGGGTTCGAGTCGCCCATCACGCGGCGGACGATCTTCACGTGCTCGGCGCCGAAGGCCGTGCCGCAGGAGGCGACGGCGGTGGTGACCCCGGCCAGGTGCGCGGCCATCACGTCGGTGTATCCCTCGACGACCACCACGCGGTGCTGGGAGGCGATCTCCTTCCGGGCGAGGTCGAGGCCGTAGAGCACGGAGGACTTGTGGTAGATCGCGGTCTCGGGGGTGTTGAGGTACTTGGGGCCCTGGTCGGACTCGAGCAGGCGCCGCGCCCCGAAGCCGATGGTCTTGCCGGTGATGTCGCGGATCGGCCACACGAGGCGCCCGCGGAAGCGGTCGTAGACGCCGCGCTGGCCCTGGGAGACGAGCCCGCTGGCGGTGAGCTCCCCCTCGGTGAAGCCCCGTCCGCGCAGCACCGAGGTCAGCGAGTCCCAGCCCTCGGGCGCGAAGCCGACGCCGAAGTGCTCGGCGGCGGCCTGGTCGAAGCCGCGCTCGGTAAGGAAGCGCCGCCCGATCTCGCCGATCGGGGCGGAGAGCTGCTCGCGGTAGAACTCCTCCGCGATCGAGTGGGCGTCCAGGAGGCGGCGCCGGGTCCCGAAGTCGGGCCGGTCACCGCCCTTGCCGTCGCCCTCCTCGTAGTGCAGCTGGACGCCGTAGCGGCCTGCGAGCATCTCGACCGCCTCGACGAAGCTGAGGTGGTTGATCTTCTGGACGAAGGAGATCACGTCCCCGCCCTCGCCGCAGCCGAAGCAGTGCCAGTGGCCGAGCTGGGGGCGGATGTTGAACGAGGGCGTCTTCTCGTCGTGGAAGGGGCACAGCCCCTTCATCGAGCCGATCCCGGCGGTGCGCAGCGTGACGTGCTCGGAGACGACCTCGTCCAGGCGGGAGCGCTCGCGCACGAGGTCCACGTCGGCGCGGCGGATCAGTCCCTGTGCCACCCGCTCAGAGCTCCGATCCGAGGCCGGGCAGGGGCATGTCCGCGGCTGTGACGTGCGTGAGGGTGCGGTCGTAGAGCACCTCGTGCAGACGCCGTGCGGTGACGTCGGTGTAGGAGGCGATCTGGTCGACGATCACGCGTCGCCGGGCGTCGTCGTCCTCGGCCTGCTGCCACAGCTCCGCGAACAGGGGGCTGAGGTGCTGGGTGCCGGTGTGCCACAGGCGGGAGTAGAGGTCGCGGATGATCTCCTCCTGCGCCTCGTAGACCGGCTGCTGGGAGGCGGAGGACATCACGTACGCGGCGGCCAGGCCCTTCAGCACCGCGATCTCGACGTGGGTCCCCTCCGGCACGATCACGTCGCCGCCGTAGCGGGACAGGGGCGCGGGCCCGTGCTCGGCGCGGGTGGCGGTGATCGCGGAGCGGGTGAAACGGCCGATCAGCTGGCTGGCCATGTCCTTCAGCGCTGCGGCCGAGCGCATCGACCCGTCGAAGGCTGACATCCAGGAGGGCTCGGCCTCGAGGCGGGTCAGCGCCGCGTCCAGCGCGTCGAGGCTCTCGTGGGGCATGTACCAGTCCTGGACGACGTACAGCGCGGCGGAGCGCTCCATCGGGTCGCGCAGGCGGCCGAGGTCGAGGGTGCGTCCGGTGATCGCGTCCTCGATGTCGTGGACCGAATAGGCGATGTCGTCGGCGAGGTCCATGACCTGCGCCTCGAAGCACTTCCTGCCCTCCACTGCGCCCTCGCGGGCCCAGGAGTAGACGTCGTGGTCGTCGGCGTAGGTGCCGAACTTCGGCGAGTCCGGGTCCGGACCCTCGCCGCGCGACCAGGGGTACTTGATCGCGGCGTCGACGCAGGCGCGGGTGAGGTTCAGCCCGTGGGGGCGCTCAGGTCCGATCACCTTGGGCTCGAGGCGGGTGAGCAGGCGCAGGGTCTGGGCGTTGCCCTCGAAGCCGCCGAAGTCCTTCGCGAGGTCGTCCAGGACCTTCTCGCCGTTGTGGCCGAAGGGCGGGTGGCCGAGGTCGTGGGAGAGGCAGGCGGCGTCTACCACGTCGGGGTCGCAGCCGAGCTCGGCGCCGATGTCGCGTCCCACCTGCGCGACCTCGAGGGAGTGGGTGAGGCGGGTGCGGACGAAGTCGTTCGCGCCCGCGCCGAGCACCTGGGTCTTGGCACCGAGACGGCGCAGCGCGGAGGAGTGCAGCACGCGGGCCCGGTCCCGCTGGAAGGGCGTGCGGGCCTGGGACTTCGGCGGCTCGGGCACCCAGCGCTCGAGGTCGTGGGCGGAGTAGCCGACGGGAGGGACGGCCGCGGCGGGGCCGGGAGGGGCGGTGGTCGTCATGGCTCAGCCGCCCGAGATGTCGAGCTCGGCCTCGTGGAGGCGGGCCCGGTGCTCGTCGGACAGCTCGCGGGTGTCCATCCAGCCGGCGGGGACGGTGGCGTTGCGGGGGTGGCCGGTGCGGCCGCGCGGCCCCTCGACGTCGGCGCCCGGGTACGGGGCGGTGAGGTCGAGCTCGGAGAGCTTCTCGTCGAGGTCCGCGAGGGACTCCATGGTCGCGAGCTGGCGCCGCATGTCACCGCCGACGGGATAACCCTTGAAGTACCAGGCCACGTGCTTGCGCAGGTCCTTCACGCCGCGGTCCTCGCTCTCGTAGAACTCGGTGAGCAGCTCGGCGTGGCGGCGCAGGATCCGGGCGACGTCGCCGAGGCCGGGGCGGACCCGCTCGGCGCTGCCGGAGAACCCGGCGGCGAGGTCGGCGAACAGCCAGGGCCGTCCCTGGCAGCCGCGGCCGACGACGACGCCGTCGGCGCCCGTCTCGTCCATCATCCGCAGCGCGTCCTCCGCGGACCACACGTCGCCGTTGCCGAGCACCGGGATGTCGGTGACGGTCTGCTTGAGGTCCGCGATGGAGGTCCAGTCCGCGGTGCCGGAGTACTGCTCCTTCACGGTGCGGCCGTGGAGGGTGATCGCTGCGGCCCCGACCTCCTGGGCGATCAGGCCCGCGTCGCGGTAGGTCAGGTGGTCGTCGTCCACGCCCTTGCGGGTCTTCAGCGTCACCGGCACGTCGCCGGCGGCCTCGACCGCGGCGCGCAGGATGCGGGTGAACAGCTCGTCCTTCCAGGGCAGCACGCCGCCGCCGCCGCGACGGGTCACCTTGGGGACGGGGCAGCCGAAGTTCAGGTCGATGTGGTCGGCGCCGTCGCGCTCGAGGATCATCTCCACCGAGCGGGCGACGACCGCGGGGTCCACGCCGTACAGCTGGACGGAGCGGGGCCGCTCCCGATCGGCCATGCGCAGCAGGCGCCAGGACTCGTGGTGGTCCTCGATCAGCGCGCGCGTGGTGACCATCTCGGTGGGGAACAGACCGCCGTCGTCCTCGCTGTGCAGGGCGCCGAACTCGCGGCACAGCACGCGGAAGGCCATGTTGGTGACCCCGGCCATGGGCGCGAGCATCACCGGGGTGTCCACGGTGAGCCTCCCGATCGTGAGGGGTCGCCGAATGCGCTCCCGTCCTGAGGCCGACGGGGCGTCGGCAGGGGCGGGAGCGGCGGTCACGGTGTCGGTCAGAAGGGTCATCGTCCCTGGATTGTCCCATCCTGGGCGGACGTTCGGGAGGATCCGTGAGGTGATGTGCATCGGGTCCGCCCGGGGAGGAACCGTCGGAGGCAGGGGCACGGAGGGCCCTCGGTCCCCCGCCGGGCCCTCCCCCGCGGGGGAGAATCAGGTGACGGCACCACTCCCCGGCGCCGGGCGACCGTGCCGCCGAGGACCCCGCTCGAAGGAGGCGTGCGATGAGCACATCCGCAGCAGACCGATCCCCGGCCGGCACCGCATCGACGACCGGCACCGCACCCGCGCACGACGGCGCACCCGCGACCGGCGCCGCGACGGACCGCCCCGCGCCCCGCATCGGCTTCGTCGCCCAGGTGGACCACTCCGCCCTGGACGAGGGCCGCGCGCTGTTCCGCAGCGCGGAGGAGCTCGGCTACGACGCGGGCTATGTGCGGGTGCGGCACCTGCAGGACGCGCTGCCCTCGCCGCTGCTGTTCCTCTCCGCCCTCGCCCAGCACACCGAGCGCATCGAGCTGGGCACCGCGGTGATCCCGCTGCGCTTCGAGAACGCGGGCCGGCTCGCGGAGGACCTCGCCACCGCTCACCTGCTCACCGGCGGCAGGCTCCGCGCCGGCCTCGCACCGGGCTACTCCGCGCACGATGCGATCTACGCCCGCGCCTTCGGGGCCCTGCACGGCGACCATCGCGACCACGTGGACCGGATCCTGCACGACCTGCTCTCCTTCCTCGACGGGGAGATCGTCGCGGGGGCGGACGCGCACATCGAGGAGGTCGAGCCCGGCACGCCGCTGCGCCTGCAGCCCCGCGCGCCCGGGCTGCGGGAGCGCCTGGCCTACGGGGCGGCGAGCCCGGAGCGGGCGGCGATGGCGGGCCGGCTCGGCCTCGGCCTGCAGCTGGCGACCATGGCCCCGGACGACGGCTCGGGCCGCTCCTTCGCGCAGCTCCAGCTGGAGGCGCTGCGCGCCTATCGCGAGGCGTCGCTCGAGGCCGGGCACGGGGAGGGCCGGGTCATGGTCAGCCGGCAGATGCTCCCGGTGCTCGACGAGGCGGAGCTCGAGCGCTACACCACGCTGATCCCGCGCGAGCGGTCCGCGGAGGCGGGGGTGCTCGCCGAGCACCGCCGCACCGAGCTCGGCGGACACGAGGCGGTCTACGGTCCGGTCGTGCTCGACGAGCCGGTCGCCGTCGCGCAGGCTCTGCTGGCGGACCCCGTGGTACTGGAGGCCGACGAGATCGCGCTCGTGCTGCCCTCCGGCGCTCCCCTCGAGGACGCCACGCGGACCCTGGACGCCTTCGCCCGCCACGTGCTGCCGCACCTGCTCCTCGCCCTGCCCTGAGGTCGGACCCTGCTCCGACAGGGTCCTTCCGCCCACAGCAGAGCGACTCCCGCCCGGGTCGGCACGGTCGTAGTCTCGGCCCATGGAGACGCATCTCGAGCCGCTGTGGCGGGAGCTGATGGGCGCGGAGCTGCGCGCCGAGCGGCACCGTCAGCGCCGCACCCTCGCCGAAGTCGCGAGCACGGCCGGCGTGTCGATGCAGCATCTGTCCGATGTGGAGCGGGGACGCAAGGATCCCTCCTCGGAGCTGCTGGCCGCGATCCTCGGCGCGCTCGGCCTCGATCTCCCGCTGCTCCTGCTGCGCATCGCGGACGGCGCGCTCGCCGCCGCCCCGTCGGACCGCCCTGGCGCGCCGGTCCTCACGCTGCGCTCCTCCCCCGCCGGGCCGGTCGCACCGCCCTGGGGCGGCTCGGGCGTCACGCTGCTCGCGGCCGCCTGAGCAGCACCTCGTCGGCGAGACCGTAGGCGACGGTCGCCTCCGCATCCAGCACCTGCTCCCGTTCGAGGTCCCGCCGCACCCGCTGCAGGTCCTGTCCGGAGTGCTCGGCGAGCAGGGCCTCGAGGCTTCCGCGCAGTCGCTGGACCTCCTCGGTCGCGAGGATCAGGTCCGGCACCGCGCCGCGTCCCTGCGCCTCGAGCGGGTGGAGGACGACGCGGGTGTGGGGCAGCACCCAGCGCAGCCCGGGCGTGCCCGCCGCGAGCAGCACCACCGGCGCCGCGACCACCTGGCCGATGCAGGTGACCGCCACCCGGCTGCGCACGAAGGCGAGCGTGTCGTAGATGGCGAGCACCGCCTGCACGTCCCCGCCGGAGGAGTTGAGGTAGAGGTGGATCGGTGCGTCGGCCGACTCGTTCTCCAGGTGCAGGATCTGGGCGATGACGGTATTCGCGACGCCGTCGTCGATCGGGGTGCCGACGTAGACGATCCGATCGCTGAGCAGGCGGGAGAACACGTCGGCGCTGCGCTCGGCGCCGGTGTGGGTGCGCTCGATGACGGAGGGGATGGTGTAGCTGCTCATCGTGCGCCCCCGATCCCTGCGGCCCGGCCGCGGGTGCCGGCCTGCCCGAGCGGGAGGATCTCGGCGAGGTCCGCGGCGACGTGGTCGGCGAAGCCGTAGTCCACGGCGCCCTCGGCGTCCCAGATGCGGTCGCGCTCGGAGTCGCGGGCGATCCGCTCCTCGCTCTGCCCGGTCCGCTGCGCGGTGAGGCGGATCAGCAGGTCCCGGTTGCGGCGCAGGTCCTCGGCCTGCAGCTCGATGTCGGCGGCGCTGCCCCCGAACCCGGCCGAGCCCTGGTGCATGAGCACCTGGCCGTGCGGGAGCACGTACCTCTTGCCGGGGGTGCCCTGGGTGAGGAGGTACTGCCCGGCGCTGTAGGCCATGCCGAGCGCGACGGTGCGCACGTCGCAGGGGACCAGGTCCATCAGGTCGCCGATCGCGAGCATCGCCGGGACCAGCCCGCCGGGCGAGTTGATCAGCAGGGTGATGTCGGCGGCGGGATCCTCGGCGGCGAGCAGGAGCAGCTGGGCGGCCAGCGCCGCGCCGCCCACCTGCTCGAGCTCGCGGTCCAGCAGCAGCACGCGCTGGTGCAGGAGCCGGGCGGCGGTGAGGGAGGCGAGGGGCTGCGGGGCGGTGGGGTCGGAGGTGTCGAGACGGGGCGGTGGGGCGGTGTGCGTGCTCATGGCCCCACACTGCGCCGCCGCCGTGCCGCCCGGTGCGTTCTCCGCCGCGTGCTGATCAGCCCGCGACTGATCAGCGCAGGGCGGAGTAGCCGGGGCGCCCCGCGGAGGAGGGGGCGGGCGGAGCGGGGCAGCCGGTGCTCACCCGCCCACGAGCCGCCTGCGGAGCACGGGGTCGACGAGCACGCTCACGTGGTCGCTGATCTGCTCGGCGGTGCCGATGCCGGGCCGCAGCGCGCGCACCGCGGGGTCGGTGATCTCCTCGGCCAGCAGCTCCGGAAGCCCGCGAAGGCCCACATGCGGACGGTCGAAGAAGGGCTCGGTCGCGGGGTCCAGGGTGGGCAGGCCGACGTGTCCCTGCAGCGCGGCGACCTGTTCGACCAGCGCGGCGAGGGCGCCCTGCCGGGTGCGCCAGTCCTGTGCCCGCAGCACCGCGAGCACGGAGCGGCGCAGGGCATCGCCGTCCGGCAGCGCCGCCGCGGAGCGGGCGAGCCACTTCCCGTAGGGCGACCAGCGCCGGTGCAGCAGGTGGGCGAGATGGAGCAGGGTGCGCACGTGACGCGCGGCGATCACGGCGGAGCCGTCCTCGTCGCCGCGCAGCCCGGCCCGGCCCACGTCGGCGAGCTCCTGGCCGATGCGGGTCCAGTCCGCGCCGATCGCGTACCTGCGCACGTCCTCCGGGTACGTGCGCAGCCGCTCGCGGATCGCGGTGATCGCCCCGGTGCCGTCGTCGAACACGGGACCGGCGGTCACCTCGAGCGCCGCCTGCCCCGTGAGCTGCAGCCAGTCCACCAGGTCGAGCGGCGCGGCGCCGTCGAGGCGCTGCGGGGCGATCCCCACCCGCGAGGCGGCGAAGTCCGCGGCCGAGGCGACCTCGGCGCGCTGGCGGACCACCGGCTCCCAGGTCGTCGCGAAGCGGACCGGGTGGCCGCGCCACTGCGCCGGCAGCTCGCGTTCCAGGAGTGCGTCGACCTCCTCGGCGGCGCCGTCCTCGACGAGCAGCGTGAGCCGCAGCCCCCAGTCGTGGTCCCTCGACTGCGCGTCGTCGAACCCGAGCACGTCGGAGCCGGAGCCGAGCCGCGCCGCGGCGTACGGGAGACCGGGCAGCCGGCTCTCCAGCAGCGGCGCCACCACCTCCCGGTGGTAGGCGGCGGACAGCTCGAGGCCGGAGGTGCTGCTCATGCGGAGCACTCTGCCATCCCTGCGGCGCGGCGTGTCCCGGACGGGCGCGTGGCGGCACGACATGGCGATATAGCCATCTCATGTCGCCACGCGCCCGTCGGCGACGCTCGGCGGCCTCGGACCCGCGCGGTCCCGGACACCCCCGGTCCTGGACCCGCACGGTCCTGGACCCGCGCGGTCCTGGACCCGCGCGGTCCTGGACACCGCGGTCCCGGACACCCGTCAGCTCGCCGGGACGAGGACAGGGACGACGGGGAGATCCCCGTCGTCCCTGTCCTCCGTGCGGTGCGCCTCAGGCGCCGATCAGGCGCGCGGCGAGGTATGACTCGACCTGGTCCAGCGCCACGCGCTCCTGGGTCATGGTGTCGCGCTCGCGGATCGTGACGGCCTGGTCCTCGGCGGTCTCGAAGTCGACCGTGATGCAGAACGGGGTGCCGATCTCGTCCTGGCGGCGGTAGCGGCGGCCGATCGCCTGGGTCACGTCCATCTCGACGTTCCAGTTCCTGCGCAGCGTCTCGGCGAGCTTCTCGGCGCGCGGGACGAGGTCCTCGCTCTTGGACAGCGGCAGCACCGCGGCCTTCACCGGGGCGAGGCGCGGGTCCAGGCCCAGCACGGTGCGCTTGTCGACCCCGCCCTTGGCGTTGGGGGCCTCGTCCTCGCGATAGGCGTCGACGAGGAAGGCCATCATCGAGCGGGTCAGGCCGAAGCTCGGCTCGATGACGTAGGGGGTGTAGCGCTCGTTCGCGGCCTGGTCGAAGTACTGCATCTTCGTGCCGGAGGCATCGGTGTGGCTGCTGAGGTCGAAGTCGGTGCGGTTGGCGACGCCCATCAGCTCGCCCCACTCGCTGCCTTGGAAGCCGAAGCGGTACTCGAAGTCGATGGTGCCGGCCGAGTAGTGGGCGCGCTCGTCCTCGGGCACGTCGAAGCGGCGGAGGTTCTCCTCCTTGATGCCGAGGTCCACGAACCAGTTCCAGCACGCCTCCACCCAGGCCGTGAAGTGCTCGTCGGCCTCGGCGGGCGGGGTGAAGTACTCGATCTCCATCTGCTCGAACTCGCGGGTGCGGAAGATGAAGTTGCCGGGGGTGATCTCGTTGCGGAACGCCTTGCCGATCTGGCCGATGCCGAAGGGCGGCTTCTGGCGGGTGGCGGTGACGACGTTGAGGAAGTTGACGAAGATGCCCTGCGCGGTCTCGGGGCGCAGGAAGTGCAGGCCCGCCTCGGTGGAGACGGGGCCGAGGTAGGTCTTCACGAGGCCGGAGAACTGCTGCGGCTCGGTGAACTCGCCGCGCGTGCCGCAGTTGGGGCAGGCGATCTCCGCCGTGCCGCCCTCGGGGGCGCGGCCCTTCTTGGCCTCGAAGGCCTCGATCAGGTGGTCCTCGCGGAAGCGGTTGTGGCAGCTCTTGCACTCCACCAGCGGGTCGACGAAGGTCGCCACGTGGCCGGATGCCTCCCACACCCGCTTGGGGAGGATGATCGAGGAGTCCAGGCCCACCATGTCCCCGCGGGACTGGACGAAGGTCCGCCACCACTGGCGCTTGATGTTCTCCTTGAGCTCCACACCCAGGGGGCCGTAGTCCCAGGCGGAGCGGGAGCCTCCGTAGATCTCACCGGCCTGGAACACGAAGCCGCGCTTCTTGGCGAGAGCGATGACGTTGTCCAGCGTGCTGGCGGGGGCCTTGGCCACGGGGAGACTCCTGGTGACGGTGCGATCGGATCGCACCCAGCATAGTCGTCGGCCCAGGACGCCGCTCGCGTGTGAGCGTCCCCACGCGCACCGGCTCCGCACGGCCGCCCGACTTGCACCGCGACACCTCCATTGGTGAGAATGATTGTCATGTCGCATGCCTCTCCCCTTCGCCGCCGCACCCTCCTGTCCGCCCTCGGCCTCGGCGCCGGTGCGGCGCTCCTGGCCGCCTGCGGGGAGGGCACGGCCGCCGACGGGGACGGCCTGTCGGTCGTCACCTCCGCCTACGCGCTGAGCTTCCTGGTCACACGGATCGGCGGCGAGCACGTCGCCCTCACGGACCTCACCACGCCGGGGGCCGACGCCCACGGCCTCGAGCTGTCCGTGAAGCAGACCATGCTCGTCGAGGAGGCCGACCTGGTGCTGCAGATCCCCGGCTTCCAGACCGCGCTCGACGACGCCATCGCCTCCCAGGAGGGCGACAACGTGCTCGACGTCTCCTCCGTGATCACGCTCCTGCCCGCCGATGCCGGCAGCACGGAGGAGGGGCACGCCGGGGAGAGCGAGGAGGAGCACGCCGAGCACGCCGAGGAGGGGGACGACGCGCACGCCGACGAGGACTCCCACGAGGGCCACGACCACGGCCCGAACGACCCCCACTTCTGGCACGACCCGCTGCGGATGGCGGATCTGGGCGACGCGATCGCCGCGCGCCTGGGCGAGCTCTCCCCCGAGCACGCCGAGGAGTTCACCTCCGCCGCGGCCACGGTGCGCGAGGAGCTCGAGCAGCTCGACGCCGAGCTGACCTCGGCCTTCGAGGAGGTGGCCGACGAGCGACGCACCTTCATCACCAGCCACGCCGCCTACACCTATCTCGCCGACCGCTACGACCTGCACCAGGTGGGGATCTCCGGGATCGACCCGGAGACCGAGCCGTCCCCGCAGCGGCTGCTCGCCCTCGAGACCGTGGTCCGCGACGAGGAGGTCACCACGATCTTCTTCGAGGCGACCGCCTCGCCGAAGGTCGCCCAGACCCTCGCCGACAACCTCGGCATCGACAGCGCCGAGCTGGACAACCTCGAGACCCAGCAGTCCCCGGAGGCGGACTACCCTGCCGTCATGAGAAGCAACTGCACCGCCCTCGCGGAGAGCTGGGCGTGAGCGCCGGGGACGGACCGGTCGTCGAGATCGTCGGCGCGAGCGTCTCCCGCGCCGGCCAGCGGGTCCTGCACGACATCGACCTGAGCATCGAGCGCGGCGAGCTCGTCGCGCTGCTCGGTGCGAACGGCTCCGGCAAGTCGACCCTGCTGCGCGCCGCGGTCGGGGTGCTGCCGCTCGAGAGCGGCACGGCGCACCTGCTGGGCCGCCCGGTCTCCCAGGGCCGCGCCCACGACGGCCTCGGCTACGTCCCCCAGGAGTCGGCCGAGACCGGCTCGATCCCCGCGACCGCGCGGGAGACCGTCGCCAGCGGCCTGCTCACCGCCCGCCGCTGGTGGCCCAGCGCCCGCGATCCCCGGGTCGACGCCGCGCTCGAGGCGGTCGGGATGGCGGACCTCGCCGGCCGGCCGATCACCCGCATGTCCGGCGGGCAGCGCCGGCGCGTGATGATCGCCCGGGCCCTGGTGCGAGATCCTGAGCTGCTCGTGCTCGACGAGCCCTTCTCCGGGGTGGACGTCCCCACCCAGCAGCTGATCGCCGACCTCTTCCGCGAGCTCTCCGCCCGCGGCACCACCCTGCTCGTGGTCCTGCACGAGACCGGTCCGCTGACCGACGACATCAGCCGCGCCGTGGTCCTGGACCACGGCCGCATGGTCCACGACGGCCCCGTAAGCGAGCGTCCGCACCTGGACCCCGGGCACGGACACCCCGAGGACGCCGCCCCGCTCGACGAATGCCTGGGACAGGAGATCCACCCCGCATGATCTCGATGCTGGACATCCTCACCTCCGACCTGCTGCGCTACCCGCTGATCATCGCGGTGCTCATCGGGCTGACCGCGCCGGTGGTCGGCACCTATCTGGTGCAGAAGCGGCTCTCCCTGCTCGGCGACGGCCTCGGGCACGTCGCGCTGACGGGCGTGGCCGTCGGCTGGCTCGTCGGCGCCTGGCTCTCCGCCACCCCCGCGGACCTGCTCGCGATCCCGGGGGCGCTGGCCGCCTCCGTGATCGGCGCGGTGCTGATCGAGTACGTGCGCGAGATCAGCCACACCAGCCGCGACGTGGCGCTGGCGATCCTGTTCTACGGCGGCATCGCCGGCGGCGTGGTCATCATCCAGCTCGCCGGCGGCACCTCGCAGAACCTGATGGGCTATCTCTTCGGCTCCCTCTCGACCGTCACCCGGCTGGACACCGTGATCGCGCTCGTGCTCGCCGTGGTCGTGCTCGCGATCGGGGTGGGGCTCTCCGGCCTGCTCGCAGCCGTCACCGCCGACGACGAGTTCGCCCGCGCCGCGGGGCTGCCGGTGCGGACCGTCAACGTCCTCATCGCCGTGATGGCGGCGCTGACGGTGACGCTGTCGATGCGGATCGTCGGCGCACTGATGGTCTCGGCGCTGATGATCGTGCCGGTGGCCGCCGCGCAGCATCTGGTGGTCGGCTTCGCCCGCACGATGCGCACCGCCATGGTCATCGCGGTGCTGTGCGCCGTCGGCGGCCTGGTGATCACGGTCTACGTCGACCTCCCGCCGGGCGGCGTGATCGTGCTGCTGACGATCGCGGTGTACGTGGCCGCGCTCGTCGTCCGCTCGCTGCTCGCGGCGCGCCGCAGCCGGCCGGCGGGCGGCCCCGGGCCCACGGCCGCGGACGCCGCCCCGGTGGCGGCGCGTGCTCCCTCCCCGCAGTAATGGTGGTCCCTCCCACCAGAGATGGAGGTCCCGCACCAGGTGGGGGACAATGAGGGCATGCAGAGGAACACCCGCCAGCGCGCCGCGATCCTGGAGACGCTCTCCCGGCAGGTGGACTTCCGCAGCGCCCAGCAGATCCACGAGCAGATGCGCGCCGACGGCGAGACCGTCGGCCTCGCCACCGTGTACCGCAACCTGCAGGCGCTCTCCCGCGCCGGGCGGCTGGACGTGCTCGTGGCGGGGGACGGCGAGTCCCTCTACCGGCAGTGCGAGGACACCGGCCACCACCATCACCTGGTGTGCCGCGAGTGCGGCCGCACCGTCGAGTTCCTCGCCCCGAGGCTCGAGGCGTCCATGACGGCGATCGCCCGCGAGCACGGCTTCACCGAGGTGGACCACACCCTCGAGGTCTTCGGGCTGTGCGAGGAGCACTCGAGCACCGCCGAGCCCTCGGAGGACGTGGACGATCCCGAGGAGCCGGAGGACGAGGCGGCCACGCGATGATGGACTGGGTCCAGTCGCTGCCGCTGCTGCCGGCGATCGGGTTCCTGTACGTGGTGATCTGGGCGCGCGCCGGCGGCACCTATCTCGTCGGCCGCGGGGCGCGGAAGGCCGCGAACCGCGGCCGGGTGAAGAAGCTGCTGGAGTCGACGTCCGTACAGCGCGCGACCACGCTCGTCAACCGCTGGGGTGCCTGGGTCGTGGCGCTGAGCTTCCTGACCGTCGGCTTCCAGACCGCCGCGAACGCCGCCGCGGGCCTGACCGCCATGCCTGCCCGCCGTTATCTGCCCGCCCTCGCCGTCGGCGGCCTGGCCTGGGCGGTCATCTATGCGACCGTCGGCCTGGTGGCCGTGGCGGGCTGGTTCGAGCTGTTCCTCGTCTCCCCGGCCGGCGCCGTCGCCGTGCTCGCCCTGCTGGTGCTGCTGGTCGCTCTCGTGCTGCGCCACCGTCGCCGCACGGGAGCCCGGGCCGCCCTGGTCGCGACCCTCGCCGAGAGCGAGAGCGAGGGCGGGACCGAGGCCTCGCCCGAGGCCGACGGCGACCGGCCGACCGCGACGGGCCCGGCCCCTGCGGACCGGCCGGCAGGGTCCGCCGCGGCCGAGCGGGTCGCTCAGAGCCCTGCGGACTGAGCCTCCGGCGCATCGGGGGCGTCGATCGCTCCCCCGTAGCGCCGATCGCGCCGCGCGTACTCCGTGATCGCCCGCCACAGCACACGGCGGTCCACGTCGGGCCACAGCTCGGGCACGAACACGAGCTCGGCGTAGGCGGCCTGCCAGAGCAGGAAGTTGGAGGTGCGCTGCTCGCCGCTGGTGCGCAGGAACAGGTCCACGTCGGGCATGTCGGGGTCGACGAGATGGCGCTGGATCGTCTTCTCGCTGATCCCGGAGCCCTTGAGCCGGCCCGCCCGCGCCTCCTCGGCGATCTCGCGCACCGCGTCGACGATCTCGGCGCGGCCGCCGTAGTTCACGCACATGTACAGCGTCATGCGGGTGTTGTCGCGGGTACGCTCCTCGGCCTCCTTGAGCTCCCGGATCACCGAGCCCCAGAGGCGCTGCTCACGGCCGATCCACACGATCCGCACACCCCAGGAGTCCAGGGTGTCGCGCTGGCGGCGCAGCACGGAGCGGGAGAAGCCCATCAGGAAGCGCACCTCCTCCGGGGACCGCTTCCAGTTCTCGGTGGAGAAGGCGTAGGCGCTCAGGTGCGTCACGCCGATCTGGAGGGCGCCGGCGACGACGTCCAGCAGCGCCGCCTCGCCGGCCTCGTGCCCTGCCGTGCGGGGTAGGCCCTGGCGGTTCGCCCAGCGGCCGTTGCCGTCCATCACCACCGCGACGTGGCGAGGGATCGTGGGGGCCGGCAGCTGCGGGGGCAGGGCGCCGCTGGGATGGGCGAACGGCTCCTGGTACCCGTGACGGGATGCACCGGGCATGCGGGGTCCTCCTGGATCGTGCGGGATCGTGCGGGCCGTGGACCCGTCCGGGATGGGGATCAGCGTTCGACGTAGTGCAGGGAGCGGACGGAGCGCTCGAGGTGCCAGGTCACCGTGTCCTCGATGAGGCGACCCGCCTCCTGCTGCACGGTCTCCTCCGCATCGGTGACATTCTCCCAGTCCCCGGCGAGCAGGAAGATCATGTGCTCGATCGTGGACTGGCGCACCGCGATGGCGCCCGGCCGACGGCAGGACGTGCAGACCAGGCCGCCCGCACGCACGTCGAAGGCGTGGTGGGGGCCGTCGGCCCCGCAGGAGGCGCACACGCGCAGCTCGGGCGCCCAGCCGGAGACGGCGAGGGTGCGCAGCAGGAAGGAGTCGAGCACGAGCGGCGGGGCGATGCGGCCCTCGGCCATGGCGCGCAGCGCGCCGACGAGCATGAGGAAGCCGCGCTGGTTGGGATCGACCATCTCGTCGGTGAGCCGGTCGGTGGTCTCGAGCATGGCGCTGGCGGCGGCGAAGCGGGAGTAGTCCGCGGTGATGCCGACGGCGAAGGCCTCGATCGTGACGACCTGGGTGACGGTGTGGAGGTTCCGCCCGGCGTGCAGCTGCACGTCGATCAGCGTGAACGGCTCCAGCCGCGCGCCGAAGCGGCTGCCGGTGCGGCGCACACCCTTGGCGACGGCGCGGACCTTGCCGTGCCGCCGCGTGAGCAGGGTGATGATGCGGTCCGCCTCGCCCAGCGGGTGGGTGCGCAGGACGATCGCATCGTCACGGTAGAGCTTGCTGGCCATGGTGCTCCGAGACTACGCCGCGGGCACGACGCATCGGCGGAGGCGACGGCCGAGGCGAACGGGACCTCGCTCACGCCGAGCCGCTCTGCGCTCTCGACGGACGGCGCCTCCCCGGATCCGTCCCCGTCGGACTCCCCACCGCGTGGTCCGCCTGCACGCCCGGGCGGTCCCGGCACGGCATGATGGGCCTCGTGCCGCACCCGCCGCGAGGGCGCGGCACCGACCGCCGGACACCGACGACCAGGAGGACGCCCATGGGGATCTTCGGCATGCTGCGCCGTGACGACACCGCCAAGAGCACCGCCCGCGACGCGATGCGCGAGGCCCGCACCGAGAAGGCGGAGACGAGCCCGAACGGCGCCGTGCAGCGCATGATCGACACCGTCCGCGACATCGGCCTGGACGGGAAGCTCACCTACTCCTCCGCCGCCGACGTCGCCAGGAAGGCGCAGCGCGGCCGTGCCCGTAAGCGACCGGAGAAGGCAGTGCGCCGGATCGTCCGCAGGCACCGCCGGGGCGTCACCGCCGGAGGCTTCCTCACCGGGCTCGGGGGCGTGGTGACCCTGCCGATCCTGCTGCCCACCAACGTGATGGAGTTCTACGTCCAGGCCACCCGCATGGTCGGCGCGATCGCCGTCGTGCGCGGCTACGACCTGGACGACGAGGAGGTGCGCGTGCGCGTGCTCGCGACACTCCTCGGCGAGGAGTCCGGGGACGTGCTGAGGAACATCGGCCTGAGCCCTGTCGCCGGCGCGGCCGCCCGCGGCGTGGCGGGGAGGCTCCCCGTGTCCCCGCACTCGGCCGTGGTCTCCGCGGTCGGCGGTCGGCTCATCCGGCGCTTCGGCCTGCGCTCGGCGCGCCTGTTCGGCAAGGCGATCCCGGGCCTCGGCGGCGTGCTCGGCGCGCTCTCGGACCGCAAGCAGCTGAACCGGATCGCTGAGGCCGCGAGGAAGGGCTTCCCGCAGGTCGGCTGACGGGTCGTGGCCGCGCGCCGGCGGGACCGCGGGCGCGACGGCCGGCCACTCGGTGCGCCCGCCCGTCGACTGCCTCTCAGCCCCGGCGGCCGACGGCGAAGACGCGGCGGAAGGGCAGCACCACGCCATGCCCGTCGTCCGGATACGCGCGGCGCAGCCGGGCCTTGAACTCCTCCTCGAAGCGCGGCCGGAGGTCCTCGGGCAGGGCCTGCAGAGTGGGGCGCGCGCCGGTGCCGGCGACCCAGTCGAAGACCGGGTCCGGGCCGTGGAGGAGATGGAGGTAGGTGGTCTCCCAGGCGTCGACCTCGAGGCCCGCCTGCTGCAGCGCCCGCAGGTAGGTCGCGGCGTCGTGCGAGGCGGGTGAGGCGATGCCCTGCACGTGCGGGGCGTAGGGCTCCTCGGCGGCGAGCTCACGGCGGATCGTGTGACTGGGCTCCTCGAAGTTGCCCGGCACCTGCATCGCCAGCCGGCCGCCCGGCGCGAGCATCCCCGCCAGGCGCGACAGGAGCTCCAGGTGCCCGTCGACCCACTGCAGAGCCGCGTTGCTGACCAGCACGTCGACCTCGCCGGGCGGCTCCCAGGTGCGCAGGTCCGCGTGCACGGCGGTGAGGCCCGGGATCTCGGCGGCGCGGGCGATCATCTCGGGGCTCGAGTCGACGGCGAGCACCTCCGCCTCCGGCCAGCGCTCGGCGAGCAGTCGCGTCAGCGTGCCCGGTCCGGCACCGAGGTCGACCACGCGCCGCGGCGACCCGGCGCCGAGGCGGGCGATGAGGTCGAGGAAGGGCCGGGCGCGCTCGTCGCCGTAGCGGAGGTACCGCTCGGGGCTCCAGGTGTGGGCCATAGGGATCCTTCCCTCGACATATATCTTGACGTCAAGATATCAGCTCAGAGGGTGACGGCCCGCGAGATCTCCACTCTCGGCTGCACCAGGGAGACCCCGGGCCCCGGCGCGACCCAGCCATCGGCCAGTGCCGGCGAGTAGACGGTCTCGATCACCTCCATGCTCGCTCCGGCGGGCACCTCGGCCTCGATCACGACCTCGTGGCCGGCAGGGACCCCGACGATCCGGAGGGCACGCAGACCCTGCGACCCCGAGGAGTCGTCGTCGGCCAGTGGTTCCCCGTCGACCGTGACCGCGGAGAACTCCCCCTCTGCGAGCTCCAGGCGGTACTCGGCTCCGGGCCGCGCCGAGGTCAGACGGATCCGTGTGCTGGTCGACCCCTCCCCCGCGGGCTCCACCTCGACTTGCGGCCCCTCGACCACCGAGGTGCCCTCGGTGCCGTCGAGGGACCGCCCCCATTCGGTCACGCCGTCGCTCTCCCAGCGCGTCTGCCCGGTCTCCGCGTCGACGGCGGCGAGCACCCGCTCCTGCACGGGCTCGCCCGCGGCGCGGGTGAGCGCGGTGCCGCCGATCACGAGGCCGACGGCGAGGACCGCCGGCAGCACGGGGATCAGCAGCCGGTGCGGCCGCCGCGCGGTGCCCGAGGCCTCCCCCTGCGGCGCGATCAGCAGCGCCGCGGCGGCGGCGAGGGCCAGTGCGGTGGTCGCGGCGAGCGCTCCGGCCGAGGAGGCGATCCCGAACTCGCCGAGCGCATGGACCTGGGTGCCCACGAGCCATCCCGTCGGCAGCAGGGCGGCCGCCCTCACCACGAGCGACGGGACCGGGGGCAGCAGCGTGCCGAGCAGGATGCCGATGCCCGCCGCCGCGGCCGGGAGCACCATGGAGCTCGCGAAGGCCGGCGAGAGCACGGCGACCGCCGCGATCAGCAGCAGCGCGAGCATCCCCGTCCCGGCCAGCAGCGCGTCCCGGCCCACGAGGAGGCGGCCGAGCACCCACGCCCCGGCATCACCGCGGCCCCGGCGAGCAGCTCCGCGCCGAGGAAGGGCAGCGCCACCACCGGCTCCTTCATCGTCTGCGAGAGGATGTCGGGGCTCGCGGCCGCGGTGGCGCTCCACAGCCCGTATCCGGCGGCGCCCGCGAGGGCGATCGCGAGCAGGGCGAGGAGCGCACCGAAGGAGGTGCCGAGCAGGGTGAGCCGTCCGCGTCGGCGCAGCACGGCCGCCGTCGCCGCGAGGGCGAACGGAGCGGCGAGGCCGAGGCCCTGCACGAGCCAGGGCGGCATGACGAGGATCCCCCACGGCATGGTCGTCTGCACCGGACGGTCCTCGCCCGTGCCCTCGAGCGTGGCGAGGTCCTGCGCGCCGAGCTCCCTCGTGAGGGAGAGGGTCAGCTCGCCGAAGTGCTGGAGCGAGCCGGGATCGAGGTGCTCGGCGTCGTCCTGCGGGCTGTGATACGCCCACGCCTCGCCGATCAGGGCGACGTCCAGGCCCCACCATCCCGCCTCGTCGCGGTAGACCGTGAAGTCGGTGTCGTTGGGGATGACCCCGAACAGCGCATCGGTGAACGACTCGTACTCGGGACGCGGCATCGCCGGGAGCACCTCGTGCATGGGGCCGGCGGTGCGGGCCACGAGGGGCCTGCCGGAGATGCCGCGCGCCTCGTGGTTGAGCACCACGACCGGTGCGCGCAGCTCCGCGCCGGCGCCGTCGACGTACGCCTGCGCGCCGAGCAGGCCGGTCTCCTCCCCGTCGACCAGCAGGACCACCAGGTCGTTGCGCAGCGCCTCGGGGCCGAGCGCCCGCACCGTCTCCAGGATCACCGCGAGTCCCACCCCCGCGTCCGCGGCGCCGGGCGCGTGGGGGACGGAGTCGATGTGCGTGGCCAGCACGAGAGTGCCCGTCGGCTCGCTGCCGGGGCGGGTCGCGACGAGATTGCGCACGTACCCCGCCGAGCCGGTGCCCTCCGCCGCGCGTCGGCCTATCCCCTCCGTGGAGGTGACCTCGAATCCCGCCGCGGCGAGCTGCTCGGCGAGGTGGTCGTGGGCGGCGGTGTTGGCCTCCGTCCCCGCCGGGCGCGGCTCCTGCACCAGCGGAGCGGCGGCCGCGGCGGCGCGCTCGGCGCTGAACACCTCGTCCGGGGCGGTCGCCGGCTGCGGGGCGCTGGTGCCGCGGGAGAGGAGGCCGCCGACGACCGCCAGCAGCAGCACGAGCAGCAGGATCGGCCCCGCAGATCGGGGGCTGCTCCTGCGGCTGGGCAGGGTGGGATCGGGAGTGACGGCGTCGTGCACGGTGCTCGGCATGGGTCCTGTCTATGCGGTCAGGGGGCGGCAGCGGAAGGTTTTCGGGCGGTATCCACCGAAGGGAGGAGGGCCGGGTTCACCCCCGCGGACTGGCCCGACGATGCGGAGGAACCGTCGGCGACCGAGGCTCGTGCGCACTCGCGGCGGCCTTGCGAGCAGCACCCCGCCCGTCGGCCAGCATGCGCCGACCCGCCGTCAGGATTCGAGCCGGTCCGCTCCGGGGAGGTCGCCGAGCGCGTCGGCCGCCTCGAGCAGCGCGGCCCGGAAGGCGAGCAGCGAGGGATGCTCGCGCGCACCCGCACGCGCCGCGGTGTAGAGACCGCGGTGGGGGTCGCCGGGCAGGCGCAGCACCCGGGTGCCGCCGAGGTGCTCGGCCGCGATGAGTCCGGGCACGAAGGCCGCGGCATGGCCGGAGCGGACCAGGTGCACCTGCAGCAGCGGGTCGGGGGTGTCGAAGCGGACCCACGGCTCGATCCCCGCCGAGCGGAGGTAGGTGCGCTCCCACGCCCCGGTGCGGGTGTCCTCCGGGTCGAGCGCCCAGGGCATCTCGGCGAGGTCCTGCAGGCGTCGCGCCTCGGAGGCGGGCCCGTGGTCGGGCAGCACCAGCAGCAGCGGGTCCTGCAGGAGATCCTCCCGGTCGGTGCCGCGCCGGACGACCTGCTGGCCGCCGGGATAGTCCTCGCCGAGGATCACCTCGAAGCGGTGCGCGAGCAGCCCCTCGTAGGCCTCCTCGACCTCGCGCTGGGCGATCTCGATCCGCAGGTCGGGGTGACGCTGCTCCAGCACGCTCACGGTCGCGGGCGCGAGCGCGATCAGCGGGGTCTGGAAGGAGGCGACGCGGAGCACTCCCCCGGCTTCGCCCTGGGCGCTGACGAGCTCGGCCTCGGCCGTCTCCATCAGCCCCAGCATCTCCTCGGCCCGACGGGCCAGGCGCGCCCCGGCGTCGGTGAGGACGACGCGGCGTCCGGCCTGCTCGAACAGGGTGACCTTGGACTCCCTCTCCAGCTGGGACAGCTGCTGGGAGACGGCCGACGGCGACATCGAATGCTCCCGCGCGATCGCCGACATCGTCTCCAGCCTGCGCAGTTCCCGCAGGAGGAACAGCCGGTGCAGGTTCAGCATGCGCATCCTTCCCGATCGGCCATGTCTGCTTCACGGTACACGTCGAGAACATTCGCTGGACCCGGCTGGACCGCGGGGGCAGAGTGGGGTCGTGACCACCTCTCCCACCTCCTCGACCACGGCGACCGCAGGCGTCGGCGGCGGCGCCCACTCCGGCGGCGTGCCGATGACGCCGATCCTGTTCATCCTCGGCTCATGCATCTCGCTCCAGTTCGGGGCGGCGCTGGCCACGCAGCTCTTCCCGGCGATCGGCTCCTGGGGCACGACCGCGCTGCGCCTGGGCCTCGCCGCCGCCGTGCTGATCGTGATCGTGCGCCCGAGGGTGCACCGCCTCACGCGGCAGCAGTGGCTGGGGGTGGCCGCCTTCGGCGTGGCGGTCGGCGGGATGAACGGAGCCTTCTACGCCTCGATCGACAGGATCCCGCTGGGCACGGCGGTGGCGATCGAGTTCCTCGGACCCCTCGTGCTCTCCGCGCTGCTGTCCACGCGCCGCACCGATCTGCTGTGGGTGCTGCTCGCGCTGGGAGGCGTGAGCCTGTTCGGGTTCGAGTCCCTCACCGGTGCGGCCTCCCTGGACGTGCTCGGCGTGATCTTCGCGCTGGTCGCGGCGGTGTTCTGGGCGCTCTACGTGCTCGCCAGCGCACATGTGGGACGCATCGTGCCCGGGCAGGACGGTCTCGCCGTCGCCATGCTGATCGGTGCCCTGGCCGTGCTGCCGCTGGGCGCGCCCGGCGCCGTCGCCGGCATCGCCGAGCCGCGCCTGCTGCTGATCGCGCTGGGCACCGCGCTGCTCGCCTCCGTGCTGCCGTACACGCTCGAGCTCTCCGCGCTGCGCCGCCTGCCCCGTCACGTCTTCGGCATCATGCTGAGCCTCGAGCCGGTGGTCGCGCTGTTCGCGGGCGTCCTCCTGCTGAGCCAGGAGATCACTCCGCTCCGCGTCGCGGCGGCGGTGCTGGTGGTCGTCGCGAGCGCCGGCGTCACCCTCACCGCCCGCTCCCGTCCCGCCGGGGAGCCGCAGCCGATCGACGAGGCACCGGGCTGGGAGCTGCCCACGCCCACGCATGCGACGCTGACCGGCGAGATGCCGATCCTCACCGAGGACGACCTGCGCGAGGGCGGCGACGCATCGACGCGCTGAGCGGCAGCGCTTCTGACCTCACTGGTTGATCGACGATCCGTACCACTCCCCCGGAGTTGATCGACGACCCGTACCTCTCCATCGGAGTGGATCGACGATCCGTACCGCTCCCTCGGAGTTGATCGACCGGAGGTACCGCTCCCCCAGAGTTGATCGACGGGAGGTACCAGAAATCTGGTACCTCCCGTCGAACTCGTCCGTCGGAGCGAGGGGCCATCGCGCCCCGCAGCGCACCCCGACTCCGCCGCCACGGCGCAGGGCGCATCCGCACCCTGCACCGTCTCGCTCAGGCCCGGGAGCGGGCGTTGCGGTTCAGCGCGGAGGTGATCGCCTCGAGGGAGGCGCGGGTGATCGAGCCGTCGATGCCGACGCCCCAGAAGATCCGGTCGTCGATCTCGCACTCGATGTAGGAGGCGGCGAGGGAGTCGTCGCCCTCGGTCAGGGCGTGCTCGGCGTAGTCGAGGATGCGCACGTCGATCTTCCTCTCGGCCAGCGCCTTGACGAAGCCGTCCAGCGGGCCGTTGCCGATGCCGGTGATCTCGTGCTCCTCGCCGTCGACGACGAGGGTGACGGTGATGCGGTCGGCGCCGTCGCCGGCGGACTCCTGGCGCACGTCGCGGAAGCTGTAGCGGCCCCAGCGGCGCGAGTCGTCCTTCGCCGGCAGGTACTCGTCGGAGAACACGTCCCACAGCGTCTCGGGGCTGACCTCGCCGCCGTCAGAGTCGGTCCTCTGCTGGACGATGCCGGAGAACTCGATCTGCAGGCGGCGCGGGAGGTCCAGCCCGTGCTCGGTGCGCAGCAGGTAGGCCATGCCGCCCTTGCCGGACTGCGAGTTCACGCGGATCACAGCCTCGTAGGAGCGGCCGAGATCCTTGGGGTCCACGGGCAGGTAGGGCACGCGCCAGACCATGTCGTCGACGGCCTTGCCGGCCTTCTCCGCGTCGGCCTCCATGCGCTCGAGGCCCTTCTTGATGGCGTCCTGATGGGAGCCGGAGAAGGCGGTGAACACGAGGTCGCCGCCGTAAGGGCTGCGCTCGGGGACGGGCATCTGGTTGCAGTGCTCGACGGTGCGGCGCACCTCGTCGAGGTCGGAGAAGTCGATCTGCGGGTCGATGCCCTGGCTGAACAGGTTCAGCCCCAGCGTCACGAGGTCGACGTTGCCGGTGCGCTCGCCGTTGCCGAACAGGCAGCCCTCGATGCGGTCGGCGCCGGCCAGGTAGCCGAGCTCGGCGGCGGCCACGCCGGTGCCGCGGTCGTTGTGGGGGTGCAGGGACAGCACGATCGAGTCGCGGCAGTCCAGGTGGCGGTGCATCCACTCGATCGAGTCGGCGTAGACGTTCGGGGTCGCCATCTCGACGGTCGCCGGCAGGTTGATGATCATTCTGTCCTGCGGCGTGGGCTTGATGACGTCGATGACGGAGTTGCACACGCGCAGGGCGTACTCGAGCTCGGTGCCGGTGTAGGACTCCGGGGAGTACTGGTAGGTGACGGCCGTGTCCGGGATCGTCTCCTCGTACTTCTTGCACAGCAGCGCGCCCTGCACGGCGATGTCGAGCACGGCGTCCTCGTCGGCGCGGAAGACGACATCGCGCTGCACGACCGAGGTGGAGTTGTAGAGGTGGACGACCGCGCGCTTGGCGCCCGAGATCGCCTGGTAGGTGCGCTCGATGAGGTGCTCACGGGACTGGGTGAGGACCTGGATCGACACGTCCTCCGGGATGCGGTCCTCCTCGATGAGGGTGCGCACGAAGTCGTAGTCCGTCTTGGAGGCCGACGGGAAGCCGACCTCGATCTCCTTGTAGCCCATCTTCACCAGGAGCTCGAACATGCGCAGCTTGCGCTCGGAGTTCATGGGATCGATGAGGGCCTGGTTGCCGTCGCGCAGGTCGACCGCGCACCAGCGGGGGGCGCGGGTGATGCGGCGGGTGGGCCAGGTGCGGTCGGGGAGCTCGACCTGAATCTGCTCGTGGAAGGGCAGGTACTTGTGGGTCGGCATGCCCGAGGGCTGCTGGGGCGCGTCGCCCGTGGTGCCGACGACGGGGGTCGCGGGGTCGCCCTCGGCGGCGACGGTCGCGGTGTTTGCGGTGCTCGTGGAGTCAGTCATTTCAGGTCCTTCTCGCTGGGTTTGCCGGTCGCCGGACAGCACGTCAGCCGCGACAGGTTCCCGGCGGTTCAGGACCCGTCGCGGCGTCTAAGCAGGAGCAGCGATCCACGCACGATGGCCACGTTAGCACCGTCACCCCGGCCGCTCGGGGCGGCTCACGATGCGAACATGCGGGAGGTCGTTGCGTCTCCGCCGACGACCGTCCCGATCTCCAGCCCCACACACGCTGCGTTCAAGCCCGCGATTGCCATGCGGACCCTCACTTCAGATCTCGCGATGACGTGCGTCGGGATCCTGAGGACCTTCGGTCTCCGGAGAACGCTCGGGCACCCACGGATCCTCGTCCTCGTCCACCGGCACGTCGCCGTTCACCAGTCGGGACTCGAGGGACTTCGAGTAGAGCGCGATGGGTTCGGAGGCGACCTCGATCGTGCCGTCGATGTCCTGCCACTCACCGCCGTCCACGGAGAACTGGCCGGCGAAGGTCGTGGTCAGAGTGACGTCGTACCAGCCCTCCCCCGAGTACTTCGCCGACACCTCTTCCGACGGGTACGGCTTGCCCGGCTTGCTCGTGGTGATCGTGTTCCCGTCCCCGAGATCCCAGTGATACGAGGTGGGGATCGCCCGCACCGCCACCGGGGTGCCGAGCAGCTCCGTCTGCAGCGTCTGCGCCTCTGACTCTGCGTGGAGAACATTGACCATCCCGGCTGGCAGCCATCCGCGTTCCGGCCCTGCGCTGGCCACGGACGGCTTCACCGGCAGCTTCGCGAAGTCGCTCTGGGTCACGATGATCACCACTGGTTCGGGTGCCGACTCCCCAGCAGGTGCGGCGCCGGAGTTGCCACGGGGCGCCGAGTCCAGTGGCTGGCGGCACCTGAAACCATTGCTCGAATCAGTCCCGGTCTTCGTGTCTCGCGTGATTGATTCGTATGTGACGTCGCCCGGATTGCCTCGCGAGCCCGACCCCGGCACAGCAAGGATCTCTCCCGAGTTGATGCTGTAACTCGGCCCTGAATTGCATACTGTGCGATCAGCACGGCAAGCACCTTCTATAGGGCCCTTCCTTTCGTCAGACAAGGTGCAGTTCCACCGAGGCTCCTCCTCGACCCGGAGCAATAAGTCGTAGAATCGGGGTGGGGGTTTAGGAGGAGCGCCATCTTGAGCACCCTTCCCGCGTTTATTATCCAGCTGCACCGAACTGTCATCGGTCCCGTCACCATCTGCGGCCGCTGGAACCTCATGCATCTCTTCTAGACCCACACCAACACCCGAATCGTCAAGATTCCCCTTTGGCTCCTGGCCAGCATATGCAACATTCTCAAAGAGCATAGAAAAGATCAGAGCAAGAAGCGCGACGATCGCCGTGCGTTCCACTCGCTTACCCCACTGTGCGACTATGGACAGCAGGCCCCCACTCCCCCTTGAGACCCCCAACCTTCCACCCCTGCGGAGTCCAGTCCATTCCCCCGATCAAAGAATACTCCACCGGGTCGTACTCTTCCGGCTCACCAGTCTCCAAATTGGGTCGCTCGTGAGCGGGCACGGTGAACGAGTATCCAATTTCATACTTGAAATTCTCGGACTGATGAGGAGTCGTGGCTACATCTTCGACTTTGAACGCGCTCCAGTACCTTTCGAGCTCACGCAACTTCGGTACATCCTCTGTAAATCCGGGACACCCCTCACAAGACGCAACCTCCATCTCGCTACTCAGAGAGTCATCCCCAGTCTGATGGGCCCACATTGAGGCTGCGACGTAGTACCTGAATGCCTGGATCGCACCCTCTTCGGTGTTCTCATTCATCCCCGGATAGTCCGCAGGATCCGGCGCGGGTACGTCCGGTGCCGCGCTCGGCGAGGCGTCGTCGCCTCCCCCATCGCTCGCGGCGCCGTCATCGCCACCCCCATCGCTCGATCCGGAGATGTCGATGCTGGGCGGCGGCGTGGTCACGGGACCGTCTCCGCCCTCACCGCATGCGGCGAGTCCGAGGAGAAGAGTGCAGGCTGCGGCGGCGCTGAGGAGGCGTCGGGGCATGGGTGGTGCCTTCCGAGGAGTGGGACGGATCACCGTTACCGTACTCAGCAGTTACCCAGGTCCGCCATCGAACCCCGGAAATGTGGACAACCTGCCGTCAGAACCCCAGGCGACCCAGCTGCTTCGGATCCCGCTGCCATTCCTTCGCGACCTTGACCCGCAGGTCCAGGTGCACCTTCCGGCCCAGCAGCGCGTTGATCTCGCTGCGCGCCCGGGAGCCGACCTCCTTCAGGCGCGAGCCGCCGCGCCCGATGATGATGCCCTTCTGGCTGTCGCGCTCCACGAACAGCGTCGCCCGCACCACGAGCCGTCCGGTGCCGGGCTCGACCGGGGTGAACGCATCCCCGTCGGGGTCGACCTCGACGACCTCCTCGACGACCACGGCGATCGAGTGCGGCAGCTCGTCGCGCACGCCCTCCAGCGCCGCCTCGCGGATCAGCTCGGAGATGCGGTCATCCCGGGTCTCCTCGGTGAGCTGGTCGTCGGGATAGAGCTGCGGGCCCTCCGGCAGCTGCCGGGTGACGACGTCCATCAGCACGTCGATCTGCTCGCCCTTGACGGCGGAGATCGGCACGATCTCGTCGAAGTCCATGAGCTGGTCGACGTTCATCAGGTGCTCGGCCAGTACGTCGCGCCCCACCAGATCGATCTTGGTGACGATCGCGACCACACGGGGTCCCCGTCGGCCGGTGCGCATCTCGACCAGGTCCTCGGCGATGAACCGGTCGCCGGGGCCGATCTTCTGGTCGGCGGGCAGGCAGAATCCCACCACGTCGACCTCGCCGAGGGTCTCGCGCACGAGGTCGTTCAGCCGCTCCCCGAGGAGCGTGCGGGGACGGTGCACTCCCGGGGTGTCCACGAGGATGATCTGGGAGTCCTCGCGGGTGACGATGCCGCGGATCGCGCGCCGCGTGGTCTGCGGCTTGGTCGAGGTGATCGCGACCTTCTCCCCCACCAGCGCGTTGGTGAGGGTGGACTTGCCGACGTTGGGTCGGCCGACGAGGGCGACGAATCCCGCCCGGTGCACGCCGCCGCTCTCCACTCCGGTGCCGTCGGCGGTGCCGGGCACCTGCTGCTCATCGCTCATGGGAATCCTCCTGGTCTCGGTCCTCGTCCTCGTCGTCGGCCGCCCTGCTCACCAGCACCGTGGAGAGCCGTTTGCGTCGGCCGGCCGTGCGCTCCGCCTCGAGATCGAGGCCGAGGGCGGTGGCGGTGCTGCCGGGGATCGGCACCCGCCCGGTGGTCTTGGCGAGCAGCCCGCCGACGGAGTCGATGTCGTCGTCGTCGATGTCGAGGTCGAACAGCTCCCCCACCTCGGACAGGCTCGCGCGGGCGGGCACCCGGTAGCGGCCGCCGCCGAGGTCCTCGATCTCGGGCTCGCGCCGATCGTGCTCGTCGGCGATCTCGCCGACGATCTCCTCGAGGACGTCCTCGATGGTGACGATGCCGGCCACTC
This sequence comes from Brachybacterium sp. sponge, assembly GCF_001613775.1. NCBI lineage: Bacteria > Bacillati > Actinomycetota > Actinomycetes > Micrococcales > Dermabacteraceae > Brachybacterium > Brachybacterium sp. sponge. Next base: position 124,546 of record NZ_LRMP01000004.1, on the reverse strand, counting down.
CCCCGTACTCGTCCACCAGCACGGTGATGTGCACATGGCTGGTCTGCATCTGGCGCAGCACCTCGTCGGCCGGGACGAACTCGGGCGCGAACCGGGCCGGGCGCATCACCTCGCTGACGGGCCGCTGCGGGCGCGGGTCCCAGGGCGAGTGGATCGCGCGCATCACGTCCTTGACGTAGAGCATGCCGCGCAGGTCGTCGACGTTCTCGCCGATCACGGGGATCCGGGAGAAGCCCGAGCGGACGAACAGCCGCATCGCCTTCTCGGCGCTGGAATCGGCGCTGATGGTGACCATGTCGGGGCGGGGCACCATCAGCTCTCGCACCATCGTGCCGCGCAGGTCGAAGACGCCCTGGATCATGTCGCGCTCTCCGTCGCGGACGTGCTCGTCCTCGAGGGCGCGGTCGACGTTGCGACGAGCCTTCTCGGCACGCTCCTCGGGATCCTCCTGGCTGCCGGCGCGGGCGGCGAGGGACGCGCCGAGGTTCGCGAGCGCGCTCGCGGGCACCCACAGCACCCACCGCATCACGGCGACGAGGCCGCGGGAGGAGATCAGCACCGATTCGGCGCGGCGCCGGCCGATGGTGCGCGGGGAGATCGCGAGCATCAGCAGCGCCATCAGCCCGGCGATGAGCAGCGTGGCCAGCAGCGGCAGCGCCCAGCCCTCGCCGGGTCGCAGCTCGGCATGGGCGGAGAAGCAGATCGCGGCGATCGCCGTGACCATGACGGTCTCGCCGAGCACGCGGCCCAGGGAGACGGAGGCGAGGGTGCGGCCGGAATCCGCGTGCTGGTGCAGGACCCGCTCACGGACGGCGGCGGGCTGGTCCGCGACCGCCTTCTCGAGCGTGCCGCGGCTGACGGCGAGCTGGGCGGCGTCGACCGCGGTGAGCACCGCCGAGACGATCCCTCCGACGAGCGCGAGCGGGACGAGGACGAGCAGGGCGAGGCTGAGCGCGCTCACGGGCGCCCTCCTCGGGTCGACGAACGCGGGGCGAGAGCCGCACCGCGCGGGTCCGACGGGGTGGGCGTCGGAGCGGCGCGGTGCCCGGGAGGTTGATCAGGCTGGGACATCGCGGCTCAGGCGCTCGGCCGCGAGGCGAGGAAGGTGAGCAGGAGCTTGCGCTGCAGATCGAACATCACCGTGCGCTCGTCCTCCTCCATGTGGTCGTAGCCCAGCAGGTGGAGGATCGAGTGGACGGTCAGCAGCAGCATCTCCTCGACGGCGCTGTGCCCTGACTCGGCGGCCTGCTTCGCGGCGACGCTCGGGCACAGCACCACGTCGCCCAGCAGTCCCTCCGGGGCGGGGTGCTCGGGGGTGCCGGGGGTGAGCTCGTCCATCGGGAAGCTCATCACGTCGGTGGGGCCGGGCAGGTCCAGCCACTGCACGTGCAGCTTCTCCATCGCCTCCTCGTCCACGAAGATGATCGACATCTCGGTGGCGGGGTGGAGGTGCATCGCCTCGAACACGAAGCGGCTCAGCTCCACGAACTCGCGCTCGTCGACGACGGCGGTGGTCTCGTTGCGGATCTCGATGGTCATGCTCAGTTCCCCTTGCTGCCGCGGTGGCGGGAGTCGCGGGTGCCGCCGGGTCGGATCTCCCAGCGCCCGTACGCCTCGACGATGTCGCTGACCAGCCGGTGGCGCACCACGTCCCGGGAGGACAAGCGGCAGAAGGAGATGTCGTCGATGCCGGAGAGGACGTTCTCGACCACGCGCAGGCCGCTCTGGTGCCCGCCGGGGAGGTCGACCTGGGTGACGTCGCCGGTGACGACCATGGTGGAGTTGAAGCCGAGGCGGGTGAGGAACATCTTCATCTGCTCGGGCGTCGTGTTCTGCGCCTCGTCGAGGATGATGAAGGCGTCGTTGAGAGTGCGACCGCGCATGTACGCCAGGGGCGCGACCTCGATGGTGCCCGCGCCCATCAGACGCGGGATCGACTCGGGGTCGAGCATGTCGTGCAGCGCGTCGTAGAGCGGGCGCAGGTAGGGGTCGATCTTCTCGTTCAGCGAGCCGGGAAGGAAGCCGAGCCGCTCGCCCGCCTCAACCGCGGGACGGGTGAGGATGATGCGGTTGATCTGCTTGGAGAGCAGCTTCTGCACCGCCATCGCGACGGCGAGATAGGTCTTGCCGGTGCCGGCCGGGCCGATCCCGAAGGTGATCGTGGAGCTCTCGATCGCCTCGATGTAGCTCTTCTGCCCCATGGTCTTGGGGCGGATGGTGCGGCCTCGCGACGAGAGGATCGTGCGGGAGAGCACCTCCTCGAGCTTGCGGCCGCTCGCCCGGTCGTCGCCGAAGAGGTTCGCGGCGCGCTGCACGGCCTCGGCGGTGACGGGCTGGCCGGTGCTGGCCAGCTCGATGAGGGAGCGCATGATGTGCTCGCCGCGGCGCAGCGCGTCGTCGGTGCCGCGCAGGGTCACCTGGTGTCCGCGCACGTGCACGTCGGTGTCGGGGACGGCGTCCTCGAGGGCGGCCAGCGCCTGGTCGTTCTCCCCGAGCACCTGGAAGGGGCTGAGATGGTCAGGGATCGCCAGCTTCCGCTCGCGCACCTCGGGGGCGCGTCCGGGAGCCGGGCTGAGGGGGTCTGTCACAGTTCTCCTTCTGCGAGCGTCCCGCCCGCGAGGACGTGCGCGTGCACGTGGAAGACGGTCTGTCCGGCGCTCGCGCCGGTGTTGAAGACGAGGCGGAAGTCGCCGTCGGCCTGCTCGGCGGCGACTTTCGCGGCGACGGTGGCGGTGTGGGCGAGGAGCGCGGGGTCCTCGGCGAGCTCGGTCACGTCGCGGCGGTGCTCGCGCGGGACCACCAGGACGTGGACGGGCGCCTGCGGATGGAGGTCCTTGAAGGCGATGACCTTCTCGTCCTCGTGGACCCGATCCGAGGGGATCTCCCCGGCGAGGATCCGGCAGAAGATGCAGTCGGGATCGTGACGCAGTGTGTCGTTCTGGTTGACGCTCGTACCCATGGTCGCGAGTCTACGGGAGCGACGAACACCACCCCTCCTTGGGGAAGCCCCCGGAAGTATGAGAAGTTTAAAGGACTATGACGAAGCTCGGAATCCTCCTCAGCAGTGCCCGCCCCAACCGCGTCGGCGAGAAGGTGGCCCAGTGGGTCAGCGCCTCGGCCGACGGCCGCTTCGAGATCGACCTCATCGACCTGCGCGAGGTCGCCCTGCCCTCTTTCGACGAGCCCTCCTCGCCGAAGTCCGGCGCCGAGAAGACCACCGACCACGGCCGTTCCTGGGCCGAGCGGATCGCCGCGCTCGACGCGATCGTGATCCTCACCCCGCAGTACAACGGCTCCTACCCGGGCGCCCTGAAGAATGCGATCGACTTCCTGTTCCACGAGTGGGAGAACCTGCCGACGATCCTGGTCGGCTACGGCTGGGGTGCGGCGAACGAGGTGCTGCCGCTGCTGGAGACCCTGATGGGCCGCGTGGGCGCCGACGTGCTCGGCTCCGTGGGCCTCGGCTTCCGCGAGGACCTCTCCGTCGAGGGCGAGCTGTTCGTCACCGAGGAGAAGGCCGCCGTGCTCGAGACCGCACTGGCCGCGCTCGAGGCGAAGGTGCTCTCCCCGGTCGGCTGACGACCGCTGCTTCACCTGGACCCCGTCGGCGCCTCGCGTCGGCGGGGTCCTCTGTCAGTGCCCGGGGCTCGAGTACCAGCGGGACATCCTGCGGAAGAGCGCGATGCCGACGGCCATCAGCAGCGGTCCGGCCAGCGGGGACAGCTGGGCCATCCACACCGGCACCACGAGCTCCCCGGTGCGCCCCAGGAGCACGGTCGTGGGCAGGTACGCCATGAACGCGAGCGGGACCAGGAAGGTCAGCAGCCAGGTGCCGGCGGTGCCGAAGATCGTCATGGGATAGGCGCCGAAGTCGGTCAGGACCCGGTCGACCATGTCCTTGATCCGCACCAGCGGTCCCCAGCGGAAGTCGAGGGCCGACAGTCCGATCTGCAGCCCGGCCTCCACCAGTCCGCCCCCGAGCGCGGCGAGCACGAGGTAGAGGATCATCCCTGCGCTCCACTCGGCCCCGATCAGGTTCGCGGCGGTGACCAGGATCGCGAGGCCCAGCACGAGGTCGCCTATCGTGCCGGGGTTGAAGTGGCGGGTGAGCAGCTGCATCAGCGGGCCGGCAGGGCGCAGCAGGAAGCGGTCCCAGTCGCCGTTGCGGATCGCCTGGGCGCTGCCGCGGTGCTGCCCGAAGTTGATGGTGCACACGCCGTGGGCGGTGAGCCGCAGCCCGTAGAGGAAGGCGACCTCGCCCACGCTCCATCCGGCGATCGCGCCGAACGCGCCGAGGAGCACGGAGATGAAGGCGAGCTGCGTGCCCTGGATCGCGGCGCTGCCCAGGAACATCATCACGAGATTCGCGCGGTGGACGCGCATGCTGCGCCAGGTGCCCTGCACGAGCACCAGATAGGTCCGCCATGCGGGGATCGGTCGCGCCGCCGTCGCGCGGCGCGGAGGAGACTCAGCCACCGAAGATCACCAGCCTCCGGATCGCTCGACGCCACAGGAGAGCGGCGAGGAGCACGAGGACGAGCACCCACAGCGCCTGCACCCCGATCGCCGTGAGGGTGTGCGGCCCGGGCGCGGGGTCGACGTAGATCGTCAGCGGCACGAACACCTGCGAGGAGAACGGCAGGAGGGAGAGTCCGCCGCTCAACCAGTCGGGCATGAACCACAGCGGGATCAGCGCCCCGGAGCTGAACTGCACGAACATCCGGTAGATGTGGAAGGCGCCGGAGACCTCGAGGGTCCAGAAGCCGACCAGCCCGATCATGAAGTTGAGGATCTGGGCGATCGTGAATCCGAGCAGGATCGAGAGCGCGAAGGCGAGCCCGGACAGGGGCGAGCCGGGCGCGTCGAGCGCTCCGAGGAGCAGGCCGACGCCGAGCGCGATCCCGGCGGCGGGCAGCTGCGCGGCGGCGGCGCCGGCCTGCTGCGCAAGCGTCATCGGCACCGCCGAGAGCGGCCGCATGACATCGAAGGCGATGGCGCCGGTGCGGAGGCGGCCGTACAGGGTGTCGTAGACGAAGGGCTGGAACACGGTGGCGATGACGGCGCCGAGCACCGCGTAGGTGATCGCGTCGTCCTGGCCGACGCCCGCGACCTCGGTGCGGGCGCCGTACACCGCGGTCCACACCAGCATCACGAGCACCACCTGGAGCGTCGCCCCGATGATTCCGCTCCAGGTCGCGGCGCGGAACACGAACTGCGCTCGCCAGGCCTGGCCGGCGCAGGCGAGCAGCGCGCGAGAGCCCGCAGCGGTCCCGAGACGCGCGGGCACGATGCGCTCGGGGGCGGCAGCGCTCATCGGCGCGCCTCCCCGTCGAGGTAGATCTGCCGGATGACGTCCTCGACGCCGGGCTCGCGGGAGGTGATGTCGGTGACCTCGAGGGCGGTGGTGATCCGGTGGATGGCGGCGGGCGCGGAGATGACCGCGGGGTCGAAGCGGAAGGTGGCCAGCAGGTCGTCTCCGTCGGGTCGGCTGCCCGTCAGCTCCGGCCCGTCCACTCGGAGGTCCTCCGGCACGTGCGGGGCGCGCACCACGATCTCGCGGTAGGGCGCGTAGCGGGAGCGCAGCGCGTCGAGGCCGCCGTCGTACAGGATCCGTCCCTCGTCGATGATCACGACCCGCTGTGCGAGGTGCTCGATGTCGGCGATGTCGTGGGTGGTCAGCAGCACGGTCGTGCCCTCGCTGCGATTCTGCTCCGCGATGAACTCGCGGATGCGCACCTTGGCGACGACGTCGAGGCCCACGGTCGGCTCGTCGAGGTAGAGCACCGGCGGGCGGTAGAGCATCGCGGCGACGAGGTCACCGCGCATCCGCTGACCGAGGGACAGGGAGCGCACGGCGGTGTCCATGAACGGTCCCATGTCCAGGAGGTCCACGAAGACGTCGAGCGAGCGGAGGTAGTCGGCGCGGTTCAGTCCGTACAGGCGCGAGATCAGCTCGAAGGACTCCCTCAGCGGCAGATCGGTCCACAGCTGGGTGCGCTGGCCGAACACCGCGCCGATGTTCAGGGCGTTCGCGCGCCGGTCCTGCCAGGGCACGATCCCCTCGACCTCGATGTGGCCGGAGGTGGGCACGAGGATCCCGGTGAGCATCTTGATGGTGGTGGACTTCCCGGCGCCGTTGGGGCCGAGATAGCCGACGATCTCGCCATCGTCGACCTGTAGAGAGACGTCGTCGACCGCCCGCGAGACGACCTTCCCGGTGCTGAGGAAGGAGCGGATCCCGGAGAACCTTCCGTCGACCCGGCGCGGCCTCGTGAACTCCTTGACGAGATGCTCGGCCCGGATCATCGGGGTGATCCGGCGAAGCGGTCGATCGCCGTGCGCAGCCCCTCGACGGTGGCCTCGGCGGTACGCTCCCAGCCGAAGCCCGCGGCCCGAGCCAGGCCCTGAGCACGCATCCACTCCCGCTTCGGCCCGTCGCCGAGGAGCGAGGCGATCCCCTCGCGCAGGCCGTCGACCCCGGGGCGGGCGTACTCCGCCGCCTCCCCGAGCACCTCGGCGAGGGCGGAGTTGCGGGAGGTGAGGACGGGCGCGCCGGAGCTCATCGCCTCGAGCGGACCGAGCCCGAAGCCCTCGTACTCGCTCGGGTAGACGAACAGCTCGCAGCGGCGGTACCAGGCCGGCAGCTCCGCGTCGGGGATCCGCCCGGTGAGCAGGATCCGCTCGCGGACCGGGCTGGCGGCCTGCAGCGACCGTGCGCGCTCGTCGTCCCGGACCCCGACGAGCACCAGGTGCATCTCCTGCGGTATCGCTTGCTCCAGGGCGAGGCTCGAGAACGCCTCGATCAGGTGGTCGAGCCGCTTGCGCCGATGGCTGCCGCCGACGTTGAGCAGGTAGGACGAGGGCGCCCCCGCCGGCGGCAGGGATCCGGGCTCACCCACGAGCCGCGGCGCGAGCGGGGTGACCGCGACCGGCGCCTCCGGGTTCCAGCGCTCGATCGCGTCGCGACGGGTCGACTCCGAGACCGCGAGGACGACGTCGGCGACCGAGAGCGCCCGCAGGGTCTGCTCGCGAAGGTAGTCACGGGTCTCCGCGCCGTAGAACTGCGGAAAGCGCTCGAACATGTCGTCGTGGACGGTGACGGCCTGGGGACGATCGTGCCCGGGTGGGAGCATGAACGCCGGCCCGAGGTGCACCTCGGACGCGATCTCGTCGAGGGCGGCCGGGAGCACACGGTCGGTCCAGGTGACGCCTGGGCGCTCCCCCGCCACGTCGAGGAGCTCGAGCCGGTGGATCCTCGCCGAGGCGGGGAGGTCGGCGAACTCCGGGAGCGGCTGCGCCTCGGGCAGGAGGATGTCCAGCTCCACGTCGTCCCGGGCGGCGAGAGCGGAGCAGAGACCGCCGATGTAGCTGATGAATCCCCCGAAACCGGGGCTGGCCACGAAGGCGTCGACGCTGACTCGCATGGGTCACGAGCCTTGCAGGGAGACACCGGGCGCACAAGCGGTTTCCCGGAATCCCCTCGGATCCGACGGCTCAGCCCCAGCGGCCCACCAGCGCGCTGAGCACCGCGAGGGCTGCGGGGCCGGCGGTGGAGGAGCGCAGCACCTCGGGGCCCAGCAGCACCGTCCGGGCACCGGCCTCGCGCAGCGCCTCCAGCTCGGACTCGTCGATCCCGCCCTCGGGGCCGACGACCACGACGATCTCCTCGATGCCGGCCTCGCTCGCACCGCGCAGCTCCTCGGCGAGGCTCATCACGCCGACGGACTCCTGCTCGTGCAGGACGAGCACGAGAGTCCCGTCGGCCGCGCGGGCGCGCAGGTCCTCGACCAGCGCGCTCGTGGTCATCGGGGCGTCGACGGCGGGGATGCCGGGCCGGCGGCACTGCTTGACGGCGGCGCGGGCGGTGCCCTCCCACTTCGCGCGGCCCTTGGCGAGCTTCTCCCCGCGCCACACGGAGACGGAGCGCTTCGCGATCCACGGGACGATGCGGTCGACGCCGAGCTCGGTCGCGGATTCCACGGCCTGCTCGTCGCGGCCGCCGGTGGCGAGGGCCTGCACCAGCGCGAGGCGGGGCAGGCGCTGCACGGCCGGGGACGGATCCGCGAGCAGGCGCAGGTCGAGCGCCTCCTTGCGGGCGGCGGTGACCTCGGCGAGGACCTGTCGGCCGGGGGCGTCGGTGAGGAGCAGCTGCTCCCCCACCCCGATCCGGGCGACCTTGGCCGCGTGGCGGCCTTCGTCGCCGGCGAGCTCGAGCTGGTCTCCCTCACGGGCGGCGGCGAGGGCCTCGTCGAGGATCAGGAAGCCGGGCGGGGTGGTGGGCACTGGCTCTCCCGTCTCAGAGGTTCAGGCGCTCGCGGAGCTTCGCGAACGGGCCGCCGTGGTTCTTGGGGCGGGTGGCCTCGTCGCCGCGGAGGGCGGCGAAGCGCTCGAGCAGCTCGCGCTCCTCGTCGGTGAGCGCGGTGGGCACGTCCACGTCGAGGACCACGCGGATGTCGCCGCGGCGCTCGCGGCGCAGCGGGGTCACGCCGAGGCCCTTGAGGAGGATCTCCTCGCCGGGCTGGGCGCCGGGGCGGATGGCGAGCTCCTGCTCCCCGTCGAAGGTCTCCAGCGGGATCGTCGCGCCGAGCGCGGCGGTGGTCATCGGCACCGCGACCGTGGTGACGAGGTCGTCGCCGGAGCGGTCGAACATCTCGTGGTCCTTGACGGACAGCTCCACGAAGAGGTCGCCGGAGGGGCCGCCGGCCTCGCCGGTCTCCCCCTCGCCGCGCAGCTGGATGCGGGTGCCGTTCTCGACGCCGGAGGGGATGCGCACGGTGACGGTGCGCTCGGTGGCGGTGCGGCCGTGGCCGGAGCAGCCGGTGCAGGGGCTCTCGATCACGTCGCCGTGGCCCTCGCAGGTGGGGCAGGGCGCCATGGTGACCATCTGGCCCAGCAGCGACTGCTGGACGCGCTGGACGTGGCCCGAGCCGTTGCAGGCGGTGCAACGGGTGGGGCTGGTGCCCGGCTCGGCGCAGGAGCCGGAGCAGCGCTCGCACAGCACGGCGGTGCGGAAGGTGACCTCCTGCTCGGTGCCGAAGACGACGTCGCGCAGCTCGATCTTCACTCGGCGCAGCACGTCGCCGCCGCGGCGCTGGCGCGGGACGGGGCCCTGGTTGCGCCCGCGCATCCCGGAGGCTCCGGCGAACATGTCGAAGATGTCGTTGAAATCGAAGCCGGCGCCGCCGCCGGGGAAGCCGCCCATGCCCGGGCCGCCTCCCATGTCGTACTGGCGACGCTTGTCCGCATGGGAGAGGGTCTCGTACGCCTGGGAGACCTTCTTGAACTTCTCCGCCGCCTCCGGGTCCGGGTTGACGTCCGGGTGGAGGGTGCGGGCGAGCTTGCGGTACGCCTTCTTGATCTCCTCGGTCGAGGCGTCGCGGGAGACGCCGAGCAGCTCGTAGTAGTCGTCGTTCACAGGCGTGGGTCCTTCACAGGGGGTCGGAGTTCGGTGACGGCCGGCGACGGGCGCGGAGGCCCGCCGGCGCGGTCATTCGAGGAATCGGGAGACGTAGCGGGCGATCGCCTGGACGGTCGAGATCCCGGCCGCGTAGTCCATGCGGCTGGGGCCGAGGATCGCGAGGTGGGAGCCCGCGCCGTAGCCCGCGCCGACGAGCGCGGCCTGGTGGAGCGCCCGGTCGTGGAGCTCGGTGCCGATCCGCACCTGCACATCCCCCGGGGAGACGTGCATCTCGGTGAACAGGCGCAGCAGCACCAGCTGCTCCTCGAGGACGTCCAGCAGCGGCTCGACGTCGCGGGCGAAGTCCTCGGCGGAGCGGGCGATGTTCGCGGTGCCCGCCATCATGATGCGGTCCTCGGCGCGGGTCGCGGCCAGCGCGGTGAGCGCCTCGGCCACCTCCGCGGCGGCGGGCCGCTCAGGGACGGGCAGGGACTCGAGGTAGTCCGTCAGCGGCACGGCGAGGTCGGTGACCTCCCGGCCGGCGACGGCGCGGTTGAGCTGGTCGCGCAGCGCCGCGTAGTACTCGGCGGGGCGACCGGCGACGACGGGGACGGTGCGCTGGTCCACCCGCCCCGACTCGGTGATCAGCACGACCAGCAGCAGCGAGTCCGCGACCTTCACGAGCTCGACGTGGCGGATGCGGGCCTGGCGCCGGGCCGGGTACTGCACCATCGCGACCTGCTGGGTGAGCTGGGCGAGGAGGCGCACGGTGCGGGCCAGGAGCTCCTCGACGTCCCCCGCGTCCTCGAGCAGGGTGCGGATCGCTCGCTTCTCGGCGACGGAGAGGGGCTTGACCATCGCGACGTGGTCGACGAAGGCGCGATATCCCTTGTCGGTGGGGACGCGGCCGGCGGAGGTGTGGGGCTGGTGGATCAGCCCCTCCTCCTCGAGGACGGACATGTCGTTGCGGACGGTCGCCGCGGAGACGCCGAGCTCGTGCCGCTCCAGCAGCGACTTCGAGCCGACGGGCTCGCGCGTGGAGACGTAGTCCTCGACGATGGCGCCGAGGATCTGGAGCTTGCGGTCGTCCATGTCGTGCACCTCCTGCCGCGCGGTCCGGCACCGGGGCGTCCCGGCGCCCGGGTCTCCCTGGACATTGGCACTCTCCCATGCCAAGTGCCAATCGTACGCGTACGCGGCGTGCTTCGCAGGGAGGCGTTCGCCACGGGACTACAGTGTCCGCCGTGTCCACCCCGCCTGCTCGCTTCCCCGACCGGTACGGCGCCGATGTGCTCTCCTCCGGTCCGCCCGCCCATCACCGCCGCCGCCCCGTCGGCCGCGAGGTCCCCGCGCAGCGCGACCTCGTCGTCGAGGAGGCCTCGACCGGCTTCACCGGCGCGATCACGCGCGTGGAGAAGACGGCCGGGGAGCTGATCGTCGAGCTGGAGGACGGCCGCGGCCGACGCCGCACCTTCCCGCTCGGGCCGGGCTTCATGATCGACGGGCAGCCCGTCGTTCTCACCCGCCCGCAGGCGGCGCAGAAGGCGCCGGTCCGCAAGCGCTCCGCCTCCGGCTCGGTGTATGTCGAGGGGGCGAAGGCGCGCACCGCACGTGCGTCGCGGATCTGGGTCGAGGGCACCCATGACGCGGAGCTGGTGCAGAAGGTGTGGGGCCACGACCTGCGGATCGAGGGCATCGTCGTCGAGCAGCTCGAGGGCGCCGACAACCTCGCAGAGCGCGTGCGCGAGTTCGGCCCCTCCCCCGGCCGCCGGCTCGGGATCCTGGTGGACCACCTGGTGAAGGGGTCGAAGGAGTCCCGCATCGCGGCCGAGGTGATGGCCCTGCCGGGCGCCCGCGGGAACGTCACCGTGCTCGGCCACCCGTATGTCGACGTGTGGCAGGCCGTGAAGCCCGCGCGAGTGGGGCTGAAGGAGTGGCCGCACATCCCCAGGGGGACGGACATCAAGGTCGGCTCCCTCGCCGCGCTCGGCTGGCCCCACGAGGACAAGGCCGACATCGGCCTGGGCTGGAAGCGGATCCTCTCCACGGTCCGCTCCTACGCCGATGTCGAGCCGACGCTCTCGGGGCGCATCGAGGAGCTCATCGACTTCGTCACCGTCGACCAGGGCTGACCGAGCCGCGGCACGGGATGGGGAGGCGAGCCGTCGATGCGCCTCTCGGCGCGGCCGACGGCGACTCTCGGGAGTCCACCAGGGGGATATCCCCCAGCGGATGCGGCGGACCGCCGCGCTGACCGCGGGGTCTCCGGCTCGTTAGGGTGAACCCGTCACCCGAGACGACGGCCCCCGCGCCGACCGAGACGAAGAAGGATCCCATGAGCCAGACTCCGCATCCGCACGACCCGTACGGCACCGAGCCCGGCACCCCCGCCTCCGACTCGCTGCCCGAGCAGCCTGCCGCGCGCCCGGCCTCGGACCACCTCGACATCGACACCCCTGCCGCCCCCGCGCCGCAGGAGCAGGGCAGCGCGACCTCGGACCCGTCAGAGCATCCCTACGATCCGTTCGCGCAGTCCGCTCCCAGCGCGCAGCCGGCCCCCGCCGCGCAGCATGATCCCTTCGCGCAGCAGGACCCCTACGCGCAGCCGGGCTCCGCTCAGCAGGCGGATCCCTACGGGCAGTCCGCGAGCTCGGCCGCTCCGGCCGCAGCGCCGGCCTCCCCCTACGGGGCGCCCTCGCCGTCCCAGCCCTCCGCGCAACAGGCCCACGCCCAGCAGCCGTACGGGCAGCACCATGCTCCGCACGCCCAGCAGCACGCTCCCTACGCCGCCCACGGACAGACCTCAGCCGGAGGAACCATGAACCCCGACCAGGCCCCCGCCCACGTCAAGGGCGTCTTCGACGGCCCGCTGATCGGCCAGCCCACCACCGAGTCCGACACGAAGCTGTGGGCGATGTTCGCGCAGCTCTCGGCGATCGTCGGCTACGTGATCGGCGCCGGCTTCCTCGGCTGGCTCGGCCCGCTGATCATCTTCCTGGTCTACAAGGACCGCAACCGCTTCGTCCGCTACAACGCGGCGGAGGCGCTGAACGCGGCGATCGCGACGCTGATCGCGGAGATCGTGCTGGGCATCGTCTTCGGGATCATCACGATCATCACCCTCGGCTTCGGCTCCGTGCTCTTCGCCCTCATCGGCGTCCCGGCGCTGGTGCACATCATCTTCGCCATCATCGGCGCGGTGAAGGCCAACCAGGGCGAGTGGTGGAACTACCCCGTCAACATCCGCCTCGTGAAGTGATCCGCGTCCGCAGCAGCTGAGTCACGGCCGACGGCCGGACGCTGGAGCCCCCGGGAGTCGCTCCCGGGGGCTCCTGCATGTCGCGGCGCGGGCGACCGACCTCGCGCACCACAACCGGATGCCGCGCGCCGGAACTGGATACCGCGCGCCCGGGCCGGACGCCGTGGGCCAGGACTCGACACCGCGCACCGGGTCCTGCCGCACGGCGCCGCGGCCCGTCACATCCAGTTCACGCCGTCCTGCTCGAACTCGGCCAGACGGTGACGGGCCATGCGGCGCAGCAGATCCTCGAGGACCGGCGCGTCGTAGGGGAGCTTCACGCTGCCCTTGCCGGTCTCGAGCCCCTCGAGCTCCGCGGCGAAGGCCTCCTTCGCGCTCGGGGTGACGGTGAAGTTCGCGTGCGCCTTGTGGGCGCTGATGACGAGCAGGATCGTGCCGCGGGGGTGGACGAAGGCGGGGCTGCCCCCATCGATCGCCTCGGTCGCCTCGGACTCGACGGGCTCGGTCATCGAGATCGTTCCGCGGCCGACGGGTCTCAGGGCACGAGGTCGCGGATCACCGCGTCGGCGAGCAGACGCCCTTCCCTGGTGAGGACCGCGCGGCCTGCGGCGAGGGCGTCGGGATCGAGGTGGCCCCGATCGCGGTGCACCTCGAGCATCGAGCGGTTCTGCTCGGGCACGACGTCGACGGCGAGGCCGTCGGCGATCCGCAGCTCGAGCATGATGCGCTCGACGAGCCGGTCCTCGGCGGCGACCTGCTCGCGGTCCGCGACGGGCAGTTCGCCCGAGGCGAGCATGCGCGCGTAGCGGCTGGGATGCTTCACGTTCCAGGAGCGCAGGCCGTCGCGGTGGCGGTGGGCGCCGGGTCCGATCCCCCACCAGTCCCCGCCCTTCCAGTAGGCGAGGTTGTGGCGGGAGCGGTGCTCGGGGGTGCGGGCGAAGTTGGAGACCTCGTACCAGGTCAGGCGCGCCTCGCGCGTGAGGTCGTCGACGAGCTCGTACTTGTCGGCCATGTCGTCGGGGTCGGGCGCCTCGATCTCGCCGCGGCGCAGCTGCCGGGCCATGGCGGTGTTGCCCTCGATGATCAGCGAGTAGGCGGAGAGGTGGTCGACCTCGCAGGCCAGGGCCGCGCGCACGGAGGTCTCGACGTCGGCGACGGTCTCCCCCGGCGTGCCGTAGATGAGGTCCAGGCTCACCTGCAGCCCGGCGTCCTTCGCCCACTGGACCACCTGCGGCACCCGTTCGGGGTCATGGGTGCGGTCCAGGGTCGCGAGCACCGACGGGACCGCGGACTGCATGCCGATCGAGACGCGGGTGATCCCGCCGTCGGCGAGGCGCGAGAGCGAGGCGCGGGTGACCGAGTCGGGGTTCGCCTCGGTGGTGACCTCGGCGTCGTCCGCGAGCGGGATCAGCGAGCGGAGGTGGTCGAGCATCCGCACGAGGTCGTCGGCGGGCAGAAGGGTGGGGGTCCCGCCGCCGAAGAAGACGGTGGAGATCTCCTCGTACTCGTACCCGGCCGCGCGGTCCGCCGCGAGGGTCAGGTCCATCTCGGCCATCGCGTTGTCCGAGTACTCGGCCTGGGACCCGCCGCCGCCCAGCTCGGCGTTCGTGTAGGTGTTGAAGTCGCAGTACCCGCAGCGCACGGCGCAGAACGGAACGTGGATGTAGGCGGAGAGGTCCTTCACGGCCGTCACAGCCCGAGACCGAGACCGAGGCCCCGTCCGGTGGAGCGCAGCCGCTCCGGGAAGTCCTCGCGCTCGCCCGCTCTGGCGAGCGTCTTCTGCGCGGCGCCGACGAGGGTCTCGTACAGCACGGTGCCGCTCGCCTCCGCCCAGTCGAGCAGGGCGCGGGCCTGCGCGGCGTCCAGTCCCCGGAAGGCGTCGGCGATCGTCACGCCGTGGTCCGGCCGCTCGAGCACCTCGATCGCGTCGCCGGCGCGCACCTCGCCCTCGACGAGCACGCGGAAATAGGCGCCGGCCCGGCCCTGGTCGGTGAAGGCGCGGCCCCAGCGGCGGTCCCCCATCCAGGCGGCGAAGGTGCCGCAGGGGTTGCGGGGGCAGGTCGCCTCGAGCTCTGCGCCGCCGATCCGCCAGCGCTCCCCGATCACCGTGCGGTCGGTGTCCTGGCCGACGGTGGCGAGGTTCTCGCCGAAGAACCCGTCGGGCAACTCGTGGCCGAGCGCGGAGGCGTAGGCCTCGCGCACCTCCCGAGAGTAGGCGTAGACGGCCTTGAAGATCCCGCCGTGGTGCTCACGGTCGCCCTGCACGTCGCCGAGCACGCCGTGGGTGAGGAGCGTGACGGAGCCGCCCGCCGGGCGCTTGTCGATCCCGCTCATGAGGGAGCGCTCGCGCACCTCGAAGAGCTGGGCGACCGTGCACACCGCCCCGAGCCGGCCGCCGCCGGGTTCGAAGGCGACCTCGAGCGGGTCGAGGCGGCGCGGGGCTGTCTCGGGCAGCGGGCCGGGCGCGGTGCTCACTTCTTCTTCTTCTCGTCCTTCGAGGGCTCGGAGGCGTCGGAGGAGAGCGCGGCGATGAAGGCCTCCTGCGGCACCTCGACGGAGCCGATGTTCTTCATGCGCTTCTTGCCCTCCTTCTGCTTCTCCAGCAGCTTGCGCTTGCGGGAGATGTCGCCGCCGTAGCACTTGGACAGCACGTCCTTGCGCATGGCGCGGATGTTCTCGCGGGCGATGATGCGCGAGCCGATCGCGGCCTGGATCGGAACCTCGAACTGCTGGCGGGGGATGAGGTTCTTGAGCTTGCCGGACATGTCCACGCCGTAGGAGTAGGCCTTGTCGCGGTGCACGATCGCGCTGAACGCGTCGACCGGCTCGCCCTGCAGGAGGATGTCGACCTTCACCAGGTCCGCGGTCTGCTCGCCGGAGACGTCGTAGTCCAGCGAGGCGTAGCCGCGGGTCTTGGACTTCAGCTGGTCGAAGAAGTCGAAGACGATCTCGGCCAGCGGCAGGGTGTAGCGCAGCTCGACGCGGTCCTCGCTGAGGTAGTCCATGCCGCCGAGGGTGCCGCGCTTGGACTGGCACAGCTCCATGACCGCGCCGATGAACTCGCTGGGCACGAGGATCGTCGCCGAGGCGACGGGCTCGCTGATCTGGTTCACCTTCCCCTCGGGGAAGTCGGAGGGGTTCAGCACCTCGATCTCTGTGCCGTCCTCCATCACGACCTGGTAGACCACGGAGGGGGCGGTGGAGATGAGGTCGAGGTCGAACTCGCGCTCGAGTCGCTCGCGGATGATCTCCAGGTGAAGCAGGCCCAGGAAGCCGACGCGGAAGCCGAAGCCGAGGGCGGTGGAGGTCTCCGGCTCGTAGACCAGAGCGGCGTCGTTGAGCTTGAGCTTGTCCAGCGCATCGCGCAGCACGGGATAGTCGGAGCCGTCGATCGGGAACAGGCCCGAGTAGACCATCGGCTTGGGATCGGCGTAGCCGGCCAGCGGATCGGTCGCGCCGCGCACCGAGGTGGTGATCGTGTCGCCCACCTTGGACTGGCGCACGTCCTTCACGCCGGTGATGAGATAGCCGACCTCGCCGGCGCCGATGCCCTGGGTGGGGTGCGGCTCCGGGGAGCTCACGCCGATCTCGAGCAGCTCGTGGTGGGCGCCGGTGGACATCATGTCGATCCGGTCGCGGGCCTTGAGGAAGCCGTCGACGACGCGCACGTAGGTGACGACGCCGCGGTAGGTGTCGTAGACGGAGTCGAAGATCATCGCGCGGCAGGGGGCGTCGACCTGCCCCTCGGGGGCGGGCAGGGTGCGCACCACGTGGTCGAGCAGCTCGGGCACGCCCACGCCGGTCTTCCCGGACACGCGCAGCACGTCCTCGGGGTCCACGCCGACGAGCTGGCCGATCTCGGCCGCGTACTTCTCGGGCTCGGCGCCGGGCAGGTCGATCTTGTTCAGCACCGGGATGATGGTGAGGTCGTGCTCCATCGCGAGGTACAGGTTCGCGAGCGTCTGCGCCTCGATGCCCTGCGCGGCGTCGACCAGCAGGATCGCCCCCTCGCAGGCGGCAAGGGAGCGGGAGACCTCGTAGGTGAAGTCCACGTGCCCGGGGGTGTCGATCATGTTCAGGGCGTAATTGACGCCGTCGACCTGCCAGGGCATGCGCACGGCCTGGGACTTCACGGTGATGCCGCGCTCGCGCTCGATGTCCATCCGGTCGAGGTACTGGGCGCGCATGGCGCGCTCCTCGACGATCCCGGTGATCTGCAGCATCCGGTCGGCCAGCGTCGACTTGCCGTGGTCGATGTGGGCGATGATGCAGAAGTTGCGGAGCCGCTCCTGGGGCGTCGACGCGGGAGCGATGTCCCGTGCCTCATCGGCAGCGATCCTCGGGGTCACCGGCATTCGTCCTCTCGTCGATGGTGTGCCGGGCGCGCATGCGCCGGGCATCGGTCCATGGTCTCATGTGCCGCGCGCGCCTCGGTGTCCCGGGGACGGCCGATGGGCCGACGTCACAGCGAGGCCGACGGGATCACCCGGCCGGGCGCCCGTCCCGGAGGAGGGCACCGGGCCGGGACGGTCACCGCCCGTCGGCCTCCCCCGCGCCCGCCAGGCGCTGACCAGCCCGCGGCACACCGCCGGGGAAGGTGAGGGGCAGCGCCGCGGCCGTGCGGGGGTCGAGGCCGTCCATCGCCTGCAGATGCACGTGCGGCTCCATGCTGTTACCCGAGTTCCCGCACCGGGCGAGCACCTCCCCCGCCGCGACCCGCTGTCCGATACCCACGGCGATGCTGCCCTGCTGCAGATGGCACAGGACGACGAACGCCGCCCGGCCGCCGCGGGCGACCTCGAGGACGACGTGGTTCCCGGCGAGTCCCTGCCAGCCCCGGCGCAGGCGACGCCGCTGCGTGAGCGCGTAGAGCACCGACGGCAGACCGCGATGGGCGCGATGGTCGGCTTCCCCATCGTGGACGTGCCGGACGGTCCCGTCGGCCGGGGCCAGCACCTCCAGGCCGAAGCCCGCGAAGCGCTCCGGCGGCTCGGGCAGCAGGAACGACATCGGCGCGTACGGCGCCGTCCGGCCCCGGTCGTCGAGGGGCACCAGGTCGATCGCGTACGACGAGGCGCCCAGCGTCGTCCCGTGGCTGGGGACGTGGTCCGCCGGGCTGTTGCGCACCAGCGCCGCCCCGCGCAGCGGGCTCACGAGCCCCAGCGGGCCCCTCGCCCCTCTCGCCGCGCTCACCCCTGCTCCGCGGCGGGCTCAGGCGGCGGGGTGGAAGTAGGTGGTGCCCAGCGATCTCGTGACGGCGCCGGTGACGCGCTGGAGCTGCTCCATCTCGTCCTCGAAGTCCTCGGTGATGTCCTCGAGCTGGCGGAAGCGCAGGCTCGCGAGCGCGCGGCCGACGATCCTGCGGCCCGGCTCGGCGGTGCCGAGGCGGTCGAAGCTATTGCCGTGGAGCTTGGCGAGGGTCTCGAGCGCCTCGTCGATCTCGCTGAGGCAGTACGCGGCCGAGCGCGGGAAGATCGAGTCCAGCAGCAGGAACTCGATCGCGCCGGAGACGCGCACGCGGCCGCGATACGAACGGATGTACGCCTCGTGCGCGCTGCAGGAGCGCAGCAGCAGCACGGTCGCCGCGTCGGAGGTGTCGGAGAGGTCGTGGGCCTGGAGATTGCGGGCGAGCATGTCGACCCGCTCCAGCAGCTGGCCCACGCGCAGGAACAGCCACGCCTCGTCACGCGTCATCGACGCGTCCAGCAGGCCGTTGACCATGGCGCAGCGGTCCTTGGCGAACTGGAAGGCGCCGTGCATGCGAGAGGGCCGCACGCCGCGCGGCATGCCGAGGGTGGCGCTGTTCAGCGACTCCCACACCTCCGTGGACAGCGCCTCGCGCACACCCCGGGCGTTCTCCCGCGCGGCCTGGAGGGCGCCGGCGACGGAGGAGGGGTTCGCCCGGTCGGTGACCAGGCGCTCCAGCACCCGCTGCACCGTCAGGTCCTCGGCCGGCACGTCGGTGACGCCGAAGATCCCGTACACGCCCGCGCAGGAGTCGACGGGGTCGAGGGAGGCGTCCTCGGTGATCGACTGGAGCGACACGCCCAGGATGCGCGCGGTCTGGTCGGCCCGCTCCACGTAGCGGCCGATCCAGAACATCGCGTCGGCGATCCTACTGAGCATCATGGCGGTCCTCCTCCTCGTCGTCGGCCTCGATGATCGGGATGGCGGAGGTGACCGGGTCCGGCTCGACCTCCCGCTCCTCGCCGTGCTCCTCGCGGGGGTCGTCGAACTGGTCGCGCGTGTCGTCCGTCGGGTCCTCGATCCCCTCCTCGTCCTGGTCGGCGAGACCCGAGGCGGCGGCGCCGGGGCGGCCGGCGGCGAGCACCCAGGTGTCCTTCGAGCCGCCGCCGCGGGAGGAGTTCACGATCATCTCCCCGCGCGGCAAGGCGACGCGGGTGAGCCCGCCGGGCAGCACCCACACGTCGTCCCCGCTGTTCAGGGCGAAGGGGCGCAGATCCACATGGCGGGGCTCGGGCCCCTCCTCCACGAGGGTGGGGATGGTGGAGAGCTGGACGACGGGCTGAGCGATCCAGCCGCGAGGATCGGCGCGCAGCCGCCTCCGCAGCGCGTCGAGCTCCTCCCGCGTGGCGGAGGGGCCGATGACGATGCCCTTGCCGCCGGAGCCGTCCACGGGCTTGACCACGAGCTCCTCGAGCCGGTCGAGCACCTCGACGAGGGAGCCGGGCTCCTCGAGCCGCCAGGTGTCGACGTTGGGGAGGATCGGCTCCTCGGAGAGGTAGTAGCGGATCAGGTCCGGGACGTAGGTGTAGGTCAGCTTGTCGTCGGCGATGCCGTTGCCGATGGCGTTGGCGACCACGACGTTGCCGGCGAGGACGGAGCGGACCAGGCCCGGCACGCCCAGCATCGAGTCGGGGCGGAACACCTCGGGGTCGAGGAAGTCGTCGTCGGTGCGCTTGTAGATCACGTCCACGCGGCGCAGACCCGCGGTGGTGCGCATGTAGATGCGATCGCCCCGCTCGACGAGGTCCGAGGCCTCCACGAGGTCGACGCCCATCGTGCGGGCGACCAGCGAGTGCTCGAAGTAGGCGCTGTTGTAGCGGCCGGGGGTCAGCACCACCACGGTCGCCTCCTCGCCGGCGGTGTCCGGGGCGGCGGCCTGCAGCGCGGCCAGCAGCCGGCCGGGATACTCGCCGACGCGGCGCACGGGCCGGTCCGCGAACAGCTCGGGGAAGCCCTGCGCCATGGCGCGGCGGTTCGAGAGCACGTAGCTGACGCCGCTGGGGGTGCGGACGTTGTCCTCGAGCACCCGGAAGCCGCCGTCCCCGCCGCGGACCAGGTCGATGCCGGAGACGTGGATGCGCACCCCGTTCGCCGGCCGGTAGCCGCGCACCGCGTCGACCACGTAGGTCGAGGAGGTGACGAGCTCCTCGGGGATCACGCCGTCGGCGATCGCGCGGCGGTCGGAGTAGAGGTCGTCGAGGAAGGCCTCGAGGGCGCGGACGCGCTGGGAGACGCCGGAGGAGACCCGGGCCCATTCGTCGGCGTCGATCACCCGCGGGATCGCGTCGATCGGGAAGGGGCGCTCCTCCCCCGCGTAGTCGAAGGTGATGCCTTGGTCGAGATAGCTGCGGGCGAGGGACTCGGAGCGGGAGCGGAACTCCTCCGGGCCCAGCCCGGCCAGCGCGTCGTGCAGCGCCCGATAGGTGGGGCGCACGGTGCCGTCGGCGGCGAACATCTCGTCACCGTCCGCTCCGGTGCGGGCGCTGCGGAACAGCGAGGTGTCAGACATGCCTACCATTCTCACACCGACCTCCATCCCCTCGTGGGCGCTCCGCCCAGGAAGCGAGAACCATGTCGCTGCTCTCCCGGCTCGGCTCCGTCGCCCGCTCCCTCGCCCGCAACCCCTCCGTGCGCCGCGGCGCACGGGACCTCGGACGCGCCGCGATCCGTTCGGTGCAGGAGCAGCGCGGCAGGTCCGGGCAGGGCTCCAGGCAGCACGACAGCGCTCGTCCCGAGTCCGATGGTCGCGGCCAGGCCTCCGACGGCGCGCTCGCCGACCGCCGCCACGGCGTCCCGCTCGAGCTGGTCTACGCCCCGCGGGACGACGACCGTCCCGATCCGGGAGAGGTCGTGTGGGCGTGGGTCCATTACGAGGAGGACCTCTCCCAGGGCAAGGACCGTCCGGTGCTCGTGATCGCCGAGGAGGACGCCTCCGCCGGCGGGGCCGACGGGACGGGCACCGCGCTGGTGGCCCTGATGCTCACCTCCCGCGACCGCACCGAACCCGGCGCGACCCGCACCGATGAGCACGGCGCGACCTGGGTGGACATCGGCGCCGGCGACTGGGACCGGCAGGGCCGCCCCTCGGAGGTCAGGGCGGACCGCCTGCTGCGCCTGGCCCCGGGGTCGGTGCGACGCGAGGGTGCGCGGCTGGACCGCGAGCGCTACGACCGGGTCGCGGAGGCGGTGCGCGCCGTCGCGCTGTGAGCGGCCGCCTCGCCGCCGGAGGTCACGCGGGCTCTGCCCTCCCGGTGCGCGGCCTGCGCGGGCGCCGAGAAGCAGTTTGGGGCGCGCGTCACGGATCGGGAGACACGGCGCACATGAGCACCGGCCCGGGGACTGCCCTCTGTTAGCATCTCTCCTTGTATGTGTGACATACCGTTCGGTGTGCGCAGGGGTGTCCTCCCGAAGTGTCTCAGGGGACGGGCGGTTCGTGCGACCCGGGCGAGTACCCGTGGCAGCGACTCCGGGACCGACGTCTCCAGGCGAATCCCCACCGCCGTCCCCGTCGGCTCCGTTCCTCGGCAGTCCGGGATGATCCACCTCAGCAACACTGGAGAAGAGTCTTCGTGGCAAACATCAAGTCCCAGATCAAGCGCAACAAGACGAACGAGAAGGCTCGTCTGCGCAACCGCGCCGTCAAGTCCGAGCTCAAGACCTACACCCGCAAGGTGAAGGCCGCTGTCTCGACCGGCGATGCCGACGTGGCGAACGAGGCGCTGAAGTCCGCTTCGCGCAAGCTCGACAAGGCCGTGTCCAAGGGCGTCATCCACAAGAACCAGGCCGCGAACCGCAAGTCCGGTCTCGCCAAGCTGGTCGCCGGCGTCGCCAAGTGATCATCGGTCCCTGAGGACCCCGCCCCTCCGGGGCATGAGGAGCCCGGTGCGCAGCGATGCGCACCGGGCTCCTTCATGCCCGGGATCAGCGGGCGCGGCGGGCCCGGCAGATCCCCATCACCATGCGCTGCACCGACCACTGCGGGTCGCGGCCGGCGCCCTTGACCTCATGGTCCGCGCGGGCCACTGCCTCGATCGCCCGGGCCAGGGAGCGGTCGTTCCAGCTCTTCGCCTCCCGGGAGAGGTTGCGCAGCATCCAGTCGGGCATGCCGAGGCTGCGCGGGGTCGCGCCCGGTGCGGACACCTTCGCCAGCGAGCGGACCTTCGAGGCGATCGCGGCGACGATCGGGACGGGGTCGGCGCCGGCGAGCTGCGCCTGCTGGAGCAGCTGCAGCGCGTCCTGCTCCTTGCCCGCGATCGCGGCGTCCGCGACGGCGAAGGCGGTGGACTCCACACGGCCGGAGGTCAGCGCGCGCACCTCCGCGACGGTCACCTGGGCGGGCTGCTCGCCCGGGTCGGGGGTGGTGTCCTCGATCAGCTGGCGACTGATCGCCGCGAGCTCGGCGAGGTCGGTGCCGAAGGCGTCGACGAGGGCGACCAGAGCGTCGGGCTGGATGCGACGGCGGGCACGGGCGAACTCCGCGGCGACGAAGGCCTGCTTGTCCGCGGCGCGCTTGACGGGGCTCGCGTCCACGCGCGGCACTCCCGCCTTCTTCAGGGCGTCCAGGAGCTTCTTCCCGCGATTGCCGCCGCGGTGGACGAGCACGAGGGTGACGTCCTGCTCGGGAGCCTTCACGTAGGCGAGCAGCTCGAGGACGAGGGAGTCCGGGGCGGACTGCAGCTCGGGAACGACCACCAGGCGCGGCTCGCCGAACAAGGAGGGGCTCGCGACCTGGGCCAGGGCGCCGGGGCCGAGGGCCTCGCCGGAGAGGTCGTGGACCTCCACGGAGGGATCGGTTTCCTTGGCCAGGGCGCGCAGGCGCTGCACGGCTCGGTCGGCGATCAGACCCTCCGTGCCGTGGACGAGCACGATCGGTGCGAGGGCGACGCTGTGCCACTCGACATCGCTCACGGGAGCTCCTCACTGCTCAGGGGGACTGCACGATCCTAGCGGTCCGGGCCGACGCCCCGGTGCCGCTACCGCGCTGGCGCGACGCTCCGCGGCGCGGCGTCCTCGCCCGTGGGGAGCACGACGGTGCCGTGGACGTCGGTGCGCAGCACCTGGGCGCCGGTGCCGCGGACGAGGTCCAGCAGCTCGTCGGTGGGATGACCGAAGGTGTTCTCCCGCCCCACCGGGACCAGCGCCAGGTCGGGGTCGAGCTGCTCGTAGAGCGGGGCGTGCTGGAAGCGGGAGCCGTGGTGGGCGACCTTGACGATGTCCGCCGGGCCCGGCTCGGTCGCGGCGAGCTGCTCCTGCGCGGCGGGTTCGAGGTCGCCGAGGGTGACCAGGCGGGTCCCGTCGGCCCAGTGCACCTCGAGCGCGATCGAGCAGTCATTCGCGGCGTCCCCCTCTCCCGATCCCTGCTCGGCGGCGCTGGCCCGTTCGGCGGCCTCGGCCGAGTCGGGCCACAGCACCGTCAGGGCGAGGCCGTCCTGCTCCCAGCCGGTGCCGGTGGTCGCGACCTCGGCGGGCGCTCCCGGGACGACGTCGGCCGCGGCGGCCGGCAGCGGGCAGACCCATTGCTGCGCCGGGGTGCGCGCCCCGGTCAGGGCGTCCCTCCCGCCGGTGTGGTCGGCGTGCGGGTGGGTGAGGACCAGCAGGTCGATATCCGGCACCTGCAGCAGGTCGAGGCAGGCGTCCAGCGCTGCGGGGTCGGGGCCGGTGTCCACCAGGACCGTCGGCCCGTCCCGGTCGGAGCCGGCGGGGCGCAGCAGCAGCGCGTCGCCCTGGCCGACCGCGCACAGGGCGAGGCTCCAGCCGGGGGTGCTGCGCACCGGCAGCATCCGCCCGATGCCGGGGGCGAGTGCGATGACGAGCACCACCGCAGTGGCCCAGCGGACGGCGGGACGGCGCCTCCCCGCGACGGCGAGGCCGGCGATCAGGAGCACGGCGATCGCGCCGAGCACGCCCGTGGTCCCGTCGGGCACGGCGATGCGGGAGCCGGGCAGGGCGTCGGCGGTGCGGGCGATCAGGAGCACCAGATGGGCCCCTCCAGCGGCGATCCCGTACAGCACCGCGGCCCCACCGGGCCAGATGACCCCGAGCACGAGCGCGAGGAGGCCCAGCACCGTGGAGGGGCCGACGAGCGGTCCGACGAGCATGTTCACGGGCACGGCCCAGACGGAGACCTCAGGGGTCAGCAGGATCAGCACGGGCGTACAGGCGGCCTGGGCGACGAGCGGCACGGCGAGCACGAGCGCAGCCGTCCGGCCGAGCCGTCCGCCGCTCATCTGCTCGAGCGCGCGGGCGAGCGGCGGTGCCGCGAGCAGGATCGCCGCGGTCGCGAGGGCGGAGAGCAGGAAGCCGATCGAGGCGGCGGTGACGGGGTCGAGCACGGACCACAGCGCGACGGTGAGAGCGAGCGCGGCGACCGGGGAGGCGCGCACGCCGGCGAACCGTGCGGCGAG
The DNA here is from genome assembly GCF_001613775.1 of Brachybacterium sp. sponge. Classification (NCBI taxonomy): domain Bacteria; kingdom Bacillati; phylum Actinomycetota; class Actinomycetes; order Micrococcales; family Dermabacteraceae; genus Brachybacterium; species Brachybacterium sp. sponge. Next base: position 100,239 of record NZ_LRMP01000004.1, on the reverse strand, counting down.
CAGTGGTGCGGCCATGGTCGCGGCGCGCTGCACGCTCGGCTCGTCGCCGACCAGCCACACGTACCCCGCGACCACGGCGGCGGCGATCAGCAGGCGGGGACGGCGGCGCACCCCGGCCAGCAGCAGCGGACCGAGCACAGCGGCGAGGACGAGGGCGATGTTCGCTCCGCTGACGGCGACCAGATGCGAGATCCCGGCGCGGCGCATGATCTCCTCGGTCTGCTCCCCCATGCCGCTGGTGTCCCCGGTGGTCATGCCGCGCACGAGCGCGGCCTCGTCCGGAGGGAGATGAGCGGTGGCGTCGCGGGCGATCTGCCGCAGACGGTGCCGAGCCTCCTGGCCCGGCCCGACACCGCCCGACGCCTCCTGCGCGGGACCGACCTCCGTGGCGCGCAGGACTAGGAGCGAGGCATCGCCCGAGACCCGTCCCCGCACATGGACGGGCTCCCCGTCGCGGATCCGTGCGAGTGCCTCCGCGGCCTCGCCGTCGGCGCGCACGAGCACCGGCACGGCGGCGGTGAGCTGCTCCTGCGCCCGCCCGATCCGTGCCGGACCCGGCTCGGTGCGGGCCATCATCTGCAGGCCGGTGCGGGACCATTCCGGGCCGCCGCTCGGCGGTGCGGGGTCGGACCCCGCGATCACGGTGAGCTCGACGACGAGCCCGTCGGCAGCGGCCTCGCCGAGCGCGTCGGCGGTGCCGTCGTGACGGTGCAGCGCCGGGATCAGGAGCAGTCCGGCGAGGAGCACCAGTGCGAGGTGGGCGAGGATGGTGCGCGCGCCGCGGGCGGGCCCGAGCAGGGTGAGAGCGGTCAGGGCGAGTGAGACGATCACGGCCCCGGCGGCGATCGCGGCGGCGCCGCCGGCGGTCACGCCGAGCACCGCGAGCGCCCAGACGCAGGTCGCGCCGGGCAGCAGGCGCAGATCCGCGCGGGTCATGTCCGCTCCTCGCTCCGGGGAGGCGCGCTCACACCGTCGCCCTGTCGCGCATCTTCTCGAGGGTGGCGGGGCCGATCCCGGAGACCTCTTCGAGCTGGTCGACGCTCTCGAAGGGCCCGTTCTGCTCACGGTGGTCCACGATGCGCTGCGCGATCGCGGGGCCGACGCCGGGCAGCTCGTCGAGCTCGGCGGCGCTCGCCGTGTTCAGGTCGATCAGGCCGCCGTCCGCGCCCCTGCCGCCCGCCGACCCTTCGCCGGCACCGGCGTCGCCCGCGGGCGGAGCGTCCGCGGCGGGCGCCGGGGCGGAGTTGGCAGGCGGCTCCTCCCCCGGGACGGGCACGTGGATCTGCTCGCCGTCGACGACGGGGCGGGCGAGGTTCACGGCGTCGAGCTCCGCCTCCCCGGTCGCGCCGCCGGCGGCGCGCAGCGCGTCATCGACCCGGGCACCGGGCGGGAGGCGGACCACGCCGGGCGAGACGACGGCGCCGGAGACATGGACGACGAGCTCGGCGGGAGCGGACGAGGCGGTGGCGGCGGGGCCCCCCGAGGACTCGGCTCCGTCCCCGGTCGTCCCGTCGCCTCCATCGGCGTCGCCGTCGTCGTCGGCGCCCTCGGCCCCGTCCGATCCCTCGCCGTCGGCGCCGCCCTCCGGGCCGGCAGTCCCGCCCTCCGCGACCGTCACCCCGGCAGGCTCCTCCTGCGGGATCGCCGATCCGGTGCCGGAGAGGTGGATGACCCCGGCGCCGATCAGCACCAGCACCGCGATGCCGATCAGCGCGGAGGCCGGCGGGGCGGGGAAGGGCAGTCGACGTCGCGGCCGTTCGGCGGTGTGGTCGCGTCGGCGGATCAGCGGCTGCCCGGTGCGGCGATGCCGCGCCGCGGTGCCTCGCTCCTCGGTCCCTGGTGGTGCTCCCATGCCCGCGAACCTAGGCGCGCGGAGCGGGCGCCGTCCGAGCCCGCTGCCGCCCTGGGGACGGCGGAGCGCTGTGGAGGAACGGTCAGGTCCCCCGGACCGTGATCAGTCGAGGCCGAGCACGACCAGCCACTGCCGCCAGAACGCGGCGGCGATCACGATGATCACCAGCAGGTACCACAGCACGGTCAGCAGCCCCCAGCGGCGCAGCAGTCCTGCGAGCGGGGCGGGCAGGCGCAGATCGCCGTGCTCGATCGTGCGGGCCAGGGTCGCGAAGAACATCGGTGCGGTGACGGTCCAGATGACCATGCACCAGGGGCACAGCGCACGGATCACGAAGATCGCGGAGATCGCGAGGAAGTGGATGTAGCCGAAGGCGAAGGTCATCCCGCCCAGCCATGCCCAGCGGAACCAGGTGGGCAGCTGCGTGCCGGAGACCATCAGCGCACCGGCCGCGGCCATGATCGCGAAGCCGGCGAGCCCGATCGCCATGTTCGGGATGCCCAGCGCCGAGGACTGCCAGGTCATCATCACGTTGCCGCACGAGATGAAGGGGTTCACGTCGCAGCCGAGGCTCGCCCCGGGGTTCGCGAGCAGGAACTCCTTGCCGACCTGCAGCTCGAGGGAGGCGATCCAGCCGATGATCCCGCCCAGCAGCAGCACCAGGCCGGCGAGGCGGCTGCTCGCCCGCGGGCGGGAGGCCCGTTCGGCCGCGAGCTCGGCGTCGATCTCGGCGCGCAGCGCGGCGTCGTCGGCCGGGGCGTGCTCCGGCGTGGAGGCCGCCCCGGTGGCGGATGGGTCGGTGTTCTTCTCGCTCATGGGCTCGGCTTCCGTGCGATGTGACGGGCTGGAGGATTCAGACGACGGGATGCGCGCGGAACCACTCCGCGAGGCGGGCGTTGCCCTCGTCCATGCTCACGCGCGGCGTCCACTGCAGCATCTCGCGGGTGCGGCGCTGGTCGAACCAGTGCGCGGTGGACATCTGCTCGGCGAGGAACTCGGTCATCGGCGGTTCGTCATGGCCCGGGCGCTTCTCCCACACCCGCTCGATGAGCCGTCCGGCGAGGCGGGCCACGCTGCCGGGGACGCGCAGGGTCGGGGCGGGCACCCCCGCGGCCTCGCACCAGCCGGCGAAGACGTCGCGGACGGTCCGCGGCTCGCCGTTGGAGATCACGAAGCTCTGCCCGTGCACGTCCGCGATCCGATCGTGCGCGGCGACGATCGCGTCCGCGGCGTTGGTGACGTAGGTGGTGTCGATCAGGGCCATGCCCTCGTCCAGCAGCGGCAGACGGCCGCTCGCGGCGCGGTCGACGATCCGGCCGACGAGCTGGGTGTCCCCGGGCCCCCACACGATGTGGGGACGGATCGAGGTCACGGAGATCCCGTCGTTCCCGTCGGCGTCCATCGCGAGCAGCTCGGCGGCCGCCTTGGTGCGGGCGTAGGGGCCGCGGGCGCGCTCCGGATCGGCGGGGGTCGCGTCCAGGCCCACGATCGCGCGGCCCAGGTGCGCGGCCGAGGGTGTGGAGACGTTCACGAGGGTGCCGCCGCCGTTCGCGCGCAGCGCGTCGAGCACGTTCCCGGTGCCGCCGATGTTGATCGCCCGGTACTCGCTCTCGGGGCCGGAGATCGACACCTTCGCCGCGAGGTGGACGACCGCGTCCGCGCCCTGCACGGCGCGGCGCACGTCGTCGGCCTCGGTGAGGGAGCCCAGCACGTCCTCGACGCCGTCGATCCCCGCGGGGCGGCGCTGGAAGGCGCGCACCGTGGCGCCGCGGTCGCGCAGGGCGGTCGCGACGGCACCGCCGAGCATGCCGGAGGCGCCGGTGACCAGGACGGTCGGGGCGCTCACAGGGCCTCCGCCCGCTCGCCCCGCAGGGTCTGCTCGGACCAGCGCGACAGCGCCGCACGGTCGATCTTCGAGTTGTGGCGGATGTCGGTGGGCAGCGCCCGGGTCTCGAACACGGCGACGACCTCGACGCCGGCGCGCTCGCGCACGGCACGGCGAACGGCCTCGGCGAGGGAGGGGGCGGCGGGCCTCGGGCGGGCCGCCTTCCCGGGCCGGTAGCCGTCCTCGGTCTCGAGGATCACGACGACCTGCTGCGTGCCGCGGGGGCCGACGACGGCGGCGCCGGCGCGGCGCACGGTCGGGACCGCCTCGGCGGCCTCCTCGACCTGGACGGGGGTGAACAGTCCGTCGGCGGTGGCCAGGACGTGCGCGGCACGGCCCTCGACCCACAGGCGTCCCGCCTCGTCGAGGTGGCCGACGTCGCCGGTGGCGTGCCAGCCCTCGAAGCGCATCGAGGTGTGCGTGGTGCCCCAGAGCATGAGGTAGCGGTCGCGCACGTGCGGGGCGCGCACGAGGATCTCGCCGGTCACGCCGGCCTCCTCGGTGATCTCGCCGGTGGTGCGGCCCCCCTCGTCCATCACCGCGACGGCGATCTGCACGCGCGGGACGGGGGTGCCGACGCAGACGCCGGAGCCGGGGCCCGCCGCCTCGATGCCCTCGAGGTCGATCGCGGCGACGGCCAGGCACTCGGTCATGCCGTAGGGGGTCAGCGCCTTCGCCTCCGGCATGATCTCCGCCAGCCCTTGCAGCAGGTGCGCGGGGATCGGGGCGCCGGCGGAGAAGAAGCTCGCGGCGCCGGCCATCGCGGCGCGACCGGCCTCGTCGAGCTCGCCGGCGGTGTCCAGGATGTTCCGCAGCGCGGCGGGGGCGGTGAACACGGCGGGGCGGCCGAGCGCGCCGATCGCGGCGGCCAGCGCCGGGGCGGTGAGCTCGCCGGGACGGGTGATGTCCATGTCCGGCACCACCGTCGGCGCGCCGAGGGCGGGGCCCAGCAGCGCGAAGGTCGCGAAGCCGGCCACCAGGCCCCGCTCGGGGGCGAGGTCGAGGGTGTCGCCGACGGCGGCGAACATGGCGCTGAGCTGGCGGTGCGTCATGACGGCGCCCTTGGCGGGGCCGGTCGAGCCGGAGGTGAACAGCACCGCCGCGTCGGAGTCGGGGTCCGGGTGGGCCACGTCCAGCGGGGCGCCGAGCTCGCGCTGGAGGGCGCCGGAGCGGGCGAGCTCCGCGATCGAGGTCTCCACGCCGAGGGCGGCGCGGTCCACGGTGGGCAGCTGCTCGACGCTGATCCGTCGGCCGGGCCAGCCCATCGCGCGGGCGCCGACGAGCGCCTTCGGGATGCCGATCAGCCAGTCGATGTGGGAGCCGATCACGGCGCGGGTCAGGCCCTGGGTGCCGAGGCCCGCGTCGGCGACGACGGCCACCGCACCGATCCGGAAGCAGGCGTAGAGCACGCCGGTGAGGTCGGCGCCGGGGGTGATCAGCAGGCTGACCCGGTCGCCGGGGCGGACGCCGTGGCCGAGCAGGCCCGCGGCGATGTCCTCGACGCGGCGGTGCAGCAGCGACCAGGAGATCTCCCGCGTGCCGCCGTCCTCCTCGGCGCCGAGCTCGACCACGGCCGGCCGGTGGGCGTGGAGCGGATCCGCGGCCAGGCGCGCGATCGGCGCGCCGATCGGGGCGGCGGGCACCTGCTCGGCGGCGTAGGCGGAGACGGGGCGCCGGGCGGGGGCCTCGGTGCGGGGCGTGCCTGCGGCGGAGAAGGTCGCCTCGAGCCACTGGGCGACGAGCCCGGCGACGTCGGCGTCCTCCCACACCAGGTGGGAGGCGCCCTCGAAGCGGTGCACGTCCGCGTGCGGGACGCGCTGGATCAGGTCGCGCAGGAAGCGGTCCGAGAAGGTGATGTCGCGCGGGCCCCAGGCGAAGAGCGTGGGGACCTGGAGGTGGGTGAGCCCCTCGGCGACCCGGTCGAGGGTGGCGCGGGAGGGGTGGTCCGCGGCGGCGGGGATGTCGGCGACGAACTGGTCGATGCCGCGGCGGCGCGAGCGGGAGCGGTAGGGCGCGAGATAGGCGTCCTGGATCTCCTTGGGCAGCGACGGCTTCGACAGCGACAGGGTGGTGCGCAGGAAGGCGTCGGTCAGCGAGGTCGAGGCGGTGCGGAAGCCGGGGGTGGTCGCGAGCTGCAGCGCCTTCGGGAGCGCCTCCTCGATCCGCTGGTGCACGCCGGTGTTGGTGAGGATCATGCCGACCACGTCGTGGCGGTTGTCCAGCGCCCAGCCGGTCGAGATCAGCCCGCCCCAGTCGTGGCCGACGGTGACGACCGGCCCGTGCAGGGACAGCGCGTCGGTCAGCAGCGAGAGGTCGGTGATGCGGTCCTGGTAGCGGCGGGTCACGCCGGTCCGCTCGGAGTAGCCCATCTCGAGCTGGTCCACGGCGATGAGCCGCCAGGGGATGTCCTCGCGCACCAGGGAGCGGAACAGGAAGGACCAGGTGGGGTTGCCGTGGACGGCGAGCAGGGTGCCGCGCGGGGTGATGCCGCGCTCGGCGAGCCAGGGGCCGGAGTCCAGCAGGTGCCACTGCCGCAGCTCGCCGGTGTGGTCGCGGACCTGCTCGGTGCGGTGCAGCACCGGGTCCAGGCCCGGCACGTCGGGGATCTCGGGGGTGCTCTTCACCACTGGACCTCCATCATCGCCGTGTTCAGTCCGGAGCCGACGCCCATCAGCAGCACCCGCTGGCCGCGTTCGATGTCGTCCTGGATGTGAGCGAGGGTCATCGGGACCGCCTCCGCGGCGATGTTCCCCCAGTCCGGGAAGGTGACGGGGATGCGCTCCATCCCCACCCCGGTGATCTTCGAGAAGTTGCGGGTGTAGACCATCGAGACCTGGTGCGGGATGACGTAGTCGACGCCCTTGAAGTCGAGCCCGGAGGCGTTGGCGGCCTTCCAGGTGTCCACGATCAGGTTGATGCCGTTCTCGAGCAGGCCGTTGGAGTCCGTCCGCATGTCCTCCATGTTCGCCACGCACAGCTCGTGGTGCTCGGTGCCCGAGCGCGCCTGGGTGACCTTCAGCCGGTGACCCTCAGGGTGCTCGTCGGCCGGGCCCAGCACGGCGGCCGCGGCGCCGGAGCCGAGGGTGAGCGAGGCGAACTGGTTGTTGAAATCGGCGCGGGTCGAGCCCTTGGTGTTCAGGCGCTCGATCGTGCCGCGCTGGACGTCCTCGACGTCCTCCGCGCCCACGATCAGCGCATACTTCACCTGGCCGGAGTCGATCATGCCGGCGGCCATGGTCATCGCGTTGACGAAGCCGAGGCAGGCGTTGGTGATGTCGAAGTTCATGCAGGCCGCCGGCAGGCCGAGCGAGTGATGGATGCCCGTGGAGACCGCGGGCTCGAGGTGACGGCGGGAGACGGAGGCGTTGATCAGCAGGCCCACCTGGTCGCGCATGATCCCGGCCTTGGCCATCGCGCGCTCGGCGGCGAGCACGACGCCCTGCTTCCAGCCGTTCTCGCGGTCGCGCCACCACTTGCGCTCGTAGACGCCGGCGACGCGCTGGAGCACGCCCTTGGGCAGGCGCAGCCGCTTGCGGGCCGGGGCCAGCATCTCGTCGATCTCGTCCGAGGTCACCGTCACCTGCGGCAGAGTCCCCTCGACCGCCAGCAGGCTCGTGTTCGAGTGGACGATCCCTGTGTTGCCGTTCCCCATCTGCCTGCGCTACCTCGTCGTTCGATCAGTTCGTGTGCTTGTCGTCGATGCATGGCGGCCGCGCGGAGCCCGGCACATGCGTGCGCCATCCTCCCACCGGAGCCTGGGGAGTCCCTCAGCGGGTGGCGGATCCCACGTCCCCGTCCTCGAGGTGGTGGCCGAGGTGGTGACGGGCGAAGGCGAGGGACTGTCGCAGGGTGCGCTCGCGCGCGACGGGGTCACGGCTGGTGGTGACCTCCAGCAGCACCGAGCCCTCCCAACCGCGGTTGGACAGACGGCGCAGCACCTCCGCGCAGGGCTGGTTGCCCTCGCCCGGGGGCAGGTGCTCGTCCTTGGTGGTGTTGCCGGACCCGTCGGCGAGGTGGAGGTGGGTGAGCTTGTCGCCGAGCCGCTCGATCATCTCCAGCGCGTCGTCCCCGGCGGTCGCGGCGTGGGAGAGGTCGACGGTGACGTGGGCGTAGTCCTCGTCGGTCGGGTCGTGGTCGGGGAGGTAGTTCAGCACCTCGCGCACCCCGAGCCGCCAGGGGTACATGTTCTCCACCGCGATCGCGATGCCGTGCTCGTCCTCGAGGCGGGCGACGCCCTCGACGAAGCCGCGCGCGTACTTCCCCTGCCACCGGAACGGCGGGTGGGCGACGATCGTCGGGACGTCCAGCGACTTCGCGATCTCGATCGTGCGCTCGATCTTCACCCAGGCGTCGCGACCCCACAGCCCCTGCAGGAAGAACAGCGTCGGGGCGTGGAGGGAGAGGATCGGCAGGTCGTAGCGGCGGGAGTACTCGGCCAGCAGGTCCGGGTCCTGGCTGTCGCGCGGGTAGGAGACCATCACCTCCATGCCGTCGTAGCCGATCTCGGCGGCGAGGCGGAACGCCTCCTCCACCCCCGAGGGGAAGACGGACGAGGTGGACAGGCCCACGGGGATCCGGCGGCGCGGCGACTGCTCGCTGCGCGGGTCCCCGGCGGAGAGACGACGGGACAGCGCCTCGCGCGCCCCGCGCTGTGCGCTGTTGGGGCGGGTGAACGGCTTGCGGCCCCCGTTCGTGGACGGGTTCTCCGACTCGCTGTCGCGGCGTGGACTCACGGCACCTCCTGGGCTGTCTCGCGAGGCAAGTATGCACCGTCGCGCGCCCCTAGACTCGTCCGCATGCCGGTCCGAGAACTCACCCCGACGGACGCCCTGGCCTACAGGCTGCTCACCTCCAGCGCGTTCGGTGGGTCCGTCGACGCCGACGATCCCGCCGCCTCCGCGCCCCTCTCCCCCGGTCAGACCGCGATCGGGATCGACTCGGCGGCGCTGCCGGGAGGAGCCGAGGGAGTGCTCGCCGCGGCCGCGCGGATCCGGCACGACGAGATCTCCCTCGGCGGCGGCCGGGTGCGCTGCGGCGGCATCGCCGGGCTCGCGGTCCATCCCGCGCACCGCGGCGACGGGCTGTTCGCCGAGCTGCTCACTGCGGTGCTCGCCCGCTGCGACGAGCAGTCCCTGCCGGTCTCGATGCTCTATCCCTCGAACCCCGAGATCTACCGCCGCCACGGATACCAGGTGGTCGCTCGCGTCGAGACGCTCGAGGTGCCGCTGGTGGACCTGCAGCGCCTGCGGTCCGTGCCCGGCCGGCGCACCGTCCCGGTCACTGCTGCGAGCATGCCGCGGGTGCGCGCCCTGTACGAGGAGGTGACGGCCAGGGACAACGCCATGCTGCGTCGCCAGGGGCCGCTGTTCCCGGAGGGACTCCCCGGTCACGGCTGGGAGGCCGTGCTGCTCGTCGGCGAGGACGGACTGGATCGCGGCTACGCCTCCTGGACCCGGCGCCGGGGCGAGGGTCCCGGACTCGAGGTGCACGAAGTGCTGGGGCGGGACCGCGAGGACCTCCGCGCCCTGCTGCGCGTGATCGGCTCCTGGTCGACGGTGACCGAGTCGGTGCAGCTGCGCGTGCGGACGGAGGATCCCGTGCTGGACGTGCTGCCCGGAGGCGGCGCCCGGCCCGCCGGCGGGCCGGTGCCGCTGGTGATGATGCGGGTGGTCGACACCGCGGCCCTGCTCACGGCACGGCCGGCACCGGCCGGGCTCTCCGGCGCGCTGCGGCTCGAGATCACGGACGACACGGTCGCCGCAGGCACCTGCCGCGCCGCGGGGGTCTTCGACGTGCACGTGGCCGACGGGCGCGTCCGCGCCGTCCCGGTCCCGGAGCGCGGGGCGGCATCGGTGGAGTCGTCGGCCGGGCCGTCGGCCGCCCCCTCGGGCGAGGCGACCGCGGGAACGGTCCTGCTCGACGTCCACGCGGCCTCGCTGCTGCTCGCCGGCGGCCGCTCCCTCGCCGACGCCCGTCGGCTGGGACTGTGCGCCGAGGCCGACGCGCCCGCCGAGGCGCTGCTCGACGCGCTGCTGGCCGGCCCCCGGCCGAGCGTGCTCGACGCGTTCTGAGCCCGCGCACCCCACCCCTCCTCGCCCGTCCCTGCGCCCCCTTCCCCCGACCCACCGCGACCCCGGAGCACCCCACACCATGGCCAAGCTGCACTTCAAGTACGGAGCGATGAACTCCGGGAAGTCCGACACCCTGATCAAGACCGCCTACAACTACGACGAACGAGGGCTGGCGACCCTGACGGTCAAGCCCGCCCTGGACACCAAGGGCGAGGACTGGGTGGTGGCCCGCGGCGGGGCGAGCCGGCGCGTGGACGTGCTCGCCCATCCGGGCGAAGACCTGCGGGAGCGGGTCTCCCGGGCCGCCGACGAGCGGGGCCTGCGGCCGCTGCACTGCGTGCTCGTGGACGAGTCCCAGTTCCTCGAGCCGCTGCAGATCGACCAGCTCTTCCGCATCGCGAAGCAGGACGCGATCTCGGTGATCTGCTACGGGCTGCGCACCGACTTCCGCACCGCGACCTTCCCCGGGGCGCAGCGGCTGTTCGAGCTCGCGGACAATGTCGAGAAGCTGCCGACGATGTGCCGCTGCGGCGCGCAGGCCGAGTTCAACTGCCGGCGCATCGGCGAGCGGTTCGTGTTCGAGGGCGACCAGGTCGCGATCGACGAGGAGGCCGGAGGGGCGGTGGCCGACGCCGTCACCTACATGTCGCTGTGCGGGAACTGCTTCATGGACGAGCAGCGGCGCGCCGGCGTCACCGTGCTGGGGTGAGGCCGGCGCGCCGCTGCGCGTCGGGGCGGGCCCGTCGGACCCGGGGCCTGCTCAGGAGCTGAGGGGCTTGTCCTCGCCCACCTCGGCGTCGCCGCCGGCGGCCGCGCTGCCGTCGGCAAGGTCCGTGTCGGCGGAGGCGTCCGCGACCTTCGCCGCGTCCTCGTCGAGGGTCGCATCGGAGCTGTTCGAGAGGCGCTCCTTGGCGGCGCCGGCCGCGCCGACCACCGCTCCCTGGGCGGCGGAGGCGACCTCGGGGGCCTTGTCCTTGACGGTCCCGGCGGTGTCCTGCGCGACGCGGGTCGCGGTGTCCTTGGCCTGCGCGGCGCGGCGCTGGACCTCGGGATCGTCGGCGACCTGGCGGGCGGTGCGCTCGAGGGACTCGTAGGGGCCGCGGCCCGCACGGGACCCGATCACGAAGCCGATGCCGAGACCGGCCAGGAAAATGAACTTCTTCATCGATGCCTCCAGTGGCGTCCGGGTGGTGTGTGGTGCGGTGTGCTCCCGCATCGTGTCACAGTCGCTGGGGCACTCGGAGGCGGATCCTGACCGGACGGTCCGTGCGGAGTCGTCCCGGAACCGTCCCGATCCGCTCACAGGATCTCCACGTCTGCGCGCCGCTCGGGTCCGCCGCTGACCCGCCGAGGACCTACGATCGGGGTGACGGGCGATGGCGCCCGCGCCGTCGACCCCGAGGGTCCGGCGAGATCCGTGATCGAGGAGAAGACCCGCGTTGTCCCCCGTGCCCCAGCCCTCCGACCGCGACGCCCTGCGCACGACCGCCCTCACCGCCGAGGACGTCGCCGCACAGGTGCGCACCTGGGTGCAGGACGCCGCCGGACGCGAGGTCCCGGCCGCCGCCGGACTCCTCTCCGACCTGCTGCGCGACCCGAAGGGGCTCGACTTCACCCTCGCCTTCGTGGACCGGGTGATCCGCCCCGAGGACCCCCGCGCCGCGGCGGTCGAGCTGCGCCGCCTCGCCCAGGACCCGCCGGCCTTCCTCCCCGCCCCGCTGCGCCGCGTCGTCGGCCTCGGCGGCGCCGCCTCGCGCCTGGCGCCCTCGGTGGTGGTGCCCACCGCCCGCGCCGCCATGCGCAGGATGGTCTCCCACCTGATCCTCGACGCCCGGCCCGGGCCGCTGACCGCCTCCCTCTCCCGGCTCACGGCCGACGGGACGACGCTGAACATCAACCTGCTCGGCGAGGCCGTGCTCGGCGCGCAGGAGGCGGCGCGGCGCCTCGCGGGCGTGCACGAGATCGTCTCCCGCTCCGACGTCGACTACGTCTCGATTAAGGTGTCCTCGATCGTGGAGCACCTGCCGCTGTGGGGAGCGGCCGAGACCGTGGACCACGTGGTCGAGACGCTGCTGCCGATCTATCTCGACGCCGCCCGCACCGACTCCCCCACGTTCCTGAACCTCGACATGGAGGAGTACCGGGACCTCGAGCTGACCCTGGAGGTGTTCGAGACGCTCCTGGACCGTCCCGAGCTCGCCCAGCTCCACGCCGGGATCGTGCTGCAGGCCTATCTCCCCGATGCGCCGCGGGCGATGGCGCGGGTGCGCCGCTTCGCCGAGCGCCGGGTCGCCGACGGCGGCGCGCCGGTCAAGGTGCGCCTGGTCAAGGGGGCGAACCTCGCGATGGAGAAGGTCGACGCCTCGGTGCACGGCTGGCCGCAGGCCCCGCTGCCCTCGAAGCTGGAGACCGACGCGCAGTACAAGCGGATGCTGCTCGAGGCGATGGACCCGGGCCGGCTCGAGGCCGTGCACCTCGGCGTCGCCGGGCACAACCTCTTCGACGTCGCCTTCGCCCACCTGCTCATGGCCGAGCGCGGGATCCCCACCGGTCCCGGGCACGGCGTCGAGTTCGAGATGCTCGCGGGCATGGCTCCGGGCCAGCAGGCCGTGGTGCGGGAGGTGACCGGGACGATGCGCCTGTACGTCCCGATCGTCCACCCGCGTCATTTCGACGTGGCCGTCTCCTACCTGGTGCGTCGTCTGGAGGAGAACGCCTCCTCGGAGAACTTCCTCTCCGCGGCCTTCGACCTCGACTCCTCCGAGGAGCTGTTCGCCCGCGAGCAGGACCGGTTCACCCGTGCCCTCGACCTCGCCCGGAGCGAGGACGCCCCGGACACGCACCGGGTCCAGGACCGTGCGGCGGAGACCGGTGCTCGGCTCGAGCTGGGCAGCCTCGCGCTGCCCGCGGTGCCCGGCGCCTTCCACGGCACCCCGGACACCGATCTGTCCACGGCCGCGAACCAGGAGTGGGCCGCCGGCATCACCCATCGCATCCGCGGCTCGGAGCTCGGCGTCGAGGAGTCCCGTGCCGCGCGCCTGACCACGACGGACGAGGTCGAGGCCACGGTGCAGGCGGCGCTCGCGGCGCAGCCTGCCTGGGCCGCGATGCCGGTCGAGAAGCGCGCCCTGGTGCTCCGCCGAGTCGCCAGCACCCTGGCCGCGCACCGCGCCGAGCTGCTGGAGGTGATGGCCTCCGAGACCGGGAAGACCTTCGAGCAGGGCGATCCCGAGGTCAGCGAGGCGATCGACTTCGCGCTCTTCTACGCCGAGCAGGCCGAGCGCCTCGCCGCACGCCGCGACCTCGCGCTGACCCCGCGCACCCTGACGCTGGTCACCCCGCCGTGGAACTTCCCCGTCGCGATCCCGACCGGCGGGGCCCTCGCCGCACTGGTGACCGGCAGCGCCGTGATCATGAAGCCGGCCCCGCAGGCGCGACGCTGCGGCGCGCTGCTGGGACGTCTCTTCCTCGAGGCCGGGGTGCCGGAGGGCGTGTTCACGCTCGTGGACGTGCCCGAGGACGAGGTGGGGCGCTCCCTCATCGCCCATCCCCGGCTCGACCAGCTGATCCTCACCGGCGCCTACGACACCGCCGCCCTGTTCGCGTCCTGGCGCCCCGATCTGCGGATCCTCGCCGAGACCAGCGGCAAGAACGCGATCATCGTGACCCCACAGGCGGATCTCGACCTCGCCGCCCGGGACGTGGCGCTGTCGGCCTTCGGCCATGCCGGGCAGAAGTGCTCCGCGGCGAGTCTCGTGATCACCGTCGGCTCCGTCTCCCGCTCCCGCCGCTTCAACGCGCAGCTCGCCGACGCGGTGCTGTCCCTCGAGGTCGGCGAGCCCGTCGACCCGACGGTGCGGATGGGGCCGATCATCGAGCCGCCCGGCGAGAAGCTCGCCGCGGGCCTCACCGAGCTCGGGGAGGACGAGACCTGGCTCGCCGAGCCGCGACAGCTCGACGAGGAGGGACGGCTGTGGACGCCGGGCGTGCGGATCGGCGTGCGCGAGGGCTCCGCCTTCCACCGCACCGAGTACTTCGGGCCGGTCCTCGGCATCATGCACGCCGACACCCTCGAGGACGCCGTGCGGATGCAGAACGGCACCGACTACGGGCTCACCGCGGGGCTGCACTCCCTCGAGCCCTCCGAGATCGCCTGGTGGACCGAGCACGTCGAGGCGGGGAACCTCTACGTCAACCGGGGCATCACCGGCGCGATCGTGCAGCGACAGCCCTTCGGCGGCTGGAAGCGCTCCGCGATCGGACAGACCGCGAAGGCGGGCGGCCCGCACTACCTGCTGCACCTGCAGGACCTCGCCGACTCCGCCTCTGTCCCCTCCCGCACCGAGGACCCGCAGGCCTGGCTCGAGGCGGCGCGCGACTCCGACCGCGCGGAGATCGATGAGTTCTTCGGCCCCCGCGACGAGCAGGAGGTCCACGGCGAGATCAACCTGCTGCGACACCTGCCGCTGCCGGTCGTGGTCCGCGCGGCCGACGGGACGACGACGGCGGAGCTCGAGCGGGTGCTGCATGCCGCGCGCACCGCCGGCGCCGAGGTCGAGGTCTCGGTCGCCGACGAGGCGCTGCTCCCGACCGCGCGGGCCGCGGGCACGCCCGCCTCGGTCGTCCAGGAGGACGCGGCGACCTTCGCCGCCCGTCTCGGCCGGCTCGCCCAGCGCCGCGTGCGCGTGATCGGCGAGGTCGACGAGGCACTGCGGGTCGCGCATGCGGAGCGGGTGGAGGTCGCCCTGTTCACCGGTCCCGTGCTCGCCTCGGGTCGCGTCGAGCTGCTGACCTTCCTGCAGGAGCAGGCGATCAGCGCGACGAACCACCGCTACGGCAACCCGCTGCCCCACCCCCTGGACCTCACCGGCGGCAAGGGCTGGGCCACCGGCCCCCGCTGACCCCACAGGCCCAGCCCCGTCCCGTCGGCCGGCCTGTCCCCGCCGGCCCGGCCGCCGCCGCCCGGACGCCGGCACATCGAGTGGCAGGTTTCGATCGGTATCACTGAGCGATACCGGTGGAAACCTGCCACTCGATCTCGTCGGCGGGCCTCCACACCCACCTTTCCGCCGAGGAGCGGCTGGACGCCCGGCTCAGCCCCGCGGCGCGCCGCTCTCCACCCAGCAGCGAGCCGCGCTCAGCCCGGCCGCCACCCGCCCCGCACCAGCTCGCGACGCACCTTCGCCACCGCCGGAGCGCAGCCGGCTCGGAGATCCTTCGCCGTCGTACGCAGTTCCACCCACCCCGCATCACGCCGACGATCCCCTCGGTCGATGTCACGGTCCTGCTGACGGCGGTCCAGATGGGACGGACCCTCGTGCTCGAGCGCGAGCTTCCACTGCGGCCAGTGGAGATCCGGCTCTCCGAGCTCGACGACCTCGCCTCCTGCGAGCACCTGATGGGCCGGTGCATTCGCGCGCGGCTCCGGCAGCCCGGCAGCGACCATCGCAAGGCGCAGCGCGGTCTCCGGCGGGGAGTCGCTGGACATCCTCACCTGTGCGACCGCCTCCCGCACCCGGCGAGCGCCTCGACCACGGTGGCCGCCGGCCGCAGCGACGAGCTCGGGGATCGTGGCGTACGGCCGGGACCGTCCCTCGTACTGCTGGCGTGGGCGTCGGACGAGGTGGTCACCTATCGCCACCAGCGCACCGACGTCGAGGACCGCGCCCAGGCTGAGGAGTGTCCCGACGCGGGACGTGAGGCGGACAGCCGGACCGTTCCGCGCCTCGAGGAGACCCACCGTCTCCGCCTCCACACGACTCCAGCGCAGAAGCCGGGTGCCCTGCCGGCGTGTACCGGGCGTGGCCATATGGAGCCGCCTGTCGACGGCTCCGCCTCGTGGAGAGAGGCTCTCCGAGCCCACGACGATGTAAGCCTGCTGCGGGGGTTCGGTCACCGGCATCGAGAGGATGCCGGGCAGCGGCATCCCCCACAATCGCGCCGCGGTGAGTCCTGCCGCGAAAGCCGTCGGGTGAATCCTGCACAGGGCGGCGACGATCTCGCGTTCGGTGACAGTCCCGCCTCCTCGCGCCCAGAGCCCGCGAGCGAGCGGCCGGAGGTCGCTGCGTGTCAGGCGCGTCGGGTCCACCCCAGCCGCCAGCGCCTCGGCGGTGGAGAAGACGGCGTACCGCAGTGTCTCGGGCAGGGGGCTCGGAGCGCGGGACATGACGACAGCATCGGAGGTCGTCGCACCGAACCGTCCCAGGCATCCACAACGGCCTGCTCACGGCTCGACGGAGACGTCTCCTCCCCACCACGCCGGCCTGGCGGTGCTCCGGAACTCCGACGCTGAGGGTCGTGCCCCACCCTGTGCGTCCCTGAACACAGATCGAGTGGCAGTTTTCGACCGGTATCGCTCACTGATACCGGTCGAAACCTGCCACTCGGTGCGTCGTCTGGTGGATCACGGGCTGGCCGGATCCGACGGCCCGGGGCCGGTCCGGGCCGGGGTCAGCCGGCGGCGGGGGTGCCGACGCGGGCGCCCTCGGGCACCTCGCCGCCCTCCTCGCCGAGCACGGCCTCGCCCACGATCTCGACGTCGGCCCCGAAGGTCCAGTCGCCCTGCACGTCGAGGCTCGTGGCCTCCTTGAGCGAGGGCACGCCCTGCGGGAAGCGGAGCTCGAAGTCCTGGATCAGCTTGTAGGAGCCGGACTCCAGGGACACCGACGGCACGCTCTGGACCTGCTGGACCAGGGCGTTCCGCTCGTCGAGCGCGTAGGCGTCGGAGCGGATCAGGAACAGGTCGCTGGTCGCCTTCACGGGCAGGAAGCGGTCGCGCCCCACCACGATCGCGGTCGCACCGTCGAACACCTCGATCGCGGCGCCCATCGCGGACTCGATCTGGTAGACGGGCGTGGAGGACTTGTCGGAGGGGTCGACGGTCTTCTCGTTGCGGATCAGCGGCAGACCCATCACGCCGTCCCTCTCCTTGAGGATCGCGTCGAGCTGCTCGAGGTCCCACCACAGGTTGTTGGTGTGGAAGAACGGGTGGCGGTGCTCGTCGGTGAAGTAGTCCATCTCCTCCGCCGGGGTCTGCGCGGTGTCGCGCAGGATGAGCCGCCCGTCGGCCTTCCGCACCGCGAGGTGGCCGCCCTTGCGGTCGGCGGGGGTGCGGCGGCACAGCTCGGCCGCATACGGCGCGCCGGTGGAGGCGAACCAGGCGGCGAGCACCGGGCTCGGCACGGTGCCGAGGTTGTCGGAGTTGGAGACGGAGGCGTACTTGAAGCCGGCGTCGAGCAGCTGCTGGAGCAGGCCGGAGGTCTGCAGGGCGGTGTAGATGTCGCCGTGGCCGGGCGGGCACCACTCGAGGTCGGGGTCCGCCTCCCACTCGACGGGGGTGAGGTCGTCGGTGCGGAGCTTGGGCTCCTTGTTCTGCAGGAAGTCCAGCGGCAGGTCGCCGACGGGCAGGTCGGGGTACTTCGAGAGCACCTCGAGGGTGTCCTCGCGGGTGCGGAAGGAGTTCATGAAGATCAGCGGCAGGCGCGAGTTCGTGCCGCGGCGGGCGGCGAGCACCTGCTCGACGATGAGGTCCAGGAAGCTCTTCCCGTCCCGCACCGGGAGCAGCGACTTCGCCCGGTCCAGCCCCATGGAGGTGCCGAGGCCGCCGTTGAGGTTGATGATCGCGAGCTTGTCGAAGACCTTCTTCGCCTCGGCCACGTCGATCTTCACGTCGTCGAGGTGGGTGGGATCCAGATACGGCTCGATCGTGTCCTCGGGGATCGTGCCGGTCACCCCCTCCTCGAGCTGCCCGTAGTAGTGGGAGAAGACGTCGATCGCGGTCTGCGCGACCCCTGCGTCCTTCATCTTCTGCTGCGCTGCGGCGAGTCCTTCGTTGCTCATGGTCACAGCGTATCGACTCCCGCTCGCCCGGCCGCGCACCGCACCGCCTCGCCGAGATCGAGGCGCGGCCAGTGCGCCAGGCGGCGCAGCACGGTGCGATCGTGGCTGGCGACGACCACGGCCGACGAGGTGCGCTCGAGCGCCTCCAGCAGGTCGTCCACGCCGCTGATGCCGAGGTGGTTGGTGGGCTCGTCCAGGAGCAGCACGTCGGGCCGCTCGGAGAAGAGCCGGGACAGGGCCCGGCGGCGCCGCTCCCCCGGGCTGCCGCGCCGCGGTTCCTGTCGCTCGTCCTCCTGGGCGAGGAGGGCCAGGCGGGCACGGCCGAGCACCCGGACCGCCCCGGCGTCCGGCGCGAGGTCGCCCGCGAGCACCCGCAGCAGCGTCGTCTTCCCGGCGCCGTTGGGTCCGACGACGAGCAGCCGGTCCCCGCCCTCGAGGCGCAGCGTCGTCTCGGGCAGCCGGGGCGGGACCGACGGGTCCGGGGTGCGGTCCGCACCGGCGGAATCGGCACCGGCGGAGCACCCGCAGGCGGAGCCCGGAGCGGCCCGGCGCCCATCGGCCCGGTCCACCCGCACGCCGTCGGCGCGCAGCAGCGGGGTCCCGGCGGACGTGCCGGAGTCCGGCAGCGACAGCCTCGGCGGCGGGGGCGGCACGTCCAGGCGGTGCTCCTCGAGCCGGGCGAGCCGGTCGTTCAGGGCGCGGACGGTGCCGGGTGCGCGGGACTGCCGCTGGTGCTTGCCGGTGCCCTTGTCGGGCCGCCATCCGGTCGACAGGCGTGAGCGGGCCGCATCGGCTCCCTCCTGGAGACGACGCTGCTCCTCCTGCTGGGCGCGATAGGCGTCCTCCCAGGCCGTGCGGGCGCGGCGTCGGGCCTGCTCCCACTCGGCGAGCCCGCCGCCGACGAGCAGCGGGCGCCCGTCCTCGGTGGGGTCGAGGTCGAGCACGGAGGTGGCGACGTCCTCCAGCAGCGCCCGGTCGTGGGAGACCAGGGCGACCGCGCCGGGATGCTCGCGCAGGGCCCGCGTGAGGTGCGCGAGGCCCCGCGCGTCGAGGTGGTTGGTGGGCTCGTCGAGCAGCAGGATCTCGTCGCGGGCGGCGATCACGCCGGCCAGCCGCACCCGGTACCGCTGGCCCACCGAGAGGGCGGTCAGCTCGCGGTCGCGGTCGGTGACGGCGCCGACCTCCTCGAGGGCCACCTCGAGCCGCCGCGGCGCGTCCCAGGCGTCCAGGGCGGTGACCCGGGCGAGGGCGTCGTCGTAGCGTCGCGCGGCCTCGGCGGTGCCGTCGGCGAGCGCGTCGGCGGCGGCGTCGTGCTCCCGCAGCGCGGCGAGAGGCCGGTCGAGCAGCGCATCGAGCAGGTCGCCGACGGTGCGGGTGCCGTCGGCGGTGGCGAGCTCCTGGCGCACCACGCCGAGGGCGCCGTGGCGCTCGACGGTGCCGGCGTCGGGCTCGAGCGTCCCGGCCAGCGCCTCCAGGAGAGTGGTCTTGCCGCGTCCGTTCTCGCCGACCACGGCGAGCACGGCTCCGGGGACGAGGGTCAGGTCGATGCCGGTGAGGAGGACGCGCCCGCCGCGCGAGAGCTGCAGTTCGCGGGCGCGGAGATGAGAGGTGGTCCGCTGGGACATGGTTCGGGTGCCTTCCGGTGGTGGGTGTCACCGGGCACGGCGGATCGCCGCCCGGTGGAGGTCCGGACGGCAGCGCGGGGTGGTGGAGGGGCGCCGCCGTCAGCGGCGGGCGCGGGGGCGCGCGATGGCGCAGGTGCCGAGGAAGCAGGTCGTCATGGGGCCACCGTAGGAGCGACCGCGCGATGCTGTCACCCGAATTCCGCCCGGTCGACGGCACAGGCCTTCCCCCGAGCCCCGAGCGGTGCTTGACTCGTGGTGGAGCGCGCCGGGCACCGCCGTCCGACGCGCGATCCGCTGGAGGCGACATGACCGATCATCCGCACAGGATTCCTGCCGACGACGTTCCTGCCGACGGCGCCGGCCCCGCCGGTCCCGGCCTGCCCGAGGTGGTGGACCGCGAGACCTGGGAGGCGGCCCGCGCCGAGCTGCTGCTCGAGGAGAAGGCGCACACCCGTGCCGGCGACGCCCTCGCCGCGAAGCGCCGCCGGATGCCGATGCTCGAGGTCGACGGCGACGCCGAGGTGGTCGGCGCCGACGGGCCGGTCCCCTTCCGCGATCTGTTCGAGGGGCGCGAGGAGCTGCTCGTCTACCAGCACATGTGGTGGGACGGCGCACCGCACCAGGGCCAGTGCGAGGGCTGCACCCTCACCGCCTGGCATCTGCACGATGTGACCTACCTGCGCGCCGCCGGCGTGTCCTTCGCGATCCTCACCACCGGCGCCTGGGAGGAGGTCGCGCCGTTCGTCGCGTTCATGGGCTACACCGAGCCGTGGTTCTCGGTGCGGGAGACTCCCCCGCCGATCGGCGGCGACATGGGCTACCTGCAGTGCTACGTGCGCGAGGGCGACCGCGTCTTCCTCACCTATGCGATCACGGGGCGCGGCACGGAGATCGCGGACCCGACCCTCTCCCTGCTGGATCTCACCGCCTTCGGCCGGCGCGAGGCCTGGCAGGACATGCCTGCGGGACGCATCGCCGAGCGCGACGCCTGCTGGTTCTGGCGCACCGACGTCGACGGGAACCCCACCTGGGGGCCGACGGGCCGGCCGGCGGCGCAGTGGACGCGCCCCGGCGCGACCGCGCAGACCAGCCTCGGCCGCACCGGCATGCATCACTGAGCCGGTTCCGGCCTTCTCGGCCGGTGCACGAGCGTGACGAGCACGACCGACACCATCATCAGCAGCAGCCAGGAGACGAACTTCGAGGCCGGCACGAGCTCCCAGCCCGTGCGCTGGTGCGGGTAGATCCACGCCCCGGCGGCGGTGCCGACGTTCTCCGCGATCCACAGCAGCCCCGCGACGCCGAGGAAGGCGGCGATCACGGGCATCCGCCGCCAGGGCGCCCGGCGATGGACGCGCAGCGACATCACGCACCGCCCGTAGAGCAGCAGCGTCGCCGCGAGCAGCACCCAGCGGGCGTCGGGCAGGTAGTGGTGGGTGAAGAAGTTCGCGTAGATCGCCGCCGCCAGCGCAGCGGTCGCGAGCAGCGGCGGGTAGCGGGTGAAGCGCAGGTCGAACAGGCGCATCACGCGCACCATGTAGGAGCCGACGGCCGCGTACATGAACCCTGTGTACAACGGCACCTCGCCGATCCGCAGGAATCCGTCGGCCTCGTACGCCCAGGATCCGACCGCCGTCTTGAACACCTCCATCGCAGTCCCGACCACGTGGAAGAGGGCGATCACGCCCATCTCCCGCAGGCTCTCCAGGCGCACGGCGAGCATCGCGACCTGCACCGCGACCGCCGCGAGGACGAGCGCGTCGGCGCGAGCGAGCGGCGCATCGTCCGGGTACAGCACTCGCGCGGTCACCAGCAGCACGAGCATCACCGCTCCGAACACGCACGCCCAGGCCTGCTTGAGGCCGAACACGACGAGCTCGACGAGGCGGGCCCGCAAAGTCCCGCCCGTGGCCGCGAGGGCCGAGGTGCGGCGCTGCGCCCACCGGTCGATCCGCTCCTCGAGCGGGGTGAAGGGGACACGGTCCGGGGTCATCCGCCCAGTCTCGTCGCGCGATGCGCAGGTCCTCGCGAGACGTCGTGGGCGTTCCGGGGAGAGGACGGGGAGCTCCTGGGGAGCAGGGACGTCATCGGCGAGGACGGCCGGTTCCTGCTGAACACCGCGGACCTCGGTGCCGCCAAGCCCGATCCGGAGGCCTTCTCCCGGGCGAGGGCCCGGATCGACCGGGTGCTCGGCGCGGAGATCCCGCCGGAGCGGATCGCGTTCCTGGACGACTCGCCGCGTCACGTCGCGGCCGCGGCGAGGTGCGGATGGCACGCGGCGCTCCACCGCGCATCGGGGACGGAACGCGCCGCGCCCCGCCTCCCCTAGAATCGGATCCCATGAGCACAGTCCTGTCCGCGGTCGCCTGGCCGTACGCCAACGGTCCCCGCCACATCGGCCACGTCGCCGGCTTCGGCGTCCCCTCCGACGTCTTCTCGCGCTACATGCGGATGGCGGGCCACGACGTGCTCATGGTCTCCGGCACCGACGAGCACGGCACGCCGATCCTCGTCGAGGCCGACAAGGAGGGCATCTCCGCCCGCCAGCTCGCCGACCGCAACAACCGGCTCATAGTCGAGGACCTGGTCGCGCTCGGCCTCTCCTACGACCTGTTCACCCGCACCACGACCCGCAACCACTACCAGGTGGTGCAGGACATGTTCGTGGCAGTGCGGGACAACGGCTACATGATCGAGCAGACCACCTCGGGCGCGATCTCCCCGTCGACCGGCCGCACCCTCCCCGACCGCTACATCGAGGGCACCTGCCCGATCTGCGGCGCGGGCGGCGCGCGCGGCGACCAGTGCGACAACTGCGGCAACCAGCTGGACCCGACGGACCTCATCGACCCGGTCTCCCGCATCAACGGGGAGACGCCGGAGTTCATCGAGACCTCGCACTGGTTCCTCGACCTGCCGGCGCTCGCCGCGGAGCTCGGCCGCTGGCTCGACGAGCGGGAGGCGACGGGGCTGTGGCGCCCGAACGTGATCCGCTTCAGCCAGAACATCCTCGAGGACATCAAGCCCCGTGCGATGACCCGCGACATCGACTGGGGCATCCCGGTCCCGGGCTGGGAGGACCAGCCGAACAAGCGCCTGTACGTCTGGTTCGACGCGGTGATCGGCTATCTCTCCGCCTCGATCGAGTGGGCGCGCCGCTCCGGGGACACGGAGGCGTGGCGCCGCTGGTGGAACGATCCCGAGACCCTCGCCTACTACTTCATGGGCAAGGACAACATCGTCTTCCACTCGCAGATCTGGCCGGCGGAGATGATCGCCCAGAACGGCGAGGGCGACAAGGGAGGGGAGCCCGGCCGCTTCGGCGAGCTGACCCTGCCCACCGAGGTGGTCTCCTCCGAGTTCCTCACGATGGAGGGCAAGAAGTTCTCCTCCTCCAAGGGGATCGTCATCTACGTGCGCGACGTGCTCGAGCGCTACCAGCCCGATGCGCTGCGCTACTTCATCTCCGCCGCGGGCCCCGAGAACCACGACGCGGACTTCACCTGGGTCGACTTCGTCTCCCGCACCAACAACGAGCTGGTCGCCGGCTGGGGGAACCTCGTCAACCGCACCGCCGCGATGATCGCGAAGAACGTCGGGGAGATCCCGGCCGCCGGCGAGCTCGAGGACGTCGACACCGCGCTGCTCGACCAGATCCGCACGGGATTCACGACCGTCGGGAAGCTCATCGAGAGCCACCGCCAGCGCGCCGCGATCGCCGAGATCATGCGCCTGGTGGGCGAGGCGAACGCCTACGTCTCCCGCACCGAGCCGTTCAAGATGAAGGCCGAGGAGCAGCGCCCGCGCCTGCTCACCGTGCTGCACGTGCTCGCCCAGGCGGTCACCGATCTCAACACGATGCTCGCCCCCTTCCTCCCCCACTCGGCCAACGCCGTGGAGAAGGCGCTCGGCGGGGACCGGGAGATCGCCCCGATGCCCCGCATCGACGAGGTCGAGGACCTCGACGGCGGCCCGGGCTACCCGATCATCACCGGCGACTACACGGCCGTGCCCGCCTGGGAGCACCGCCCGGTGACCGTGGGGCAGACCGTCGTGAAGCCGACCCCGATCTTCGTCAAGCTCGACCCGGCCGTGGCCGAGCAGGAGCTCGAGAGGCTCGAGGCGGAGGCCGCCGACGAGGCCTGATCCCTCCGGCTGCGGAGCGGGAACCGTGACCACGACCGCCCTGTAGTCACACTTTCGGAGCAAAGTGTGACTACAGGGACTCCTGGCGATCCTCGACGACTATGCGGAGCAGGTGCGGCGCAGCGGATGAGGAGCAGTCCTCGTCGGCCCCCGGAGGTGTACGGTGACCAGCACCTGGACGATGCGTCGGACGCCGACCCGAGGAGATGGTCCCCATGAGCGCACCCGCACAGACCCTCAACCCGAAGGTGGTCGGGATCAGCATCGCCGCGGCCGTCGGCGGCTTCCTGTTCGGCTTCGACACCTCGGTGATCAACGGCGCGGTCGGTGCCCTCTCCGCGGAGTTCTCGCTCGGGGCGGGCCTGACCGGCTTCGCCGTCTCCTCCGCGCTGCTCGGGTGCGCCGTGGGCGCCTGGTTCGCGGGCTCCCTCGCCAACCGCTTCGGCCGCATCCCGGTGATGGTCATCGCCGCGATCCTGTTCTTCGTCTCCGCGATCGGCTCGGGCCTCGCCTTCGGGGTGTGGGACCTGATCGTGTGGCGCGTCGTGGGCGGGCTCGGCGTCGGCGCCGCGAGCGTCATCGCCCCGGCGTACATCGCCGAGGTCGCACCCGCGAGATACCGCGGGCGCCTCGGCTCGCTGCAGCAGCTCGCGATCGTGCTGGGCATCTTCGCGGCGCTGCTGTCCAATGCGGTGATCGCGAACACCGCCGGCGGCGCCGCGGAGTCCTACTGGTTCGGGGTCGCCGCCTGGCGCTGGATGTTCATCATCGAGGCCGTGCCCGCCGCGGTCTACGGCGTGATGGCCCTGTTCCTGCCGGAGTCGCCGCGCTATCTCATCGGCAAGGGCGAGCGGGACAAGGCTTCGAAGGTGCTCTACGACTTCACCGGCGAGCTCGACGTGAACCTCAAGATCGAGCAGATCAGCCTTTCCCTGGAGCGGGAGAGCAGGGAGAGCCTGCGGGACCTGCTCGGGGGCCGCTTCGGGCTGCTGCCGATCGTGTGGCTGGGGATCGCGCTGTCGCTGTTCCAGCAGCTCGTGGGCATCAACGTGATCTTCTACTACTCGACCACGCTGTGGCAGTCGGTCGGCTTCGACGAGTCGCAGGCGCTGCTGACCTCCACCATCACCTCGGTGATGAACATCGTCGCGACGATCATCGCGATCCTGCTGGTGGACCGGGTGGGCCGACGCGTCATGCTGCTCGTCGGCTCGGCGGGAATGGCGGTGTCGCTGGGGCTGATGGCGCTGGCCTTCTCGTTCGGGGAGACGGCGGCCGGGGCGGAGTCGGTGTCGCTGCCCGATCCGTGGTCGACCGTGGCGCTGATCAGCGCCAACGCCTTCGTGATGTTCTTCGGCACCACGTGGGGTCCGCTGGTCTGGGTGCTGCTGGGCGAGATCTTCCCCAACCGGATCCGCGCCTCGGCCCTCGCGGTCGCCGCCGCGGCCCAGTGGGGCGCGAACTGGGCGGTCTCGGCGACCTTCCCGACGCTCTCGGAGATCGGTCTGAGCTTCGCCTACGGCCTGTACGCGGCCTTCGCACTGCTCAGCCTGCTGTTCGTGGCGCGCTGGGTGCCCGAGACGAAGGGCCGCGAGCTCGAGGACATGGACCAGCTGCGCCTGGGGCGGCGGGGGTCGGCCGACGACGTCGCGGCCGACGGCTGAGCGCAGTCCCGCCGCCCCCGTGCAGGAGTCTCAGCCCTCCAGCACCGTTCGCGCCGCGCGCGCGATGTGCGCGGCGTCGATGCCGGCCCAGTCCAGCAGCTCCGCGGTGGTGCCGGAGCCCGGCACCCCGTCGACCGCGAGGTGCTCGAGGTGCAGGTCGGCGAGCGGCTCGGCGGCCAGCGCCGCGAGCACCGCAGCGCCCAGCCCGCCCTCGCGATGGTGGTCCTCGGCCACCACCACTCGCCCGCCGGTCTCGGCGACGGCCGCGCGGATGCCCTCGGCATCGATCGGCTTGACCGAGTACGCGTCGATCACGCGGGCCTGCACGCCTTCCTCGGCCAGCGCATCGGCCGCGCCGAGCGCCTCGTGCAGCGTCACGCCGGCGCCGATCAGGGTCACCGCGTCGTGCGCGCTGCGGCGCAGGGTCTTGGACCCGCCGACGGGGAACTCCTCCTCGGGCCCGTAGAGCACCGGGTATCCGCCGCGGGTGGTCCGCAGGTAGCTGACGCCGTGCAGGTCCGCCATCGCGACGACCAGGGCGGCGGTCGAGGTCGCGTCGCTCGGGTACAGCACCGTGGAGCCCTGCGTGGCCGCCACCATCGCGAGGTCCTCCAGGCCCATCTGGGAGGGGCCGTCGGCGCCGATCTCCACCCCGGCGTGCGAGCCGACCAGTCGCAGGTCGGCCCGGGAGACGGGGGCCATGCGGATGAAGTCCGCGGCGCGGCTGAGGAAGGCCGCGAAGGACGAGGCGTAGGCGATGTACCCGCGGGCGGCCAGGCCGGTCGCGGCGGCGACCATCTGCTGCTCGGCGATGAACATCTCGAAGAACCTCTCGGGATGCGCCTGGACGAAGTCGGCGACGCCGGTGGAGTTCGAGACCTCTCCGTCGAGCGCGACCACCCGCGGATCGGCGTCCGCGAGAGCGGCCAGGGCGGGACCGTAGGCCTTGCGGGTGGCGAGCTCCTCCCCCACCTCGAAGGTCGGCAGCTCGACCTGACCGCGCGACGGGGCGGGGCGCTCGAACTCGGGCGGTCGAGGGCCGCGCACCTGCAGCGCGCGGACGCCGCCGAGCGCGTCGATCGCCTCCTCGGCGCGGTCCTCAGGCATCGGCTTGCCGTGCCAGTCCTCCTCGTCCTCGACCCCGGGGATCCCCTTGCCCTTGACGGTGCGGGCGAGGATCACCAGCGGCCGCTCGAGGTCATCGTCGGCACGGGCGAGGGCGGCGTCGATCGCCTCGACGTCATGTCCGTCGACGACGACCGCCTCCGCGCCGAATGCCTCGACGCGGGCGGCATAGGTGTCCATGTCCCATCCCAGCGCGGTCTCGCCGCGCTGGCCGAGCCGGTTCACGTCGACGAGCGTGACGAGGTTCGTGAGCCCGTAGTGGGAGGCGGTCGCGAGGGCCTCCCACATCGAGCCCTCGGCGAGCTCGCTGTCGCCGGTGAGCACCCAGACCCGGTACGGGGCCTGCTCGAGCTTCGCGCCCGCCAGAGCGATGCCGACGCCGTCGGGCAGTCCCTGGCCGAGCGAGCCGGTGGCGACGTCGACCCAGGGCAGGACGGGGGTGGGGTGCCCCTCGAGCCGCTGGCCGAAGCGTCGGTAGCCTTCCAGCAGCTCCTGCTCGGACACGACGCCGGCCGCCCGGAACACCGAGTACAGCAGGGGCGAGGCGTGTCCCTTCGAAAAGATCAGGTGGTCGTTGCCGGGGGCGTCGGGGTCGTCCCAGTCGTAGCGCAGGTGACGCGACATGAGGACGGCCAGCAGGTCGGCGGCGGACAGGCTGGAGGTGGGATGTCCCGAGCCGGCGGCGGTCGAGGAGCGGATCGAATCGACCCGCAGCTGGGCGGCGAGCTCGCGGACCTGCTCGAGGGAGAGTCCGTCGTGCATGGTCGTGGTCATGGGGAGTCCTTCCGTAGCGGATCCTGCCTGACCTCCCCACCGTAGGAGTCTGCGCGCCGGGCGGCCAGGGGGCGGCCGACCGTTCGGTCCCGCGCTCAGAGCTGGTGGACCCGCAGCACGACGGCGTGCTCGGTGCCGGCGGCGGCACCGCCCTGGCGGAGGATCTCCGGGATGAACTCCTCCGGGACGGGATGGTCGGTGACGTGCGCGAGATAGGCCTCGTGCGCGTGCAGGGAGGCGACCGCGGCGTCGACCTCGCGCTGTCCGACGGACTTGGCGTGGGTGGGAGCGGGGTGCCCGGCCACCACGAGCGTCCTCGTGCTCCAGGGCGCGAGGTGCTCCTGCTCGGCCAGCTCGCGGAACACCCACGGGTTCGCGGCGTCGCGGCAGGCGTCGACGGCGGCGAGGCCCGCGACCCGATGGTCGGCCTGGTTCAGCCCGCCGTACGCCTCGACCTCGAAGTTCGCGGTGAGCACGAGGTCGGGACGCACCTGCCGGATCACGCGGGCGATGTCCCGGCGCAGCGCCAGGCCGTGCTCGAGCATCCCGTCGGGGTGGTCGAGATGGCGCAGGTCCTCCACGCCGACCTGTGCGCAGGCGCTGCGCTGCTCCGTCTCGCGCAGCGGTGCGACGATCTCGGGCGGCTCCGCCATCCCGGCCTCGCCGCGGGTCAGCAGCAGATAGGTCACCTCCACGCCCGCAGCCGTCCAGGCGGCGACGGCGGCGGAGGCGCCGTACTCCATGTCATCGGGGTGCGCGACGACGCACAGCACGCGCTGCAGTCCGTCCTCGGGCAGCGGGGGAAGGGCGGTGGGAGCATCCATGGCGTCACCCTAGGCGCGGACGAGATCCCGGTCGAGGGCGGCGCCGAGCCCGGCCTCGAGGTCGCGGACCAGGCGGTTCACGGCCGCGCGCCCGGCACGGTTCGCCCCGATGGTGGAGGCGCCCGGGCCGTGTCCGACGAGGTGGATGCGGGGATCGGCGGCGACGGCGGTGCCGTCCATCGCGATCCCGCCGAGCGGGCCGGTCAGTCCCAGCGGTCGCAGGTGGCGCAGCTCGTGCCGGAACCCGGTGGCCCAGAGGATCGCGTCCACCGGGGTGCGCGTCCCGTCGGCCTCGATCACGCCGCCCGGGACGATCCGGGTGAACATCGGCCGACGGTCCAGGATCCCGCGGCGGGCGGCGCGGCGCAGCGCCGGGGTCCACAGCAGCCCGGTGTGGGAGACGACGCTGCCGACGGGGCGCCCCTCCCGCACCGCGTCCCACACCCCGGCGACAGCCTCGCGTCCGGCCTCCTCGGTGAACTCGTCCTCGCGGAAGATCGGCTCGCGGCGCGTGTACCAGCGGGTCTCGCCCACCTCGGCGATCTCCTGGAGGTGGCCGAGCGCGCTGACCCCGCCGCCGACCACCGCGACCCGCTGCCCGGCGAACTCGTCCGCGGCGACGTACTCGGCGGTGTGCAGCTGCCGCCCGCGGAACTCCGCCGCGCCGGGGACTGCGGGCACGAAGGGACGGGTCCAGGTGCCGGTCGCGTTCAGCACCGCACGGGTGCGCAGCACGGGCAGCGCCCGCCCGTCGGCCCCCACCGCACGGACCAGGAGGGGGCCCTGCCGCTCCTCCGCACCTGCCGGATCGTCCTCGACGTGGGTGACGCGCACGGGCCGACGGATCTCGAGCCCGGTCCGCGCCTCGAACTCGGCGAAGTAGGCGGGCACCGCGATGTTCGCGGGGACGTCGCCGCCGACCTCCGGGGCCGGGGCGTCGGGCAGCTCGCGGATCCCGTTGACGGTGGCCATGGTGAGGCTGTCCCAGCGGTGGCGCCATGCCCCGCCGGGCCCGTCCTCGGCGTCGAGCACGACGACGTCGTCCATGCCGCGGCGGCGCAGGTGGTAGGCGGCGGAGAGGCCGGCCTGCCCGGCCCCTATCACGACGGCGTCGAGGAGTTCCATGTCCGGCTCAACCCGGCTGCGGCCTGCGGTGTTCCCGGAGGCGAGCAGGCTCACGCCGGGACGGCGCGCGCTTCCGGCAGGATGGCGCGGGCGGCGTCGAGCCCGCGGGAGAGGTCCGCCCAGAGGTCCTCGAGGTCCTCGAGGCCGACGCTGAGACGCACGGTCCCCTCCCCCACCCCGCAGGCCTCGCGCTGGGCCGGGGTGAGATGGGAGTGGGTGGTGCTCGCCGGATGGCAGACGAGCGACCGGGCATCGCCCAGGTTCACGGCGAGGGACCACAGCTCCAGCGCGTCGCAGAAGGCCGCTGCCGCGCCCTCGCCGCCGTGCAGGTCGATCGAGAACACGCCCGAGGTGCCGCGGGGGAAGTCCCGGGCGACGAGATGCCGGTCGGGACGGCCGGGGAGCGAGGGATGGTGCACCTCGGCCACCTCGCCGGCGGCGGCGAGACGTCCGGCGAGCGCGGTCGCATCGGTGCTGATCTTGCGCAGACGCAGGTCGAGCGTCTCGATGCCGACGAGGATCTGCTGGGCGCTGGTCGCGGGCAGGGTCGCCCCGAGATCCGTGACGTACTTGGCGCGGGCGTAGGCGAGCAGCCCCGAGCCGCCGCGCGCGTACTCGTCGGCGAAGGTGACGCCGAAGCGACGGTTGCGGGTGGTCAGGCGCTCCCACCGCTCGGGACATCGCCGCGGGTCGAAGCGTCCGGTGTCCACGATCAGACCCGCGATCGTGGTGCCGTGCCCGCACAGGTACTTCGTGGCGGAGTGGACGACGACGTCGGCGCCGTGGTCGCCGGGACGGTAGAGGGCGGGGCTGGCGAGGGTCGAGTCGACGATCACCGGGACGTCATGGGCGTGGGCGACGGCGGTGAGGGCGTCGAGGTCCAGCAGCTGCGCTCCCGGGTTCGCGATCGACTCGACGATCGCGGCGCGGGTGTGCGGGGTGAACGCCGCCTCCCACGCCTCGAGGTCCCAGGGGTCCGCCACGGTGGTGGTCACACCGAGGTCGGCGAGGGTGTCGTCGAGCAGCTCGGTGGTGCCGCCGTAGAGGCGCGAGGAGGCGACGACGTGCCCGCCGGGGGCCGCGAGGGCGCACAGCGCGATCGTCGTCGCGGCCTGTCCGGAGGCGACGGCGATCGCCCCGATCCCGCCCTCGAGCGCCGTGATCCGCTGCTCGAGGACCTCGGTGGTGGGGTTCCCGGAGCGGGAGTAGGCGAAGCCGTCGGCGCGGCGCTCGAACAGGGCGCGCAGGGACGAGTGGTTGGTCTGCGCGTAGGCGCTCGAGGCGTAGATCGGTGGGGTGAGGGCGCGGTGCGTGTCTGCCCGCGTCCAGCCCGCGTGGATGCCTGCGGTGCTCATGGCGCCTCCCTGCCGTGCTCGATGTCCGTCCTGTGCGGTCCATCGTGCGGCGGCGAGGGCGGGCGCGGCGAGAAGCGTGACGAAGTGTGGCGCGGTGTCAGCCGCGCCGACTCAGTCTCCGCTCACCTGACTGAGCTCCTACCGCTCGTTCCTCGCAGTACGTCGCTCAGTCGATAGCCCCGATGGGCTCGCGCTTCTCGGCCTGGAACTGGTCCTCGATGCGTCCCAGCGCCCAGTAGGCGGAGATCGAGATCTGCTCGCGGGGGATGCCGGCGTCCTTGACCAGGAGACGACGCAGCTGCTTCGTGATGCCGCGCTCGACGTGGCAGAAGACGTCCAGGCCCTCGTGCTCCGAGAGGTCCAGCGCCGCGACCTCGTCGAGCAGCTGCTCGCGCTCTCCGAGGACCCAGCGCAGCTCGACGCCCTCGGGGTGCTCGAGCTCGAGGCGGTCCTCCTCATGGTCCAGGTGGATCAGGGCGAGACCCCGGGCGCCCGGGTCCATCGCCTCCAGGCCCGCGGCGATCGCGGGCAGCGCGGCGTGGTCGCCGATGAGCAGGTGGCTCGTCGCGTCCGCCGCGGGCGACCAGCCGCCGCCGGCGCCGTTCATGGCGATGAGGTCGCCGGGCTGGGCCTCGTCGGCCCAGCGGGCGGCGACGCCGTGGTCGTCCTCGCCGGACTCGCCGTGCAGGACCACGTCGATCTCGATCTGCTGAGCCGCATCGTCCCAGCGGCGCACGGTGTAGGTGCGGCGGGTCGGGAGCAGCTCGGGGCTCTCCGCGCGCAGGGCGTCGAGGTCGTACGGGGGCTGCAGGCCGGAGCCGGGGGCGGGCAGGAGGAGCTTCACGTACGCATCGGTCTGCTCGTTGCGGTGCAGGGTGCTGAAACCCTCGCCGCCGAGGGTGAGGCGCAGCAGGCGCGGGGAGATGCGGGTCTTGCCCAGCACCTCGAGCACGGCCTGGGGACGCGGCGCCCGGGGACGGCGCGCGGCGGGCGCCTCGGCGGACGGGGACTGGGCGGTGGTGGTCTGCATGTCCTCCACATTACGCTACTTACGCATTACGTAAATCCGTGCCGGGCTCCCGTCCGCGCCTCGGGACGTGCGCCCTGCCCTGTCGCAGCGCGGCCCACTAGGCTGGCACGCATGAGCACCTCGCCCGCGGCAGAGACGGACGTCGTCGTCGTGGGCTCCGGCCCGAACGGTCTCGCGGCCGCGGTCACCCTGGCCCGGGCCGGCCTCACGGTCCATGTCCTCGAGTCGCAGGAGACGATCGGCGGCGGGGCGCGCACCCTCGACCTGGGCCTCGCGCCCGGCATCGTCCACGACCTCTGCTCCGCGGTGCACCCCCTCGCGCTCGCCAGCCCCTTCTTCGCGGAGTTCGACCTCGCCGCGCGCGGCGTGCGCGCGATCGCCCCCGAGGCCTCCTACGCCCAGCCGCTCGACGACGCCCCCGCCGCGATCGCCTGGCGGGACGTGGAGCGGACCGCCGACGGCCTCGGCGCCGACGGGCCGGCCTGGCGCGCGCTGCTGGGCACGCTCTCCCGCGACCAGGACCTCGTCGTCGAGCTCGCCCTCGGCGACAAGCGCTCCGTGCCCTCCGCGCTGCTGACCCCGCGGACCCTGCGCACCGCCCCGCTGTTCGGTGCGTTGCTCGCGCTCCAGGGGACCCCGGCCTGGGACCTCCCCTTCCGCACCGAGCGCGCCCGCGCCCTGCTCACCGGGGTGGCGGCGCACGCGATCGGGCAGCTGCCCTCCCTCGCGCTCGGCGCCACCGCCTCGCTGCTGGGCACCATCGCACACGGGGTGGGCTGGCCGATCCCCGTCGGCGGCTCCCAGTCGATCGTCGACGCGCTGGTGGCGGACCTGCGGGACCACGGCGGTACCGTGACCTCCGGGCACCATGTGCGGACCTGGCGGGACGTGCCCCCGGCCCGCGCCGTGCTGCTGGACATCCCCGCGCCCGCCGCCGCGGACGTCCTCGCCAACCGACTCCCCCGCCCCCTCGAGGCGATGCTGCGGAAGGTCCCCCACGGGGACGGCGCCGCCAAGGTCGACTTCGTGCTGTCCGGACCGGTGCCGTGGCGCGACTCTGACGTCGGCCGTGCCGGGACCCAGCATCTGGGCGGCACCCGCGCCGAGATGGCCCGCACCGAGGCGGAGGTCGCCTCCGGGCGCTTCCCCGACCGTCCTCTCACCCTGGTCAGTGACCCGGCCGTGGTCGACCCAGGCCGGGTCCGGGACGGGCAGCGACCGCTGTGGGCCTATGCGCATGCACCGGCCGGGGACCGCACCGACCCGACCGAGCGCGTCACCGCGCAGATCGAGCGCTTCGCCCCCGGATTCCGCGACCTCGTCGTCGCCTCCCGCGCCGTGCCCGCCGCGGAGATGATCCACCACAATCCCGCCCTCGTCGGCGGCGACATCTCCCAGGGCAGGGTGACGATGGCGCGGATGATCGCGCGGCCCACCCCGCTGCCGGATCCCTACCGCCTGGGCCGCACCGGCTGGTACCTGTGCTCCTCGGCGACGCCTCCGGGGCCGGGCGTGCACGGGATGGCGGGGCTGCACGCAGCCTCCCGCGTGCTGCGATCGGAGTTCGGGATTCGGGAGCTGCCGAGCCTCGCCCCCACCCCGAGGCGAGCACAGGAGTCATCAGTCTGAGGGATCGGATCCCGCATTCTGCTCAGACCGATGGGATGGACTGCTCACATCGCCCGGTCGCCGCGTTGCACCGTGAACGGGTGAGGCGCAGGATGAATGACCGTGAATTCTCCGACACCTCCAGATCCCTCCGTCCAGCCCCCTGAGCGGACGCCCGGCGACGCCGCCGGGGTCGCCGTGGACCCCGCCGACACGCCCGAGGCGCACAACCCCAGCGGCCGCACCTTCATGGGCCAGCCCGGCCCGCTCGCGAACCTGTTCAGCGTCGAGCTGTGGGAGCGCTTCAGCTTCTACGGCATGCAGGGCATCCTCGCGATCTACATGTACTTCGCCGCGACCGACGGCGGTCTCGGCATCGACGAGGGCACCGCCCTCGGCATCGTCGGCGCCTACGGCGGCTCCGTGTACCTCTTCTCGATCCTCGGCGCGCTGGTCTCCGACCGGCTGCTCGGCCCGGAGAAGACCCTCTTCGGCTCCGCCGTGATGATCATGTTCGGCCACATCGCCCTGGCGCTGGTCCCGGGCGTGGTCGGACTCGGCCTCGGCCTGCTGCTGGTCGGCGTGGGCTCGGGCGGTCTGAAGTCCACGGCCGCCACGCTCGTCGGCGCGCTGTACACGCGGGACGACCCTCGTCGCGACGCCGGCTTCTCGATCTACTACATGGGTGTGAACATCGGCGGCCTGCTCGGCCCGCTGGTCACCGGTTTCGCCCAGCAGCAGTGGGGCTTCCACCTCGGCTTCGGCCTCGCCGCAGTCGGCATGGCCGTGGGCCTCATCCAGTACGTGCTCACCCGCAAGGGCCTGCCGGAGAGCGTGCACCACGTCCCGGATCCGCTGCCGCGCTCAAAGTACCCGCTCTGGGCCGGGCTCGCCGTCGGCGTCGTGGTCCTGGTGGCGGTGCTGGCCGTCACCGGCGTGCTGAACGCGCAGAACCTCGCGACCGTCGTCGCGGCGCTGGCCATCGTCGGCGCGATCGTCATCTTCGCGATCCTGCTCGCCTCGAAGAAGCTCGACTCCGACGAGCGCTCCCGCGTGGTCTCCTTCATCCCGCTGTTCATCGGCACGGCCGCGTTCTTCGCGCTGTTCCAGCAGCAGTTCACGGTCATCACCCTGTACTCGGACACGCGCCTGAACCGCGAGATCCTCGGCTGGGAGATGCCGATCTCGTGGGTGCAGTCCTTCAACCCGTTCTTCATCATCGTGCTCGCCCCGGTGATGGCGGCGCTGTGGACGAAGCTCGGCACTCGCCAGCCGATCACCCCGCGCAAGTTCGGCGTGGGCATCATCCTGATGGGCTCGGCCTTCCTGCTGTTCCTGCCGATGGCCGCCGTCGTCTCGGTGCCGGTGCTGTGGATCGCGATGATCATGCTGGTGGCGACCGTCGGCGAGCTGTGGCTCTCCCCCGTCGGCCTCTCGCTGGCCACGAAGCTCGCGCCGCGCTCGTACCCGGTGATGATGATGGCGCTGTACAACCTCTCCGTGGCGCTCGGCACCGCGCTCTCCGGCGCGCTCGCGGGCTTCTACTCCGCAGAGAACGAGGTGGGCTACTTCGGCGTGCTCGGCGCCGTGACCATCGCGATCGGCGTGCTCATGCTGCTGGTCGCGAAGCCCGTCGGTCGGGCCATGCGCGGGGTGCGCTGACCGACCCCGCTCACGCGCGCATCTCTCGGGAGCCGCTCCACCTCCGGGTGGGGCGGCTCCCGTGCTCCCGGGGGGCGGACCTCAGGCGCCGAGGACCGGCAGCAGCACGCCGATCACGGCGCACACGATGCCGAGCCCGCCGGCGAGCCGCAGCAGCCCCCGCGCCGCGGGATCGTCCCAGCCGCGGGCCAGGCCGAAGCCGAGGAACGCCAGGAAGCTGAGCACGGCGAGAGCTCCGACGATGCTCAGCAGCAGGATCATCGCGGGTTCCCGACGATCGCGAAGCTGACCCCGATCACCGCGCAGGCGATGCCGAGCCCGCCCGCGACGGCGTTCAGGGTCTCCCCCGTCGCGCCGCCGACGAGCAGGGAGGCGAGGAAGGTCAGCACGGCGAGGGCGCCGACGACGGTGATCGCGAGGATCTGGAGGCGGCGGACGGCGGGGAGGGGAGGGCGTGCACCGGAGGTGGCCATGGAGTCACCGTAGAGCGGAGGAGCCCGGCCCACAATGACACATGTCCTGGATTCCCCGGCCGCCCCGTGGCATCAGGGCCGGTCGGTCCGGTCCGCCTCCCCGTCGCGCCGCAGCAGGCCGACGAGCGCGAGCATCACCGCCGGCCCGCCGCGGAACACGCCGTCCTCGTGGGTGAGCACCCCGCAGTCGGCGAGGTCGCCGAGGTCGTGCAGGACGTGCAGCAGCCGCGCGAGGGCACGGGGCTCGTGCTCCGGCGGCGGCAGCTCCGGCCCGGGCGGGAGGCGCAGCCCCTCGTCCCCGCAGGCCACCAGCAGCGCCGCGATCGTGTCGGGCATGCCGCGGAACCCGCCGTCCTCGGCGCCGCGGGCCTGGCGCCCCAGCAGCGCGGCGGTGATCAGGGCGTGCCCGAACTCGACGAAGCCCTCGGCGTCCTCCGGCGCCGCCGCCGGGACCGGGCCGACGGCGGCGCGGACCCGGCCCTCCGCGAGCTCGAGCCAGCCGCCATCCAGCAGCGTGGTCCACACCCCGGCAAGCTCCGGCCGGTCCCAGAGGCTGCGGGCGCCGCCGTCGAGGCCGAGGTGCGCGAGCAGCTCCGCGGTGGTCTCCCTCCCCGGTGCGCCGGTCGCGGTCACGCGCCGCCCCTCGCCGATCACCTCCAGGACGCCCACGGCCCGCCGCACCAGGGGGCAGTCGAGATAGGGGCCGACGCCCTCCTGCTCGGCGAGCTCGCCGAGCGGCTCGCCGTCGTCCTCGAGGGCCGGCAGGAACCAGGGCCAGTCCCGCTCCTCCGCCTCGTCGCGGCGGCGCAGCGCGCGCTCGAGCAGCGGGTCGAAGGGCGTGGAGGGCTGCGCGAGCCGGCCGGTGCCGGAGACGGCCATGCGCTCCTCATCGGGCAGGGAGTGGAACCAGTGCAGGTAGTCCGCGAGCGCCTCCTCGTCCTCGAGGTCCACCCCGAGCGCGAGCCCGTGGCCCAGCACGTTGGTGGAGAAGGAGCGGCGGGTGGGATCGTCGGCGGCCTCGAGCGCGGCGAACTCGAGCTCGTGCAGCAGCGCCGGCGCGTCGGCCTCGCGCATCGAGCCGGGCGCCCATCGGTCGGTCTCGACGAGGAAGTCGACCAGGCGGCGAAGCACCGGGACCATGTCCATCAGCTGCTCGCGCGGCTGGACGACGGTGCGGGGCACCACCTCGGTCAGCAGCTCCCGGGTGAGCGCGGCGGTCCACAGCCCCACCTCCGGGCTGCCCAGCCGCTCTGCCTTCAGCCGCAGCAGGGTCTCGAGGGTGCGCACCTCCTCGAGGGCGGGGGCGTCCTCGTCGGTCCGCAGGCGCCAGGCCCCGTACTCGGACAGCACGCGGTCGCGCTCCTCCCGTCCCTGCTCCTGCTGCGCCATTCCCCCAGCATGCCGTCCCGCCGCCGGGGATTCCAGCGCTCGGACGCCGCCGCGCCGGGCCGCCGCCGCGCCGGGCCGCCTCCTCGTCGGTCCCCCGGATGCCGAGCACCCGGATCAGCAGCGGCAGGGTCCCGCCCTGGACCACCTGGGTCACGAGCGCGACGACGAAGGCGATGAGCACGAGCTGGGAGCGGTAGGGGAAGTCCACCGGCAGGGACCGGGCCGCGGCGAGGGTGACCACGCCGCGCATCCCGGACCAGGCCAGCACCGCGCCGCCGCGACCGCGACCAGCTCCAGGTGCTCCACGCCCATGCCCGCTCCTCGCCGTGGTGGGGCCTCGATCGTAGGGCGCGGCACGTGCTGTTCGCACGCTGTGCAGGCGGTCGTCACCCGCCCGTCGTGCGGGCCCGCGAGAATCCGATGGACCCGCCCGCCCCGGCGGGGGACGATGCAGGTGCTCGGTCCTCGAGCCCCTCCAGCGCTCCCGGGCCGTCGCACCTCGACGACGACGGGAAGGAGGCGATGCGATGCCGCAGGTCAGGGTCTACAACCTCGGCTACGACCCGGAGACCGGGATCGGCGAGCTGCTGCACACCACCACCGTGCGCCACGCGATGGGGATGATCCGGCGCGAGGTCGCCGTGCCCGTCGAGCTCACGGTGGTCGACGAGCGGATCGTGCCCCTCGCCCTCGAGCTCACCCGCGAGCTGAGCGGCGCCTGGGTCGAGGGGGCGGGGCGCCGCTCCGTCGGCTTCAGCTATCGCGCCGTCCACGAGCGGGACCACTGGACCTGCGCGTACTGCGGCCACAGCGTCTCGCGCGCGCCGGCGTGCGAGACGCTGCTGGCCACCGTGGACCACATCCTGCCCGTCTCCCGCGGAGGTCGCTCCTCCTGGACGAACCTCGTCTCGGCGTGCAAGGGGTGCAACAACCGCAAGGCGGACCGCACCCCCGCAGAGGCCGGGATGCCGCTGCGCTTCGCGCCCTACGATCCGGCCGTCTCCTACCGGGTGGGCGGACACGTCGAGGACCTCCCGGTGCTGCTCGGCGCCTGATCAGGGCGCGGCGCCGGCCGACGTGACCAGGAACGCACCGGCCGCGACCTGCTCGTATCTCATCTATGAGTTACTGTCGGCGCATGACTGAGACCACGGAGTTCCTCCCCCGGATCGGCGCTCTGGTGCGCGACGCGCGCCAGCAGTCCGGTCTCACGCAGGCCCAGCTCGCCACGACCCTCGGCACCAGCCAGAGCGCGATCAACCGCATCGAGAAGGGCCAGCAGAACCTCACCCTGGAGATGATCTCCCGGATCGGCAGGGCCCTGGACTCCGAGATCGTGGGCATGGGCACCTCGGGCCCGAGCCACCTGCGCGTGCACGGCGAGACCACGCTCTCCGGCGCGATCGACGTGAAGAGCTCCAAGAACGCCGGCGTCGCGCTGCTGTGCGCCTCGCTGCTGAACACCGGCACCACCGTGCTGCGCAAGGTCGCCCGCATCGAGGAGGTCAACCGCCTGCTCGAGGTGCTGACCTCCATCGGCGTGAAGGCCACCTGGCTGAACGGGCACAACGACCTCGAGCTGCGCGTCCCCGCGACCCTCGACCTCAGCTCGATCGACGAGGGC
Source organism: Brachybacterium sp. sponge (assembly GCF_001613775.1). NCBI lineage: Bacteria > Bacillati > Actinomycetota > Actinomycetes > Micrococcales > Dermabacteraceae > Brachybacterium > Brachybacterium sp. sponge. The sequence continues at coordinate 62,168 of NZ_LRMP01000004.1, read as the reverse complement.
GCCGCGCGCCGCACCCGCTCGATCATCATGTTCCTGGGCCCGCTGCTGCACCGCGCGGGGAAGTTCCAGCTCCCCTACGCCGGGGGCTGCGACCTGGGCACCCGCACCGTCGAGCCGCACATGACGGCGCTGCGCCACTTCGGCCTCGACGTCGTCGCGACCGACCACAACTACCAGGCGACCACCGCCGTCGGCACCGGCCCGACCCGCCCGATCGTGCTCACCGAGCGCGGCGACACCGTCACGGAGAACGCGCTGCTGGCCGCCGCCCTGTACGAGGGCGAGACGATCATCCGCAACGCGAGCCCGAACTACATGGTCCAGGACCTGTGCTTCTTCCTCGAGAAGCTCGGCGTGCGGATCCAGGGCATCGGCACCACCACCCTGGTCGTCCACGGCACCTCCTCGATCTCGACCGACGTCGACTACGCCCCGAGCGAGGACCCGATCGAAGCGATGAGCCTGATCTCCGCCGCGATCGTCACCCGCTCCTCGATCACCGTGCGCCGCGTGCCTATCGAGTTCATGGAGATCGAGCTCGCCCTTCTGGAGGAGATGGGCCTGCGCTACGACCGCTCCGAGGAGTACCTGGCGGAGAACGGCAAGACCCGCCTGGTGGACATCACCACCCATCCCAGCGACCTGCGCGCCCCGGCGGACAAGATCCACCCCATGCCCTTCCCGGGCCTGAACATCGACAACCTGCCCTTCTTCGCCGTGATCGGGGCGACCGCGCAGGGGCAGACGCTGCTGCACGACTGGGTGTACGAGAACCGCGCGATCTACCTCACCGAGCTCACCAAGCTCGGCGCGAACGTGAAGCTCATGGACCCGCACCGCGTGCTCCTCGAGGGCCCCACCCGCTGGTCCGGCGCGGAGCTGGTGTGCCCGCCCGCGCTGCGTCCGGCGGTCGTGATCCTGCTGGCGATGCTCGCCGCGAAGGGCACCTCCGTGCTGCGCAACGTCTACGTCATCAACCGCGGCTACGAGGACCTCGCTGAGCGCCTGAACAAGCTCGGCGCGCGCATCGAGACCTTCCGGGACATCTGAGCGGTCCCTCCCGCACCGCCGACTGCCCGGTGGGTCGTGCGGGAGAGCGGTCCCGGCCTGGATAGGATCGACGGATGACCAGCGAGGAGAAGCGCGCCCGGCCCGTCATCGGACGGGCCGGCTCGTACGAGAAGGGCGTCGCCCGCCGGCAGGAGATCCTCGAGCGGGCCGCCGAGGTGTTCCGCGAGCGCGGGGCCGACGGCACCTCGCTGCGCCGGATCGCGACGGCGATCGGGGTGTCCCACGCGGCGCTCCTGCACTACTTCGACTCCCGCGAGCAGCTGCTGGTGGCGGTGTACGAGCATGCCGAGTCCAAGCGGGACACCTCCGGCGAGGACTCCGAGAACGCCGTGGACATCCTGGTCAGGGCGGCGAAGATCAACGTGGGCGTGCCGGGGATGGTGGAGCTGTACACGACGCTCGTCGCGGCGGCGCTCGCCGCGGAGAGCACGCCGTCGAACCTCTTCTTCACCGAGCGCTTCGCGCGGGTGCGCGGGGTGATCACCGAGCGCCTCGCCCAGGAGCAGGCCGCCGGAACGGTCCGTGACGATGTCGATCCCGCCGACATGGCGGCTCTCTTCGTCGCGGCGTCCGACGGCCTGCAGATCCAGTGGCTGCTCGAGCCCTCGGTCGAGCTCGAGCGCACCCTGGCGACCTTCTCCGTGCTGCTGGCTCCCCCGGCTACGTCCTGAGGCTGCCGCGCAGGTCGGGGACGTCGGAGAGCAGACGCCGGGTGTACTCGGCCTGCGGCGCGAAGATGACCTCCTCCGTCGACCCGCGCTCGACGACCCTGCCCCGCTCCATCACCGCGACCCGGTCCGCCAGATAGCAGGCCTGGCCGATGTCGTGCGTGATGAACAGGACCGTCAGGCCCAGCTCGCTGCGCAGGTCGTGCAGCACGTTCAGCACGTTCACCCGCAGCGTCGCGTCCAGCATGCTGGTCGCCTCGTCGGCCAGCATCACCTTGGGCCGCATCATCAGCGCCCGCGCGATCATGATGCGCTGGCGCTGTCCGCCGGACATCTGGTGCGGGAACTTGTGAAGCACGTCGCGGGGGCGCATGTCCACGTAGCCCAGGCACTCCTCGATCAGCGCATCGGCCTCGTCGGAGGGGATCCTCGCGAGCGCGAGGCTGCGCCGCAGCAGGGAGCCGACGGTGAAGAACTGGTTGAAGGAGGCGAAGGGGTCCTGGAAGACCGCCTGCACCTCCGACCAGTAGTCCCGCAGTCCCTTCCCGGACAGGGAGGTGACGTCCTGGCCGCGGAACGCGATGGTGCCCGAGGTGACGGGCATCAGACGCAGCAGCATGCGGGCGAGGGTCGATTTGCCCGAGCCCGACTCCCCCACCACGGCGAGCACGCTCGCCTCGGGGAACTCGAGGCTGACGTCGTCGACCGCGACCACGGTGCCGCCGGCGACCGAGAACTCCTTGGTCACGTTCGTGCAGGACAGCAGCACCTCGCGCTCCGTGCGGCTGCGGGTGATCATCTCGGGGGTCTCGATCATCGGGCCCCCACCTCCTTCTCGGGCGCGGGCGCTGCAGGAGCGGCGGGTCCGGCGGCGCCCGCGTCGAGGCCGGCGCGCCGCCTCCCCCGCTCCCAGGTCTCCCGGCTGGGGTCCAGCACCGAGGACAGCAGCGTCCTGGTGTAGTCGTGCTCCGGCTGCTCGACGAGCCGACGGGTGGGTCCGGTCTCGACGATCCGCCCGCCGCTCATGATGGCGAGCCGGTCCGAGACCTGCGAGAGCACGGGGAGGTCGTGCGTCACGAAGACGACGCCCGACATGATCCGCTGCTCCACCATCGCCAGCAGCATCTCCACCAGCATCCGCTGGCTGGATACGTCGAGCGCCGAGGTGGGCTCGTCCGCGATCAGCAGCCGGGGGTTCTGCAGCGTGGAGATCACCGTGATCATGCGCTGCTTCATCCCGCCGGAGAGCTGGTGCGCGTAGGAGTCCAGCACCCGCACCGGCATCTCGAGCATCTTCAGCCGGTCCCGGGCGAGGTCGAGCGCCTCGTCCCGGCTCACCCGCGGGTCGTGGGCGCGCATCACGTCGTGCACGAGGCTGCGGATCCGCAGGGTGGGGCTGATGGAGTTCATCGCCCCCTGCGGCAGCATCGACACGGTCCGCCCCCGGTAGGGGCGGTGGCGCTTGAGGTCCGCGACCGAGAGGGTGGAGAGGTCGATGCTCTCCCCGTCGATCTCGAGGGCGCCGGACAGGACGTACAGCGGCGGGGTCGCGATCATCGCCAGGGCGTTGCCCAGCGTCGTCTTCCCGCAGCCGGACTCCCCGGCCAGTCCCAGGATCTCCCCCTCGCCGAGCTCGAGGGAGACCCCGTCCACGGCGGTGAAGTCCTTCTCCCCGCCGCCGTAGACGCAGCGGATGTCGTGCGCCCGGGCGAGGATCGCCCGCTCCGCGCGGGCGGGGGCGGCGTCGTCGTGGCTCATGCGAGTTCCTTCCCTCGTAGGGCGCCGGCGGGGTCCTGCGCGGTGCGGGCGGTCTGCGCGGCGAGCAGGCGCGCCTCCTCGGCGCGCCTGGCCGCCGCCTGCTTCATCTGCTTGCGCTTGCCGCGGCGCAGGCGCGGGTTGAACACCTCGTCGAGGCTGGACTGCAGGAGCAGGAAGCCGAACGAGACCAGGGTCAGCACGATCGTCGGCGGGAGGAAGGCCCACCAGGCGCCGCCGCCCACGGCCTGGAACGCGAGCGCCCAGTGCAGCTGGATGCCCAGCGAGTTCGCCCCCGACGGGCCGAGGCCCAGCATCGACAGGGAGGACTCGGCGAGGATCGCGCCGGCGACCTGCAGGACGAACGCCATCACCGTGTACGACAGGATGTACGGCAGCACGTCCCGCAGGAGGATGCCGGGCAGGCGTGCCCCGGAGAGCCGGGCCACGTCGATGTGCTCCCTCGTCGCGACCGAGGAGGCCTGGGCGCGGACGGCGCGGGCGGTCCAGGGCCACGAGGTGATGCCGATGACCACCGCGAGCGACCAGATGCTGCTCTGGGGCAGCGAGATCGAGATGAGGATCAGCACGATGATCGAGGGGATCGCGAGGACCACGTTGGTGGCGCCCATGAGCAGCTCCTCGAACCAGCCGCCGATGTAACCGGCGACCAGGCCGACGATCACCCCGATGACGGTGGCGACGATCCCCGCGACCAGGCCGATGATCAGCGAGGTGCGGGTGCCGGCCATGAGCACCGCGAGCACGTCGTGGCCGAAGTTGTCCGATCCGAGCGGGAGACCTGCTCCGGGCGGGTCGTACAGCGAGGCGACCTTCTCCCCGGGCCCGGTGGGATAGACGTAGCCGGCCAGGCCCAGCAGGATCACTCCGACGACGAGGACCAGCGCGATCCAGAACCGTCCCGAGAAGTTCAGGGAGCGGAACGGGTTGCCGCGCGGGACGGCCTTCTCGTCGGCGACGGGGGCGTTGGGTGTGCTCATGTCACTTCTCCCCTGCGCTCGCCGCGCGGATGCGCGGGTCGATGATGCCGTAGGCGATCTCCACCAGGAAGTTCGCCACGAGCACCGCGACGGTGATGATCAGCGTGACCGCCTGGATGACCGGGTAGTCGTTCTGCGTGATCGCGTTGAACAGCAGGGTCCCGACCCCCGGATAGCTGAAGACCAGCTCGGTGATCAGCGCGCCTCCCACGAGGGTGCCGATCGCGAGCGCGAGCCCGGTGATCTGCGGGAGCATCGCGTTGCGGAAGATGTACTGGGTGATCCTGTTGTCTCGGATGCCCATGGCGCGGGCGTAGTTGACGTAGTCGCCGCCCAGCTCGTAGATCGCCATGGAGCGCATGCCCACCGCCTGCCCGCCGATGAACACGACCACCAGCGAGAGGAAGGGCAGCCAGTAGTAGCTCACGGCGTCCCAGAGGAACTCGACGGAGAACTCCGGTGTGAGCCCCAGCGAGTAGGCGCCGCCGACGGGGAAGATCCCCGCCACCACCGCGAACCCGTACAGCAGGAGGATGGAGAGGCAGTAGTACGGCATCGCGGAGAGGAACAGGGCGCTGGTGAAGACGCTCCGGTCCCAGTTCCCGCCGCGGAACGCCGCGATCGCGCCGACCAGGTTTCCGGCGATCCATCCGATCAGCACCGCGGGCAGCTGCACCGCGATCGACCAGGGCAGGGCCTGGCCGATCAGGTCGTTGACCGAGGCCGGGTAGTTGGCGAAGGAGGTCCCCAGGTCGCCGGAGAACACCTTGCCGAGGTAGGTCAGGAACTGCTGCCACAGCGGCGCGTCCAGACCGAACTCGGCGACGAAGCCTTCATAGATCGCCTTCTGCTGCTCGCCGGTGACGGAGCCTCCGCGGGCGAGGTTCGAGACGATGACGTCGACGGGATTGCCCGGGACGAGCCGGGGCAGCAGGAAGTTGAGGCTCACTGCTGCCACCAGCGCGACCAGGTACCAGCCCGACTTGCGGGCGATGTATCGGCCGAGGGTCACGGGACGCTCAGCCGCCGATCTTCTTCAGCTGGAAGATCCATTCGTTGCCGGCGCCGCGGAACATCGGCGGCGCGTAGTCGTTGTCCTCGGCGGGCCAGTTCGACCAGTTGCTCGCGTTGAACTCGAAGAACTCGTCGGGGCGGTACATCAGCGGGAAGGCGGGGACCTCGGCGCGGTAGATGTCGTCCAGCGCCGTGAGCGCCTCGAGCTTCGTCGCGTCGTCGGAGGCGGCGGCCGCCGCCTCGAGCAGGTCGTTGACCTCCCCGTTCTCCCATCGGCCGTAGTTGCGGTAGGCAGTCTGGCCGAGCTCCGCCATCTCGACGTTGCTCATCACGTCGCTGAAGCGCTGCCACGGGGTGGAGGGTCCGGTGCCGGCGACGTACCAGCAGGCCATGTCGAAGTCGCCGTTCTGGATGGCGGTCTGGGTCTGCGCCTGCTGGGGGAAGTTCGTGCTGGCGTCCACACCGATGGCCTGGAGGTTCTTGGCGACGACCTCGAGGGCGGCGTTCCAGTCGGTCCAGCCCTGCGGGGTGATGAGCTTCCAGGGGCCGAGCTTCTGGCCGTCCTTGGCGTAGAAGCCGTCGGCGCCCTTGGCGTAGCCGGCCTCCTGGAGCAGGGACTCGGCCTTCGCGGCGTCGAAGGTCCAGCCGTCGGCGGCGGCCTTGTCGCGGTCCAGCCACTGGTCCTCGGCTCCGTCGGGGATGATCAGCGAGGCGAGCACCTGGGAGGAGTAGCCGCTCATGGCGGTCTCCGCGATCGAGGCGTAGTCCACCGCATGCGCGAGGGCCCGGCGCACGGTGGGATCGTCAAGGCCCGGCTTCGTGGTGTTGATCAGCAGCATCGGCATCGAGCCCGGGGAGAAGTACGGCTTCTCGCGCAGGTAGGTGCCCACCGGCTTGCCGCTCTCCCACATCTTCCAGATCTGGGGGACGAACTGCTGCATCACGTCGAGCTCGCCGTTCTGGAACTTCAGGTTGCCGTCCTCGTTGGACTTGAAGATCGGGTGGATGATCTTCGTCATCGCGGGCAGACCGCCGTAGAAGTCCTTGCCCCAGTACTCCTCGTGGCGGGCGAGGATGATCTGGGTCTGGTCCGCGAGCTCGAGGGTGAAGGGCCCCGTGCCCATGGCCTCGGTGGTCTCCCAGCCGGCGATCTTGTTCCCGGTCTCCTGCGCGGCCTTCTCGAACACCGCCTTGGGGACGATGAACTGGGTGGCCAGGGAGTTCAGCACGGCGCCGACGTTCTTGCGCTCGTTGTTCACCGCGATCGAGATCGTGCTGCCGTCGGCCGTCATCTCGTCGACCTCGGTCCAGAAGGCGGCGACGCCCAGGGAGGGGTCGATCTTGCCGAGCTCGAAGGTGTACAGCACGTCCTCGGCCGTGAACTCGCTGCCGTCGTGCCAGGTGATGCCCTCCTGGAGGGTCAGCGTGATCGACTCGCTGCCGGTGATCTCGTGCGAGGCGGCCAGTCCCGGCAGCAGCTCGCCGGTGACGATGTGGAAGCGCAGCAGCGTCTCGTAGATGTACTGGGCGACGTTCGAGGAGGCCGGCCAGGCCGGAGCGCCGGCGAAGGTGTTGAAGTTGGTGGGCGGGCTCCACTGGAAGCCGGCGATGAACAGCTGGTCGGCGCCGTCGCCCGCACGGCCGGTGCCGGCCTGGCCTCCGTTGCCGACGCCGACGAGCTCCTCGCCGCCACCCCCTCCCCCTCCTCCGCCGCCGGTGGCGCCGCCACAGGCGGCCAGGGCCGCCGCACCGCCGAGCACGCCGGTGCCGGCGAGGAATCGGCGGCGTGAGGCGCCGGGACGAGGGAAATCTGCAGACTCGGACATGGAAGACCTGCCTCTCGGGAATCGCTCCGCCGTTGGAGCGCCGGATCGCCGTCGATCCGTGCAGGAATTGAACCCCGCCCGACGCGAAAACCTCCATTGGTAGGCGTCACGGTCCTATAACGATCGTGATCTCGGTCACTGCGAGGTACGGTCGTACCCGCGCGACCTTCTCCCGAAACCGGTCCTCAGAGGCGCGCCGACACCCGTGCCCGGGCCATGACCTGTCGCGCCGCGACGTCCGCGCCCGCGAGCAGCGGCGAGGGCACCCCCGGGGTCGCCCCGATCGCCGAGCCGGGCTGGGTCGACTGCGCGGGGATGCCGAGCACCACGATGGCGGGATCGACCTGGCCGTCGGCGGAGACCAGGTTGTGCCCGCCCTCGGCGTCCTCGGCGATCTCCGCGCCGGTCGCCTCCATCGAGTGGGTCTCCACGCCGTCCACGGTGTGGATCCGGGCGCGGCCGGAGTCGAGCAGGGATCGCAGCAGCGGATCGTCCGTGTCCGGGACCTTCCCCTTGGACATCCGCGTCTCGAGCAGCACCTCGGAGGAGACCTCCCGACCGGTCACGGCGGAGGAGGCGCGGAAGAGCCCCGCGTCCTCGTCGGCCTCGACCGCGGTGCCGGGGCCGAGCAGCTCGACCACGCCTGCCTCCAGCAGCGCCAGCACCAGGCGCACCCGCTCCGCCGGCGGGCCCGAGGCGAGGGCGAGCGAGTCGCCGTCGAACCACCCCAGCACGTCACGGGCCAGCGAGACGCCCGTGAAGGCGCCGCGGGCGGTGAGGCGACCGACCTGACGCCGCAGCGCCCCCATCGCCCCGTTGACCGCGGCACGGGGGTGGTGCCAGGGATCGGACATCGAGCCGAGCTCGTCGCGGACCAGGCGACGCACCAGGCGGGCCCAGCCGTCCGGGCCGACCTCCTCGCCGCGGGTGGGCCGATGCAGCTCCTCGAGGGCCCAGGTCCACTCCTCCTCGCCGATCGCGGCCTCGAGCACCGTATCGATCTCCTCGACGGTCGAGGCGGCCTCGAGCCCGGCGAGCCAGTCGCCGCCGACGGCCTGCGGACGCAGCTCGCCCAGCGCCTCGAGGTAGACGCGGGCGAACTCGCGGCCGAGCACCGGCCACACCTCGTCGGCGAAGTCGATGCCGCCGCGGGCGGCGAGGGCCGTGAACCACTCCGGGCTCGCCCAGCGCGGCACGAAGGGGCGCACGGAGCGCCCGCCCTCGGGCTTGGAGCGGTAGGGGACGCCGCGCCGCGAGCCGACCAGCAGACGCGGCTCTCGGCCGCTGGGCAGATAGCGCAGGCGGCCGTGCGGATCGCCCTCGACGGGCTCGAACGCGCCGCCCCACTCCTCGGCCAGCTGCCCGAGGACGTCGAAGAGGTTCGCGCCGAGCCCGCGCACCAGCACGTCCTGCCCCGCGGGGAGGCCCGTGAAGTCCCGCTCCGCCGGCATGCCGGGCTCGACGTAGCGCAGGCCGTGACGTGCGGCGAAGCCCGCCAGCTCCTCCACCTCGCGGCTCCGCCGCCCCTGCACCATCCCCTGGGCGAGGACGACGGCGGGCGCGCTCAGCCGGCGACCGTCCTCGAGCACGACGGTGCGGTCCGCGCCCGTGCCCTCGAGGTCGACGGCGCGGCCGAGGACCTCGGTGAGCTCGACGGCGCCCGTCTCCGCGGCGGCCTCGAGCTGGTCGCGGTAGTAGACGCCCTGCAGGCGCCGGGTGGGGAAGGTCGCGCCGGTCAGCGCCGACGCCTCCTCCACCACCCACTCCCCCGCCGGGTGCGTGCCCTCGGCCCGGACCCGCCGTGCCCAGTCCACGAGGTCGGGCCCGGGGGCGGGCGGGCCGCTCATGCGGGTCGAGTCGTCGGGGTGGACGGTCGTGGCGTCGGCCTGGGTGTTGTTGAGGTACGCGGCCGGCTGGTCGAGGCGCCAGGTCGCGCCGGGTCCGATCGCGAGGGCGTCGAGGAGCGCGACGCGCAGCGGCGCGGCCCCTTCGGCGCGGACGCGCGCGACCAGGCGCAGCACGGTGGCGACGCCGCGGGGTCCGCCCCCGACGATCACCGCGTCGAAGTGCTCCGGGCTCATCGGGGCACGGCGGCGACGGCGTCGGCGCGGATCCCGCCGTGCTCGTCGTACCCGGCCTCGGCGAGGCGCTGCTGGTCCTCCTGGGTCACCAGGGCCGGCGATACGGACAGCAGGTCGACGTGGTCGCGCAGGGCGGCGAGGGCGGGATCGGCAGGGGCGTCGGCGGCGGCGAGCGAGGGATCGGCGCCCTGGGCGCGATGCCAGGCGGCGAGGGCGCCGCTGCCCTGCCACTCCGCGGTGACGACGGCGAGTGCATGGAGCACGGGCGCGGGCAGCACCTGTGGCGTGCGGTAGAGGGCGTTGTACGCCTCGCGGGTGTGCTCGCGCACCGCGGGGCGGAGCACGCCCGGCGCCACCTCGCCCGTCGGGGCCAGTATCGCGTCGAGGAGGTCGTGGGCGGTGCGGGGCGCGGTCTCCGAGGACATATGGAGAGCTTAAGGGTGCCCAAAGGGTGAGTTCGCACCGGGGAGCTGTGCGTCGGCTCACCCCGCCGGAGCGCTCAGCCCTCGAGCCAGCGCGGCTCGACGAGGGTGATCCGGGGCCCCGCGCCCTCGGTGCGCAGCAGGCGCACGAGTTCGGCGACCGCGAGCTCGCTGATCTCGATCCGGCGCGGGTCGATCTGCGGGACGGAGGCCAGCAGCGGGCTGACGTCCACGAGCTCCGAGCCGCTCAGCGCGATGAGCAGCCGGGTGTCGTCCACCAGCGCCCCGGTCGCGGCCATGGCGAAGAGCACCTGGCGGACCCCGGTGATGCCGAAGAGGGCGGTGCGCTGACCCGGCAGGGTCAGGCGCAGGGCGCGCTCGGGGGCCTCGGCGAGCGCGCCCGCGTCCAGGACGATCTCGAGCGGGGCGTCCTGCGCCATCTGCTCCACGCCGGCGAGGAAGCGGGCCACGTCGTTGCGGGCGCGCTTGCGCCCGGGCGCCCCGAAGAGCAGCACCCGGTTGCACTCCTCCTCGAGCGCCCGCTCGACGACCATCCGCCCGAGCATCTCGAAGTCGAGGTCGACCACGGAGCCCTGCGGGAACTCCTCGGGCTTGCCGATCGTGACGAAGGGCAGGCCGGACTCGATCACGGGCGCGATGCGCTCGTCGATCCGGTCCAGCTCCATCAGGATCAGGCCTTCGCACACCCCCGTGCTCGTCACGCGGCGGATCCCGTCGGCGCCCTCCTGAGCGGTGACCAGGAGGATGTCGTAGCCGTGCCGTCGAGCCTCGCGGGCGATGGTGGCGACGAAGGTCATCAGCACGCCGTCGTCGCCGTCGGCCTCGGGGACCATCAGGCCGATCACGCCGCTGCGTCGCGAGCGGAGGGTGCGTGCGCCGGAGTTGGGGTGGTAGCCGAGCTTCGCGATCGCGTCCTCGACCCGTGCCCGGGTCGCCTCGGAGATCGGCCGGGAGCCGGTCAGCACGTAGCTCACCGTGGACTGGGAGACTCCGGCGAGGCGGGCGACGTCCTGGCTCGTCGGAGCCTTCTTCCTCGTCGGCACTGCCGTCCCCTTCCCCGGTGCCGGTCACCTCGCGCCGAGCCCCGAGGCACCAGTCTTCCACGCCTGCAGCGCCCGGCTGCGGCCGTCCGCCGAATCGAGCTCCCGCGCCTCGACGAGCGCCTCGTCCAGCAGGTCGGCGAGGAGGACGCGGCGGCCGGTGTCGGCGGAGCGCACCGCCGCTTCGACGATCGCCTGGGTCCACACGTTGCCGTGCACCTCGGAGTCGGGCACGGGCCCTCCGCGCAGCGCGGCGCAGAACTCGGCGAGGGAGGCGTCGAGCTCCCAGCGCTCCTGGGGCCCGGGGGCACGGCCGGGGACGGGGTCGCCGCCCGACGGGTGGGCCGTCGGCGGCGTCTCCCCGTCCCAGCGGACGGACCCGCCCTCGCAGTGCAGAGCCCAGTCGCCGTTCCAGCTGGTCTCGTCCCCCGGCGAGCACCAGGAGCCGGAGTAGGTGTGCACGGCGCCGGTGTCGTACGTGATGGCGACGGTCGCCGCCGCGTCCCCGGCGTACCAGCTCCATCCCGGGTTGTAGGAGGTCGCGGTGACCGAGACGGGCGTTCCGGCCAGCAGCACGCGTCCGGCGTCGAAGGCGTGGATGGCCATGTCGACCAGGAGCGGGTGCTCCATCTCGTCGCGGAAGCCGCCGAAGCGGGGCGCCTTCGCGAAGCGGGTGTCGACGATCCCCGCCCCACCGAGGCCGTCGGCGAGACGCCGCGCCTCGTGGAGGTGGGGGTTGTTCCGACGGGACTGGGAGACCATGAACAGCCTCCCGGTCTCCTCGGCGTGGCCGGCGAGGGAGACGGCCTCCGCGAGGGTCGCCGCGCACGGCTTCTCCCCCAGCACCGGATAGCCCGCGTGCAGGGCGTCGGCGGTGACCTGGTGGTGGGCGGCGGGGATCGTCACGTCGATCACCGCCTCGGCGCCGGAGCGCGCGGCGACCTCGAGCAGCTCCGTGCCGCTCGCGATCCCGGACTGCTCGTGCTCGGGCACGAGGTCCTGCACGGCGCGCTGCGCGGCCCCGTCCACCACGTCGACGACGCCGACCAGGCGCGCGGCATCGCTGTCCAGCACGGTGCGGATCCAGGTCCGCCCCATCCCTCCGGCGCCGACGACGAGCACCGGGACGAGCTCGGCCCTCCCCTGCGTCCCGGCGCTCATGCGTCCTTCCCTGCGGCCTCGGCGTCGCCGACGCCCTGCCCGGTCGCGCCGGTGAGGAACCAGTCGGTCTCGAAGCGGTCCAGGAAGGGGACCTCGCGATCGGCGACGGCGGGGCGGGCCCAGCGCACGCCGTTGGCGATCACGCGGCGCACGTCGCGGTGGTGGTAGACGGGATAGTCCTGGTCCCCGGGCGAGAAGTAGAAGATCTTCCCCTTGCCGCGCCGGAAGGTGCAGCCGGAGCGGAACACCTCTCCCCCGCTGAAGGAGGAGACGAAGATCAGCTCGTCGGGGACGGGGATGTCGAAGTGCTCGCCGTACATCTCCTGCTCGTCGATGACGATCGGGTGCGGGACGCCCTCAGCGATCGGGTGGGAGGGGTTCACGGTCCAGACCAGCTCCCGGTCGGCCTCGTTCCGCCAGCGCAACGTGCAGGTGGTGCCCATCAGCCGGGTGAAGGGCTTGGACCAGTGGCCCGAGTGCAGGACCACCAGGCCCATCCCGGACAGGACGTGGCGCTGGACCCGCTCGGCGAGCTCGTCGGACACCTCTCCGTGGGCCATGTGCCCCCACCAGGTGAGCACGTCGGTGCGGGCGAGCACCTCCTCGGTCAGCCCGTGCTCGGGGTCGTCGAGCAGGGCGATGGAGGTGGTGACCTCCTCGCCGAGGTTCTCCACGATCCCGTCGCGGATCGCGGAGTGCATCCCCTCGGGATAGTGCTCGCGCACGCGCGCATCGCGCTGCTCGTGGCGGTTCTCGCCCCAGACGGTGACGCGGAGGGGGGTGGTGGTCATGATGCGGGTCCTTTCGGGACGGGGTGCAGCGGTCATGGGTGAGCGACGCTCATTTCACGGCGCCGCCGGTGGCCCCGGCGGCGATGTACTTCTGGGCGATGATCATGAGGATCACCGCGGGCAGGGAGGACAGGACCGCCGTGGACATCACGGCGCTCCAGTCGGTGTCGTTGGTGCCGATGTACGTGTACAGGCCCAGCGTGACGGGCCGGATGCTCTCCCCCGTGGTGAGGGTCAGCGCCATCAGGAAGTCGCTCCACGCGAAGAGGAACGAGAAGATCGCGGCGGTGACCAGGGAGTTCTTCGACACCGGCAGGACGATCGACCAGAAGGCCCGCACGTGCCCGCAGCCGTCCACGCGGGCCGCCTCGACGATCGAGGACGGGAAGCTCTCCAGATAGGCCCGCATGATCAGGATGGCGAAGGGGATGCCCTGGGAGGCGTCGGCCAGGATCAGTCCGGGGATCGAGTTGATCAGCCCCAGCGGGGAGTACGCGGTGTACAGCGCGTTCGCGATCACGATCCCCGGGATCATCTGGCTGATCAGCACGAAGAACACCAGCACGCCGGTGCCGCGGATGTTGAGCTGCGCGAGGGCGTAGGCGCAGGGCGCGGCGATCACGACGGACAGCAGGCAGGCGCCGACGGCGACGACGAGAGAGGTGAGGAGGTTCTGTCCCTGGTCGGCGATCGCCCGTGAGTAGCCCGAGAAGTCCGGGTCCAGCGGGAACCACTGGGTGTTCAGGGCGTTGCCCGCAGGGGCGAGCGAGGCGTTGACCATCCAGTAGACGGGGAACAGCATGACGGCGACCAGCGCGATGCCGATCACGGTGTGCCGGGCGGGGTGTGAGGTCCTCATCGGGGTCATCCCTTCTTCGCCGCGCGGGCATTGGCGCGCAGGTAGACGATCGCGAAGGCGAGGGCGATGACGATCAGGATGTTGCTGAGCGCTGCGCCCTGGCCGAAGTCGAACTCGACGAAGCTCATCTCGTAGCTGCGGGTGGCGAGGGTCTGGGTGGCGTTGGCCGGCCCGCCTCCGGTCAGGCCGATGATCAGGTCGAGCACCTTGAGGGTGTAGATCACCCCGAGCAGCAGCACGACCGAGACCACCGGGCGCAGCATCGGCAGGGTGATGTGCCGGAAGGCCTTCCATCCCGTCGCCCCGTCGAGCGCCCCGGTCTCGTAGAGCTCCTCGGGGATGGACTGGAGCCCGCTGTACAGCAGCACGACGTTGAAGGGGATGCCGAGCCAGATGTTCACCCCGATCACGGCGATCAGTGCGGTGTCGGAGCTGACCAGCCACGGGATCGGCTCGGCGATCAGTCCGACTCCCTCCAGGAAGCGGTTGAGCACGCCGTTGTCCTGCTCGAGGATCCACCGCCACACGGCGGCGGAGACGATCATCGGCAGCAGCCAGGGAAGCAGGAGCAGGGAGCGCAGGAAGCCGGAGAGAGGGAACCGCTTGCGGAAGTACAGCGCCAGGCCCATCCCGAGCACGAACTGCCCGAGGATCGAACCGACGGTGAACAGTCCCGTGTTGCGCAGCGCCCTGAGGAAGATCGGGTCGCTGAGCGTCGCGGCGTAGTTCTCCAGGCCGATGAACGGTGCGCTGCCGTTGAAGAAGGTCGCGAAGTCGTAGGCCTGGAAGCTCATCACGATGTTCTTGAGGATCGGGAATCCGAAGAACGCGAGCATGTAGAGCACCGCGGGCACGATGAAGCCGATGCGGACCAGGAGGTCGCGGCGTCGCGCCGCGTCCCGGCCGGGGCGCGGGATGTCGGCGGGGGCGGGGGTGGTGGTCATCTCTTTCGTCCTCCTCTCTCAGCGCACGGTCCGTGCGGCCTCGTCGAAGGCCTCGGCCGGGTCGACGCCGTCGACGAGCACGCGCTGGTTGGCGGTGTAGATGGCCTTGGCCGTGGTGGGCCAGTCCGGCCCGAGCTGCGCGGTGCGCGCACGCGCGGTCGAGACCTGCTCGACGAAGGTGCCGAGATCGGGGTTCTCCGCGGCGAAGCGCTCCGCCGTCGCGGCGTGGCCGGGGATGGTCGAGCGCTCCTGGCCCATGAAGAGCTGGTGCTCAGGGGCGACGAAGGCCTTCAGGAGCTCGGCGGCACGGGCCTGCTTCTCCTCGTCGCCGGTGATCGGGACGGTCCACACCTCCCCGCCGAGCGGCGCGATCGACGCATCGCCCGCGGAGGGGACCGGGAGGGTCGCCACGCCCCAGTCGAGATCCGGGGTGTCGGCGCGCAGGCCGGCGATGTTCCAGGGGCCGTTGACGACCATCGCGGCGTTCCCGGCCTTGAACTGATCGATCGCGTCGCCCTGTCCCCAGTTCACGACGGACCGGGACGCGACGCCGTCGCGGACGAGATCGGCCCACAGCTGGGAGGCGCCCAGCACCCCGTCGCCGCGCAGGTCGGTCTCGTCACCGCCGTTGGACCACATGAAGGGCATGAACTGGAAGGTGCCCTCGTAGCTGGCGATCGCGGAGAAGGCGATCCCGTAGCGGTCCGAGGTCGTCAGCTCCGCGGCCGCCGAGCGCAGCTCGTCCCAGGTCCGGGGCGGCTCGAGCCCCGCCTCGTCGAGTGCGGCGATGTCGTAGAACAGCGCGATGGTGTTGACGGTGGGGGCGATTCCGTAGAGGGTCCCCTCGTGCATGCCGAGGTCCGCGACCGCGGGGGTGAACCCGTCGGTGGTGATGCCGTGCGGCTCGAGCGGGGCGAGCGCGCCCGAGGCGGCCACCTGCTGCACGTTGGGGTTGTCGAGCATCAGGAGGTCCGGCATGGTGCGCGAGGACCCCATCTGGAGGACCTTCGCCACGAGCTGGTCACCGGGGACCCGCTCGCGGGAGAATGTCAGCCCGAGGTCCGCCGCGCACGTCTCGAAGGTGCCCTCGATCGCGACGTCGTCGGCCGGGGTGTTGTAGTAGTCGACGATCCGGATCTCCTGCGTGCCGGTGCCGCGGGAGCCCTGCCCGCAGCCGCCGAGCGCCATCAGGGCCGGGGCCGCGAAGGCGGCGGCGCCGAGGGCGCGCCGACTCGGCCGAGGGCGCGTCGGTCTCGCTGACGAGGACGTCATCATCCTTCTCTCTTCTCTGCGTCGACGGCACCGTGCCCACCTTATCGATTCGAATCGACAAGACCGGCGGTTCGTCGGTCGGGTGATAGCGGGGAGGCGCCGAGGTCTTTGCCCGCACGCTCGACGGTGAGAGGTGCGCGGCAGGCCACCATCATCACCGCGTGTGGCGCTGATTGCAAGCGTTTTGTCGATTCGAATCGACATCGACCCCGGTCGGACGTCATGACCTGCGACCCGACGCGCCCGTGCTCTCGACCACCTGCCGCTCCCGGAAGGCCCCCGGGACCGTCCGCGTCGGGCCCCGCGGTGCTAGCGTGCCGGGGTGACCGCTTCGGACCCCCGCTCCCCTGCCGCGCCCACCCCCTCCGCCCCGGAGGATCCCGGCGCACGGATCGGGTTCGATCGCGAGAAGTACATCGAGCTGCAGTCCCGCCACATCCAGCAGCGCCGCGAGGAGATCGGCGGGAAGCTCTACCTCGAGATGGGCGGGAAGCTCTTCGACGACCACCACGCCTCCCGGGTGCTGCCCGGCTTCACGCCGGACAACAAGATCGCGATGCTCGAGCGGCTGCGGGACGAGCTCGAGATCCTCGTGTGCCTGAACGCGAAGGACCTCGAGCGCCAGAAGGTCCGTGCGGATCTGGGCATCACCTACGAGGACGACGTGCTGCGGCTGATCGACGTCTTCCGCGAGCGGGGCTTCCTGGTCGAGAACGTGGTCCTCACCCAGCTCGAGGAGAAGAACCACATCGCCCACGCCTTCATCGAGCGCCTGCAGCGCCTGGGCCTCACCGTCGCACGCCACGGGGTGATCCCCGGCTATCCGCAGGACACCGCCCGGATCGTCTCCGAGCAGGGCTTCGGCGCGAACGAGTACACGATCACCAGCCGCGACCTCATCGTGGTCACCGCACCCGGCCCGGGCTCGGGCAAGCTCGCTACCTGCCTCTCGCAGATCTACCACGACCATCAGCGCGGCATCCCCTCGGGCTACGCAAAATTCGAGACCTTCCCGATCTGGGACCTGCCGCTCGAGCACCCGGTCAACCTCGCCTACGAGTC
Source organism: Brachybacterium sp. sponge (assembly GCF_001613775.1). NCBI lineage: Bacteria > Bacillati > Actinomycetota > Actinomycetes > Micrococcales > Dermabacteraceae > Brachybacterium > Brachybacterium sp. sponge. Next base: position 45,180 of record NZ_LRMP01000004.1, on the reverse strand, counting down.
GGCGACGGCGGATCTCGACGACCTGAACCTCATCGACCCCTTCCACCTCGCCGCCTACGGCACCCAGGTCACGAGCTACAACCGGGACGTCGAGGTCTTCCCGCTGCTGCGCACCCTGCTCGAGAAGCTCACGGGCTCGTCCCCCTACGCCTCCCCCACCGACATGGGCGTGAACCTCGCCGGGTCCTGCATCACGGGCGACGAGGTCTGCCGGGAGGCGGCGCGCCAGGAGATCATCCGCCGCTACTACAAGGCGCTGATGCACGAGCGGATCCAGGACGAGGACGACGTCGTCTCGCAGCGGATCGGGATGGTGATGTCGAAGGCCGGCTGCTCGCCGAGCGACCGCTCGGTCGTCGAGCCGGCGCTCGCGGTCGAGGCGCGCACCGGAGAGCCGGGTGCCGCGATCGAGCTGGCCGACGGCACGATCGTGACCGGCAAGACCTCTGCCCTGCTCGGCTGCTCAGCGGCGATGCTGCTGAACGCCCTGAAGCATCTGGCGGGGCTGGACGATGCGGTGCAGCTGCTCTCCCCCTCCTCGATCGAGCCGATCCAGACCCTGAAGACCGAGCACCTCGGCTCGCGCAATCCCCGCCTGCACACCGATGAGGTGCTGATCGCCCTGTCGGTCTCCGCCTCGAGCGACGAGAACGCGCGCCGCGCCGTGGACCAGCTGCGCAGCCTGGCAGGCTGCGACGTGCACACCACCACCATCCTCGGGACCGTGGACGAGGACATCTTCCGCAACCTCGGCATCTCGGTGACCTCCGAGCCGCGCTTCCTGCGCAAGGCGCTCTACCACAAACGCTGAGCGACGCACCGTTCTCCGGCGGCCCCTTGCGCCCCGCCGGACGAATCGGTCCAATGGTGATCGGCCCCACTCAAACAGCTGTCCATCACGAGGGTGGGCTCGGGGCGGGCCGTGCACGCCGATTCGAGGGGGATCACCTTGCACGCCGTCCGTCGCGCACTCGCCGCCGCCGCGGCACCGCTGCTGATCGCAGGCCTCGCCGCCTGCGGGAGCTCCGAGGAGCCGGCCGCCACCGAGCAGGCCCCGACCGTCGAGGGGACCGACGAGGAGCAGAGCCCTGCCGAGGAGCCGGAAGACGACGGCGAGGAGGACTCCCCGTCGGCCGAGCAGCCGGAGGAGCCCGAGGCCTCCGACGACGCCGGCGAGACGGGCGCGGCCGGCTCCGGCACCACCTCCGTCGAGCATCTCTGGATCGACGACTCCTGGACGATCGAGGAGATCGACGACATCTGCGGCGAGATGGACCTCTCCCCCGCCCACTACTCCGACCAGGAGGGCTTCTTCAGCTGCGGCCCGACGGCCGCGAGCGCCCTGGCCTGCCAGGTCGAGGCCGAGAACCTCGTCCGCTGCATCACTAACGCCCCGGGCCGCAGCGCGATCAGCTTCACCTCGGACAAGGCCGCGGAGGATGCCGGGGCGATGCCCGCGAACGAGGACGCCCTGCCGATCCAGGTGACGCTGCCCGAAGGCGTGACCTGCCAGCCGATCTCCCACGATCACGACCAGCACTTCGAGGACATGTTCAGCTGGTACTCCTGCGACGACGGCTCCGAGCTGCTGACCGACAAGGACATCACCGACACCTTCGCCGTCGAGGGAGAGACCTGGACGGTGCAGCGGTCCGTCGACAAGGGCGCTCCCGAGGAGGTCGTCGCGGAGACCGTCACCTTCGCCGGGAGCTGACCTGTCACCGCCGGCTCCGGGGAGGGTCTGCTAGCGTCCGCGCGTGCCCAGCCCCACCCTGCTCCGTCGTCGACTGCTCCGTCTGCTCGCCGCGCTCCTGACGCTCGTGCTGCTCGCAGCGGTGGGGCTCGTGGTGTGGAGCCGCATCGGGGTGATGGACGCGGAGGCCGCGCCGTGGCAGGGGGTGCAGGAGGATCCGCGGATCGCGGACGAGCGCACCGACACCGCACTCGTCCTACGGCCCAGCGAGCCCGAGCCCGCAGGGACGGGGCTCCTCTTCTACCCAGGGGCGAAGGTCGAGCCGGAGGCCTATGCGGCGCGACTCTCCGGGTTGGTCACCGAGCTCGGCGTGACGGTCGTGATCGTCGATCCGCCGCTGAACCTCTCCCTGTTCGACCGGCGCGCTCCCGAACGGTTCACCTCCGTCGCGCCGGAGGTCGAGACCTGGCTGGTCGGAGGGCACTCGATGGGCGGGGTGCGGGCCTGTGAGCTCGCCGAGGAGGCGGATGCCCTGGTGCTGTTCGCCTCGTACTGCGCCGCGGACCTCTCCAGCACGGAGGTGCCGGTGCTGAGCCTCTCCGGCAGCGAGGACGGACTGTCCACGCCGAAGAAGATCGCAGAGCACCGCGACGCCCTGCCGGGCAGCGCCGAGATGGTCGAGATCGCCGGAGCGAGCCATGCGAGCTTCGGGGACTACGGGCCGCAGAGCGGCGACGGCACGCCGACCATCGACGACGCCGAGATGGACGCCGCGGTCGAGGACGCCGTCGCGGAGCTCCTCGGCTCGATGCCCTGACCCGGCCGCGGTCACCACCCCGCCGTCGGCGACGACGACGCCTCATGTCATGACATCCACACGGGCACTTATCGCAGATTGACGCCGCGGGCGCCCATCGGGCTATGGAACTGGTAGATCTCTCCGCCCTGCTGCCATGTTTGTCTTGACATAAATCTCGTCGTGGCCAAGGCTGGGATCGGTCGACCCGCCGGCGGACCACAGAGCAGTGATCGTGAGCCCTCGCCGGGACGGCCCGTCCCCATCCCCCGGCGGCTACGTCGCCGCCCCGACCGTGCGAATGCGACGAGATATGACTCCCACGACCCTGCTGCTGATCGGGGCGGGATCCATCGCGATCCTGCTCGTGCTGATCATGTGGCTCAAGCTCAACGCGACGGTCTCCCTGATCGTCGTCTCCGCCGGCACCGCTCTGGTCGCCGGCACCTCGATGACGGGCCTGCTCGACCTGCTCGTGGACTCCTTCTCCTCGACGGTGGGGAAGCTGGCCCTGATCATCGGCTTCGGCGCCGTGTTCGGGCGGATCCTCGAGCAGTCCGGCGGAGCGGAGGTGCTCGCCTCGACGATGCTGCGGCTCTTCGGCGAGAAGCGTGCGCCGCTCGCGCTCTCGATCGCCTCGCTGCTGTTCGGCTTCCCGATCTTCTTCGACGCCGGCCTGCTGGTCATGTTCCCGATCCTGTTCAACGTCGCCCGGCGCCTGGGCGGACCGGTCCTGCTCTACGCCCTCCCGGCGGCGGGATCCTTCCAGGTGATGCACGGGCTCATGCCGCCCCATCCCGGCCCGGTCGCCGCCGCGTCGGTCACCGGCGTGAACCTCGGGATGGTGTTCCTCATGGGCGCCGTCGTCGCGATCCCCACCTGGTACCTGGCGGGCTACCGCCTCGCGCTGTTCATGGCGCGGCGTTTCGACATCTCCCTGCCCACCATCCTCGGAGGCGGCGACGCCTCGGAGCGCGAGCTTCCCGGGAAGGAGCCGTCGTTCGGCGCTGTGGTCAGCCTGCTGCTGCTGCCGATCGTCCTGATCGCGGGGAACACCGTGACCACGACCCTCCAGAGCAGCGGCGCCGTCCCGGAGGATGCCCTGTGGGCGAACACCGTGCGATTCCTCGGGGACACGGCCGTGGCGCTCGTCCTCTCCGTGATCGTCGCGCTCGTGGTGCTGGGCTACGCGCGACGCGTCCCCTGGGCGAACCTCAGCCGCATCGTCGATTCCGGGTTCATGCCCGTCGCCTCGATCATCATGGTCGCCGGCGCCGGCGGGATGTTCGGCGGCGTGCTGCGCGAGACCGGCATCGGCACCGCACTGGCGGACCTGCTCGAGGACGTCGGTCTCCCCCTGCTGGTCAGCGCCTACCTGATCTCGCTCGCCCTGCGCGTCGCACAGGGCTCGGCCACCGTAGCCATCACGACGACGGCCGGCCTCCTCGGCCCGGCGGTCATGGCGGCCGAGGCGAGCCCGGCGCAGCTCGCGCTGCTGATCGTAGCGATGGGAGCGGGCTCGTTCTTCGCATCCCACGTGAACGACTCAGGGTTCTGGCTCGTCGGCGGCCTGCTCCAGGTCGACACGGCCACGAACCTGCGCCTGTGGACCGTCTTCACCTCGGCGATCTCGCTGACGGCCTTCGCCGTCACCGCGCTGCTCTATCTCGTGGTGTGACCACGTCGGCGGGCGGTGCCTCCCCCTTCCAGGGAGCACCGCCCGCTGTCGTTCATGCCGTCGGCAGCTCGATCAGAGCCTGGACCGGGGCGTGGTCGGAGGGGTAGGCGCCAGACGCGTCGCGCCACACGTTGATCGCCGCCCTGCTGGTGACCAGGCCGTCGGTGGTGAGCACCCAGTCGATGCGGTCGCCGTCCTCGACCGGGTCCTCGTAGCCGGGGAAGGTCCCCCATGCCGGGGTGACGCGCTGCGCGGCGGAGTCCCAGGTGTCGACCGTCGGCCCGTCGGTGACCAGCGTCGTGTAGGCGCCGGAGTCGTGGGCATGGGAGTTGAAGTCGCCGGTGACGATGGTGGGGAGCTCGTCGAGCTCGCCGCCCTGGAAGAGGTCGATCATCGCGTCGGCGCTGCGGATCCGGGCCGGCTCGCTCTGATGATCGAAGTGGGTGTTGATCATCGCGAACTCGGCCCCGGAGGCGAGGTCGCGCAGCCGCGCCCAGACCACGATGCGGGTGACGGTGTTGCCCCAGGTGGCCGAGCCGATCACGTCGGGGGTGTCGGAGAGCCAGAACTGGTCCCACTGGAGCACCTCGAGGCGGGTGCTGTCGTAGAAGATCGCGGAGTACTCGCCGGCGCTGCCGCCCTCGCGGCCGTAGCCGATGCTGCGGTGGCGCGGCAGGGCGGACTCGATCGCGGTCAGCTGCCCGTACAGCGCCTCCTGGATGCCGAGCAGGGTGGGCTTCTCCCGCTCGAGCAGCTCGATCAGCAGCGGCCGACGGGTCGGCCAGTGGTCGGGGTCGCCCTCGACGGTGCCGCCGCCCGCGGAGCGGTCGTAGCGGATGTTGAAGCTCATCACGTGGAGCTCGTCGCGCTTCGCGCGGCCGATCAGCGCTCGGGAGGGGTTCTGCGCGGGTGCGGCGCCTGCCGGGGCGGCGGCCGCGGCGAGGGCGGCGCCCCCGGCGGCGGCGCCGAGGCCGGTGAGGATGGTGCGACGGGCGGGGGCGACGGCCATGGGGGCTCTCCTGGGCTCGGGGTCAGGACCGCGACCGACCGTAACGCCGAACTCAGAGGTGACCAGGGGGTTCGCCCGCTTCAGGGCAGGGCTTCACCGAGTCGATGCCCGACGGCCATGGTCGTCCTGGCACCGGCGCCGTGCGGCGGATGCGCGACGGGGCGCCCGCCGTGCGGCGGACGCCCCGTCGTGGGGAAGGCGGGCAGGTGCCCGCGGCCTCAGCCGTCGAGGTTCTCGACGGCGTAGTCGGCCTCCTCCTGGGTGAACTGGTCCCCGTACTCGGAGGAGAGCTGGTCGCGGATCGCCTCGGGCGACATGTCCATCGTGTCGCGGTAGGACTTCGCGGACTCGAGGGCGTTCTGGTTCCAGTCCGCGACGATGGTGTCGATCGCGTACTGGGCCTGCTCCTCGGTGAACTGCTCGCCGTACTCGGAGGTGAGCTGGTCGTAGATGCCCTGCTTGGACATGTGCAGCGTCTCGGAGTAGGACTCCGCCGACCTCAGCGCGTTGTCGTTCCAGTCCGCCTCGAGGTTGTCGACCGCGTACTGCGCCGCCTCCTCGGAGAACTGGTCGCCGTACTCGGAGGTGAGCTGGTCGAAGATGCCCTGCTTGGACATGTGCAGCATCTCGGAGTAGGACTCCGCGCTGTTCAGCGCCGAGGTGTACTCCGCGGGCACGTCGCCCTCGGCCGGGGCCTCCTCCTCGGCGGGGGCCTCCTCCGCAGGAGCCTCCTCCTCGGTGGGCACCTCCTCGTCGATCGCCGCCTCCTCGGGCGCGGCCTCCTCGGCGGGCGCCTCCTCCTCGGGCGCGACGGGAGCGGCCTCGGTGGTGGTCGAGGAGTCCTCGCCGTCGCCGGAGCTCGTCGCGACGATCGCGCTGCAGCCGGCGATCGCGAGCGCGATGATCGCGAGGCAGCCGCAGCCGCCGGCGATGAACCACTTGCCGCGCTTCTTCTTCTGCGGGGCCGGAGCGGGGGCACCGGCGGGCATGCCGAACTGGGGCGCGGAGGAGGGATCGGGAGCGCCGGGCTCCGGGGACGGGGGGAGGGTGCTGTTCACAGCGGGTGTCCTCTCTGGACAGGATTCGGAGGCTCCAGGGCGCGGGAGCGCCCAGGGGTGATGCGGGGAGGAGAGGCCTGCTGCGGGGGACGGATGCTCCGTGATCGGGGGGCCGATCGACCGCTCGGGGCCTGCACTGTGAACCTTGCACCACCGGTGGGACAGTCGAAGTCCTGAACACCTGCAATGGAAGGCAGATCACAGGGTAACTGCGATCCCCCAGGTCACAGACAGGTCACGGCGCATCGGTCACTTGGACGACCCGGTCAGTCCGGAGCCGGGCCGTCCCACAGCGCGGCGTAGCGCTCGGCGAGCAGCGGCCAGACCTGCCGGACGACGTCGGCCGGCGAGATGATCCCGTCCGCGCCCGCACTGTCGAGCACGAGCTCGTGCGGGATCACGCGGCCGGCCTCGTCGGCGCGGCCCTCGGGATCCCGCAGCCGCACGGCGAGCAGCCCGTCCGTCCTCCAGCAGCCCTCGTCCTCGTCCTCGTGTCCGGAGAAGGCTCGTTCGTACAGCGGCAGCGGATCCGCGCCGGCACCGGTGCCGTCGAGGGGCAGGAAGCGGAAGCCCCAGGTCCGGCCGCGGGTCGCCCAGAGCAGGATCATCGCCTGCTCCGGCGCAGGACGCCCTCGCGCTCGGCGCGCTCGAGATCGATCTTGAAGCCCGTGAGGATCGCGGCGAGGCTCTGCTTCTTCTCGAGCGCCCGGTCGTGGACGCCCCGGAGCTTCTCCCCCGCGAGCGAGGCGGCGTCCTGGACCATGTCCTTGCTCAGCAGCGGCACCACGGTCGCGAGCGCCGTGGAGATCAGGCCGAGCCGTCCGGGCAGGCGGTGGCGGGCGCCGAACATCGCCAGCGCCATCGCCCCGGTGCCGATGGTGCCGGCGTTCTCGGCGAGCTCCCGGGCCACCTTCGCGGGGATCTCCTGACGCCGGGCCCAGGTGACATGCCGCTCGAAGGGCAGCATCGCGGCGAGCGGCAGGATCACGTCCACCCCGATCCGCTCGCGCACGGCGATGCGTCCCGGTGTGAAGCGCGCCGAGGACAGCAGCAGCGCGTCCTCCCCCACGGCGAGCGCCTCGTCGCCCACGACCATCGACTCGATCGCCTCGCGCAGCTGGCCGAGCTCGTCGGCGGCCTTCTCGAGCACGAGCGCCTTGAAGCGGTCCACGTCCATCTCCGGCAGCAGGTCCGCCTTGGACAGGGCGAGCACCCAGATGCGGGGGAAGCGCACCAGCTCCTTGTCGCCGTCGAGGATGTCCTCGCGCAGTCGCACGAGCCCGGTGCGCAGCGTGTGGAAGAGGGCCTTGAGGTAGCGCTCCTCCTCTCCGGCCGCGTCCTTCAGCTTCTGCCCGTCGACCATCAGCAGCGCGACGTCGGAGACGAGCAGGGCGCGGAACGCCTCGACGCGTCGGCGCTCCTCCTCCGGTCCGCTGACGGAGCGCTCGAACCATTCCCCGGGGTAGTCGTGCCACACCAGCTGCACGGCGTCGACGGGCATGGCCCTGCGCTCGGCGGCGCTGGGCGTGCTGCGCAGCGAGAGGGTGAAGCGGTAGGGCTCGGCGCGGAAGCGGTTCCCGGCGGGAACCTCGGCGGAGTTCTCCATCCGGAAGTAGTTCTTCAGCAGCCGGTCGCCCTGGGTGGTGTCGTCGGCGACGAGGTCGTAGAGCTGCGGGGACTGCGAGTCCTCCCGCCCGGACTGGTCCTGGGCGGCGCCGTAGAAGGAGGACAGCAGCACCGTCTTGCCGCTGCCGCTCTCCCCGAACACGGCGATGTGCTGCTCGAGACGCCTGCTGCGCGGCGCCTGCCCGCGTCGCAGGATCCGCCGGGCCTTCTCGCGCGCTGTCATGGTCCGAGGGTAGGGGACGGCACGGGCCGACATCTCGCCGGGGTGTCCCGGCGTCTCAGGACGAGCGGGTCAGGAAGCGCACCAGGGCGAGGGTGAGGAGGGTGGCGAACGCCGGCACCACGATGCCGAGGAGCACGAAGGCGGTGAGGCTCCCGGTCCGCTCCTGCATCCAGGCGAAGTTCATCCCGAAGAACCCGGTGGCGAGGGTCAGCGGGAGGAAGATCGTCGCGACCAGGGTGAGGCGCTCGTTGACGACGGCCCCCTGCTCGGCCAGCAGGTCGCCGAGCACCGTGTGGAGGCGCGCGGCCGCGGAGCGGTTCGCGTCGAACTCCGTCGCCGCACGTCGCAGACGCCGCTGGAGGTCCTTGGGCAGCTCCTGGGCCAGCTGCTCCTCGGGGCTGCACAGCCGGTGCATCGCGGCCTGGGTCTCCTGGATGCGGAACAGGTCCGCGCGCGTGCGGCCCAGGAGGCGCCGCTGCGGGGAGGCGGAGTAGCCGCCGGCCGCGTCCTCGAACTGCTCGCTCGCGTCCTCCAGCGCGTCCAGCACCTCCTCGCCGCTGCGCGCGGCGGCCAGCAGCATCTCGACGACCGCCTCGCGGACCGAGCCTGCCTCCTCCGCCGCCTGGCGCAGCACGGCCAGCGCCTGCCGCTCGGCGAGCACCAGCATCCGCTCCCCGGCGGCGTGGATCCGCACGGAGAGCGGGTGCGGGCTCTGGTCCGGGATGAGCAGCACCAGCTCGAGCCGGTCCCCGATGATGTGCGCGGAGGGTCGACGCGCGAGCTCGTCGGTCTGCGGACCCGCTATCGCCCAGGCTTCGACGACCGCAGCCACCACGGGGTCCTCGAGCCCGCGGGCGAAGGCGCAGGCCGGGGCATCGCCCACGGCATCGAGCGACTCGGGGCTGTCGACGAGCTGCATACGGGGCCCTCCTCAGGCTCACGGCGACACGAGCACGATCCTGGTGCAGCCGAGGATGCCACGCCCCGACGGCCCGTCTATTGCGGCGGGGACGGGTCAGTACCAGCTGTCCTTCTCGAGGGTGTACCGGATGTCGGCCACGTCGGCCGCCTCCATCGGCACCCGGTCGCGGGTGATGGACTTCAGCGCCAGCTCGCGGCGGGCGATCCGCCAGCCGTCCTCGCCGCGCACCAGATCGTCGACGTAGATGCCGGTGCCGCGGATGAGCAGGTAGGTGCCCTCCTCCTCGGTGGTCTGCAGCGTGGTCCACAGCGCCTCGGTGACGGTGTGCGCACGGTCGCCCGCGATCCGGTAGCGGGTCTTGCCCACGAGGTGCTGCCCGCCCAGACGCGTGGCGTCGTTGCCGGAGAGCAGCTCGACGAGAGAGCGGGGGTCGAGCACCTTCTCGCGGTCGATCAGCACGATCTCCGCATCGGGAGTGAAGGCCTCGGGGAGGATCGACCAGTCTCGCTGGTCCAGGGCGTGGGAGTAGGCGTTGATCGCGTCGTCGATGCCGGCGCGGTCCAGCAGGTCCTGCAGGGTGGCGGCACTCATGGGTGGTCCTCTCGGTGCAGCGGGTCAGGGGCGGGAGCCGGGGCGGGGCCCGGCGCTCAGCCCCACTTGATGGTGGAGCCGGCGTCGATCGGCAGGTGCACGCCGGTGATGTAGCGGGCCTCGTCGGAGACGAGGAAGAGCACGGCGTTGGCGACGTCGATCGGGTCGATCCACGGCACGTCCAGCAGCTTGCCCTTCGAGAAGCCCTCGACGACGTCCGCGGGCTGCGGGTCCTCGAGGTCGGGACGGAACTTCCGCATGAAGTCCCGGTTCAGCACCAGCTCGGTGCCGACGGCGGTGGGGTGGGTGGTGTTGACCCGGCCGCCGAAGGGGCCGAGCTCGTGGGCCCAGGTCTCGGCGAGGCCGACGAGCGCCGTCTTGGCGGCGGTGTAGGCCGAGGAGTTCGCGCCGCCGCGGATCCCGGCGGTGGAGGAGGCGAGCACGACGGCCGACCCGTTCGGGTTCTGCTTCAGCACGGGGAAGACGGCGCGGGCGGTGTTCATCACGCCCGTCAGGTTCACGTCCAGGACGGTGCGCCAGGTGGAGTCCGGGAGGTCCTCGACCGGCGACTCCTGGAGCAGCACCCCGGCGTTGGCGAAGACGATGTCGATCCGCCCGAACTCCTCGACCCCGCGCGCCACGGCGACGTCCAGCGAGGACCGGTCGGTGACGTCGGCGACGACCGGCAGGAGGGCAGAGGGGTCCGGCAGGGAGGCGCGGAGCGCCTCGAGGGCCTCCTGCTGGCGCTCGAGGTCGGCAGCGATCACGCGGGCACCCTCCTCGATCAGCCGCTGCGCGGTCGCGGAGCCGATGCCGCCCGCGGCGCCGGTCACCAGAGCGATCCGGTCCTGGACGCGCCCGGCGGGGAGGCTCGGGGTGGTGGTGCTCTCGGTGCTGGTCACAGCTGTCCTCTCGCACGGTTCTCGGTGCGGCGGGCTCCGTGCCGCTCCTCTGTTCTACAGCATCGGCCCGGGAACGACCCGGCACGGTTCACACGACGACGCACAGGCCGGGAGCGCACGAGGCGTACTCTTCCCCTGCCTCGTCCCCTGCGCCCTCGCCGGTGCGCCGTTCCCCTCCTGGAGGACATGCATGCCCGACGCCACGCGTCCCAGCCCCGCCCGCGACCCCCGCCTGGACCGTCCCTGGCCCGCGCTGTGGTCGATCGTGCTGGGCTTCTTCATGATCCTGGTCGACACCACGATCGTCACGGTCGCGATCCCGCGGATGCAGGAGGACCTGGGGGCGGACCTGACGGGCCTGCTGTGGGTGACCAGCGCCTATCTGCTCGCCTACGCGGTGCCGCTGCTGATCACGGGGCGACTCGGGGACCGGCTGGGGCTGAAGTCCGTCTATCTCGTCGGGCTCGTCGTGTTCACCGCCTCGAGCCTGTGGTGCGGGCTCGCGGGAAGCGTGGAGATGCTGATCGTGGCGCGCGTGGTGCAGGGGCTCGGCGCCGGGATGATGACCCCGCAGACCATGTCGATGATCACCCGCATGTTCTCGCCGCAGCGGCGAGGTCAGGCGATGGCCGTGTGGGGCGCGACGGCAGGGGTCGCGAGCCTCGTCGGTCCCGTCCTCGGCGGGCTGCTGGTGGACGGGCCGGGCTGGGAGTGGATCTTCTTCGTCAACGTGCCCGTCGGGGTGCTCGCGATCGCGCTGGTGCTCCGCAACGTGCCGCGCTTCCCGCGCCGCTCGCACTCCTTCGACTGGCTCGGCGTGGCGCTCTCGGCGACGGGCCTGTTCCTGCTGGTGTTCGGGATCCAGGAGGGCGACAGCTACGACTGGGCCACGATCACGGACTCCCTCGTGATCGGCCCCGTGGACACGGGGGTGCCCGTGACGGTGCCCGGGATGATCCTCGCCGGCGTGCTGGTGCTGGCGGTGTTCGTCCTGTGGCAGGCGGTGATGCGGCGCGAGCCGCTGGTGCCGCTGTCGCTGTTCCGCGACCGCAACTTCTCGGTCGCGAACGTGGCGATCGCGATGATGGGCGCGACCGTGCTCAGCTTCGCGATCCCGACCACGCTGTTCTTCCAGCAGGTGCTCGGCATGTCGCCGACGCAGGCGGCGCTGATGACCGCGCCCTCCGCGGTGCTCTCGCTGGTCCTAGCGCCGCTCGTCGGCCGCTGGATGACGAGCCACGACCCGCGACCGCTGGCGCTGATCGGCTTCGCCTCGCTGGCGGGCGGGCTGCTGTGGCTCTCCCTGCTGATGGACCCGGACGCCTCCGTGCTGGTCCTGCTGCTGCCGTTCGTGCTGATCGGGATCGGGAACGCCTGCATCTGGGGGCCGCTGTCCCTGACCGCGACCCGCAATCTCCCGCCCTCGCAGGCCGGCGCCGGATCCGGCGTCTACAACGAGATGCGGCAGGTCGGCTCGGTGCTCGGCTCGGCCGGCATCGCGACGCTCATGGCCGACCGGATCGCTTCCCGCCTCGGTGAGGCGACCGGCGGACAGGGCGGTGCCCCTGCGGGCGCGGAGTCCGGAGCAGGCTCCCTGCCCCCGATCCTGCACGCCCCGTACGCCGCGGCGATGGCCGACGCCATGTGGCTCCCCGTCGGCCTCGCCGCGGTCGGCCTCCTCGCCGCGCTCGCCATCGGCCGACCGATCGACACCGGGGTGTGGGCGAAGGACGAGTGAGAGCACTCCCCGCCGCCGTCCACAGCCGGGCCCTCGCGCTCGCGGCCCGTCGGCCCCGCGGCCTAGAGTGGCGGGCATGAGCACCCCTCCTCCCGCCGACACCGTCTCCGCCCTGCGCGAGGGGGATGCCGGACGGACGGAGGAGGCGCTCACGATCCTCTCGCGGGTCTTCGGCTACGACTCCTTCCGCGGCGAGCAGGCCGCGATCATCGACCAGGTCGCGAGCGGCGAAGACGCGGTGGTGCTGATGCCCACCGGCGGCGGCAAGTCGCTGTGCTACCAGATCCCCGCCCTGCTGCGGGAGGGCACCGGAATCGTCGTCTCGCCGCTGATCGCGCTGATGGCGGACCAGGTCGCGGCGCTCGAGGCGGTCGGCATCCGCGCCGCGTACCTCAACTCCACCCTCGAGATGCACGAGGCGCAGGCCGTCGAGCAGCAGCTGCTCGCCGGGGAGCTGGACCTGCTGTACATGGCGCCGGAGCGCCTGGTCCTCCCCCGCACCGTCCAGCTGCTGCAGCGCGCGCAGCTTGCGCTGTTCGCGATCGACGAGGCGCACTGCGTCTCCCAGTGGGGCCACGACTTCCGCCCCGACTACCTGGGCCTGTCGATGCTCGCCGACGCCTTCCCCGGCGTGCCCCGGATCGCGCTGACCGCGACCGCGACCGAGGCGACCCACCGCGAGCTCACCGAGCGCCTGCAGATGCAGCAGGCCCGACACTTCGTCTCGAGCTTCGACCGCCCCAACATCCAGTACCGCATCGAGCCGAAGGCCTCCCCGCGCGAGCAGCTGCTGCGTCTGATCACCGCCGAGCACGAGGGCGACTCCGGGATCGTCTACTGCCTCTCCCGCAAGTCGGTGGAGACCACCGCGCAGTGGCTCGTCGACCGCGGCATCCCCGCGCTCCCGTATCACGCGGGCCTGCCGCCGGAGGTGCGCCAGGACCACCAGGAGCGGTTCCTGCGCGCCGACGGGCTGATCATGGTCGCGACGATCGCCTTCGGCATGGGGATCGACAAGCCCGACGTGCGCTTCGTGGCCCATCTCGACCTGCCCAAGTCCATCGAGGGCTACTACCAGGAGACGGGCCGCGCGGGCCGCGACGGCCTGCCCTCGACCGCGTGGATGGCCTACGGCCTCGGCGACGTGGTCAGCCAGCGGAAGTTCATCGAGGGCGGCGAGGGCTCCGAGCAGTTCAAGCGCAACGCCCGCTCGCACCTCGACGCGATGCTCGCCCTGTGCGAGACGGTCGACTGCCGGCGCGTGCAGCTGCTGCGCTACTTCGGCCAGGACTCTTCCCCGTGCGGGAACTGCGACACCTGCCTGAACCCTCCGCAGACCTGGGACGCGACGGTCGCGGCGCAGAAGCTCCTCTCCGCCGTGATCCGGCTGGACCGGGAGCGCGGCCAGCGCTTCGGCTCCGGCCAGGTGGTGGACGTGCTGCTGGGCCGCGAGTCCGAGCGCTCCCTGGCCTCCCGCCACCACGAGCTGAGCGTGTGGGGCATCGGCGAGGAGCTCTCGGAGAAGGAGTGGCGCACCGCGATCCGGCAGCTGCTCGCACGGGGGGTCCTCGAGGCGGAGGGCGACTACGGCGTGCTCGTCCCCGGCCCGCAGGCCGGCCCCGTGCTCCGCTCCGAGGAGACCGTGCAGCTCGCCGTCGACCGCGCCCCGCAGCGCGGCGCGCGCGGCGGCGGCCGACGCGCCGGCGGCGCCTCCCGCGCCGCCGAGACCCTCGAACCCGCCCAGCGGGAGCGCTTCGAGGCGCTGCGCGCCTGGCGCACCTCGGTCGCGAAGGAGAAGCAGATCCCGCCCTACATGGTCTTCTCCGACGCGACCCTGGTCGGGATCGTGGAGACGGCGCCGCAGTCCGTCCAGCAGCTCGGCGCGGTCAGCGGGGTGGGCGCGAAGAAGCTCGCCGAGTACGGAGAGGACGTCCTCGAGGCGCTCTCGGGCGCCGACGCCGGCTGAGCACCTCCCCGACTACCCTGTGGACACACGTCCACGAACGACTCCGGGGGAACCACCATGACCGCACCGACGCCGCCCCAGGGCCCTGCCCAGGGAGGGCCGCAGGGCCCCCAGCACTTCACCCCGCCGCCGGCGGAGCCCGTCTCGCAGTCCTCCGCCCGCAAGAACCTGGTCATCGCCGGCGTGCTCGCCGGGGGCGGCTGCCTGCTGGTGATCCTGGTCGTGATCGCGCTGATCATCTACTTCGCAGTGCGCGGCGGCGACTCCGGGGGCGGCGGCGGGGAGACCGGCGCGGCGGACCTCCCCCCGGAGGAGCAGGCCACAGCGCTGGTCACGGAGTACTTCGACGCCCTGGCCGCAGGAGACGCGGCGACCGCCCTGGAGCTGAACCCGGTGAACGAGGACATGGGCGCCGCGCCGCTGCCCGTCGAGGCGTACACCGCCGCCCTCGAGGCCGCGCCGATCACCGGGGTCGAGCTCGGCACCCCGGTCATCGACGACGGCGGCCTCGCCGAGGGCGAGGTGCCGGTGACCTTCACGGTCGGCGACCAGACCGTCTCCGACACGTATCGCGTGCACGACTACGACGACGACGGCGTGATGGAGCTGACCGGCGGGCACACGATGGCCCAGGTCCCGGACGGCCTCGACGGCCTGGGGCTGACGGTCAACGGCGCCGAGGTGACCGCGGGCGAGCCCATCGCCCTGATGCCCGGCGGCTACGAGGTCGCCCTCGGGGCCGAGCACTTCGCGCTGACCTCGACCGATCCGCTGCTCGTCGGCGAGCTGGCCAGTTCCCTCGAGTGGCCGGAGGCGACGCTCACCGAGGAGGGGCAGACGGCCTTCCGCGGCGCGGTGGATGAGGCGGTGCAGGCCTGCCTGAAGCAGACCACCCTCGAGGCCGGCTGCGGGATGAGCCCGGTGCCGACGACGAGCGATGACGGCTGGACCATGGTCGAGGACACCGTGGAGCGCTCCATCTCCGAGGACACGCAGCGCACGATCGACACCATGGAGGCGACTCCCTCCTCCGACGAGCCGACCTACGTCGAGGGCACCTCCGTCGGTGCGGTCGAGACCACCATCGAATGCACCAAGGACGGCCAGAAGGGCCGGTGCGAGATGTGGCTGGGCGGCGGCATGGGCATCCCGCACGTCGACATGGCCGATCCGGAGCTGCCCGTCACCTGGAGCTGAGGCTCAGCCGACCCCGTCCGGGAACTCGGCCGGCTCGCCCGGCTGGGCGCCGGCGGTGAGGTCGATGCCGTAGTCCGCCGCGTGGCGCAGCTCGGTCCCGGCGTAGATCCCCTCGACGCTCTCGTCGAGGCGGAACACGCGGGCGCCGCGCAGGCGGTGGTCCTCGGCGCCGCCGAGCCCGTAGGTGCCGAAGCCGGTGCCCGGCGCGTAGCCGAGCTGGATGCCGTAGTAGTCGGCGACATAGGTGTTGATGTGGTCGTGGCCGACGAACAGGCCCTTCACGTCCCCGCGTTGGAGCATCGCGGCGAACATGCCGGAGTTGAAGGGGCCGGGGCACTCGTCCTCGTTGCGCTCCCCGACGATCGAGTGCTTCTGGACCGCGCGGGCGTGATCGGCCTCGGTGCGGGCGTCGACGCTCGCGAACCAGGCGAAGCGGTGCTCCCACAGGGCGATGTGCTGGAAGACCAGCCCCGGGACGAGGCCGCGGTTGCGCCGCTCGAGCGCGGCGGAGGTGGAGAGGTACCACTGCACCTGGTCGGGGCGCAGCCAGTCCCAGTCGGGGTAGCCCTCGAAGTCCTGCCCGGCGATCTGCTCGGGGGCGTAGCGGCCGGAGTCCAGCAGCCACAGGGCGAAGGCCTCGCCCTTGTCGCGGCGGGGCCGGATCGTGAGGACCTGGTTGCCGGTGCCGGTGACGTCGGCGCCGGGAGTGTTGAGGTTGTGGGGGTACTGGCGCACGAAGTCGATGTATGCGCTCTCGTCGAGGCCCGTGACGGGGGTGGAGTCCTCGTCGTGGTTGCCGAAGGTCAGCGCCCACGGGATGCCGCGGTCCTCCATCGGCCGCACCACGTTGTTGATCGCCTGCTTCGCCTCGAGGGCGCTGGTGGGCGAGCCGTTGATGACATCGCCGTTGATGAGGGCGAAGTCCGGCTGCACGTCGTCGAGCACCGCCTCCTGCAGCTGGACGGTGCGGCGGTCGGTGCGGGGTCCGTCCTGGGTGTCGTTGAACTGGACGACGGTGAAGGTGCCGTCCTCGCGGAAGCGGAGCCGGTTGCGCACGATGCCGTCCTTCCCTGCGGGCGCCGAGGGCGCGGCGGTCGCGGCGCCGGCCGCGCCGGCGGTGGCGAGTCCGGCCATCGCCGCGGCGGTGGAGGTGCGCAGCAGGCCGCGCCGGGACGGGGACAGGGAGGAGGGGGTCATGGGGTGCCTTGTCTCGGGGAGGGATGAGGGCTCTCCTACCGAACCCCTCCGGCATGACGTCCTTCCCCCGGCTCCGGGACGCGGGCCTGAACGTCGGGTGAACTTGCCCGGCCCTCCTCCTCAGCCCTCCGCGCGCCCGCTCCCCCAATCCTGCGCGTACGCCTCGCGCCGCCGCGCCTGCTCGGCCGGGTCCGGGACGGGCAGGGAGGCGATGAGGCGGCGTGTGTACGGGTGCTGGGGCCGCTGCAGCACGTCCGGTCCGTGCCCCTCCTCGACGAGCTCGCCGCGATAGAGCACCCCGATGCGGTGGGCGAGGGAGTCGACGACGGCGAGGTCGTGGCTGATGAACAGCGCCGCGAAGCCGAGCCGCTGCTGCAGCTCGCGGAACAGGGCCAGCACCGTCGCCTGCACCGAGACGTCCAGGGCGCTGGTCGGCTCGTCGGCGACGAGCAGCTCGGGGCCGAGCACGAGCGCGCGAGCGAGGGAGACCCGCTGGCGCTGTCCGCCGGAGAGCTCGTGGGGATAGCGCCGTGCGTAGTCGCCCGGCAGCTCGACCGCCTCGAGCAGCTCGCGCACGCGCCGGCCGCGCTCGGCGGCGTCGAGCTGCTGCTCGTGGACGACGAGCGGCTCGGCGATGCACTGCTCGATCGTCAGGTGCGGGTTGAAGGAGGTGGCCGGGTCCTGGAAGACGAAGCCGATCCGCCGCCGCAGCGGGGTGAAGCTCCGCTCTCGCATCCCGCGCATCTCGTGCCCGAGCACGGCGAGGCTCCCGCCGGTGGTGCGCTCGAGCCCCGCGATGGCGCGGCCGATGGTGGTCTTTCCGGAGCCGGACTCCCCCACCAGGCCGTACACCTCGCCGCGGCGGATGGTGAGGTCCACGCCCTTGACTGCGCGGAAGGGGGCGCGGCCCAGCCGGCCCGGGTACTCGACGCCGAGGTCGCGGGCGACGACGAGCGGCTCCGCCTCCTCGAGCGCCTGCTGCGCGGCGGGCTCGAGCGCGCTCCAGGCGGAGTCCCGACCCAGATGGGGCACGGCGGCGAGCAGCTTCTGCGTGTACTCCTCGCGGGGGTTCGCGAAGAGCTCCGTCGCCGTCGCCCGTTCGACGACGCGGCCGTGGTGCATGACAGCGACGGAGTCGGCGAGGTCCGCGACCACGCCCATGTTGTGGGTGATCAGGATGATCGAGGTGCCGAAGCGGTCGCGCACGTCGCGCAGCAGGTCGAGGATCTCGGCCTGGACGGTGACGTCGAGGGCGGTGGTGGGCTCGTCGGCGACGATCAGCTCGGCGCCGAGCGCGAGCGCCATCGCGATCATGATGCGCTGCTTCTGCCCGCCGGAGAACTCGTGCGGGTAGCGGTCGATGCGCTCGGCCGCGTCGGGGATCCCCACCGACTCGAGCGCCCGGACGGCCTCGGCCCGGAGCTCCTTGCGGGAAATCCGCCCGCGATGGGCGCGCAGCCCCTCCCCGATCTGCCACCAGATCGGGAAGACGGGGTTCAGCGCGCTGGAGGGCTCCTGGAAGATCATCGAGACGTCCTCGCCGCGCAGGCGGCGCATCTGCGCGGCGGTCAGGCGCACGACGTCGGTGCCGGAGACCAGGACGGTGCCGGTGGCGTCCGCCGTCTCCGGCAGCAGCCCCAGCACCGAGCGGGCGGTGACGGACTTGCCGGAGCCGGACTCGCCGACCACGGCGAGGATCTCCCCGGGGGCGACCTCGAGGCTGACCCCGTCCACGGCGTGCACCTCGCCGCCGTCGGTCGCGAAGCGGATGTCGAGGTCCCGGATCTCCAGGCGTGCGGTGGTGCCGGTCGTGTCGATGTCGGTCATGCGGCCACCGTCCTCTCGCTGCGCCGACGTCGGCGCCGGGTGCGCAGCCGGGGGTCGTTGAGGTCGTTCACGGATTCGCCCACGAGTGTCACCCCGAGGACGGCCAGCACGATCGCGAGGCCGGGGAACAGTCCCGTCCACCAGATGCCGCTGGTCGCGTCGGACATGGCGCGGTTGAGGTCGTAGCCCCATTCGGAGGCGCTGGTCGGCTCGATGCCGAAGCCGAGGAAGCCCAGCGCCGCGAGGGTGAGGATCGACTCGGAGGCGTTGAGGGTGAAGATCAGCGGGAGGGTGCGGGTGGCGTTGCGCAGCAGGTGGGTGCCCATGATGCGGCGGTGCCCGGTGCCCACCACCTTCGCGGCCTCGACGAAGGGCTCGGCCTTCAGCCGCACCACCTCGGCGCGGATCACCCGGAAGTACTGCGGCACGAACACCACCGTGATCGACAGCGCGGCGGCGAGGATGCCGCCCCAGGCGTCGGACTGCCCGCCGGAGATCACGATCGACATCACGATCGCGAGCAGCAGGGAGGGGAAGGCGTAGATCGCATCGGCCAGCATCACCAGCACCCGGTCCAGCCAGCCGCCCATGTAGCCGGAGAGCAGTCCGAGCGCGACGCCGAGGAACAGGGAGGCCGCGACCGCGCAGACCATCACGGCGACCGCGGTGCGGGTCCCCCAGATCACGCGGGAGAGCACGTCGAAGCCGGTGACGGTGGTGCCCAGCGGGTGGGCGGCCGACGGGGGCCGCTGGGTGCCGAAGGCCTCGCCGTCCGCGGCGGTGTCTGCGAAGCCGTAGGGGGCCAGCAGCGGGGCGAGCAGCGCGGTCAGCAGCAGCAGGCCCACCAGCACCACGCCGGCGACCAGCATCCCGCGCTGGAGGCCGACGCTGCGGCGCAGATGGCTGACCACCGGCAGGCGCAGGTACCAGGGCGCGCGGGCGGTCGCGGCGACGGACGCGGACTCGGCGGCGAGGTCGGTGCCGGCGGCGTCGCCCTCGCCGACGGGCTCGGGGGTCGACAGCGTCATCTCAGTACCTCACCCTCGGGTCGATGAGCGCGGCGATCACGTCGACGACGAAGTTCGAGATCGCGACGATCACGGCGAGCATCATGACGATGCCCTGCACGGCGACGTAGTCGCGGGCCTTCATGTACTCGGCGAGCATGTATCCCAGGCCGTTCCATTCGAAGGTGGTCTCGGTGAGCACGGCCCCGCCGAGCATCATCGCGATCTGCATGCCCATCACGGTGATGATCGGGATCAGCGCGGGGCGCAGGGCGTGGCGGGTGGTCAGGCGCGACTCGGCCACGCCGCGGGAGCGGGCGGACTCGATGTACTGCATCTCGAGGGTGCCGATCATGTTGGTGCGCACCAGGCGCAGGAAGATCCCGCCGGTGAGGATCCCCAGCGCGATCGCGGGGAGGATCGCGTGGGAGACCACGTCGCGCAGCAGCTCGAGGTCCCCCAGGCGCAGCGCGTCCAGGAGGAAGAACGGGCTGGGGTTCAGGATGGTGCTCATCGTGATCTCGCCGCGGGTGGAGATCCGCCCCGCGACCGGCAGCCAGCCGAGTCCGACGGAGAACACGAGCTTCAGCAGCAGGCCGACGAAGAACACCGGGGTGGCGTAGCCGAGGATCGCCACGATCCGCAGCACCGCATCGGGCCAGCGGTCGCGGGTGCGGGCCGCGATCATCCCCAGCGGCACCCCGATCACGAGCGCGACGACGACCGAGTAGACGACCAGCTCGAAGGTCGCCGCCCCGTAGGTGGTGAGGATCTCGGTGACGGGGGTGCGGTCGGTGTAGGTGGTGCCGAAGTCGCCTCGCAGCACCCCGCCGAGGTAGTCGAAGTACTGGATGATCAGCGGCCGGTCGTAGCCGGCCTCGGCGCGGCGGGCGGCGAGCTCGCTCGGGGTGAGCCGGCCGCCGAGCGCGGCGGTGATCGGGTCGCCCGTGATCCGCATCAGGAAGAACACCACCGTCATCAGGATGAAGACGGTCGGGATGATCAGCAGGAAGCGCAGGAGGATGTAGCGGCCGAGGCCGCCCCCCGAGGCCCGGCGGCGCGGGCGTCGGGGGGCGTGCTCGACCTCGGTCTCGGCGGCGGCGGTCACTTGGACAGCGGCGAGATGCGGAACTTGAAGGAGGAGTCGAGCGTGACGCCCTGGACCTCCGCCGTGGAGACCGCGATCTGCGCGCCTTGCAGCAACGGCAGGGTCGAGATGTCCTCGGCGACGACGTCCTGGATCTGCACGAACAGCGCCTCGCGCTCGGCGGGGTCCGCGGTGCCGCGCTGCTTCTGGATCAGCTCGTCGACCTCGGGGTTCGAGTAGTGGTTGGCCAGGAAGTTCTCGGTGACGAAGAAGGGCGAGAGGTAGTTGTCGGCGTCGGAGTAGTCCGGGAACCAGCCCAGCTGGTAGGCGGGGTAGACGTCGGCGACGCGGTCGTCGCTGTACTGCACCCATTCGGTGGACTTCAGGTCCACCGCGAACAGCCCGTCGGCCTCGAGCTGGCCCTTGACCGCCGCGTACTCGTCGCCGGAGGAGTTGCCGTAGTGGTCGGGGTTGTACTGCAGGCTCAGCTGCACCGGGATCTCCACGCCCGCGTCCTCGAGCCGGCCACGGGCCCGTTCGGCGTCGGGACCGCCGGAGCCGTCGCCGTACATGTCCTTGAACTGGGTGCCGGCACCGGGCAGGCCCTCGGGGATGTAGGAGAACAGCGGGGTGTAGGTGTCGTTGTAGACGGAGCTGGCGATGGCCTGGCGGTCGATGAGGTCGGCGACCGCCTGGCGGACGGCGCGGGCCTTGTCGGGGTCGGGGTCCTCGGTCTTCTCGCCGTAGGGGTTGGTGTGGAAGTTGAAGACGATGTAGCGGATCTCGCCGCCGGGGCCCTCGTGGACCGTCACCGCGTCGTCGCCCTGCAGGTCGGCGATGTCGGTCGCGGAGAGGGAGCGCCACACGCAGTCGATGTTGCCCTGCTGGATGTCGAGCTTCATGTTGTTCTGGTCGGCGTAGTACGACATCGACACGCTCGCGGTCGCCGGCGCGCCGAACAGCCCCTTGTAGCCGTCGAAGGCCTCGAAGGTGACCAGCTCGTTGATCTTCCAGCTGGTGATCGCATAGGGGCCGCAGAAGGCGTTCCCGTCCACGATCTCGGCGTCGGAGAGCACGGCGTCGGCCGGGAACACCTCGGCGTCGACGATCGGGCCGGCCGGGGAGCACAGCACGTAGGGGAAGGTCTGGTCGCCGGGCTCCTTGAGGTGGAACTCGACGGTGAGTTCGTCGACCGCCTCGACCTTCTCGAGGTTGCCCAGCAGGCTCGAGGGGCCGTTGGGGTCGGCGATCGCGAGCTGCCGGTCGAAGGTGTGCTTGACGTCCTCGCTGGTGAGCTCGTTGCCGTTCGCGAAAGTCAGCCCCTCCTTGAGGGTGACGGTGTACACGTTGTCGCTGGTGAACTCCGCGGTCTCGGCGAGGTCCGGCTCGGGGACGCCGTCCTCGGAGCCGACGGAGGTGTTCATCAGGTAGGCGTAGCACTGGGTCCACACCGTCGAGGAGCCGTTGTCGTAGGCGGCGGCGGGGTCGAGCGCGGTGACCTTGTCGGTGGTGCCGATGGTGAGGGCGCCGCCGCCCCCGCCGCCGGATCCGCCGTCGGACCCTCCGTCCTCGGTGGTCTGGGCGCAGGCGGTCACCAGCACGGGGACCCCGGCCATCGTCAGCAGCATGGTGCGTCGCGTGGGGGTCATGGCGGCGTCGAACATCGGGGTCCTCCAGGAGGCCGGTCGGCATCAGGGGTGGTGATGCCGTGCAGGGGACGGGCGGGGATGTGATCCAGCGCACCCGCACAGGGGTGGCCCGCACTGTATCGGCCCGTCGGCGCGGCCGGGGCGGGTTCGCGCACGCCGGCCGTCACGGTGATCGAACTGTGACCCGGCCCTCAGCCCTCGCCCCACCAGCGCAGCACCCGCAGCGCCTGCAGGGTCAGCCACGGCGAGGGCTCCCCCACCGGGACGTCGACCTCGAACCAGACCGCACCGGGCAGGCGGTGCTGCTGGAGCCAGGTGCCATCCTCCTGCTGCGCGTCGAGGACGGACCGGGCGGCGTCGGCCATCCGCGGATCGCGCAGATCCCGCTCGCGGAAGTGGTCGAGCGCCCGCAGCGCGGAGTAGATGTGCCGCGGCGGGTACAGGAAGTGCTCCACCCAGGGGCCGACGATCTCCCCGGTGCTCTCCCGGCGCATGAGGCGCCGCTGCAGGAGATACTCCTCCGCCTCGCCCCTCGCGGCGCGCAGCACGGGCGAGCCGCCCGTGGCCTGCTCGTGCACGTGCAGGGCCCGCAGCACGTTCAGGGTCGAGTGGAAGCTCGCGCGCGTCGAGCCGTCCTCCCATTCGCAGTTCCAGCCGCCCTCGTCCATGCGGTGGGCGAGGAACCAGCGGGGCAGGGCGGAGACGTCCGCGTCGAGCCAGAGGCCGTTGGCCAGCGTCATCGCGTTGATGCAGCAGTCCACCTCGCCGCCCCAGTAGGGCAGGGAGGGGTCGTGCTCCCAGTGCGCGTGCTCGGCGAGCTTCGCGGCGGTGTCGCGCTCGATGAGCGGGGCGGGGTCCATCCCCCATTCGCGCAGCGTGGTCAGGGACCAGGTGGTCGCGGTCCAGGGCTGGCCGGGCAGCTCGAGGTTCTCGGGGTCGTCGAAGAACCCGGCGGGGAAGAACGCGCCCCCGGCCCACAGCCCGGTCTCCGGGTCCTGATGGTCCAGCAGCCGCGCCCCGAAGCCCTCGTGGGGGATGCGCGCGCGGGTCGCCTCCCACACCTCGGGCGGCTGGTCCAGCAGATCGCGCTCGACCTGCCAGCGTAGGGAGGGGTCGGTGTCGAGGAGCCAGGAGACGACGTCGGTGGGAGCCACCCTGGGATCCTCCCCGCGAACCGCGGCGCGGGCAACCCCGCCCGCCGCCTAGTCTGCGCTCATGCTGCGCCCCGTCTCGGCCGGGATCATCTCCGGTCTCGTCGCGTTCACGAGCTCCTTCGTCGTCGTCCTCGCGGGTCTCGAGGGGGTCGGCGCCTCGCCCGCGCAGGCGGCGAGCGGACTGCTCGCGGTGAGCGTGCTGATGGGGCTGTGTTCGATGCTGCTGTCGCTGCGCACCCGTCTGCCGATCACGGTGGCGTGGTCCACCCCGGGCGCGGCGCTGCTCGCGGCGACCGGCGCGGTGGACGGCGGCTGGCCCGCCGCGGTCGGTGCGTTCGTGCTGGTCGGGGTGCTGATCGTGCTGACGGGGCTGGTGCCCGCCCTCGGCGCCCTGATGGCCCGGATCCCGACCCCGATCGCGCAGGCGATGCTCGCCGGGGTGCTGTTCCAGCTGTGCCTGGGCCCGGTGCTCGGCGTGGCGGCGAATCCGCTCGCGGTGGCGCCGGTGATCGTGGTGTGGGCGCTCGCGCAGCGGCTCTCACCGCGCTGGGCCTCCCCGCTCGCGTTCCTCGCCGCGAGCGTCGTGATCGTCGTGTCCCTGGCGGCGGCGCCCTCCCCGTCGGCCGCTCCCCCGCTGCTCCCGGCGGTGGAGCTCACCGTCCCGACGCTGACCGTCGGCGCGGTCGTGGGGGTCGCGCTCCCGCTGTACCTGGTGACGATGGCGTCGCAGAACGTGCCGGGCGTGGCGGTGATGCGGAGCCTCGGCTATGAGGTGCCGTGGCGGGCGTCGATGGTGACCACCGGTCTCGGCACGATGATCGGCGCGCCGCTCGGCGGGCACGGCGTGAACCTCGCCGCGATCACGGCCGCCCTCGCGGCCGGGCCGGAGGCCGGAGAGGATCGGGACCGGCGCTGGATCGCCTCGACCGCCTCGGGCGTGGTGCTGGTGCTGTGCGGTCTCGGTGCGACCGCCTTCGCGCAGCTGATCGCGCTCGCGCCGGAGGGCGTGATCCCGGCGGTGGCGGGGCTCGCGCTGCTGGGCACCTTCGTGGCCTCGCTGCGCTCCGCGCTCGCGGAGCCCGAGGAGCAGCTCCCCGCCGGGGTGACGGTGCTGATCGCCGCCTCGGGCATCGCGGTGGCGGGGATCAGCGCGGCGTTCTGGGCGCTGCTGGTCGGGCTGGCGCTGCGGGCGCTGCTGCGCCGGCCCGGCAGGGCTCAGAGAGGGTAGGGCCCGAAGCGGGACCAGGCCACCACCACCGACCCGAGCGCCAGGAGCATCGAGGGGAGCATGGCACGGAACGGGTCGCCGCGTCGGGCGTGCACGAGCGCGGCGAAGACCATGGTGATCGCGAGGCCAGCGGCCGCCAGCGGCACCAGGATCGTAGCGATGCCGGTGAGGGCGGGGACCACGAGGCCGAGCGCGCCGAGGATCTCCAGGGCGCCGATGCCCTGGACGACGCTGTGGGGGAAGTCCTCGGCGTAGGGGGTCTTCTCGATCTGCTGCTCGCGCGGTGCGAGGAGCTTCATCGCGCCGCTGGCCACGAAGACCGCGGCGAGGGCGAAGGCGAGGATCCACAGGAACGTGTTCATCGGACGACCTCCTTGTCCCGGGCGCCCCAGTATCCCCCTCCCCACCTCCTGCTGTCAGGAGAGTGCGGCGAAGTGCTGCACGACGGTGCGCACGAGGGAGCCCGTCCTCGCCCGCTCCGCCTCCAGGACGGGCAGGTCACGGGCGGTCAGCGCCGCGGAGGTCACGGGGCCGACGCTCGCGAGCACCAGCTCGCCCGCCCGGGCGCGCTCCCGCACCGCGCCCAGGGTCCCGGCTCGTGCGGCGGCGTCGAGCCAGCCGGTCGCGCCGGGCGCGGAGGTGAACAGCACGGCGTCGGCCCCTCCGGCGCCGGCGAGCTCGACCGCGCGGGTGAGCGCGGCGGGATCCGACGGCGGCCCCCAGCGGTAGACGGTCAGGCTGACCACCTCGGCGCCGTGCGCGGTGAGCAGCTCGTCGAGCCCGTCGTCGCCGGAGCCGTGGTGCTGGACCGCGATCCGCAGACCGGCGACGCCGCTGCGCAGCAGCTCCTCGCCGAGCTCGGCCGCGGTCTCGGAGGTCGCGACGTAGACGCTGTCCAGGCCCGCCCCGCGCACCGCGCCGTGGGCCTTGGTGCCGCGGGAGTGGATGCGGGAGGCGCCGAGCGCGGCGCGGAGGTCCTCGCCGAGCCCGGCGGCGTCGGCCGCCTCGAGCCAGCCGCGCATCCCGACGCCGGTGAGGACGACGGTCGCGTCCGGCGGCGCGGCGATCAGCGCTCGGGTGCGCTCGAGCAGCGTCTCGTCGTCGACGTGCGGGATCGTGGACATCGCGGCGGCGGGCACGACCCGCGCACCGTGCCGTTCGAGGGCGGCGGCGAGCTCCTCGGAGCGGCGGTCCACGGCGGTGATGACGGTGCGTCCGGCCAGGGCGTCGGAGAGCAGGGTCGTCATGGCGCGCCGGTGCCCCGTCAGTCCTTGGCGCGCACGAGGCGCTCGTGCCCGGTCTCCTCGAGCACGGCGATGTCGGAGTTCGCCTTGAGGAACTCGGAGAAGGAGCGGTAGCCGAGGGCCTTCTCGCTGAAGGAGGGGTCCATGCGGCGCATGTGGGACTTCACGGCCGAGCTGTGCAGCCATTCGCTGTCGCCGCGCCCGCCGAGCTGGAGGGCGCGCTCGAGCAGGCGGGTGGCCAACTCGCGGGGGTCCTCCTCGCCCTCGTCCTCGAGCGTGTCGTCGAGGCGGTCCTCGATCTCCTGCGAGGCGGTGCTCGCGGCGCTGTCTGCGCCGCTGTGCCGGCCGCGGCCGCCGCGGCGCGAGCCGGAGCCGCCGCTGTTCTCGGTGCTCTCGGTGCTGGTGGAGCTCTCGGTGTTCTCGGTGCTCTCTGCGCCGTCGGTGCCGTCCGTGCTGTCGGCGCCGCCCTGGCCGCGCCGGCTGCGGGAGCGCGAGGTCCCGCGTCCCTCCTCGTCCCCGCCGCCGAGGCGCCGGGAGCGGGAGCGTGCGGGGGCGGAGGGCCGCTCGACGCCGGGGAGGTTCTCGTAGGACTCGAACTCGTCGCAGGCGGCGGCGAGGGACTTCGCGGTGGAGCCGGCGACGCCGAGCGCGATCACGTAGCGGCCGAGGCGGCGGCAGCGCTGGGCGAGGGGGACGTAGTCGGAGTCCCCGGCGACGATCACGACGTGGGTGAGGTCGGGCAGGAGGTAGAGGTCCTCGACGGTGTCGACGGCGAGCCGGATGTCGGCGCCGTTCTTGG
This sequence comes from Brachybacterium sp. sponge, assembly GCF_001613775.1. Classification (NCBI taxonomy): domain Bacteria; kingdom Bacillati; phylum Actinomycetota; class Actinomycetes; order Micrococcales; family Dermabacteraceae; genus Brachybacterium; species Brachybacterium sp. sponge. The sequence continues at coordinate 18,589 of NZ_LRMP01000004.1, read as the reverse complement.
CGTAGGCCGCGGCGGGGAACAGCTGGACGAGGTCGACGGCACGGGCCACGAGCTGACTGCGGTAGACGGCGTTGACCGGCGAGGACCAATCCGCGTAGGCGCGGGTGAGGGTGAGGGACCCGAAGGAGGCGGCGAAGTCGATCACGGCGCCGACGTCGACGGTCGCCTTCGCGAGCCGCTCGGCGATCTCGGGCTCGGTGGGGTCCTCCGCGATGCGATGGCGGTCGCGGCTGTACGCCTGCCGCCCGTGCACCCGGTCGTACCAGGACATGACGATGTTGTCGAAATCGAGATAGACCGCAACGCGGGGATCCTGTGGGTCAGCCATGCCCCCAGTCTGCCTGGTCGTGGGGAGGACGCGCGAACTGTGGGGTGCGATGCGGCGTGCGCCGCGAGCGTGCGGCGTGGAGGGAGAGTCGACCGGTCGGTCCCGCGCGCCGGCGGCCGATGGGGAGCGGGCGGCGGAAGGCGGGAGGCCGGCAGCGGCGGGTGGACGACGGGAGGGCACGGGAACGGAGGGCGGGAGGATGCGCGAGCGGAGGGCCGTTGCGCGCGACCCGACGAGGGGTCGCGCAATATCGCCGGGCACCTTCCCGAGTTGCCCGAAAGCTATTCCCCGAAAGAGATCGAGCGCATTTCGGAATGGGACCTCGACAGCGATTCCGCCTGATGCGCACCGAATGAACAACAAGAAGACTCGAGACACACCCCCACGCGACACGCCCTACACCCCACCCCCGACAGACGACGGACTCACAGCTCAGATTGTGGATGACGCACCCGAGCTCCCTCCATCGGAACACGACCTCCCCTCCCCACACCTCACTTTTCCACACCCCGCACACACCATTCTGTGGATACTCCTGGGGAACATCCGAAACTCATCCACACACCTTTCTTCTGTCACACCGACGCCGTAGTCTCGAGATATTCCAGGACGACCGAGGGGGTGGGGACATGAGCACCGCGACGAGCACGCCGGCGAGCGCCGGCGACGACGACATCCACCGCTCCGACGTCGATCGCTCCGACATCGACGGCCCCGCCCTCGACCCTGCCGCCCTCGCCTTCCTCGACTCCCTCCCCTCGCGACTGCGCGTCGTCCGGGCTCGCGCGGCGCGCACGCGGGAGGACCTCCCCTCACGCTCCGGCTGCGAGGAGGACATGCGGCTCGGCGAGGCGGCCCAGCGGGTCTGGGACGCGGAGACGGCGAGCGCCCGCGCCCTGGCCGCGCGCCTCCGCGCCCTCGCCGCGCTGATCGAGTCCGAGGGCGGGGACTGCGCGGATGACGTGGACACCCTCCGCGCCGCGATGGCGCTGCGGGTGACGCACGGCGTCGCGCACCGGGAGCTCCTGGCGGCGCACCGCGCGGTGGACCAGCTGCCGCGCACGCTCGCACGCCTGGAGGCGGGTGCGCTGCCCAGCTGGTGGTTCCAGAAGGTGCTGCGCGAGTCGGAGGATCTCGGCGACGAGTCCCGGAGGCTGCTGGATGCGGCGCTCACCGCCTGGCCCGCCGACATCCCCGTCGAGCGATTCCTGACCCTGCTGCGCGCGCTGGTGCGGCTGCTCGCCGAGCGAGAGCAGGCACAGGCGAAGCCGGAGGAGACGCTGCCACGCGAGGTCGAGCTCACTCCTGACGGTCGCGCCGGGACCGTAGCGGCGTCGCTGCGCGGGCCGATCCCCGAGGTCCTGGCGTTCTGGAAACGTCTGGACGAGACCGCACATGCGATCCAGGCAGCACAGCGCAGCGCCCTGCGGGAGGGGACCGAGATCCCCTACGACCTCGACGGCATCGCGAGCGCGACCCAGCGCCCCGTGCCGCTCGACCGGCTCCGCTACGACCTGATGCTGAACGCCGAGTTCGACACCGACGGGGTGCGCGTGCCCGCGCCGCGCTTCCGCCTGAACGTCACCGTGCCGGTTTTCACCCTGCTGGGCCTCTCCGACGCCCCCGGCATGCTCGAGGGCACGATCCCGCTCCCTCCCGCGGTCGCGCGGGAGATCGCGGGCGGCGAGAGCGTCTGGTACCGGATCCTCACCGATGCGTGCACGGGCGCCTTCCTGCCGCTGCCCCCGGACCGCTATCCGCCGACGCAGGCGATGCTCGAGCACCTCCGCCTGCGCAGCTCGGCCTGCGCGGTGCCCGGCTGCACGCGACCGGTCTCCTGGGCCTCCGAGGCCGACCACATCGAGGAGTTCGACCACGCCGACCCTGCCCGCGGAGGTCGTACTGAGCTCGAGAACCTCCACCTGCTGTGCTGGCAGCACCATCAGGCGAAGACCGCCGGCGACCTCGACCCGACCAGGCTCCCCGCCCCGGCGCGCGGGCCCGAGCCCGGTGAGGGACGCGGTCCGGGACGCACGCGCTGGCGGATCGGCACCCGCGGCGAGCAGGTCATCACGGCCGACGACATCGACCTCGGCACGCGACTCGCCGTCGAGGACCTCGACCGTGCCTGGCGGGCCTACGTCGACCGCCGGACGGCGCCGTCGCCACCGCCGCCTCCGACACCACCTCAGCCGACGTCACCACACCCGACGGCAACACCGACTCAGGAGGGGCCGCCCGGCCCGGGTGAGCCGACTGCGCGAGGTGCGGAGCACGAGAGGCCTCCCTACGAGGATCCGCCACCCTTCTGACGTGCTCCCTCACGTCGAACAGCGTCACGCGCCACTGCGGCGTCCCGTCCGGACGCGGGTGACCGCTGCATCGCGCTCAGTCTCGCGGCCCCTGGATCGTCAGCGACCGGCGGCGCCGGTGCACGGTGAGGTACTCCAGTCCGTCCTCCCCCGCCCGGAATCCGCGCACCGTGCGGCGGGGCAGCAGCGCGACGTCCCCGGCACGCAGCGGCTCCTCGCCGTCCTCCGTCGTGAGCACGCCGTCGCCGTGCACCACGTGCACGAGCGTGTCCACCTCGGCGCCCACATGGGCGGGGATCTCCTCCCCCGCGGGCAGGCGGATCAGGTTGGAGTCGAGCTCGCGCTCGGGCACGGCGATGGACCAGACGGCGCCGCGACGCGGTTGTTCGGGCTGCTCCGCGGTGTTGGTGAGGATCGGCATGTCGCACCCTTCCGGCTCTCGATGTCGCCTCCGAACGTACCCCGGCCGCACCCTCGGGCCGATGCGGCGCGGAGGGGTCGCAGGAGAGGCTCGTCAGCATGAGCCACGACCGCACCCGCCGCCTCCCCGTCCTCGCCCTGCTCGCTCTCGCCCTGCTGGGCATCCCACGCGTGGTCCTGCACGATCTGGACCAGCTCCACGAGGGGACGGCCGTGAACCTGGTCTTCGTCGCGGTGCCACTGCTGGTGTGGGTCGCCGTGGTGCTGGCCTGTCGCGTCACCCGACCCTTCACCACACTGCTGCTCGTGGGGCTGCTGCACGGTGCGATGCTGGTCGTGACCCATCAGCTGCTGTGGAACGCCGCCTTCGACGGGGCCCCGCCGCAGCTCGGCGGGAACGTCGCGGGCCTCGACCCGACCACGCAGGCGATCATCCTGCGCCTCGCCTCGGTGCCCTCCGGCCTGGCGACGGGCGCGCTGCTCGGCGCGATCACCGGGGCGGCGGCGTGGCTGCTGTCGCGACGGCGACGAGATCCGCTGCCGGGCCGCTGAGCCGGCGGGGCCCGTTCCACACCGCGGTCAGCGGGCGGCGCAGACGGGATCCCGCCAGCGGCACCCGCAGCAGCTGCCCGCTCTCGAGCTCGGAGCGGACGGCGAGCATGCTGAGCACCGCGGGCCCTGCGCCCGAGGCGACGGCGATGCGGACGGCGGCGTTGCTGCCGAGCTCCTGGACGGGCGGGGTCCCGCCCGCCGCGGGGACGAGCTCCTCGAAGGCGTCGCGCGTGCCGGACCCTCCCTCGCGCACCACGAGCGGGGTCGAGGCGATCTCGTCGAGCCCCAGCGGCCCCTCGCGCAGCGCCCAGGGATGCTCCGGGGCGACGACCACCACGAGCTCGTCCTCGCGCAGCGTCAGCGTGTGCACGTCCCGCGGGAGGCGGGGCGTCTCGACGAAGCCGAGCCGCAGGTGCCCGTCGTGCACCCCCGCGAGGACCTGGGTGGAGTTGAGCACCTCGAGGTCGACCCGGGTGCGCGGGCTGCGGCGGCGCAGCTCGGCCAGCCAGGCGGGCATCAGGTGCTCCGCGATCGTCATCGACACCCCCACGCGCAGCTCCTGCACGCCCTCCTCACGGCTGTGCCGCAGCCAGTCGGAGAACTGCTCGGCCGCCTCGAGCAGCTGCCGTGCCTGCGCCGCGTACAGCAGCCCTGCGGAGGTGGGACGCGAGCCTCGCGGGTCGCGCTCGAGCAGGGCGGTGCCCGCCTGCGCCTCGAGCTGGGCGATCATCCGGCTCGCATTGGGCTGATGGATCCCGGCGCGCCGGGCGCCGGCGCCGAGCCCGCCCTCGTCCACCACGGCCACGAACAGGGCGAGGGCCGACAGGTTCGGCAACGAGGATGGCATATCAGAACTATATGCCCTGCTGGTGAACTGCCGACTACCGGCAGGTCAGAGGCGATGGAACCGTGGACGCCATGCCCTCCACCCCCTCACGCACCCTCTCCTCCGGCACCGCCCCCTCGACATCGACGCCCTCGACGCCCCCGGCCCCCTCGATCCTGCCGGGCCTCGCGCTCCCCCTCGGCGTCGCGGTCGTCTCGATGCTCGTCGCCCCGCTGCTGCCGGGGATCAGCGCCCTGGTCCTCGCGATCGTCGTCGGCGTGGTGCTCGCGAACGTCGTCCCGCTCCCCCGGGCCGTGGCGCCGGGTCTCGCGATCGCCTCGAAGAAGCTGCTGCGCGCCGGGATCGTGCTGCTGGGACTGCAGGTCGCGCTCGGCGACCTGGCCTCCCTCGGCATCGGGATGCTGCTGGTCGTGGTCGCGGTGGTGGGGGTCGGGATCCTCGGGACCGTGCTGCTGGGCCGGCTCGTCGGCGTCGGCCGTCACCTCACCCTGCTGATCGCCTGCGGGTTCTCGATCTGCGGCGCGGCGGCGGTCGCGGCGGCCGCCGGCGTCACGGATCCGGACGACGAGCGCGAGGAGGACACGGTCACGGCCGTGGCGCTGGTGGTGCTGTGCGGTTCGCTGATGATCGTGCTGGTGCCTGCGGCCGCCGCGCTGCTGGGTCTGCACGGCGAGACCGCCGGCCTCTGGGCGGGCGCCTCCATCCACGAGGTCGCCCAGGTCGTCGCCGCGGGCGGCGCGATCAGCGGGGGCGCGGCGCTGACCGTCGCCGTGATCGTGAAGCTCGCCCGCGTGCTGATGCTCGCGCCGGTGATGGCGGTGATGTCGATGCAGCAGCGCCGGCACGGCGCGAAGGACGGGAAGCGGCCGCCGCTGGTGCCGCTGTTCGTGGTCGGCTTCCTCGCCATGGTGCTCGTGCGCTCCTTCGTGGCGCTCCCCGAGCCGGTGCTCGAGGCCGGGTCGCTGCTGCAGACCCTGCTGCTGGCCGCGGCGATGTTCGCGCTCGGCACCGGGGTGAGGATCTCGCTGCTGAAGCAGGTGGGGCTGCGCCCCTTCCTCCTCGCCGCGCTCTCGACGGTGCTCGTGGCCTCGGTCGCGCTCGGCGGGGTGCTGCTCGTCGCCTGAGGACCTCCGTCCCGCACACCCGCATCTGCGCGGCTATGGTGTCCGTCATGACGCAGATGCGGGTTCGTGATGCCGCCACCTTCCTCGGGGTGAGCGAGGACACCGTGCGACGGTGGATCGAGAAGGGGACCCTCGAGGCGTCCCAGGACGCGAGCGGCCGGAAGGTGCTCGAGGGGGTCGAGGTGGCGCGCCTCGCCCGGGAGCTGGCGGTGACGCCCGAGCTGCACGGCGCGACCGCCTCCTCCGCCCGGAACCGCTTCACGGGCCTGGTCACCCAGGTCGTCATGGACACCGTGATGGCGCAGGTCGAGCTGCAGTGCGGCCCCTTCCGCGTCGTCTCGCTGATGAGCAGCGAGGCCGCCCGGGAACTCGGGCTGGAGCCCGGCAAGGTCGCGAGCGCCGTCGTGAAGGCCACGCAGGTGGTGATCGAGGCGGAGCCGGAGCCCGCCGCACCCGCCTTCGGCCCCACCCCCACCGAAGGAGACGCCCTGTGAAGACCCTGCTCCGCTCTACGGCCGCCGCCGCGGCGATCGCGCTGACCGCCGCCGCCTGCGGCTCCGGCGGCAGCGCCGAGGACCCGGCCGCCGCACCGGTCACCCTCCACGTCTTCGCCGCCGCCTCCCTGCAGGAGCCCTTCGAGGAGCTCGGCGAGCAGTTCGAGGCCGAGCACGAGGACGTCACGGTCGAGTTCAGCTTCGCCGGCTCCTCCACGCTGGTCGAGCAGATCCAGCAGGGCGCCCCGGCCGACGTCTTCGCCTCCGCGGACACGAAGAACATGGACAAGCTCACCGACGCCGGCCTCGAGGCCGAGCCCCCTGTCGACTTCACGACGAACACGCTGAGGATCGCGGTGCCGGCCGGGAATCCCGCGGGCGTCACGGACCTCGCCTCGCTCACCGGCGACCTGAACCTCGTCGTCTGCGCGCCGGAGGTGCCGTGCGGCGCGGCGACCACGACCGTCGAGGAGGCGGCCGGGCTCGAGTTCCAGCCCGTCAGCGAGGAGCAGTCGGTCACGGACGTGCTGAACAAGGTCACCAGCGGCGAGGCCGATGCGGGCCTGGTCTACGTCACCGACGTGGAGAAGGCCGGCGACGCCGTCGAGGGGATCGACTTCCCCGAGGCACAGGAGGCCGTGAACACCTACCCCATCACCACCGTGGACGGCTCGGCGAACCCGGAGCTGGGCCAGGAGTTCGTCGACCTCGTCACCGGCGAGGAGGGCCGGGAGATCCTCGCCGGATACGGCTTCGGCGGCGCATGAAGACCCTCCCCCGCTGGATCCTGCTGCCGGCCGGGCTCGGTGCGCTGTTCGTGATCCTGCCGCTCGCGGCGATGGCGCTCCGGGTCGAGTGGAGCGACTTCTGGGGCCTGATCACCTCGGAGTCCTCGCTGGCGGCGCTGCGGCTGAGCCTGCAGACCTCGCTGGCCAGCGCCGCGGCCTGCGTGATGCTGGGCGTGCCGATGGCGCTGCTGCTCGCCCGCTCGGACGGCCGCGCCGTCTCCCTCCTCCGCTCCCTGGTGCTGATCCCGCTGGTGCTGCCGCCGGTGGTCGGGGGCATCGCGCTGCTGTACACCTTCGGGCGGCAGGGCCTGCTGGGCCGGCACCTGGAGGTGATGGGGGTCCAGATCGCGTTCTCGACCACCGCGGTGGTGCTCGCACAGACCTTCGTGGCTCTGCCCTTCCTGGTGCTCAGCCTCGAGGGGGCGCTGCGCACGGCCGGCACCCGCTACGAGCGGGCCGCCGCCTCGCTCGGGGCGCGCCCCTCCCGCGTCCTCACCCACGTCACGCTGCCGCTGGTGCTGCCCGCCCTGCTCTCCGGCACCGTGCTCTCCTTCGCCCGTGCGCTCGGGGAGTTCGGCGCGACGATCACCTTCGCCGGCTCCCTGCAGGGCACCACCCGCACCCTGCCGCTGGAGATCTACCTGCAGCGCGAGAGCGATCCGGAGGCCGCGGTGGCGCTCTCCTTCGTGCTGATGCTCGTCGCGATCGCGGTGATCGCCCTCGCGCATCGGAGGCGGAGCGCATGAGCCTCGTGCTGCGCGCCGCCGTCGCCGAGCGCGACGTCGAGCTCGACCTCGAGGTCGCGAGCGGCGAGACCCTCGCCCTCGTCGGCCCGAACGGCGCCGGGAAGTCGACCGCGCTCTCGCTGATCTCCGGGGACCTGCGCCCCAGCTCCGGCTCGGTCTCCCTCGACGGCAGGATCCTGGCCGACGAGCGGACCTGGGTGCCGCCGCACCACCGTCGCGTCACCACGCTCAGCCAGGACCCGGTGCTCTTCCCGCACCTCACCGCGCTCGGGAACGTGATGTTCCCGCTGCGGGCCCAGGGCGTCCCGCGCCGGGAGGCGCGTCGACGGGCCGAGGTGCATCTCGCGCAGATGGGCCTCGCCGATCTCGCCGCCCGCCGCCCCGCCCAGCTCTCCGGCGGTCAGGCGCAGCGGGTCGCGATCGCCCGGGCGCTCGCGGCGGATCCTCGCCTGCTGCTGCTGGACGAGCCGATGGCGGCGCTGGACGTCGACGTCGCGCCCGCGCTGCGCGAGCAGCTGCGCGGATTCCTCGCCGATCGCACGGCGATCGTCGTCACCCACGACGTGCTCGATGCGCTCTCGCTCGCAGATCGCGTCGTGGTGCTCGAGCAGGGCCGGGAGGTCGACGCGGGGCCGACGACCGAGGTCCTCGCCCGGCCGCGCTCGGCCTTCGCGGCGCGGCTGGCGGGGCTGAACCTCGTCGCGGGCCGATGGGACGGGCGCCGGATCGAGCTCGACAGCGGCGGCCGCCTCGCTGCACAGAGCCCTCTCAGCCCCGGCACCGCAGTGCTCGCCGCCTTCCGCCCCGCCGCGGTGCGCCTCGCCGAGCAGGGGCTCCCCCGCACCGTCCGCTCCCTGACCCCGCACGGCGACCTGGTCCGGGTGCGCACCGAGGATCTCGCCGCGGACCTGTCCCCGCAGGACGCCGCCGCCCGGCATCTCGCCCCCGGCACGATGGTGCATCTCGCGGTCGCCCCTGAGGACGTGACAACCTACCTCGCATGATCGACCTGCGCGCCCTGCACCGCGAGCTGCTCGACCGGCACGGCCCGCAGGGCTGGTGGTGGCCCGGCGAGGAGCCCTTCGAGATCGCGCTCGGCGCGGTGCTGGTCCAGCGCTCCCGGTGGGAGCAGGCGGCGCAGGCCCTCGCCGCACTCACCGCCGCCGGACTGCGCGAGCCCGCCCGGCTCGCGTCGGCCGACGAGGAGCACGTGCGGGAGCTGGTCCGCCCGGCCGGCTTCCCGCGCACGAAGCCGCGGCGCGTGCAGGCGCTCGCGGCGTGGTGGGCCGGCCGTGCCGCGGCCGCCGACGAGCTGGACGACACCGCCCTCCGCCGAGAGCTCCTCTCCGTCGAGGGCGTCGGCGAGGAGACGGCCGATGCGATCTCGCTGTACTGCTTCGCCCGGCCCGCCTTCCTCTGCGACGAGTACGCGCGGCGGGCCCTGCGCGAGCGCGGCGCCGAGGTCCCGGGCACCTACCGGGCCTTCGTCCGTGCGCTCGTCCCGGCGCTCGAGGAGGCGGCCTTCACCGTGCCGGAGCTGGCGGAGCTGCACGGCCTGATCGTCGAGGAGGGGAAGCTCAGAGCGCGTCCAGCAGCTCCCGCACGGCGAGGTTGAACGGATCCAGATCTTGAGTGTGCAGATCTCCGACGCGCTCCCCGGCCCCGGTCGCCGGCAGACAGCGGATGCGGGTGCAGAGGAAACCCCCTTTGGTCCCGGTCCCCATAACCAGCAGGGCCCGCGCTCGAGCGCACGCATCGCGCCGCCCGAGCGCCTGCGCACGATCCTGCGCCAGCCGGTGCGCTGAGCCTCCCGACACAGCAGAAGGGCCCCGGCTCTGCCGGGGCCCTTCTGACGAGTCACTGTCTCACGAGATTCTCGAGTGGGGCTCCTACGGACTTACTGCAATCGTAACGAGACAACCCGGCAAACGGGTGGTCTGGTCGCGGAGGACAGGGGTCAGGCCGGAGGCGTAGCCCCGCAACGCACCCCTCGATCTCCGCAACCCGCACGGGCAGGCAAGCAGTTGCCTGCTGAGACGGAGCGCGCCATCGCAGCCGAGTACCAAGCGGGGCAAACGATGAAAGCGATCGCCTCAGCGCACCGCATCCACCGCGTGACTGTCAGCGAGGTGCTCGACCGCACAGGCACGGCGAAGCGGCCGAAGGGCATGAGTCCGAGCCAGATCGACATGGCCGCTCGGCTCTACGAGTCTGGGCTCTCGCTCGCCAGCGTCGGCGCGCAACTCGGCTTCAATGCGACTACTGTTCGCACGATGCTTTTGCGGCACGGCATCACAACGCGCGACTCTCACGCCCGGGAGAGGTGATCTTCGGAGGACGCGTCCGCAAGTGCTCCCGGTACTCAGCACGGATCGCGTCGTACTGCTTGTCAGTCAACGATGCCAAGTAGCTCACGGCGTCGCCCGACCAGACGTGTGTGACGCCGTTACTGTGCTTCCAAGCATATTTGGTGTTCTCGCGCAGCGACTCCTTCCAGCAGATCGCCTGGTAGTCATACGTCGTCAGCTTCCGCCCAGCGTGCTTCTCGTTCACTTTGTCCAGCAACTCCGTCGTGCTGAACGGATGCGTCTGGTTCGGGTCTGTCTTGCGCAAGACAACCTGGCCGTCCGCGGTCGGCGACACGGCGACGACGAGGTCAGCACTGGTCATCTTCTTCACTGACTGCATATTGATGTCGTAGACCGTCGCCACGCGCGCCAAGTCCTGACCTGCAGATTCGACGTCATCCATGAGGTGCCGCAGCTCATCAATGAACTCCTGCACCTCGGCCACCATCGTGGCGTTCTTGTCGACCTTCATGAATTGCACCGCATCGGCGGGCGCCGTCGCGCCCAGCGGCAACAGCTGCCACGTCATCGAATCGGCCAGATCCTTCTTGAACTTTGCCAGCATGAAGTCCCGGTAGTTCAGGACGTTCTGCTGCAGGAAGGGATAGACCACCGCGCCCAACCCCTGCGCATTATAGAGATGGATCGCCCGGTCTCGATACTCGGCCAGTGCCTTGATGTTGGCGGTCACCGCGGCGCCGTCGATTCCGGCAGGCCAGAGATTACTGGCGGCTACCCTTCCCAGGGCATCGTCTAGCCCAACCGAACGGTACCGTTCGCCGCGTTGCTTCGGGTAGAAGATCGAGCGCTTCTTCTGCCGGAGCGTCGCCTTGAGCGCCAGCTCCCAGGCGTTGACAATGAGCATGACCGTGACCTCATCACGGTACGTCATCTGCGGCTTGTTGTAGACCTCGACCGCTGCCAGCATCGCCGCCAGCGAATTGTCGACCAGCCGCTTGATCGAGACGTATGGCGCGCTCATCGGTTGCTCCTTCTGGTGCCCGGCAGGTTCCTCGCTGAGCCGTCTAGTTCGGGAAAGTGGAGCCGAGGATGATCCGCCAGAGGCGCTTGGCCTCGTCGTGGTCGCCCCGCGCTTCTGCCTCGTTCGCTCGCCGTGCGCGATCGGCCGCCGAAGAAAGCGCCGTGAGTAGCTCTTGGCGCGCGCTCCAGGTCAGGTAGCCACCGAGACGGCCGCCCTGCTTGCCTGGATCATTCACGTCCAGCCAGTTCGGCGTCCATTCAAAGAAGCGTTGTAACGCGCTGCGGTGGTTTCCTCCCAGGTTCTTGAACATACTGGCAGAAGCGGTCTCAAGGTGGAAGGATCGCATTCTCTTTGAGTGCACGCGGTTCCACGCTTTCGCTAGGCGCACGAGCGGAGCCAAGTGGTAGCCAAGAGCGCGGTGTCGCTCGTCAAACCAATCCTTCGCAACCGTGGGTGCCGTGAGGATCCATCCGCCTGTACCGTCAGGCAGATGATAAACGCCGTCTCCACGAGAGAACACGGGAGCAACGTCCACATGCCCGCCGGTCTTGTAGAAGACGCGAACTGCCTGTCCTCGCGTGCCGACCTGCTGGATCAGCGTCCCGCTGTAGGCATCGCGAACTCTGTAGATAAACGCGTGGGAGTCATTCCAATACTTGTCCCACGCCTTGTTGACATTGCTAAACACAGCCAGCACGTCAATGTCATCCAGCGGGCGAATGATCGTGTTTTTCGAGGCGGACCCCATGAGGATTCCGCGTGCGTACGGCATATCCGAAGCTGAAGGGAACTTGGCCGAGAGCTTCTCGTCGACCGACTTCTTACGGGCAGGAATGAAGCTCGTGCGTTGATACTCGGTGGCCGTGATGTCCTCGAGAAACTTGTCAAACGCTTGCCGCGTGGTGAGAGACATCAGTCCTCGTCCTTTCGAGATCGCGTCTGTTCGGCAATGACCTTCGCACCTTCGGTCATTTCGTCCTCCGTTCGCGACCGCAACAGCCAATACAGCCAATCTGGCACCAGGGGCGAGTCGCGCCGCAACGCGAACAGTTGAGACTGCCAGGTCAGGAGGTGGTCGGGTGGGACGGGCGTATCAGTCGAGATGGCATCCTGAATCTCGTTCGCGATGGCGCGGCGTTGCTTCCCCGCAGTCCGTACACGGAGCCACTCATCTACAGCGTCCAGGAACGGAGGCAGAGTGGGGAGCGCCACCACCAGCAGGAACGTGAGCAAATCGAACTTACTCGCGATCCCTATGGCGAATGCTACGAGGATCCAAGCAATCAGGAGCGCCGCCCATAGGGTCGCGTTCTTCGTCAGGAGCGTCTGCGCGTACACGAGGTTTGCACGTTGCGAGATCGCGATCGCAGTGCCGCCATCCACGTCCTTCCGCACCGGATACCAGTCCTTCAGACTCTCGTCTGAGTAAAGCTTCCTTCGTTGCGTCCGGCCGCCCGTCAGCCTGCGAACTTCCTCTGGGACAAGCCGTGGTTCGCGAACAGCAATAACGGGCATGCCGAATATGGCAGTGTCAAACTGCTCCTGTGCTGACGCGGCGCGCTCCACGTAGCGCTGCTCGATGTGCTTGAAGAGCAGTCGATTCAGCACGAACCAGCTCGCCGCGATGGCCGCCATCGGGAGCGCGGCTTCTTGCCAGATGGCCGTCAAGATCGGGGCGGCGATCGCGACGACACCGACACCGAAGCCTCTTATACCAGACCAGACTTTAGCGATTGAATACAGTTTCCGTTGCGCGAGTAGCAGCCGAAGATTTGAATCGGTGTTCTGTGCGTCGGCGATCTGATGGGCGGTTGGCGGCGAGTATGTCATGTCGCCCTACTCGTTGAAGAGCAGCTTCAGCTGCGCGATCGCGTTCACGTGGTCGCCGTCGCCCGCGTACTCTTTCGCCTTGCGAGCGCGGGTGACCGCCATTGATAGTTTCGATAGCGCTTCAGTTCGCTTCGCATCCGAAGAGCACGCCCCAAACCGCGAGCTAAGCCCGGTTGGATCATTCATCGAAGCGAGCGCGACGTTCTCGAGATGCTTGAGCGCCCCGTGCAGGTCGAACAGCACGGCGTAGGTCGACTCGCCGCTGAGGTACTTGGCGGCGCGCATCTCGAGATAACACGAGGAGACCGGCACGTCCCGCAAGTACTTCCAAATCTTGAGCTGACGCGCTAGGGCCTTCGCCGCACCGTTGTGCTTCGCGTTGATCTCATTGACGTACTTGTTGTGCTCCGTCGGATGGGTTTTCATCCATCCACCAGTAGGATCGGGGATCCAATAGCCGTTGTCGTAGAAGGCTGGCACCACTTCAACGATGCTTTCGCTGAAGTAGCAGACAACAGCAGGTTGACGGATAACGATCGTCGTAGACTTGAATCGCTCTTGAAGAGTCTCCTTGACATTAGTAAGAGTCGTCCACGGAGACGTCGGCCGGCTACCCTTGAGCGAGACCAGATAGTCAGCATCGCTATACAGCCAGACACCTGTGCCGTGACGCAACGAACCAATCTCAAACATGCCAAAAATGCCGAGAAAGGCATCGAGACGCGACTCGATTGCTGCGCGATGGCTCCTTGCAGCATCGAACTGTGTTGATGACGGGATGTACCTCCGCGTCAGATCATCAATCCAGGTGTAAGCATTTGCCGTCATCGCGCTATATCCGCCACTTTCCGGGCACTGAGACCGCGTAGTCCGGCACGCCGATCGCCTCGAAGTGCTGCTTTGCGGCCTTGATTTTGGCGTTCTCTGTCGGGCGGCGCTTGATCTCGTCTTCCGTGCTCTTCGTCTCGCGGATCATGTAGACGCGCTCCTCACCGTCCTCGTGCTTCACTATCGCCCAGTCCGGGTTGTACGGGCCGACAGGGGTATCGATCTTGAACTTGTCGGGCAGCTTCATGAAGAACTTGATGTCCTCGCGGCCGTCGAGCAGTTCCGCGAACTGGCGCTCGGGGTCGGAGTCGTAGACGACGTAGTCGAAGTCCGACTTGTCCGCGTTCTCCAGCTTGTACATCTGGTCGAGGAAGCGTTCCTTCTCCTCCTCACCGTCCTTGCGCAGCTCACGCAGCTCGTAGACGGAGCCTGCGATCTTCTCGTACTGCACGCCGTCGACGACGAGCTTCGCGAGCTCGGTCTGCATGAGCCGCTTCGTCATCGCGATGAACTCGCGCAGCCGACCGCTGCCGACGAGGACGTCGACAATGGTCTTGCGGGTAAGGGAAGTGGCCTCCTGCAGCTCCCCGATGATGTCCGGCAGCTCGTAGCTGCCTCGGAGTTCCTGCTGACGCGTCCCGAGTTCCTGGCCCTTCGCGCCGCCGCGAAGCACCTTCACGCCCGCGCGGGTGACCTGGATGCGCAGCGGGTCGATGTCCGGTGCTTCCTTGATCGCGCTGACCGAGTTCTCAATGATCTGGTCACGTTCCACCTCGACGCGGTACGTCGTGCGGCGGCTGATCGTCTCCCAAGACTTCTCGAACTCCGGGTTCGCGAACAGCTCCTTGTTGAGCTTGCGGGAATGGCGCTTGCTCTTCGGCTTCACGTACTTGCCGATGTTGGCGCGGCCGACCAGCTCGATGACGAACGGCTCGGCCCACATGAAGTCGACGGGCATGTTGAGGCTGAAGTCGAGCGTGTTCGGCTGGAACTTCGGCTGCACAACGCCGTCCTTGTCGATGAACTTCTGCGTGAGCAGATGCTCCCAGATCGACACGGAGCCCTCGTAGCCGAGGTTCTCATCGGTAAGCGAACCGTCAGGGTTCTGCAGTGGGATCTTCGAGAACTCTGCCTTGCGCACACGCCCGATCTCGGCGCCCGCGTCCTTGTACTCCTTCTGGAGCGCTTCGGCGAACTGCTTGTACGACTCGTTCGCCACCACAGTCAGCGTCGCAATGCCGCGATCGGCGACACGCTCATAGCCACCCGCGCTCTTGGCGACAGGCAGGCGCAGACCACGTCCGAGCGTCTGGCGGCGCTCCGTCTCGGCGCCCATCTCGCGCAGGGTGCAGATTTGGAAGACGTTCGGGTTGTCCCAGCCCTCGCGCAGGGCAGAGTGGCTGAACACGAACCGAGTCGGCTCATTCTCGTCGAGCAGCCGTTCCTTCTGCTGCATGATCAGCTCGTAGGCGACCACCAGATCCCACGACCTCAGCAACGAGGTCTCGTGGCGGAGGACGAAGTCGTACGAGCAGATGAGCACCTCGGCGGCGCGCGTGTCCGTCCTTGCCAGTACCGAGTCCTTCGACTTGGCGTCGAGGATCGTGGATGGGATGAGGAACTTCTCGTACAGCTCCTGCTTCCACTGCTGACGCAGGCTCGAGGGCGCAATGATCAGGATGCGCCGCTTGAGTTCAGCCCAGTACTGGGAGATGACGATGCCCGCCTCGATCGTCTTGCCGAGGCCGACCTCGTCCGCCAGGATCACGCCCGGCAAGAACGGGGTTTGGAGCGCGAAGAGCGCCGCGTCGATCTGGTGCGGCTTAGGCTCAACCTGCGCGTCGAACAGCAGGCCGGCGAGCTTGCCGACGTGATCGTTGGCGTAGCTGCGCTGCAGCTCGTAGGCGAAGTACTTCGCCTGGTAGTCGGTGAGGGGAGCCGTCATCGGCGGCCCTTCCGGGTGGGGCAGGGCAGACACATGGAAGCTGCGGCGGCCGGGCGGCCGTCGCAGCGGATCGATCCGGCCGCTCTGCGCTCCATCAGGTCATGCTCCTCCGCGCCAGCGGCGCGATCTTAAGTTGTGCTCATAGTGCCGTGTCCAACGGTACCGGGGACCTCCGACACGTCGAGCGTGGCGCGTCTACCCGGGCGGGTTGGGGCTGTCGCAGGCGGGAGCGGGGCGGCTCGACCGGGACACTGCGATCTGCCCCCATTTTTGCACACTTTTGCATTCAGAGGAATATCACTTCATAGGCTGCCGCGACGATAGAGGCGACGAGCGCGTTGGTGGCAGCAGCCGTGCCGGAGGAGAACTCGCGTTCTCGACTCCGGGCACGGCTGCCGGGGTTGTTCAGGAGTCCGAAGACGCCTGCTTGGTGGAACGAGTCGACGGCTTCGCACCCTTGGCGTTACCGCCAAGAACGGCCTCGATCGCGCTGCGCCGGGTGGCTGCTTCGCGTTCGATGTCGGCTCGTACTTGCTCGGCACGCTTGAGCACAGCCGGGTCGGGCTTGGACTTGTCGACCCAGTGCTCCAGCGCGTACCGCGTCTCTTCGGTGAGAGAGCGGTCGTTGAGCTGGGCGAGGATCTCGAGCTGCGCTCGGGTTCCATCGCTCATCCGGACAGAGAGGGGACGGAGTGGCCCCATCCCGTTCTCCGTGATGCCGCCGGTTCCGGCGACAGACTTCTCGCTCATAGCGAGACCTCCTTCGTGCGAGCGGCCCGCGATCCTGGACGGATCACGTTCAAGCCGCAGGGCACGAACGAGGTGAGGACTGATTATGACGAAGAAGGCAGCAGAGTCAATGGTCCGTTCGGGACGTTGTGAAAACTACGGCGAATCAGGAGCGATCCTCCGCGTGCGGCCGTAGGGCCCTGGTGTTCGAGAACAGCACCATCGTGATCCCGGCGCTCTTGCTGCCGTTGTCGGTGAAGATCCGCACGAGCCTGTCCGTCACCGGCCAGTAGATTCCTTGCCCGTAGTCGTAGAGCGATGCCTTCTGCGCCTTGATGCGGAAGCGCACCAGGCACTCGCCACCTGGTGCGTACGACCCGAGTAAGTAGTAGCCGAAGCTGTCCGGGTCAGGTGTGAAAGTCTTCCAGCCGCCGCCGGTCTTGCTGTTGCAAATCTCGATCGTATTGCCGTAGTAGTGGAACGCCTTCGGGAGCTTCAGCAACTCGAGTCGGACGTTGTCCTGCTGCACAGCACCAGTGTTTCTGTAGTTCACGCGCGTCTCGATCACTTCGCCGGGCTCCAGCTCGATCCGCTCCCGGTATGGCTCGCGTTGCACTTGGCCTGGCAGGTAGGGTCGCGCCGCAAGCGTCAAGGTGAAGTCCGGCTTGTCGAGTACGAAGTCGAACGTGACGACCGCCAGTTTGTCTTGCTCGGTCGGCAGCACCCCGTCGGCGCTCCCATCGTGACCTATGAGCACCCCCTCGTCCTTGAAGAGCTCGTGCGCATCCAGTGGCGTTCGGTTGTCCGTCCCATCCGTCGCCCACAGCGCGGCAGAGTTGGGGACGACGCGCAGGGCCACAGCCGAGTCCGGCTCGGGCAGCGCGATGACGCTCGAGTCCCAGATGACTGCCTGCTCGATATTGTCCGCGCGCAGCTCAGCGGAGAGGCGAGCAGATCCAGTGAAGCGGCCCTCACCTTTGACGCGGACACGTACGTTCCTGGCGGTCGCGTCGGAATGCTTCGGGTCGGCGTCGTTGCTGACCCAGATCATGCCCCGGTACGTCCGGCCTGGTTCTACCACGATGTCCGACGTCGGGATGGTCAACAGCTGGCCGGCCTCGTTCACCTCCGCAACCCGAAAGAAGCTCGTGGTATCACCGAGTTGCGGATGGTCGTCTCGCGAATTCAGTACAGGGTGGTCTGGCCGCAGGTCGTGCAGCCAGGTGTTGCGCGGTGGGCCCCAGCCGCCCTTGGCCGCGGGCATGAAGCGGCCCTCGTCTCCGTCGGCGCGCTCGTATTCGTAATGCTTCCATAGCTTGCGCATGGTCGGCTTCGAGTCGAGCAGAGCGACGAGTTGGTCGCGGAGCGCTCCAGCGACGGGCAAGCGATGCGGGCTACTGGACTGGAAGGGCCGCCGAAAGGTGCCGAGCCGCGAGGCATGCGCGGCGTACATCTGGCGTGCGCCCTTTCGGCGCGTGAGGAACTCCTCGAGGGTCTCCGCATTACTCTTCACTCCCGACTTGTCCTGCCGCGTCAGCGCATAGAACCTCTCGAGCGTCGTACCAATCTCCCTCTCCGCCGTACGCTCGTCGTCGTAGTCACCCAGAACGAGCAGGTGACGGGCCGCGATCAAGGGCTCCACTCGCTCCGGCTGCTTCGGGGCTGTCTGTACGGCTTGGACGATCAGAAACCAGGCGAAGCCTGGGTCGCCGAGCACGGCACCACCGGATGCCTCCCGCGCACGTGCAGCAGCGAGCCTGTTGAGGGTCTGCGTGTCACTGGTGTCGCGTGGCAGCTCATCCGCACCGAAGAGCAGGTGCTCCAGCTCGTCTCGAAGAGCGGCACGCTCAGAGGGAGAGATCATGTATTGATTATCAACTATTGACAAATGACAGACGATAGTTCACGATACGCACCGGGTTGGCTTCCAATTGAAGGGAGGCCATCCCATGGCCCATCACTATTCCATCCATTACGTCCCGACGGTGCGTGGCGCCGTCATCGGATTCGACCACTTCACGCGCGACGCCGACTACGTCAGCCTGGCGCTCGATTCCCTCGACGTTTTGGACGGCCGGGCTCCGAGCTGCACGCTCGACCTGGTCTATCTGTGGCTCGTCGCCTCCACGACCTCGGACGAGGACCGTGAGGAGTACTTCAACCGGGGAAACGCATCGCAAGCGATGCCGTTCTACCTCTACTGCGAGACCTACGAAATCTTCTTGCAGGCAGCACTCGTGATCAGCGACGCATGGTCGAACGGAGTGTTCGAACGCTCGCTCTTCGCGTCTGAGTTCCCTGGGATCGTGACAACGT
>NZ_LRMP01000003.1:0-379275 GCF_001613775.1 Brachybacterium sp. sponge | reverse complement strand
CCCCCCCCCCCCCCCCCCCCCCCCCCCGAGCTCAGTGTCCGAGGAGCCCACGTTCTTCGGCATGCCGTTCAGTCGAGCGTTCGATACGATCGATACGCGCACACGGCGCTTCGACTACGACCACCCGGCGCTCCAACGTGAGACCTTCGAGTACTACTACGACGAAGGAATCGCCCGGAAGCGCCCGTGGCACGCCGCATACCGGCGCGAGACGAAGTAGCCAGCGACCTCGGTCGCAACCACCAGGAACACTGGGCCATGAAGCGCCCTGGGTTCCGTTCCGTGGTTAGACGGTCGCGGGCGCGGTCGTCGTGGGGTGAGTGTAGGACGCTTCGACTTCGGCCGGGGTGCGATAGTCGAGTGCTTCGTGCAGGCGCTTCGTGTTCCACCAGGTGACCCAGTCCAGAGTGGCGATCTCGACGGCGGTCGCTGAGGGCCAGGTGCGGCGTCGGTGGATGAGCTCGGCTTTGTAGAGGCCGTTGACGGTCTCAGCCAGGGCGTTATCGTAGCTGTCTCCGACGGATCCGACCGAGGCCTGGACTCCGGCGGTGATCAGCGCATCGGAGTGGGCCAGCGAGACGTAGTTGCTGCCCCTATCGCTGTGATGGATCAGCCCAGTCCGAGACGCTTCTGCCGGGGAGGTCTGGAGGGCCTGCTCGAGAGCCTGCAGTGGCAGTGCCTCAGTGCGGAGGCTGGTGGCCACTGCCCAGCCGACGATCCTTCGCGTGAAAACGTCTGTGATGAACGCGGTGTAGCAGAACCCGGACGGGATCCGGACGTCGGTGATGTCAGCGACCCAGAGCTGATTCGGTCCGGCAGCCGTGAAGTTCCGCTCGACCAGATCGAGACGACGGTCCAGGCCACCAGCAGGGCTCGTCGTGAACACCTTTCGCCCACGGCGTATCCCGCACAGACCAGCAGCTTTCATCAGCCGAGCGGTCTGGTCGCGGCCGACTTCCCATCCGGCACGGCGCATCGCGTGATGCATCTTCCGATACCCGTAGACGCCGTAGTTCTCGGCATGAATCCGACGGATCTCTTCGACGAGCACCTCGTCACGGACCGCTCTGGCCGATGCCGGGCGCTGCTTCGCGGCACGGTAGCCGCGAGAGGTGAGGAACCCACGTTCCGTCGCGCCCAGGACGCGGCAGATGGCCTCGACCCCGAAGTGATCGCGGTGCCTATCGATGAAGGCGATCATTTCGTCGTGGGGTGGTCGAGTTCCCTGGCGAAAAACACGGAGGCGGCCTTGAGGATCTCGTTGGCCCGCCGGGACTCGGCGAGCTCTCTACGCAGTCTGCGGTTCTCCTCCTCGAGAGACTCCGCGGGGCCGGCCGAGGGCTCGGCTGGCCCGTAGCGGTTGCACCAGATCCTCAGCGTCTCCATGCCAACGCCGAGTTGGGGCGCGACAGCTCGGATCGACTCCGATCGTGGGCCACCTTCGAGTGCCTGACGGTCGTAGACCATGCGCACGGCACGGTCACGCAGCTCCGGACTGAACTTCTTGGGCATACTCCGATTCTCCTTGCTGAGACTCGGAACGGAACCCAGGGCGCATCAGAGATGACCAAGCGTGTCGCGTTTCAGGAGATGCTCGAACGCATCCGCCGAGACCGCGACGTGGACTACGTCATCGTCTACAAGCTCTCCCGCTTCGCGCGTAACCGCACCGACGACGCGATCGTCATGGCCGATCTACAGAAGCGCGGAGTCACCCTGGTCTCCGCGACCGAGCAGATCGACGCCACCCCGGTGGGGCAGCTCATGCATGGCATCCTCGCCGCGTTCAACGAGTACCGCTCCCGTGAGGACGGTGCCGACATCGCCTACAAGATGAGCCAGAAGGCCAAGAACGGCGGCACCCTCGGCCGTGCACCCATCGGGTACCTCAACGTCACCGAAAATATCGATGGCAGGAAGATCAACACCGTCAAGATCGATCCCGAACGCGCGCCGTTCATCAAGCTCGCCTTCGAGCTGTACGCCACACGCGACAAGACGTTCCAGGACATCGCCGAAGAGCTCACCGACCGGGGGCTTCGCACCCGCCCCACCCAGCGCCGTCCCGCCGGGCCGATCTCTGACTCCAAGATCCAGCAGATGCTCCGCGACCGCTACTTCCTCGGCGAGGTCCGCTACAAGGGCGAGACCTACCCCGGCAGACACGAACCCCTCATCGAAGAGGACCTGTTCAACCAGGTGCAGCAGCTCATGGACGAACGCGGCTACGCCCGCGAACGCCGCAAGCGCCACGACCACTACCTCGAAGGCACCATCTGGTGCGGACAGTGCCGCCTCGAACAGCACGTCAACCGGCGAATGATCCTCATGCGCACCACCGGCAGGCACGGCAACGCCGACTACGGATACTTCGTCTGCCGAGGGGTCCAAGACCACCTCTGCGACGCGCCGTACTCCAGCATCGACCGGGTCGAAGACGCCGTCGCCGAGCACTACAAGACCATACGCCTCAGTTCCGCGTTCATCGCCGCCGTCCGCCGCCACATCGAGTCCGCGCTGGACGACCAGGTCGCCGCGCAGCAGCTGCTCCGCAAGAACCTCGAAGACCAGCTCGCGCAACTCACCGTCAAGGAAGACAACCTCCTCGACCTCGCCGCCGACGGGTCACTCCCCCAAGAACGCATCCGCCAGCGCCTCCGGGAGATCTCCCGCGACCGGCAGCGCGTCACCGACCAGCTCAGCCAGGTTCACGGTGACCTCTCCAGCGGCCGAGCCTTCCTCGACGCCCACCTCGACCTGCTCGAGAACCCCTACGAGCTGTACCTCCACGCCAGCGAAGCCACCCGACGCAAGCTCAACCAGGCCATCTTCGCCCACGTCTACATCGCCCACGACGAGGTCATCGGGGACGACATCCGCTCGCCCCTGCGAGAACTCCTCGCCGCCGAACGCGGCTGGGAGGCCCTCACAGCGGGCGCAACGCCCGAGGCCGCCCGCATCGCGACCCAGGCCGCGACAGCGCGCCACAGCGGCCCAGAAACGCCAAAAGCCGCCCCGAAGGGCGGCCTGGCCGAGCTAACTAACCTGTGGCTTGACCTGCCTGGCGGCGTCTACGAAGACACCGATTGCAGTAAGCCTCTTATGGTGGAGCTAAGGGGATTCGAACCCCTGACCTCTTCCATGCCATGGAAGCGCGCTACCAACTGCGCCATAGCCCCGTATCGGGTGCCGCCCCATCAAGCGACTCGTCGAGAATACCCCGCTTCCCCGCTCAGGTGAAATCGGGAGGCAGGTTGTGTGACAGCAACCTCATCAGGCCCTCCGTCGGCTCCGCATGGAGCGGTTCGAGCACCGAGCGGTGGCAGTTCTCGAGCCCGGCGATGCCGCGGAATCCGCGCATGTCCAGGCCCAGCAGGGCGGTGATCCCGAGCGTGATCGCCGCGCCGTGGGCGACGACCATGACGGTCCTCTCGGGGTTCTCCTCGAGCAGGCGGCGGCAGCCGGCGGCGACGCGCTCGCCCACCTCGGGGCGGTCCTCGATGTCGAGGCCCGTGATCGGCCGATGGGCGCGCCAGTCGGCGTGCTCCGAGGGCCAGCGGCTGCGGATGTCCTCCCCGCGCAGGCCCTCCCACTTCCCGAAGCTGCGCTCGAGGAAGGCCTCGTCGGTGGAGACCTGGAGCCCGCAGGCGCGCGCGATCGCCCCGGCGGTGTCGCGGGCGCGCAACAGCGGGGAGGAGACGATGACGTCGGGCGGGGAAGCGGCGACGGTGCGGGCGAGCGTCTCGGCCTGGTGCCGACCATTCTCGTTCAGGGGGATGTCGACCTGTCCCTGCAGGCGGCCCTCCCGGTTGTGCTCGGTCTGGCCGTGACGCACGAGGACGAGCCGGGTGCGATGGGCCGGCCTCACTCGGCGCGGCCCTCGTCGATCCGGAGGTCGAGCACGGGGGCGTCTCGCCACAGCCGCTCGAGGGCGTAGAAGGCGCGGTCCTCGGCGTGCTGGACGTGCACGACGATGTCGCCGTAGTCCAGCAGCACCCAGCGCGCGTCGCGCTCGCCCTCGCGGCGCAGCGGCTTGCGGCGGCGCTGGGTCAGCAGCGCCTCCTCCACGCCGTCGACGATCGCGGAGACCTGGCGCTCGGAGTCCCCGCTGCACACCAGGAAGACGTCGGTGATGACCACCAGCTCCGAGACGTCCAGGCCGATGACCTCCTCGGCGAGCTTGTCGGCGGCGGCCTGGCCGGCCACGCGGGCGAGGTCGAGGGTTTCTTCGGGAGCGGTCACGCTGCGGGGTCCTCCAGGACGAGGTGGGCGGGAGTGGTGTCGAGCAGGGCGGTGGCGGAGGCCGAGGCCTCCGACGGCGAGAGCACGCCGGTCAGCAGCAGGGCGACCAGCGCGGTCAGCGCGAGCGCGATCAGCACCCACACCAGCCACAGCAGGCGGCGGCCGCCCGCGCTCTCGGGGCGGTGGAGCACCTTGCCGTCGAAGCGCGGTGCGGGGCGCGGATCGGGCGCGTCGGTGACGGAGAGCTCGCCGAGCTCGACGCCGTCGCTGTCGCGGACGATCTCCGCCTCCGCGGCGCGGGGCGCGGGGGCGCCGACGGGCTCCGGGGCGGGCTGGTCGCTGAGCTCGATGATGCGGGCACGGCGGCCGAACTTGCGCAGGGCGGGCACGGGCGCGTCGGCGTCGGGCGGGGGCACGGCGCCGCGGCGTCCCGGGGCCTCGGGGCTCGGCTCGGCGCCGGCGAGCTCCTCGGGGCTCAGCGCGCGGGCGCGGCGGCCGCGCCGCGGGGTGGTCTCCGGCTCGGTCATCGGCCGTCACCTCCTGTGTAGAGCGCGTACTTGTTGATGTATTGCACGACCCCGTCGGGCACCAGGTACCAGACGGGGGCGCCGGCGGCGACGCGGGTGCGGCAGTCGGTGGAGCTGATCGCCATGGCGGGCACCTCGATCAGGGTGACGCCGTCGTCCGGCAGTCCCGAGGTGTCCAGCTCGTGCCCCGGCCGGGTGACTCCGACGAAGTGCGCGAGCTGGAAGATCTCCTCGGTGTCCTTCCAGGTGAGGATGTTCTGGAGGGCGTCCGCGCCGGTGATGAAGAAGAGGTCCGCGTCGGGGTGCTCGGCGTGCAGCTCGCGCAGCGTGTCGATCGTGTAGGTCGCGCCGGGCCGGTCGACGTCCACGCGCGAGACGGTGAAGACCGGGTTCGCGGCGGTCGCGACGACGGTCATCAGGTAGCGGTGCTCCGGGTCGGAGATCTCCTGCGACGCCTTCTGCCAGGGCCGGCCCGTGGGCACGAACACGACCTCGTCGAGCGCGAAGACGCTCTGCACCTCGCTGGCGGCGACGAGGTGGCCGTGATGGATGGGATCGAAGGTCCCGCCCATCACGCCGATCCGTCGTCGCTGCAGCTCCACCGGTCTCAGCGGTCGGAGTCGGAGTCGGTGTCCGCGTCGTGCTTCTTGTCGAGGCTGCGGTGGTGCGCACCCCCGGTGAGCCAGGTGACGGCCAGCATGGTCATCAGGATGGCGAACGCACCGATCCCGATGAAGGGTGCGGGGATGCCCTCGCTCGCGCCGGCGCCGGACTCGGCGAGGATCATGAGCTGGTCGATCATGTTCTTGAAGGCCTTTCCTCGGGTGACCGGCCCATCATCCCACAGCGCGGGCGGGGTGCCGGTCGGAACCCGCCGGGTGGGAGTGGGGTCACGGGCGCACGTGGCCCTGACCGACCACGAGCCACTTGGTGGCGGTGATCTCGCTCAGCCCCATCGGGCCGCGGGCGTGGAGCTTCTGGGTGGAGATCCCGATCTCGGCGCCGAAGCCGAACTCGCCGCCGTCGGAGAAGCGGGTGGAGGCGTTGGCCATGACCACGGCGGAGTCGACCTCGGCCAGGAAGCGCTGCTGGGAGACGAGGTCGCGGGTGAGGATCGACTCGGTGTGGCCCGAGGAGTGGGCGCGGATGTGCGCGAG
Source organism: Brachybacterium sp. sponge (assembly GCF_001613775.1). Taxonomy (NCBI): domain Bacteria; kingdom Bacillati; phylum Actinomycetota; class Actinomycetes; order Micrococcales; family Dermabacteraceae; genus Brachybacterium; species Brachybacterium sp. sponge. Next base: position 373,349 of record NZ_LRMP01000003.1, on the reverse strand, counting down.
CGCGGCGTCGAGGTCGTCGACGACGGCGACGGCGAGCTCGAGGGCGAGGTACTCCACGTCCCAGTCCTCCTCCGTCGCGGGGACGTGCTCGACGCCCGCCGGCAGCAGCGCGGCCGCCCGCTCGTCCACGTGCAGGCGCACCCCGGCCTCCGCGAGAGCGGTGCCGAGCCGCGGCAGCGCCTCGGCGGCGACGTCCTGGTGGACCAGCAGCGTCTCCAGCGCGTTGCACACCCCGACCCGCTGGGTCTTGGCGTTGAGCACGATCTGCTCGGCCTGGTCGAGGTCGGCGCTCGCGTCGACCAGCACGTGGGTGGTGCCGGTGCCGGTCTCGATGACGGGCACCTGGGCGTTCTCGACCACGCGGCGGATCAGGCCCGCGCCGCCGCGCGGGATCAGCACGTCGACCAGGCCGCGGGCACGCATGAGCACGTCGGCGCCCTCGCGGCCGTGCGCGTCGATCCCGACGACGAGATCCGCCGGCAGCCCGCGCTCGGCGAGCACGTCCCGCAGCACCGCGATCAGCGCGGTGTTGGAGTGCAGGGCCGCGGAGCCTCCGCGCAGCACGACGGCGCTGCCGGCCTTCAGCGCGAGGCCGGCGGCGTCGACCGTCACGTTCGGGCGCGCCTCGTAGACCATCCCGATCACGCCCATCGGCACCCGCACCTGGCGCAGCTCGAGGCCGTTGGCGAGCACGGAGCCGCGCACCACCTCGCCGACGGGGTCGGGCAGCGCGGCGGCGTCGCGCAGCTGCTGCGCGATCGAGGCGATCCGCTGCGGGTCCAGGGCGAGCCGGTCGCGCAGACCGGCGGCCATGCCGGACGCGTCGGCGGCGGCGAGGTCCTGGGCGTTGGCGGCGACGATCTCGTCGGCGCGGGCGACGAGCGCGTCGGCCATGGCGTGCAGCAGCGCGTCCTTCTCGGCGCGGTGGAGGCGCGCGAGCACGGGCTGGGCGTCCTTCGCGGCGCGGGCGGCGCCGCGGACCGCCGACTCGACGGGAGATGACTGGTCGTCCATGGCCCGAGTCTACGAGGGGGTCGTCCAGGGAGCCCGGGGCGTCCGCCCAGGGAACATGCGGCGGGGGACCCTAGCCTCGGTCGGTCCGCCCCTCTCCCGAGCCCGAGGTGATCGCCCGCATGGACTCCGTCCTCCACCTGGTCGAGGCGGTCATGGCCTCGCCGTGGCTGTACGTCCTGCTCTTCGCGGTCGTCGCGGCGGACTCGGTCCTCCCGGTCTTCCCCGGGGAGACGGTGGTGATCACCGCGGGCGCCTATGCGGTCGCGCAGGAGTCGCCGCATGCGCTGGTGCTGATCCCGGTGACGATCGCGGCCGCGCTCAGCGGCGACCTGATCTCCCATCACGTGGGTCGCGGCGCCGGGCCGCTGACCGGCCGGATCCGCTCGAGGCGCGCCGGTGACAAGCTCCTGACCTGGGCGGAGAACGGCCTGGCCACGCGCGGCGGCTCGATCATCGTCACCGCCCGCTTCATCCCGGGCGGGCGCACCGCCACCTCGATCGCCTCGGGGATGATCCGCTATCCGCGGCCGCTCTTCGCGGGCTTCGCCCTGCTGGCCGCGACCGCGTGGGCGCTGTACAACGTCGGGATCGGGATGGCGGGCGGGCTGCTGTTCCGCGAGCAGCCGCTGCTGGGCGTGGTGCTCGGCATCGCGCTCGCGCTCGTGCTGAGCTGGCTGATCGAGCGGATCCGCTCCGGCCGGGAGACGCGGTCCCGCGTCCTTCAGAGCACCACCAGCTGATCCCGGTGGATCGCGGGGCGGCGGTACCGCTCCCCCAGCAGCTCGCGCGCCTCGTCGGTGCCGCGCCCCGCCATGGCCCGCAGCTCGTCGGAGCTGAAGGAGGTCAGGCCGCGCCCGATCACGGTGCCGTCCGGGGCGGCGACGTCCACGGGCACGCCCGCGGGGAAGGTCCCCTCGACCCGGGTGACGCCGACGGCGAGCAGGGAGCGACGGCGCGAGCGCACGGCGCCGGCCGCGCCCTCGTCCAGGTGCAGGGTTCCCGCGCCGCGGGTCGCGAAGCGCAGCCACACCAGGCGCGAGCGGCGCCGCCCGTGATGGGCGGGGAAGAAGGTGCCGACGTCCCGGCCCTCGACCGCCTCGGCGAAGCGCTCGGCGGAGGTCATCAGCGCCGCGGTGCCGGTGGTGGAGGCGAGCTGGGCGGCCGACAGCTTCGTGACCATGCCGCCGGTGCCGACCTTCGAGCCGACCGAGCCGATGCTCACCCCGGCCAGGCGCGCCACGTCCTCGACCACGCCGATCCGCTCCGCACCGGGTTCGCGGGGCGGGGCGGTGTAGAGGGCGTCGACATCGGTGAGCAGGATCAGCGCGTCGGCGCCGAGCAGCTGCGCGACGAGAGCCGCGAGGCGGTCGTTGTCCCCGAAGCGGATCTCGTGGGTGGCGGTGGTGTCGTTCTCGTTGACCACCGGCACGGTGCCGAGCTCGAGCAGGGCCTCCAGGGCGCTGCGCACGTTCCGATAGGTCTGGGGGCGGATCACGTCGGACTCGGTGAGCAGGACCTGCCCGGTGGTCCGCTCGTGCGCGGCGAAGGCGCGGGACCAGGCGGTGGCGAGGAGGGCTTGGCCCACGCTCGCGGCGGCCTGCTGCAGCGGCACCGAGGCGGGTCGCTCCGGCAGTCCCAGCGGGCCGAGCGCGGCGGCGATCGCCCCGGAGGAGACGAGCACGAGCTCCGTGCCGCGCGCCGCGAGCGTCGCGGCGACCTCCGCGACGCCATCGAGGCGGGACTGGTCCAGCCTCCCCCGGGCGTCGGTCAGGCTCGAGGAGCCGATCTTCACGACGATGCGGCGGGCGCCGACGAGCTCCTCGCGGGCGGAGAGACGGGCGGGCTGACGCAGCTCCGCCACGCTCACCGGGAACCGTCCCCGTCGCTCGAGGGGTCGGCCCAGTGGCCGGACCTCCGCTCCGCCTCCATCGCGGCGAGACGGTCCATGCGGGCGGCGGTGCGGGCCTTCTGCTCCTCGCGCTTCTGCTCGCGGGTGGGGCGGTGGTGGTCCTCGAGCCGGTCGTCGGTGCCGCGGCGGCCGAGCATCTCGGCACCGCCCACCATCGTCGGCTCCCAGTCGAAGACGACCGCGTCGTCCCCGGGGCCGATGAGCACGGTGGAGCCGGCGACGGCCCCGGCGGAGAACAGCCCGTCCTCGACGCCGAGCTTCGCGAGGCGGTCGGCGAGGAAGCCGACGGCCTCGTCGTTGGTGAAGTCGGTCTGGCGCACCCAGCGCTCGGGCTTGTCGCCGCGGACGCGGAAGGCGGTGCCGCCGTCGTACTGCTCGGTGACGACCTCGAAGGAAGCCCGGTCCGCGCCGCGCGGGGTGAGGACGACGGGCGCCGGCTCCGGAGCGGGCAGGGCGGCGCGCGCCTGCTCGACGAGCTCGCCGAGCAGGAAGGACAGCTCCCGCAGCCCCTTGCGGGAGACGGCGGAGACGTCGAGGATCGGCATCTCCCGCTCCCCCAGCCGCTCGCGGACGAGGTCGGCCATGTCGGCGCCGTCGGGCAGGTCGGTCTTGTTCAGCACGACCACGGCGGGCCGCTCCATGAGTGGCACGCGGGTCTCCGCCTCCTCGTCCAGGCTCGCGGCATAGGCGGCGAGCTCGGACTCGATGATCTCGAGGTCGCTGACGGGGTCGCGGTCGGACTCGAGCGCGGCGGCGTCCAGCACGTGCACCAGCACGTGGCAGCGCTCGATGTGGCGCAGGAAGTCCAGGCCCAGGCCCTTGCCCTGGCTGGCGCCGGGGATCAGCCCCGGCACGTCGGCGATCGTGTACCGGTGCTCGCCCGCCTCGACCACGCCGAGGTTCGGCACCAGGGTCGTGAACGGGTAGTCGGCGATCTTCGGGCGGGCGGCGCTCATCGCCGCGATGAGCGAGGACTTGCCGGCGCTGGGGTAGCCCACCAGCGCCACGTCCGCGACGGTCTTCAGCTCGAGCACGAGGGTGCGCTCCTGGCCCGGCTCGCCGAGCAGCGCGAAGCCGGGGGCCTTGCGCTGCTTCGAGGCGAGGGCCGCGTTGCCGAGGCCGCCGTTGCCGCCGCGTGCGGCGACGTAGCGGGTGCCGATGCCCACGAGGTCGGCGATCACGGTGCCGTCCTCCTCGGTGACCACGGTGCCGTCGGGCACGGGCAGGACGAGGTCCTCGCCGTTCGCGCCGTGGCGCAGGTCGCCCTTGCCGAAGCCGCCGCCGGTCGCGCGCTGGTGCGGCTTGTGGTGGTACTCCAGCAGCGTCGTGGTCGAGGCGTCGACCTCGAGGATCACGTCGCCGCCGCGGCCGCCGTCGGCGCCGTCGGGGCCCGCGAGGGGCTTGAACTTCTCGCGCCGGATGGAGGCGGCGCCGTGCCCGCCGGATCCTCCGACGACCTGCAGTCGGACGCGGTCGACGAATGTGGCCATGGGTGCTCTCCGAGGGTCGAGGGTGCCGTGGGGTGGAAGGGGGTGGATAAGCGACGAGGGGCGGAGCGATCGGCTCCGCCCCTCGAAGGACGCTGGGTGCCCCGGGTCCGGGGCGGCGTGTCAGACGGTCTCGACGACGCTGACCACGCGACGGTCGCGCTTGCGGCCGAACTCGACGGTGCCCGCGGTGAGCGCGAACAGCGTGTCGTCGTTGCCGCGGCCCACACCGTCGCCGGGGTGGATCTTGGTGCCGCGCTGGCGGACGAGGATCTCGCCGGCGCCGACGACCTGGCCGCCGAAGCGCTTCACGCCGAGGCGCTGGGCGTTGGAGTCACGGCCGTTCTTGGAGGAGCTGACGCCCTTCTTAGATGCCATCTGGGATCAATCCTTTGTCTGGTCGAGGGATCGCTCAGGCGATGCCCGTGATCTTCAGCCGGGTGAGCTCCTGGCGGTGGCCCTGGCGCTTCTTGTAACCGGTCTTGTTCTTGTAGCGGAGGATGCGGATCTTCTCGCCGCGGAGGTCCTCGACCTTCTCGGCGGTGACCTTGACCTTCGCGAGCTCGGCCTGGGCGGAGGTGACCTTGTCACCGTCGACCAGCAGCACGGGAGCGAGATCGATGCTGTCGCCCGCCCCGCCTGCCACGCGGTTGATCACGATGGTGTCACCGACCGACACCTTCTCCTGACGACCGCCTGCGCGGACGATTGCGTACACCACGTCACGTCTCCATCTTGTGATTCGGATCTAGTCTTCGAGTCGTGCGCCCACTCGGGTGACCACCGCGGACCTGCGACCGTCAACCGTTCCCGGCCGGGGAGCCGGGCGGGAGATGCGGTCGCGCGATGTCCACCGGACGACGACTGCGACGCGTTTGCGCCAGGGGACAGCTTACGATCCCGTGAACAGCCGGTCAACCATGGGACACGCCCCGACCAGCGAGAACGCCGTCACACCGTGTGGAACAGCTCACTGGTCCCCGTCGGGATCGACCACCTGGCCGTCGACGACGACCTCGGGCTGGCTGTGGCTGCCCGAGGCGGCGGCGATCGAGGCGATCGTCGCGCGGGTCAGCGCACGGCTGTCCTCGTCGTCGGCGAGGCGGTGGACGTCGCCGGACTCCTCGGAGCCGCCGGCGTCGCCGCCGTGCTCGTCCTCGTCCTTCGCCCCGCCGCGTCCGCGTCGGCCGCGCCGGCGCGAGGAGCCGCCCTTGGAGCCGTCCTCGCCGCCGCCGCCGCTGCCGCCGCCCTGGGGGTGGCTGTGGCCGCCGTCGGCGTCCATGTCGACCGTCATGCCACGGCCGTGGCAGTGCTCGCAGGTGGTGGAGAAGGTCTCCACCAGGCCCTGGCCCACGCGCTTGCGGGTCATCTGCACCAGGCCCAGCGAGGTCACCTCGGCGACCTGGTGCTTGGTGCGGTCCCGGCCCAGGCACTCCACGAGGCGGCGCAGCACGAGGTCGCGGTTCGCCTCGAGGACCATGTCGATGAAGTCGATGACGATGATGCCGCCGATGTCGCGCAGCCGCAGCTGGCGCACGATCTCCTCGGCCGCTTCGAGGTTGTTCTTGGTGACGGTCTCCTCGAGGGAGCCGCCGGAGCCGGTGAACTTGCCGGTGTTCACGTCGACGACGGTCATCGCCTCGGTGCGGTCGATGACGAGGGAGCCGCCGGAGGGCAGGTACACCTTGCGGTCCATCGCCTTCAGCAGCTGCTCGTCGATGCGGTGCTTGGCGAAGACGTCCTTGTCGCCGACATGGCGGGTGACGCGCTCGAGCAGGTCGGGGGCGACCTCGGAGACGTAGGAGTGGACGTCGTCGTAGACCTTGCCGCCCTCGACGATCAGGGAGGTGAAGTCCTCGTTGAAGACGTCGCGCACCACCTTGATGGCGATGTCGGGCTCCTGGGAGAGGGCCACGGGCGCGGACCGCGACTTCTGGGACTTCTGGATCTTCTCCCACTGGGCGGTGAGGCGCTCGACGTCGCGGGTGAGCTCCTCCTCGCTCGCTCCCTCGGCGGCGGTGCGCACGATCACGCCCGCGTCCTCGGGGATGATCTGCCGCATGATCTTCTTCAGCCGGTTGCGCTCGGTGTCGGGAAGCTTCCGGGAGATGCCGGTCATGGAGCCGCCGGGCACGAACACGACGTAGCGGCCGGGCAGGGAGATCTGGCTGGTCAGGCGCGCGCCCTTGTGGCCGATCGGGTCCTTGGTGACCTGGACCAGCACGGGGTCGCCGCTCTTCAGCGCGAGCTCGATGCGGCGCGGCTGGCCCTCGAGGCCCACCGCGTCCCAGTTGACCTCGCCGGCGTAGAGCACGGCGTTGCGGCCCTTGCCGATGTCCACGAAGGCGGCCTCCATGGAGGGCAGCACGTTCTGGACCTTGCCGACGTACACGTTGCCGACCATCGAGGTCTGCGACTTCTGGGCGACGTAGTGCTCGACGAGCACGTCGTCCTCGAGCACCGCGATCTGGGTGCTGCCCTGGCGCTCGCGCACCACCATCGAGCGCTTGACGGACTCGCGGCGGGCGAGGAACTCGGCCTCGGTGATGACGCTGCGGCGACGGCCGGCGTCACGGCCCTCGCGGCGGCGCTGACGCTTGGCCTCGAGCCGGGTCGAGCCCTTGACGGCCTTGACCTCGTCGCGCGCCTCGCGCACCTTGACCACGGTGTTCGGCGGATCGTCCGGGGAGGAGCCGTCGTCCCCGCTGCTTCCCGAGCGGCGGCGACGGCGGCGACGGCGCGAGCTGGAGCTCGAGCCGCCCGAGGAGGAGCCGGAGCTCTCCTCGCCCGAGCCGTCCTCGGTCTCCTCGTCCTCGGAGGAGTCCTCCTGCGCGCTGTCCTCGGCGCCGCGGTCGCCGCTCTGGGAGTCGTCTTCCCCGCGCCCGCGGCCGCGACGGCCGCGGCCCCCGCGACGACGGCGGCGGCGCGAGGAGCCCGAGCCGCTCTCGGCGGAGCCGTCGGCGCTGTCGTCCTCGCCCTCGGAGTCGGTGTCCTCGGAGTCGTCCTGGTCCGTGTCCTCGTCCTGCGGCGCGTCCTGCTCGCGGGAGGAGGAGCGGCGGGAGCGGCTGCGGGACCGGCTGCGGCGCGAGGGCTGGGCGTCCTCGTCGCGGGTCTCCTCGGCCTCCTCCTCGTCGCGGGAGTCCTCGTCGTCCTCGTCCTGCGGGGCGACGGTGGTGCGGGGCTGCGGGGTCGGCGCCTGGAAGAGGAGGGAGGCGAAGTCCATCTGGACCTGCTCGCGGCGGCGCGCCCGGTCCTCGTCGACCTCGGGCTCGGCGGCGGCGGAGGTCTCGCTCGCGGTCCCGGTCGCGGAGGCGAGGGCCTTCAGATCGTCCAGGACGGGGTTCGCGGCGGTCCCCTGCGCCTGCTCCTGCTGCTCGTCGGCCTCGAGCTCCGGCGCGGGCTCCTGCGTCGGCTGGGCCGTCGGCGCCTGGAAGGTCGGCGCTCCCGCCGGCGCCCCGGCCCGGCGGCGACGGCGCGTCGGCGCGGCGGGCGCGGCCTCGAGGGGCTCCTCAGACTGGGGGGCGACGACGGTCCGCGGCGCGGCGTCCTCGGGCGCCGCGGCGGGCTCCGGGGTCACGGCGGGGGCGCCGGCCGGGGCTCCCGCGCGGCGGCGTCGCCGTGCCGGGGGTGCTCCGTCGTTCGACGCGTCGTTCTCGGGATTCTGGGTGCTGTCAGCCATGCGGCCGTCTCCTTCTGGAGGGCCAGCGCACCCTGGCCCCGTCTGGTCATCGTCCCTGGGGACGGAAGTCTCTGGCCCTCGCCGTCGCGCAGCTCCACGCGGGAGCGCTGCGATGCCGATCGCGGGGAGCACTGCGGTCGCGGTGAGTCCGCGTGGCCGGTGCTCGACGTCACGACGCCGGGAGGTTCCCCCGCTCGGTACGGAGCAGAAGAGTGCCTCGGCCAGTATGGCACAGCGTGCATCTGCCGCCGCGGAAGGGGGACCATGGTCCCCGGGGCGGTGCGCGCGGCCGCTCTAGTTTTCATGACAGCGTGTCGTCCACTCGGGAGGATCCATGGAAGCCCTCGACCTGGCACGGTGGCAGTTCGGCATCACCACCGTGTACCACTTCATCTTCGTGCCGTTGACGATCGGGCTGTCCCTGCTCGTCGCGATCATGAACACCCGTGCCGTGTTCGCGAAGGATCCCGTGCGCAAGGACGCCTGGACCCGGATGACGAAGTTCTTCGGCTCGATGCTGATCGTGAACTTCGGCATCGGCATCGCCACCGGCATCGTGCAGGAGTTCCAGTTCGGGATGAACTGGTCCGAGTACGCCCGCTTCGTCGGCGACGTCTTCGGTGCGCCGCTGGCGCTGGAGGGCCTCGCCGCCTTCTTCCTCGAGTCCGTCTTCCTGGGCCTGTGGATCTTCGGCTGGGGGAAGATGCCCGAGAAGATCCATCTGCTGACGATCTGGGCGGTGGCGCTGGGCACCACGCTCTCGGCCTACTTCATCATCGCCGCGAACTCGTTCATGCAGCATCCCGTCGGCGCGCTGCTGAACCCCGAGACCGGGCGCGCCGAGCTCGACCCCTCGCAGGGCTCGATCCTCGCCGTGCTCACGAACGTCACAGCGATGGCGGCCTTCCCCCACGTCGTCTCCGGCGCCTGGCTCGTCGCCGGCGCGTTCCTCACCGGCGTCGCCTCCTGGCACATGGTCAAGCACCACCGGGCCGCCCGCGAGATGGGGCTGGAGACCGAGGAGGGCCAGGAGCAGCATCGCGCCGCCCGTGACCTCTACCGACCCACCGTCCGCTTCGGCGTGGTGGCGATGTTCGTCTCCGCGATCGTGCTGGTGATCTCCGGCGACTTCCAGGCCCAGATCATGTTCAAGCAGCAGCCGATGAAGATGGCGTCGGCCGAGGCGCTGTGCGAGACGGAGACCGGTGCGAGCTTCTCGATCCTCACCATCGGCGGCCCCGACGCCTTCGCCGAGCAGTGCGGGGACGTCACCCACCTCATCGAGGTGCCGTACGTGACCTCCTTCCTCGCCACCCACACCTTCGATGCGACGCTGCAGGGCGTCGACGACCTCAACGCCCAGTACAAGGAGGAGTTCGGCGAGACCGCGACGAACATCCACGGCGAGGAGGTCGAGGCCGACTACCGCCCGAACCTCTTCGTCACCTACTGGTCCTTCCGCCTGATGATGGGCCTCGCGGCGTTCAGCGGGATCCTCGCCCTCTGGGCGCTGTGGGTCACCCGCGGCAAGGGAGAGAACGCCCGCACCACCGGATCGAAGGCCTTCCAGTGGTTCGCCGTGCTCGCGATCCCGATGCCGTTCCTCGCCAACTCCGCCGGCTGGGTGTTCACCGAGATCGGCCGTCAGCCCTGGGTCGTCCACCCCAATCCCGACGACCCGACGGTGCGGCTGATGACGCTGCAGGGCGTCTCCGCCCACCCCTCGTGGATGGTGCTCGCCTCGCTGGTCGCCTTCACCCTCGTCTACGGCGTGCTCGCCGTGATCTGGTTCCGGATGATGCAGAAGGCCGCGCTGAAGGGCGCGCCGCTGCCGCAGCGGGACCCGGAGACCGAGGAGCTCGACACGCCCACCCTCTCCTTCGACTACTGAGAAGGGACCCACCTGCTCATGGACACCATGCTCGACCCCACGGTCCTGCAGACCCTCTGGTTCGCGCTGATCGGCTTCTTCTTCCTGGGCTACTTCGTGCTCGAGGGCTTCGACTTCGGAGTGCAGATGAACGTGGCCGCCTTCTGGCGCCGCGGCACCGGCACCCGCGGCACGATCCTGCGCACCATCGGCCCCGTCTGGGACGGCAACGAGGTGTGGGTGATCACCGGCGGCGCGCTGCTCTTCGCGGCCTTCCCCGAGTGGTACGCCACCCTGTTCTCCGGCTTCTACCTCGCCCTGCTCCTCCTGCTGCTGGTCCTGATCGTGCGGGTGTGCGCCTTCAAGTGGCGCGAGAAGCACGAGGACGACCGCTGGCGCACCTCCTGGGACGTGGTGCACGTGATCGGCGGCTTCGCCCCGGCCCTGCTGTGGGGCGTGGCCTTCTCGAACATCGTCGCCGGTGTCGCGATCGACCAGAACCACTGGGTGACCACCTCGCTGCTGGGTCTGCTGAACCCCTTCGCGCTGCTGGGCGGGCTCGTGTTCGTGCTGCTGTTCTGGCTGCACGGCACCCTGTACCTGACGCTGAAGATCGAGGGCCCGCTGCGGGAGGACGCCCACCGCCTCGCGAGCCGGCTCGTGTGGCCGACGATCGTGGCCGGCGCCGCCTACCTGCTGTGGTTCCAGCTCGCGCACTCGAACACGCCGTGGACCCTGATCCCGCTCGCGATCGCGGCCGTGGCGCTGATCGCGGTGGTGCCGCTGGGCCGTGCCCGTCGTGAGGGCCTCGCCTTCGGCGCGACCACCACCGCGATCGCCGCGGCGACGATCACCCTGTTCGGCGGCCTGTTCCCGTACGTCATGCCGGCCTCCAACGACCCGGCGAACTCGCTCACCGTCGCGAACGCCTCCTCGACCGAGCACACGCTGACGGTGATGCTGATCGCCCTCGCGATCCTGCTGCCGATCGTCATCGCGTACACGATCTGGACCTACCGGGTCTTCCGCCATCGGATCACCGACGAGGACTCCCCCGCCCCCGGCGAGGGCCTCGTCGAGCGGGCCCGGGCGGGCTACCGGGAAGCGTTCGGCCAGGAGTGAGCACGCCCACGCGCGCGCGGCGAGCGCCCCTGGACCCCCGTCTGGTCCGGGAGGTGCGCGCCGCGCGCGCCCATGTCGCGAGGACCGTGGTCCTCGGGCTCGTCCAGGCCGCCTGCGTGATCGTCACGGCGCTGGTGATCGCGCACCTCGGCGCGCGGCTGCTCGTCGAGCGGGACGTCCCCGAAGGCGCCCCGGGGATGCTAGCCCTGCTGGTCCTCGCGCTCGCCGTGCGGGCGGGGGCGGTGCTGGTCGAGGAGGCGACCGCGCACCGCGCCGCGACCGCCGCGATCAGCGACCTGCGCGCCCGCGTCCTCGCCCACGCCGCCCGGCTCGGCCCGCGGGCCGGGGCCGGCCGCGGCGCGGACGTGACGGCACTGGCGACGACGGGGCTGGAGAAGCTGCGCCCCTATCTGGTGGGCTACGTCCCCCAGCTGATGCTCTCGGCGACGGTCACCCCGCTGTGCCTGCTGACGATCGGGCTGCTCGATCCGCTCAGCGCCGTGATCGCCCTGGTCACCCTGCCGCTCGTGCCGCTGTTCATGATCTTGGTGGGGAAGATGACCGTGGGCCGCTCCGAGAGGCTGCTGGCGGACATGCGCTCCCTGTGGTCCCAGCTGCTGGACCTCGTCGAGGGCCTGCCCACCCTGCGCGCCCTCGGCCGCGAGCGCGGCCCGGAGCGGGTGGTGGAGACCCTCGGCGACCGCCACCGCTCCTCCGCCATGGGCTCGCTGAAGTTCGCCTTCCTCTCCTCGATGGTGCTCGAGCTGCTGGCCACGCTGTGCGTGGCGCTGGTCGCGGTGTCGATCGGCATGCGGCTCGTCTACGGGGAGATGGACCTCGCCCCGGCGCTCGCGGTGCTGGTCCTCGCCCCCGAGGTGTACCAGCCGCTGCGCAATGTCGGCTCCCAGTACCACTCCTCCACCGACGGCCTAGCCGCGGTCGGCGCGGCCTTCGAGGTGCTCGACGAGCACGCCCCGGCCGACGGGACCCGTCCCGCCCCCGCCCTCGCCGGCGCGACCCTCGCCCTGCGCGGTGTGAGCGTCGCCTCGCGCGACGGCCTCGCCCCGCACGCGGCCGAGATCGAGGTCCGCCCCGGCCGCATCACCGCGCTGACCGGCCCCTCCGGCGCCGGGAAGACCACCGCCGTGCAGGTGCTGCTGGGCCTGCTGGAGCCCGAGCACGGCCGCGCCGAGGTGATCGCCGCCGACGGCACCGCGACCGACGTGCGCGAGCTGGAGCGCCGCAGCCTCTGGGACCAGATCGCGCTGCTCCCCCAGCGGCCCGTGCTCCCGCCCGGCACCCTGCGCGAGGTCCTCGCCGCCGCCCGCCCGGACGCGGACGACGACGAGCTCGGGGCCGCCGCGGCCGCCGTCGGCCTCGACACCGTCATCGCCCGCCGCGGCCTCGACGCGGACCTGGGCCGCCGCGGGCAGGGACTCTCCCTCGGCGAGCGTCAGCGCCTGGCGCTGGCCCGCGCCCTGCTCTCCCCCGCCCCGCTGGTCGTGCTCGATGAGCCAACCGCCCATCTCGACGGCGCCGCCGAGCAGATCGTGCTGGACCTGCTGGGCGAGCTGCGCGCCCAGGGCCGCACCGTGCTCGTCGTCGCCCACCGCTCCCGCCTCGTCGAGGCGGCCGATGACATCTTCTCCGTCGACTCGCGAGCGGAGGTCTCCGCATGACCGCCCAGGCCGCCCCGCTGCGCCGCGCCGAGCGCGCCCTCGCGATCCCGCCCGCGCGGCTCCTCGCCGCGGTCCTCGCCGCGGTCGCGACCCTCGGCTCCGCCTTCGCGCTCGCCGCGGTCTCCGCCTATCTCGTCACCCGCGCCTGGACCATGCCGCCCGTGCTCGACCTGACCGTCGCCGTGGTGATGGTGCGCGCCCTCGGCGTCTCCCGCGGCGTGTTCCGCTGGCTGGAGCGGATGCTCACCCACGACGTGGCGCTGCGGGGCGTGGTCTCGCTGCGCACCTCGCTGTTCACGGCGCTCGCCTCCCGCACCGATGACGCCCTGACGCGGCTGCGGCGCGGCGAGCTGCTCTCCCGGCTGGGCGATGACGCGCAGGAGCTCGGCGACCACGTCATCAAGGCGATCGTGCCCGCCCTCGTCGCGGCCGTGATGCTCGTCGTGGTGCTGGCGACCTTCGCCCCGCTGTCCCTGCCCGCGACGGCCGCGATGGCGGCCTCGCTGCTGCTGGCGGCGGTGGCCGCGCCGTACTTCGCGCACCGCGCCGCCGCGCTCACCGAGCAGGCCGTGCTCACCACCCGCGGCGACGTCACCTCCCACTCCCTGGAGATCCTCGACGACGCCACCTCGCTGCGGGTGGACGGCCGGCTCGACGGGGCCCTCGCCCGCCTCGCCGCCGCGCAGTCCGCGCACGACGCCGCGATCGACCGGGCCGCCCGCCCCGCCGCGCTCGCGGCCGCCGCGGTGCCCGCGAGCATGGTCCTGGCGGTCACCGGCTCGCTGCTCGCCGCCGGCGCCGCCTGGACCTCCGGCGACCTCTCCGCCGGACAGATCGGGATCCTGCTCCTGCTGCCGCTGTCCTCCTTCGAGGCGGCGACCGCCCTGCCCGCCGCGGCGACCCAGCACGCCCGCTCCCGCGCCGCCGCCGAGCGCCTCGACGCCCTGATCGGCGAAGGTGGCGAGGGCGGTGAAGGCGATGACTCCGCCCCGGTCCCCGCCGAGCGTCCCGCCACGGCGACCCTGACCGCCCGCGACCTCACGGCCGGCTGGTCCCCCGACGCCCCGTGCGTCCGCGGCCTGGACCTCAAGCTCGCCCCCGGCTCCCGCCTCGCGGTCGTCGGCCCCTCCGGCAGCGGGAAGTCGACGCTGCTGGCGACCCTCGCCGGGCTCCTCGCTCCGCTGGGCGGCGAGGTCTCGACCGACGCCGCCTCACTGCGCGAAGCGGTGACGATGTTCGCCGAGGACGGGCACGTCTTCGCGACCACGCTGCGGGAGAACCTCCGCGTCGTCCGCGGCGACCTGACGGATGAGGAGGCCCTCGCGGCGCTCGCCGCCGTCGGCCTCGACGACTGGCTCGCCACCCTCCCCCACGGGCTCGAGACGATGCTCGGCCCGGACGGGACCACGGTCTCCGGCGGCGAGCGTCGTCGCCTGCTCCTGGCCCGCGCCGTGGTGCGTCGCGGGCCGGTGCTGCTGCTGGACGAGCCGACCGAGCACCTGGACACCGCCCGCGGCGACGCCCTGCTCGCGGCGCTGCTCACCCCGGGCGACGAGTCCCTCGTCCCGGCCTCGTCCACGGTCGTCGTCGTCACCCATCGCCCCGAGGCGGTCCCCGCCGACACGCCCGTGCTTAGGATCGGAGAGCCCCGATGAGAGACCGCCCCCGCATCCAGGACCTCGCCGGCGCCGTCCTCGCCGGCGGGGAGACCGAGGACCTGCTGGACCTGATGCTCCGCTCGGCCCGCACCGATCTCGGCGCGCGCAGCGCCGTGCTGGTGATGCCCCTGGACCGCGAGGCGTGGACGATCGAGATGGTCGACGGGCCCGACGCCCCCGCCCTGCTCGGCGAGCAGGTGCCCGCCGCGCATCCGATCGGCGTGGCGCTCGAGCACGCCGACGCCGATGCGCTCGAGCGGATCGAAACCTTCGCCCTCGGCGAGGAGAGCTGCCGCGTGATGCTCGCCGTGATCGATGCGGCCGAGCACGGCACCGGGCTGCTCGGGGTGCTGCGCCCGGAGGGCTCCGAGGAGTTCACCGCCGCGGACCGGGAGCGGCTCGACGCGCTCGCGGGGCTCGTCGGCCTCACCCTGCGCGTCCCGACCCTGCAGGCCGATTCCGAGATCGACGACGAGCGCGGACGGATCGCGCGCGATCTGCACGACCTCGCGATCCAGGAGCTGTTCGCGGTGGGGATGGAGCTCGAGGGGCTGGTGGACTCCCTCGGCTCCCCGGACGTGACCCCGTCGAAGGCGCGGATTCGCTCCTCGGTCGCGGCCTCCGTGCAGGGGGTCGAGAACGCGGTCGCGCAGATCCGGCTGATCGTGCAGTCGCTGCGCCGCGAGCGGGCGGAGGCGACGCTCACCGAGCAGCTGCGCCGCGAGGTGGGGCTCGCGACCGCGGGCCTCGGCTTCGTGCCCTCGCTGCGCCTGCCCCCGCATCCCGCGGAGATGGATTCGGAGCTGCCGCCGGAGATCGCAGACGACGTGGTCGCGGTGGTGCGGGAGTGCCTCGCCAACGCCGCCCGTCACGCGCATGCCAGCGCGGTCGCGGTCTCCGTGAGCGTGTTCTCCGAGGGCGTGGACCGGGTGGTGCAGGTGAACGTCTCGGACAACGGCCGAGGCATCGACCCGACGGTGCGGCGCCGCTCGGGGCTCGCGAACATGTCCTCGCGGGCCCGGCGCCATTCGGGCTGGGTGGATGCGATCACCCTCGAGCCGGGCACGATGATCTCGTGGCGGGTGACGCTGCCGGTGGCGTGACGCCTACTGCGTCTTCCAGCCCGCCCGTCGGCGGGCCGCGACCATCGCCGCGACCTGGGTGCGGCGCTGCATGCCGAGGGTCTGCAGGATGACGGTGACGCGGTTCTTCACCGTCTTCTCCGCGATGCCGAGCGCATCGGCGATCTCGCGGTTGGAGTGCCCGTCGCCGATCAGCTCGACGATCCGCTGGTCGGACTCGGACAGGTCCGGGCCGTCCTCGACGTGATCGGCGGGCCAGACGGGGCGGCCGGCGTGCACGGCCTGGATCGCCTCGACGATCTCCTGGGAGCGGGCGGACTTCAGCATCAGGCCGGCGGCGCCGGCGGCGCGCGACTCGCGCAGCGCGGCGTCGTCGTCGAAGCTGGTCAGCACCAGCATCCTCTGCTCGGGGTCGAGCTCGCGGGCGACCTTCATGACGTCGATGCCGGTGCCGTCGGGCAGCTGGAGGTCGACCAGCAGCACCTGGGGGCGGATGGCGGGGAGGCGCCGGGTCGCCTCGGCGACGGAGGACGCCTCGCCGATCACGGTGAGGGCGGGGCTCGCGTCGATCGCGGTGACGATGCCGCGGCGGACCACCTCGTGGTCGTCGACGAGCATCACGCGGATCGGGCCGTCCTGCTGGGTCGCTGTCACGTGGCGTCCTTCCTCATCTCGGCGGGCACGTCGAAATCTATCGCACCGGGGACGACGCGGGTCTCAGCGTCCCCGCTGGCATCGCGGGCAGAAGTGCGAGGAGCGGTTCGCGTGCATCACGCGCCGCATCACGGTGCCGCAGCGCGGGCACGGCTCGCCCTCCTTGCCGTACGCGTTGAGGCTGCGGGCGAAGTACCCGCTGCGCCCGTCGACGTTCACGTACAGCGCGTCGAAGCTCGTCCCTCCCACCTCGAGCGCCCGCTCCATCACGTCGCGGGCGGCGCGCAGCAGCGCCGGCGCCTGACGGGGGCCGAGCGCGGTGCCCGGGGTGTCGTACCGGATCCGCGCCGCCCACAGCGCCTCGTCGGCGTAGATGTTCCCGATCCCGGAGACGATCTCCTGGTTCAGCAGGAGCGTCTTGACTGCGCTGCGCCGGGTGCGCAGGGCGCCGGCGATGCCGGACAGGTCCGCGGCCGGGTCCAGCAGGTCGCGCGCGATGTGCGAGGCGCCTTCCGGCAGCAGGGCGTCGGGGCTGCCCACGCCGGCGAGCGCCCCGCCCTCCGCCTCGAGGAGCGGACTCGTCCACAGCCCGCCGAAAATCCGCTGGTCGACGAAGTCGAGCCGCGCCCCGTCGTCCAGGTGCAGGCTGACCCGGCGGTGTCGCAGCGGGTCGGAGGCCGGGCCTTCGGACAGCTCGACCGACGGCGCGGCCGTCGCGTCGGGCGTGCTCATCCGCAGCTGTCCGCTCATGCCGAGGTGCGCCATCAGCGCCTCCCCGGCCTCGGACCCGTCCGCCTCCGCGAGGCGCCACCACAGGAACTTCCCGCGCCGCACCACGGCGGTGAGCCGGGAGCCGACGAGGGCCGCGCGCAGGCGGTCCTCTCCCCCGGCCTGTCGGCGCAGCGAGCGGGGCTCGAGCACCTCGAGCGCGGTGATGGTGCGGCCGACGGTGCGGGGCTCGAGGCCGCGCCGCACCACCTCGACCTCGGGCAGCTCGGGCACCGGCTCAGCCCCTGGGGATGAGGGACTCGCCGCGCTCGGCGAGGACGCCCCGCACCGCGTTCTGGGCGGCGGCGAGCTCGGCGTCCTTCTTCGAGGCGCCGTCGCCGCGGGCGGTGACGACCCCCTCGACGGTGACGGTCGCGGTGAAGGTCTTCTGGTGCTCGAGGCCCGACTCGGTGATCGTGTAGGCCACGTCCTTGCCCTCCGCGGCGGCGATCTCCTGCAGGCGGGACTTGAAGTCGTAGCCGGCCTCGAGGAACTCGTCGGAGTCGAGCATCGGGCTGAGCAGGTCCAGCACGAAGCGGCGCGAGACGTCCTGGCCGAGCGCGAGGTGGACCGCGCCGATCACGGCCTCGGTGGTGTCGGCGAGGATCGAGGCCTTGGCACGGCCGCCGGTGAGGTCCTCCCCGCGGCCCAGGCGCACGTAGGCGCCGAGGTCGAGGCGGGAGGCGATCACGGCGAGCGCCCGGGTCGAGACGGTCGCGGCGCGGCGCCGGGCCAGGTCGCCCTCGGGCAGCGTGGGGTGGGCGGCGTAGAGGTGCTCGGTGACGGCGAGCTGCAGCACGGCATCGCCCAGGAACTCGAGCCGCTCGTTGTGCGGGAGGCCGTCATGCTCGTAGGAGTAGGAGCGGTGCGTGAGCGCGAGATCGAGCAGCCCGGAGTCCGTCAGGTCCGCGGCCTGCCCGGCGTCCAGCGGCAGTGTGTCCAGCAGGCCCTGCGGGGCGGCGGCCTCGGCGGCGCGGCGCCTGCGCGCCATTAGGCCTTCCCGTCCTGCGCGTCGTCGTCCTTCGGGTCCTCGTCGAACAGGCCCTTCAGCGCGGCGAAGCGCTCGTCGATGACCTCGTGGTGGTGGTCGGGGTCGTCCTCCATGCGGAAGCCGCACTGGGCGCACAGGCCCGGGCAGTCCTCGCGGCACAGGGGTCGCTCGTCGGCCTCCATCGCGAGGGCGTCGCGCACCACGGGGCCGAGGCGCACCTCGTCGTCGACGAGCAGGACGGAGTCCTCGCGCTCCTCGGCCTTGATCTTCTCGGGGTAGAGGAACAGCTCGTCGAAGCGGGTGGCGATGTCCTGGTCGACGGGGTCGAGGCAGCGCGAGCACTCGCCCTCGAGGTGGGCGGTGACGGTGCCGTGGGCGTAGATCCCCTCGACCACGGTTTCGAGCTCGAGCTCGATCGCGATGGGCTCGCCCTCGGAGACCTGCATGGCGAGGCCGCCGGCCTCGCGGGCCGGGGCGGGGACGGTGTGCTCGACGCGGCGGTGCGTGCCGGTGCGGCCGACGAGGTCGACGGCGTCGAAGCGCAGGGCGTCGTCGAGCGGCGAGGTGGGAATGGCGTCGGTGGTCATCTGCTCAGCGTAGGTCAGAGGCGGTCCGGAGCGCCTCCAGCGAGGCGGCGGGGAGCATGTCGGAGACGTCACCGCCGAGGGCGTGCACCTCGCGGACGAGGGAGGAGGAGATGTGGGCGAGGGACTGGTCGGTGAGGAGGAAGACGGTGTCGGTCCCGGCGAGGTGGTGGTTCATGCGCGCCATCGGCTCCTCGTAGGAGAGGTCGAGCTGGGAGCGCAGCCCGCGCACGACGGCGCCCGCGCCGACCTCGCGGCAGAAGTCGACGAGCAGGCCGCGGGGCAGGGTGCGCACCTCGGTCTGCTCGGAGAGGCCCTCGTCGGCGAGCGCGGCGCGGATCGCTGCGGTGCGCTGTTCGAGGTCCAGCAGCCCCTTCTTGGAGGGGTTGTGGGAGACGGCGACGATCACGTGGTGGCCGAGGGCCGTCGCGCGCCGTGTGAGATCGAGGTGGCCCAGGGTGAAGGGGTCGAAGGAGCCAGGCAGGACGACGGTGGTCATGGCCGTCACTCTAGTGCGGGCTCTGGTGCGGGCGGGAGCGGCTCAGCCCAGCGTGAAGCGCACCTCGTGGCGGCCGTCGTCGTGGATCTCGCCGATCTCCAGGGTGCCGGTGGTGCCGGCGAGGTCGCCGGTGCCGGAACCGGGGACGATCACGTACTGCAGGGCGGGCGCGCCGCCGGTCATGGTGCCGAGCTGCTGGAGGGCGAGGGTGCCGGTGCGTCCGCCGAGACTGCCCTCGAAGAGCTCGCTGGCGATGTAACCGGCGCTGCCGGTCTCGGGGTCGCCGGCGGTGAGCATGGTGCCGCGGGAGGTGCCCTCGGCCTCGCCGGTCCAGGTCTTGGACAGGGAGAAGCGGTCGGCGGCGCCGTCGATCGGGGCGCCCGGGGCCATCTGCACGGTGAAGAAGGCGGTGTGGCTGGTCATGGCTCCAGTATGTCCTCGCCGGTGCGGCGGGCGTAGGGCGAAGGCGTCATGCCAGTGACGGCGCGGACGTCTCGGAGGGAGCGGGCGTGGCCGGAGCAGCCGAGGTCGCGGGCGTCCTCGCTGCGGTCGCAGCGGAGGGTGGGCAGGCCGGTGTGCAGCGGCCAGCCGAGCTCGTCGAGGGTGCGCGGTGGGACGAGCGGTGTCAGAAGGGCGGCGGGCCGAAGAAGCCGCAGGGGTCGAGGCCGGGCGGGCCCGGGTCGTCCGGGTCGTCCAAGTCGCCGGTGCCGCCGGTGTCGGGTCTCGACCAGTACTCCAGGAGGTGCTCTCCCCAGCGCTGCTCCTCGATCGCGTCGAGTCGCTCCTGCGGCGATTCGTCGAGCGCGCCGCTGTGCAGGATCGCCTCGAACTCGAGATCCGCCTCGTACTGCTCCCAGGCGCGGCGGAGCTGCTGGCCGAGCTCACGGGTGACGAGGTCGCCGTCGGGCCTGGAGTCACAGACGGCGAGCTCGCCGATCCTCCACCGGGTCACGCCGGTGGTCTCGTCACGGACCGGGTCCAGCAGTCCGGCGGTCTTCATGCGGTGGTGGCGGCGGCAGAGGCGGTGCAGGTTCTCGATCGTGGTGGGTCCGCCGCGGGCGGGGTGCTCGAGGTCGAACTCCTCGATGTGGTCGCTCTCGCCGACGGTCATGACGTTGCAGTCGCATCCGGGGACGGCGCAGACGGGGTCGATGAGGCGCAGGTTCTCGGCCATCGCGCGGCTGACCCGGTAGGTCCTCGAGGCGGCGGGGGCGTAGCCGCCCCTGGCCGGGTCGGCGAGGACGCGTTCGAAGGCCGGCGCCTTCGCGGCGAGCTCGCGGGCCATGCGCGCGGGGATCGGGATGGTGCCGTCGAGCGTCGCGGGCGCATGCGAGCGGCCCAGCAGGGTCAGGATCGGCACGACGACGGAGATCCGGAAGGCGGGCTCGGGCACCTCGACGGCGCCGGTCGCGAGCGGGGAGCGTGTCATCACCGCGTAGCGCAGCGCGGGAAGCGGCATGGGCCGGCCCTCGCGGGCGACGTCGCCGTCGAGGTCGAAGGGGATCGGCGCTCCGCTCTCGAGCGCCTGGCGCTGAGCGTCCTGGACGGCGCGGGCGGCGCCGTCGAGACGGCGGCCGAGCGCGAGGAGCTCGGGGATCGGGCCGACGACGGTGAGGCAGCCGGTGCCATCGCCGTCCGGGGACGGGGTGAGGTGGACGGCGCGCTGCTCGCGGGGCGTCTCCTGCACGGCGGCGCGGCCGAACCAGTCGATCAGCAGACGCAGCTCGCGGTAGAAGCGCTCGACGTCGATCGCGTCGAGCTGCCAGGCTGCGACCCGTTCGTCGACCTGGCGGCGCTGGTGGGAGGTCAGGCGCAGCACGCTGCGCAGCAGCCACTCGAACCAGTCCACCGGCAGCTCCCCGGCGCCGACACGGGCGAAGCAGGCGGGCAGGTCGGTGACGGCGACGTGCGCGTCGCGCAGCCGCACCTCGCCCCGGCCGAGCTTCGTGCGCAGGCCCGCTGCGGCGGCGAGAGCGTGCAGGGCCTTCTCGTCGTCCTCGTCCTCCTCGGTCCAGAGGGAGGCGAGGTCCTGCATCTCGGCGACGTAGAAGGCGGCCTGCTGCTCGCGGCGCCGGCGGTAGATGCGCAGCACCGTCTCCGCCTCGGCGGTGCGGGGTGCGACGTCGGCGCGCTCGACGAGGGACTGCGGGGACAGGGGCCGGCGGGCCCGCACGGGGCGGCGCGGAGGCTCGCCCGGGCGGACAGTGGCGGCAGGGATGGAGGCAACAGGGACGTTGGGGCGGGCAGATGCGGCGCGCGGCGGGACGTCGAGGCGTGGGTCGTCTCCCATTGCTCCTCCTCCCCCGCCTCGTGATGAGCGTTCTTCGTCGACCGCTCCGTGCTTCTCATTCTACGACCAATATCCGACATTCTCCAGAGGTGCCGTCATCTTGTCCGAACTTGTGGATAACCGGGATGCGGGGAGGAAACTTCGCACCAAATGCACAGTCATTCCACATCGTGTGGATACTCGCGGGTCACCTGCGAAGATCAGGGTCGGCGTACGTGAAGCACAAGCGTCGGGCTCTCCACCCCGAGAATGCCTCACCTCGCCTCTCGCGTCCCACCGGGACGAATTCTTGACTCCTGCCGGAATACACAAATGCGCGACGGGCGCAAGGGGTGGTCCTAAATTGTGGATGGAGCTCTGCCGGACCGAGAATCGCGGGCAGATCGATGTGGACGGAGTGCAGGTGCGCCTCGAGGCGCGGCCGACGAGAGCCGAGGCGACTGCGGGCGTGATGCCGGGTCGCGGGAGACGCGAGCGTCGCGATCCCGACGGGGCGGCGGTCAGTCCGCGGCGGGAGCACCGTCCGCCGCAGCCTCGTCCTCGTCCTCGTCCTCGTCCTCGTCCTCGTCCTCGACCAGCGGCCCTCCGAACTGCAGCACGGTCTCGCCGTAGGTCTTCGTGCCGTCGTCGGCCCAGCCGTCGGGCCACTCGAGAGGGCGGCTGCGGGAGGAGCGCTCGAGGACGACCAGGGCGTCGTCGGCGAGCGCGGGGCGGAGCGTCACGAGGAGCCGCTCGAGCTCGTCGGTGGCGACGTCGTAGGGAGGGTCGAGGAAGACGAGGGTCGCGCCGTGGCCGGCGAGGCCTGCGGCGACCGTGGCGGCCTTCCCAGCGCGAACGTCGACCCGGTCGGAGAGCCCGAGGTCCGCGGCGGTGCGGCGGAGCTGGCGGGCCGTCGGCCCGTGGACCTCGACGAGGACCGCATGGGCGGCACCGCGGGAGAGGGACTCGAGGGCGAGCGCGCCGGTGCCCGCGTAGAGGTCGAGCACCCGGGCGCCCGCGAGCGCGTCCCAGCCGTCGAGGCGGCTGAACAGGGCCTCGCGCACGCGGTCCGAGGTGGGGCGGGTGCCCTTCCCGGGCGGGCCGGGGATGGTGCGTCCTCCGAGAGTGCCGGAGATGATCCGCGGCATGTCAGCTCCTCTCCACGTCGGGGTCGGCATCGCGCAGTCGCGCGGCGACGGCGGCGGCCAGCTCGGGGTGCCCCTCGAGCTCGGGATCGTCAGCGACGAGCGCGAAGGCGTCCTCGCGGGCGGCCTCGATCCAGCGGGCGTCGCGCAGCATGTCGAGGTGCTTCAGCGTGCGCTGCAGGCCGGACTGCTCCTCCCCCACCAGGTCGCCGGCGCCCCGGCGGCGCAGGTCGAGCTCGGCCAGGGCGAAGCCGTCGGGCGCATCGGCGATCGCGCGCAGGTGCCGTGAGTGCACCTCGTCCACGACCGCGCTGGTGTCGAAGAAGGCGAGGCCGGGGTGCTCGCCGCGGCCCACCCGTCCGCGCAGCTGGTGCAGCTGGGAGACGCCGAAGCGCTCCGCGTCCAGCACGATCATCACCGAGGCGTTGGGGATGTCGACCCCGACCTCGATCACGGTGGTGGAGACGAGCAGGTCGAGCTCGCCGCGCACCATCTGCTCCATGACCTGCTGCTTCTCCTCGCCGCTGAGCCGGCCGTGGAGCACGCCGATGCGGGCGCCCGCGAGCTCGGGGCGGGAGGCGAGGCGCTCGGCGGTCTGGACGACGCCGCGGGCGGGGTCGAGGGCGGGGGTCTTCTCCTTGCCGTTCTCTTCGAGGACGGGCTGCGCGGGGGTGTCGTCGGCCTCGTCCTCGTCGATCCGGGCGCAGACGACGAAGACCTGTCGGCCCGCGCGGATCTCCTCGCCGGCGCGCTGCCACATGCGCTGCTCCCAGGCGGGGAGCTTCTCGTGGACCACGAAGCTCTCGACGCCGGCGCGGCGGCCGGGGCTCTCGGCGAGGGTGAGCACGTCGAGGTCGCCGACGGTCGCGAGCGCCGCGGTCCGCGGGATCGGGGTCGCGGTCATGACCACGACGTGCGGGCTCATGCCCTGCGGGCCCTTGGCGCGCAGCCGTCGACGGTGGTCGACGCCGAAGCGGTGCTGCTCGTCGATGACGACGAGGCCCAGGGAGGCGAACTCGACGCCCTCGGTGAGCAGGGCGTGGGTGCCGACCACGATCCCGGCCTGGCCGGAGGTCACGTCGAGCAGGGTCTCGCGGCGCGCGGAGGTGCGCTGGGAGCCGGTGAGCAGGCGCACCCGGGTCGCCTCAGGCGCACCGTCGAGCTGGCCGGCGCGGCCGAGCTCGCCGAGGAGCTCGAGCACGGTGCGGTGGTGCTGCTCGGCGAGCACCTCGGTGGGGGCGAGCATCACGGCCTGGTGGCCGGAGTCCACGGCGCGGAGCATGGCGCGCAGGGCGATGACCGTCTTGCCGGAGCCGACGTCGCCCTGGAGGAGGGCGCTGGTGGGGTGGCCGTTGCCGATGCGCTCGGCGAGCAGGTCGCCGATCTCGCGCTGGCCGTCGGTGAGGGAGAAGGGCAGGCGCTCGTCGAAGAGCTGCTGGAGCGGTCCCTCGGCGCGCAGCTGTGGGGCGGGGGTGCGCTCGTCCTGGGCGCGGCGCTGGGCGAAGATCGCCTGGAGGACGAAGGCCTCCTCGAAGCGGAGGTGGGCCATGCCACGGCGGGTGTCGTCCATGGTCAGCGGGGTGTGGACGAGCCGGGCGGCCTCGGCGAGGTCGGGCAGGCTCCGGCGGCGCAGGATCTGTGCGGGGACGGCGCTGGTGGCGGAGCCGGCGAACTCGAGGCCCTTCTCCATCGCGGAGCGCATCGTCGCGAGCGAGATGTTCTGCTTCAGGGGGTAGACGGGGCGGGGGCGCTGCGCCCAGGCGCGGCCCTCCTCGGTGTCCTCGACGGTCTCGAAGTCGGGATGGGTGAGCTGGAGTCCGCCGCGGTAGTCGTCCCGGCCCACCGCGCCGTGCACGCCGATGGTGGCGCCGACGGGGAGGCGCTTCGCGTACCACTCGACGTGGTGCTGCTTGGGAAGGAAGAAGGTCAGCGGCAGCTCGTCCGAGCCGTCGGAGACGGTGGCCTCGACGATGAAGCCGTAGCGGGACCTCATCTGCCGCGAGCGGAACGACTCGACCTGCACGATGGCGCTGACCTCCTGCCCCTCGGAGATCTCACGCAGGGAGCGCAGCGGGGCGGGCTCGACGTAGCGGCGCGGGACGAAGCGGAGCATGGCGTCGAGATCGCGCACGCCGAAGGAGGCCATCGCCTTGGACTCCTTGGAGACCAGCAGCTCCGTCAGCGGCATGGAGCCGCGCGTGGCGGAGGTCTTCCTGGCCATCGTGGCGACCCCTTCCGTCCCGGTAGAGTGCTGGTGCGGTGCCCATCGTGCCATTGCCCAGCGACATCGTGAGGGACTCCACAGGACTGTGGACGGGCCCTCCTCTTCAGACGCCGGGGCATCTGGGCTATGATTCCGTGGTTGCCCTGACCGCCGGGGGCTCGCACCTCCGTGCTCACCCAGGTCACCGACCCCGCCGTTCCGGCGCGGGGGCTGGAGCGGGCACCGCGATCAGAACATCGACGTACCAGGAGACGACAGTGGCTGCTTCCACGTGTGACATCTGCGCCAAGAGCCCGCGCTTCGGCAAGGCCGTGTCCCACTCGCACCGCCGCACCTCGCGTCGCTGGAACCCGAACATCCAGTCGGTCCGCACTGTGATCAACGGCACCAGCAAGCGCGTAAACGTGTGCACCTCCTGCCTCAAGGCAGGCAAGGTCAGCACGCTCGGTGCCTGAGCGAGACCGCAAGGACTCAATTCCACGAGAGCCCCCACCCGAACGGGTGGGGGCTCTCGTGCGTCCGGGGGCAGTTCAGGGCACGTCGCGCAGCGCCGCAGTGATCCCGTTCGGGATCTCGACGAGGCGCACGACGTCGACCTCTTCGCAGTCCAGAGTCGCCAACAGCGGCGAGGTGTGCGGGTCGGTGGGGTGGTTGTCGAAATCTAGCGTCGCCACTCCCGTAGCGCGGAGATCCTCGAGCCATGCCGCGAGGCAGAGCGCGACGTCGGCGCGGGCCGACTGGGCGGCGGCGTCGACCGCCTCGAGGGCACCCTCGCAGGCGGGGCCGACGGGCTCGTCGTAGAGGTCCGCGAGGGCGGTGATTCGGCCGTCGCGGACGACGGCCCAGGAGTGCTCGTGCACGGCACCCTCCGCGAACTCCTCGCCGACGACGGGACGGATCGCCTCGCGCGGAGCCGTGGGCGACCAGCTGGCGTGTTGCCAGAGGTATCTGTCCGTCAGGGCGTCGATCAGCTGCTCACGGGGCAGGTCGGCCCAGGGGACGACGCGAGCAGCGCCCTCGTGGCCCTCCCGCACCGCGGCGCACCAGCGAGCGGTGCGTTCCGCGGCGACGTCGAGACGCAGGATCGGCACCTCGAGGTACGTCACCGCGCCCAGGGAGCGCAGGAAGAGATCCCGCTCCGACCCCGGCACCACTTTGTCACTCAGCGGATTCTTGCTGTAACGCCCGAGTTCGCGCATGAGCGCTGTGCCATGGCCGCGGCGGCGGTGCGCCTCAGCGATCTCGATCTCGACCATGTCGCGCACGGGGTGGACGGCGTTCCGGCCGATGCGGCCCACGCCGGCAACCTCCCCGTCGACCTCCAGCACCAGGGCGCGGAGGCCCGCCCGCCACCGGTCCGGCTTCAGCCAGCTGAAGCGGTGGCCGTCGCGTGCGACGTCGGCCTCGGTGGCGGGGCGGGACCTCCGCGCCGGGGAGGTCACTCCGCCGCGGCGCCCGCGAAGGTGGCGGTGTCGATGACGGCGCGGAAGCGGACGTCGCCGGCGACCACGCGCTCGTAGGTCGCGTCGGCCTCGTCCACCGAGATCGTCTCGATCTTCGCGGCGATGCCGTGCTCGGCGCAGAAGTCGAGCATCTCCTGGGTCTCGGCGATGCCGCCGATGTTGGAGCCGGCGAGCACCTTGCCGCCGCCGATCAGCGAGCCGAAGCTCAGCGCCTGCTTCTCGGGCGGGAGGCCGACGACGGCCATGACGCCGCGCGGGGCGAGCAGGCGCAGGTAGCGGTCCACGGGGATGTCGGCGCTGATCGTGTTGAGGATCAGGTCGAACCCGCCGCGGTGGTCACGGAAGAAGTTCTCGTCGGAGGTCGCCAGGACCCGCGTCGCGCCGAGGGCGAGGGCGTCCTCCTCCTTGCGCAGGGTGCGGGTGAGGACGGTGACCTCGGCGCCCATGGCGGCCGCGATCTGCACGCCCATGTGGCCGAGCCCGCCCAGGCCCAGCACGGCGACGCGCTTGGCGCGGCCGGAGACCTGCTCACCGGCGCCCCAGCGGCGCAGCGGGGAGTAGGTGGTGATGCCGGCGCACAGCAGCGGTGCGGCCTGGTCGAAGGGGATCTCGTCCGGGATCCTCAGCACGAAGCGCTCGTTGACGACGACCTTCTCGGCGTAGCCGCCCTGGGTGATGGTGCCGTCGACGTCCTCCGCGTTGTAGGTGCCGACGTTTCCGGTCAGGCAGTTCTGCTCCTGGTCGGCGAGGCACTCCTCGCACGTCCCGCACGAGTTCACGAGGCAGCCCACGCCCACGCGGTCGCCGACCTTCCAGTCGGTGACGTCGCTGCCGACGGCGGAGACGGTGCCGGCGATCTCGTGGCCGACGGTGAGCGGGAAGTGCGCCTCGCCCCACTCGTTGCGGATGGTGTGGATGTCGCTGTGGCAGATGCCGGCGGCCTCGATATCGATGACCACGTCGTCCGGACGGGGGTCGCGGCGCTCGATCGTGGTGACGCGGAACGGCTGGTCCGGACCGGTCTTCTGCAGGGCCTTGACGG
Organism: Brachybacterium sp. sponge; assembly: GCF_001613775.1. Classification (NCBI taxonomy): domain Bacteria; kingdom Bacillati; phylum Actinomycetota; class Actinomycetes; order Micrococcales; family Dermabacteraceae; genus Brachybacterium; species Brachybacterium sp. sponge. Next base: position 346,210 of record NZ_LRMP01000003.1, on the reverse strand, counting down.
TGATCGGCATGGTGGTGGTGCTCCTCCGTGGCATGCGGGTCGGGCGCGGTCGCGCCGCCGACCAGCCTAATCCCGGCGGGGCGCGGCGTGCTCAGGCGAAGTGGTCGAAGCCCTCGCCGGGGATCGGGGTGCCGTCGAGGGTCACGGCCGGTCCGTCCCCCGCCTCGTGGAGCCGACCGATGGAGCGGAAGCCGGTCGGCACCTCGTCCGGGGCGAAGGCGGCGAGCATCGCGTGCTCCTCGGCGCCGTGGAGGACCCAGGCCCAGGGGTCCTCGCCGAGCTCCTCGGCGAGGGCGGCGAGGGCCTCGGCGTCGGGGGCGAGGGCGGCGCGGTCGAGGTCGATCCGCACCCGCGAGGCGGCGGCGAGACGGCCGCCGTCGCGGACCAGCCCGTCGGAGAGATCCATCATGGCGTGCGCGGTGCGGCCGGCACCCCAGCCGAGGGACAGGTCGACCTCGGGGGCGTCGTGGTGGCGGACGAGATCGGCGGCGTCGGGGGTGGTGATGTCCTCCAGCGAGATCGAGCCGGCGGCGTCGACGTGGACCTTCCCGCCGAGGACCAGGGCGAGGCCGGCGGCGGAGCGGCCCAGGCGCTCCGTGCCGATCGCGAGCACGTCGCCGGGGCGGGCGCCGGAGCGCAGCACGGGCGCGTCGCCGGGCGCCATCGCGCCCATCGCGGTGACGGCGAGGCTGAGGCGGTCGGCGCGGCCCAGGTCGCCGCCGACGATCACCGCGCCGTCGGCCGCGGCGCGCTCCGCGAGACCGGCGCTGAGCTCCTCGAAGACGGACGGGTCCGTCCCGGCCGGGGCCGAGAGCGCGACGACGAGGGCGAGCGGACGGGCGCCCATCGCGGCGACGTCGGCGAGGTTCTGCACCGCGGCCTTCCGACCGATCCAGCGCGGGAGCGTCGCGCCCGGCAGGAAGTCGTGCCCCTCCACCAGCGCATCGGTGGTGACCACGAGACGGTCCGAGGGCAGGCGCACCACCGCGGCGTCATCGCCCGGACCGACCTCGACCTGCTCACCCGTGGGGAGCTGCGGGAGCACGGCGGCGAGGATCGAGGCCTCGGAGAGGCCGGAACGGGGCTGCGCGGTCATCGCACCAGTCTGCCCGATCCCCGGCTCCCCGATCCCACCGGTACCCTCGGTACGTGCTTCCTCGACGTGCCGCCGCCCTCTCCCTCACCGGGCTGCTCGCCCTCGGCCTCGCCGCCTGCGGCACCGTGCAGGTGCCCGCCGGGGAGGCCGCCGCGGACCCGGTGTGCGCCGACATCGTGCTCGCCGCCCCGCCGCAGGTGCTCGGCATGGACCGAGTGGAGACCTCGAGCCAGGGCACCGCCGCCTGGGGCAGCGGGGAGGACACGGTGGTGATGCGCTGCGGCGTGACCCCGCCCGGACCGACCACCGACCAGTGCACCACCCTCGCCGACGAGAACGAGATCGAGATCGACTGGGTCGTCAAGGAGATCGAGGGCGACACCTTCCTGTACACGACCTACGGCCGCGAGCCCGCGATCGACGTGTCGGTGCCGCGCTCGGCGGCACCGGACCAGCCCTCCGCCGCCGCGCTCGACCTCACCCAGGTGATCACCCGGAACATCGAGGCGACCGCGCACTGCATCGGCCCCGGGGACGAGGGCTACGAGGGCTGAGGCGAGGGCGGAGCTGCCTCAGCGCCGGCCGAGGCTCAGCGCTGGCCGAGGCGGCGCGAGGCGGCCTGATCCACGAGATCCGCGATCAGGTCCGCGTAGCTCAGCCCCATCGACTCCCACAGCACCGGGAACATCGAGTACGGGGTGAAGCCCGGCATGGTGTTGACCTCGTTGACGATCACGCGGTGATCGGCGGTGACGAACATGTCGACCCGGGCGAGGCCCTCCAGGCCGAGCGCCCCGAAGGCGCGCCGGGCGATCTCGCGGGCCTCCTCGAGCACCCCGTCGGGCAGACCCGCGGGCACGTCGATGCTCACGGTGCCCTTGCCGAAGTACTTCGCCTCGTAGTCGTAGAAGTCGAGGTCGGCGCCGACCTTCACCTCGCCGGGCAGAGTGGTGTGGGGCTCGCCGCCGTCGCGCGCGGCGAGCACGCCGCACTCGATCTCGCGGGCGACGACCCCCTCCTCGATGAGGACCTTGGGGTCCTCTCGGAAGGCGGACTTCATCGCGTGCTCCAGCTGCGAGGCCTCCTCGACGCGGCTGACGCCGAGGCTGGAGCCGGCACGGGCCGGCTTGACGAACCAGGGTCGCGGATGATGCTGCTCGAGGTGGGCGAGGACGCGGCCGGCGCCGTCGGCCCAGCGGTCCTCGTGGACCACGATGCCGGGGGCGCACTCGATGCCGGCCGCACGCAGCGCGACCTTCGTCGCGGCCTTGTCCATCGCGGTGGCCGAGGCGAGGACGCCGGAGCCGACGTAGGGGATGTCGAGCATCTCCAGCATGCCCTGGACGGTGCCGTCCTCGCCGTAGGGGCCGTGCAGCAGCGGCCAGACGACGTCGACCTCGGCGAGCGGCTCGACGCGCCCCTCGCGCACCACGCGCAGCGCGGTCCGCTCCCCCGCGCGGTGGCGGGAGGAGGGCAGCAGCACCTCGTCGCCGTCGGCGGCGACCTCGGGGGCACGGCCGTCGACCATCGTCCAGTCCGAGGGGTCGTCGGAGACGTGGACCCAGCGGCCCTCGGGGGTGATGCCGATCGCGACGACGTCGAAGCGGGTGCGGTCGATCGCGGCGAGGATGCCGCCCGCGGTGATGCACGAGATGCCGTGCTCGCCGCTGCGGCCGCCGAACAGGAGGGCGACGGTGGTGCTCATGGGGTCGAGGGTAATCACTCCGGGCGGACCGAGCGTGACAGCAGGGCCGTGGTGACCTCGTCGATCCTCGCGCCGTGGTCCACCACCGCGACCACCGACCTGGTGATCGGCATGTCCACGCCGTGGCGTGCGGCGATGTCGGCGACGGCGCGGGCGGTGGCGACGCCCTCGGCGGTCTGGCCCACCTCCGCCGCGGCCGCGGCGACGTCGAGCCCGCGGCCGAGCGCGAGGCCGAGGCGGTGGTTGCGGCTGAGCGGCGAGGAGCACGTCGCGACGAGGTCGCCCATGCCGGCGAGGCCCGGGAAGGTCTCGCGGCGCCCGCCGAGCGCGACACCCAGACGGGTGATCTCCGCCAGTCCCCGCGTGATCAGGGAGGCCGTGGTGTTGTGGCCGTGGCCGAGGCCCGTCGCGGCGCCGACGGCGATCGCGATGACGTTCTTCACGGCGCCGGCGACCTCGACACCGACCACGTCGGTCGAGGTATAGGCACGCAGGTAGGGCGCGGAGCACCAGGAGGCGAAGGTCTCGGCGAGCTCCTCGTCCGGGGCGGCGACGACGCTCGCGCAGGGGCGGCGCTCGGCGATCTCGCCGGAGAGGTTCGGACCGGAGAGCACTCCGACCAGGGAGGGGTCCGCTCCCCCGGCCCGGGCGAGGATCTCGCTGATCCGGGCGTCGGTGCCGCGCTCGATGCCCTTGGTGAGGGAGAGCACCGGGACGACGGGCAGGGCGGGCCAGGGGGCGAGGGTCGCGCGCATCGACTGGGCGGGGATCGCGACGACGACGCCGTCGGCGCCCTCGAGCGCGGCGGCGACATCGGCGGTGGCGCGGAGGCTCGTGGGGAGCTCGCGGTCGCCGAGATAGGCGCTGTTGCGGTGCTCCTCGTGAATCTCGCGGGCGACCTCCTCGCGACGCGCCCAGAGGGTCACCTCGGCGCCGCCGTCGGCGAGGACCTGCGCGAAGGTGGTCCCCCAGCTGCCGGCGCCGAGGACGGTGAGACGCGGGGCCCTGCGCGGCGCGCTCATCGTCGCGGCTCCGTCGGGGCGCGGAAGCCGGGATCGGTGCGGCCGATCTCGGGGCGGTGGGCGTCCGTGCGCGGGTCGTGGGGGCGATCGGGCGGGGTGAGGTCGCGCAGCTCGCCGAGGAGGGCCGCGATGCGGGTCATGAGGTCCTCGGTGACGCGCAGGGCGGCCTCGTGCTCCGTCTCGCCCTCGCCGGCGGCGGCGGTGAAGGGCTCGCCGACGCGCATGCGCACGCGCCGTCCGCGCCCGGGGCGCGGCACCGGGGAGCCGACGGGCCACAGCCCGCGACCGCCCCAGGTCGCGATCGGCAGCAGCGGCGCGCCGGTGGACAGGGCGAGGCGGGCCGCGCCGAGCCGGGCCTGCATCGGCCAGAGCTCCGGATCGCGGGTGTAGGTGCCCTCGGGGAAGACCATCAGCAGCTCGCCCCGGCCCAGCGCCTCCCGGGCGGCGTCCAGCGCGTCCCCGGAGCGGCTCGTGCCGCGCAGCACCGGGATCTGCCGGGCCGAGCGCAGCAGGGCGCCGAGAACCGGCACGCGGAACAGCGACTCCTTGGCCAGGAAGCGGGGCGCGATCCCGGAGGCCTGCAGGAGGTGCCCGTAGCCGAAGGGGTCGAAGGCGCTGAGATGGTTGCCGCAGGCGATCACGGCGCCGCTGGCCGGGAAGTTCTCGGTGCCCTGCCACTGCGGGCGGGAGAGCAGCCCGACCAGGGGCCGCAGCGGGAGCTGTGCGAGACCGATCACGAGCCCCGCACGACGGGCGGGCTCGCGGGCGGTGCCCACGTCCCAGCTGCGCAGGAGCGACATCAGCGCGTCGAGGACGGACCGCGCCCCAGGGCGCGGCGGGAGACCTGCGAGGTGAGGGAGGCCGCGCGCCGGTCGCCGGACAGCGCCCGGCGGCGGATCGTCGTCGGCGCCCGACGGGCGAGCGTGTTCACGGCCGCGGCGTGCATCAGGCGGCGCGGCGCGAAGGCGAGCCGTCCCCGCACGGTCTTGTACTTCACTGCCGTGGTCACCTGCAGCAGCTCCCCGCCGGGCAGCAGCGCGACGCCGATGCGGACGGCGAGCTTGTCATCGTCGTCCACGATGAGGGCCTCCGAGCCCACCACCTCGTCGGCCACGAACTCCTTCTGCGGCGGCGGGACCATGTCGAACAGCCGCACCGCCTCGTCGCGCAGGGCGCGCAGGCCGCGGGAGCCGAGCGGGGTGTTCTCGTGGGCGAAGATCGCCTCGGCCCACACCCGCGGATCCGACTCCTCGACCCCGCCGGTCGGGACGATCACGACGTCGCAGTAGTCCGGGATCGGGATGTCCCGCAGGGCGAGGGAGCCGGCCGCGCCGGCGATCGGGGTGCCCCCGGTCCCGAGCTCCGCGCGCTCCTCGCTCACTCCTCCCCCTCCCAGTACTCGGCCCCGAGGGCGGTGAGCTTGTCGCGGAAGGACTCGTAGCCGCGATCGATCAGGCCGATGCCGCGGATCGTGGAGACGCCCTCGGCGCCGAGCGCCGCGATGAGGTAGGAGAAGCCGCCTCGCAGGTCCGGGACGGTGATGTCCGCGGCGTGCAGCGACATCGGGCCCGAGACGACCGCGGAGTGGTTGTAGTTGGAGCGGCCGAAGCGGCAGGAGGAGCCGCCGAGGCACTCGCGGTAGACCTGGATGCGGGCGCCCATGTCGTTGAGCGCGCGGGTGAAGCCCAGGCGGTTCTCGTAGACCGTCTCGTGGAGGATCGAGATGCCGTCGGCCTGGGTGAGGGCGACCACGAGCGGCTGCTGCCAGTCGGTCATGAAGCCGGGGTGCACGTCGGTCTCGAGCGCGATCGCCTTCAGCGGGGTGCCGGGGTGGTAGAAGCGGATGCCGTCCTCGCGGATCTCGATCCCGCCGCCGACCTTGCGGTAGATGTTCAGGAAGGTCGACATCGGCTTCTGCTGCGCTCCGCGCACGAAGACCGAGCCCTTGGTGACCAGTGCCGCGCAGGCCCAGGAGCCCGCCTCGATCCGGTCCGCGAGGGCGACGTGCTCGTAGCCGCCGAGCTCGTCGACGCCCTCGATGGTGATGGTGCGGTCGGTCTGCAGGGAGATGATCGCGCCCATCTTCTGCAGCACCGCGATGAGGTCCTCGATCTCCGGCTCGACCGCGGCGTTGACCAGCTCGGTGACCCCCTGGGCGCGCACCGCGGTGAGCAGCACCTGCTCGGTCGCGCCGACGCTCGGGTACTCGAGGTGGATCTTCGTGCCCTTCAGGCCGTTCGGCGCGGTGATGTGGATGCCCATCTCGCGCTTGTCGACGTGGGCGCCGAAGCTGCGCAGCACGTCGAGGTGGTAGTTGATCGGCCGGTCGCCGATGCGGCAGCCGCCGAGGTCGGGGATGATCGCCTCGCCCAGGCGGTGCAGCAGCGGGCCGCAGAAGAGGATCGGGATGCGGGAGCTGCCGGCGTGGGCGTCGATGTCGGCCACGTGGGCCCGCTCGACGTTCGAGGGGTCCAGGCGCAGCTCGCCGCCTTCGACGTCGTGCTCGATCTTCACGCCGTGGATCGACAGCAGGTTCGAGACGATCCGGACGTCGGAGATGTCGGGGACGGAGCGGAGCACGCTCGGCGAGGTGCCCAGCAGCGCGGCGACCATCGCCTTGGAGACCAGGTTCTTGGCGCCGCGGACGGTGATCTCGCCGTCGAGCGGGCGCCCGCCGCGCACGTGGAATGTGGAGCTCATGGTGTCCTTGCCTGGAGGGACGGACGTCAGCACGCCCATATCTGACCGGCTCACCATACCGGAGCGGCCTGCCCGCCCCGTGGGAGGGGCGGGCAGGCCGCGAGGATGAGGTGGGACCTCAGTGCGTGTCGGCGGTGCGGGCCGGCAGCGTCTTCGGCATCCAGGAGGGGCGCTTCTGCTCGAAGGCGGTGATGTCCTCCTCGTGGCGGAGGGTGAGGCCGATGTCGTCCAGGCCCTCCATCAGACGCCAGCGGGTGTAATCGTCGATCTCGAAGCGGAACGTCGAGTCGCCCGCGCTGACCTGACGGTTCTCGAGGTCCACGGTCACCTCGGTGCCCGGGGTCTCCTCGAGGATCTTCCACAGCTGCTCGATGTCGTCCTGGGCGAGGATCCCGGCGACCAGGCCCTGCTTGCCGGAGTTGCCGCGGAAGATCTCCGCGAAGCGGGTCGAGAGGACCGCCTTGAAGCCGTAGTCGCGCAGAGCCCACACGGCATGCTCGCGGGAGGAGCCGGTGCCGAAGTCGGGGCCGGCCACGAGCACGGAGCCCTGCGCGTAGGCGGGCTTGTTCAGCACGAACTCGGGGTCGTTCGTGCGCCAGGCGTGGAACAGGCCGTCGTCGAAGCCGGTCTTGGTGACGCGCTTGAGGTAGACGGCGGGGATGATCTGGTCGGTGTCGACGTTGCTGCGACGCAGCGGTACGCCGATGCCGGTATGGGTGGTGAAGGCTTCCATGGCGGGGCTCCTCAGGCGTGGGTCAGCAGGTCGGACGGGGAGGACAGGGTGCCGCGCACGGCGGTGGCGGCGGCGACGACGGGCGAGACGAGGTGGGTGCGCCCGCCCTTGCCCTGCCGGCCCTCGAAGTTGCGGTTGGAGGTGGAGGCGGCCCGCTCGCCCGGGGCGAGCTGGTCGGGGTTCATGCCCAGGCACATCGAGCAGCCGGCCTGGCGCCACTCGGCGCCGAAGTCGAGGAACACCTTGTCCAGGCCCTCCTGTTCGGCCTGCAGGCGCACGCGGGCGGAGCCCGGCACGACCAGGACGCGCACGTCGGGGTGCTTGGTGCGGCCCTCGAGCACGGAGGCGAAGGCGCGCAGGTCCTCGATGCGGCCGTTGGTGCACGAGCCCATGAAGACGGTGTCGACCTTGATGTCCTTCAGCGCCGTGCCGGGGACGAGGTCCATGTACTCCAGCGCGCGCTCGGCGGCGTAGCGGTCGGTCTCGTCGACGAAGTCCTCCGGGGCGGGGACCGCGGCGGACAGCGGCAGGCCCTGGCCGGGGTTGGTGCCCCAGGTGACGAAGGGCTCGAGCTCGTCGGCGTCGATCTCCACCTCGGCGTCGAAGGTCGCGTCGTCGTCGCTGCGCAGCGACTTCCAGTAGGCGACGGCCTCGTCCCAGTCCTCGCCCTGCGGGGCGTGCGGGCGCCCCTTGACGTACTCGAAGGTGGTCTCGTCCGGGGCGATCATGCCGGCGCGGGCGCCTGCCTCGATGGACATGTTGCAGATCGTCATGCGGCCCTCCATGGAGAGCTCGCGGATCGCCTCGCCGCGGTACTCGAGCACGTAGCCCGCGCCGCCGCCGGTGCCGATCTTCGCGATCACCGCGAGGATGATGTCCTTCGCGGTGACGCCGGGCTTCAGCGAACCGGTGACGTTGATGGCCATGGTCTTGAAGGGGGTCAGCGGCAGGGTCTGGGTGGCCAGCACGTGCTCCACCTCGGAGGTGCCGATGCCGAAGGCCAGCGCGCCGAAGGCGCCGTGGGTGGAGGTGTGCGAGTCGCCGCACACGACGGTGATGCCGGGCATGGTCAGGCCCAGCTGCGGTCCCACGACGTGGACGATGCCCTGGTCATTGTCACCGAGGGAGTGGATGCGCACGCCGAACTCCTCGGCGTTGCGGCGCAGCGTGTCGATCTGGGTGCGCGAGGTGATGTCCGCGATCGGCTTGTCGATGTCGATCGTGGGGGTGTTGTGGTCCTCGGTCGCGAGGGTCTGGTCGATGCGGCGGGGCTCGCGCCCCTCCTGGCGCAGGCCGTCGAAGGCCTGCGGGCTCGTGACCTCGTGCAGGAGCTGGAGGTCGATGTAGAGCAGATCCGGCTCGCCGTTCTCACCGCGGCGGACCACATGATCCGCCCACACCTTCTCCGCGAGGGTCCCCGCCATGTCGATCCTTCCCTGCATCCTTCGTGGGGATGCGTGCTGATGCGCCGTCGCACCCGGTCTCGGGCGCTGCACTCATCGTGGGCGGGTCCACGATCCGATGCACTTGCGTCTCACTCAATAAGACGGCAATATCGGAGCATGGACAACACCCCGGAGGAGAACGGAAGCGGCGTCGGCGTGCTCGACAAGGCCGCCGTCGTGCTCGGCGCCCTCGAGGCCGGCCCTGCCACGCTCGCCCAGCTCGTGCAGTCGACGGGACTGGCCCGCCCCACCGCGCACCGCCTCGCGGTGGCGCTCGAGTACCACCATCTGGTGGCCCGTGACATGCAGGGCCGCTTCATCCTCGGTCCGCGCCTCGGCGAGCTCGCCGCGGCCGCCGGCGAGGACCGGCTGCTGGCCTCGGCCGGGCCCGTGCTCGCGGCCCTGCGGGACCACACCGGGGAATCCGCGCAGCTGTACCGCCGCCAGGGCGACCACCGCATCTGCGTCGCCGCCGCCGAGCGGCCGATCGGCCTGCGCGACTCGGTCCCGCTCGGGGCGGCGCTGACGATGCGGGCGGGCTCCGCCGCGCAGATCCTGCTGGCCTGGGAGGAGCCGGACCGGCTCCACCGGGGTCTGCTCGGGGCGCGCTTCACCGCGACCCAGCTCTCGGCGGTGCGCCGTCGCGGCTGGGCGCAGTCGATCGGTGAGCGCGAGCCGGGCGTCGGCTCCGTCTCCGCGCCCGTGCGCGGGCCGAACGGGCGCGTGGTCGCGGCGCTGAGCATCTCCGGGCCGATCGAGCGGATCACCCGTCAGCCGGGCCGGCTCCACGCCCCGTCGGTGATGAGCTCGGCGAACCATCTCACCGAGCTGCTGCGCCGCGCCGGCGCCTGATCACCCGCGCCTCACTCCCGCTCGATCCACACGGGCGTGTTGGCGTAGCGCAGCACGTTCACGAGCTGGCGCGGCGCGGCGATCTTCCCGGAACCGCCCTCGTCCCGCTCCCCCGCCACGACCATGACGCTCGCGTTCTCGCTGGCCTCGACCAGCTGCTTGGCGTTGTCGGAGGTCGCCACGGCCACGTCCTTCACGAAGACCGAGGGGTGGCTGAGCGCGATCCGCTGCGCCGTGGCGGCGAGGATCTCCTGGGCCTGCTCGGGCGAGGTGCCCGGCCGCACCACGAGGTGGATGTCCCGTCCGTAGGCCTCCGCGAGGTCGGCGGCGCGGGCCACCACCTCGGTCGAGGTCTCGTGGTGCACGAGGCCGACGGGGCCGTCGCCGTCGATGTTCCCCCGCACCACCACGACGGGGCAGTGGGCGCGGGCGGCGAGGGCGAGGCTCTTGGAGCCGACGATGAGGGTCATCAGCCGGCCCAGCCCCCGCCCGCCGAGGACCAGCAGGTCGGAGCCCTGGCTGGCGTGGACCAGGACCGGCACGGAGTTGCCGTCGATCACCTCGGTGGTGATCTCGACCTCGGGGGCGCGCTCCCGGGCGAGCTCGGCGGCCTCGCGCAGCAGGGTGTCGGCCGCGCTGCGGAAGCCGGAGCCCGGCATCCCGGAGATCGGGTCGACGTTGACATCGAGCTCGGTCCACACGAAGGCGTGGACGAGATGGAGGGCGCCGCCGACGGTGGCGGCATGGCGGGCGGCCCAGCGGACCGCCTGATCGGACTCGTCCGCGTCGAAGACGCCGACCGTGATCCTCGGAGCTGCTGTGTGCGTCATGTCACGACGATACTCTGTCGGCGCCGCCCGCCGACAGGACCTCGGAACACAGCCCGGAATGCAGAAGGAGCCGGCACCAGTGGTGCCGGCTCCTGCTCGTACCCCGTACCGGATTTGAACCGGTGTTACCGCCGTGAGAGGGCGACGTCCTGGGCCGCTAGACGAACGGGGCGGGTGCGAGATCCAGTGGATCTCGCCTCGTACCCCGTACCGGATTTGAACCGGTGTTACCGCCGTGAGAGGGCGACGTCCTAGGCCGCTAGACGAACGGGGCGCGGACCGCGCAGCGATGAATCGCCGCGAAGCGCTGGGGTACCAGGACTCGAACCTAGAATGACGGTACCAGAAACCGTTGTGTTGCCAATTACACCATACCCCATGGTGAGAAGCACTTTCCGCAGTCCTTCACGTTCCGTTCCCCGGTGGTTCCCGTGGACTTCCCGCGCTGTTCTGCTTGCCGTACCGAGTGAAGACTCTACCGGCTTCTCCCGCGGAGCACAAAGCGAGAAGGGCCTTTCGGGCTGTGAGGCTCGGCACGCTGTCCGACCGGGCCCCACAGCCCTCCCGCTCAGGCCTCCGCCGCGAGGCGCTCGCGCAGGGCGCGCAGGCGCACGAGGCTCGAGGAGCGGCCCAGCAGCTCCATGGACTCGAACAGGGGCGGGGAGATGCGCCGGCCGGAGATCGCGGCGCGCAGCGGCCCGAAGGCGAGGCGGGGCTTGATGCCCATGTCGTCCACGATCGCGCCGCGCAGGGCGGGCTCGAGCGCCGCGGCCGTGAAGGCGTCCTCCGCGATCGCCTCGACCTCGGAGATCGCGCGGTCGAGCACCGCGACAGGGTCGTCGCCGAGCTTCTTGGTCGCGTCGTCCTGGACCACGAGGTCCTCGTCGGCCACGAAGAGGAAGCCCATCAAGTCGCTCGCCTCGCCGAGGAGGTTCATGCGGGTCTGCACGAGCGGCGCCGCGGCGACGACGAGGGCGCGCTGCTCCTCGGTGACGGTCTCGCCGAGCACTCCCCCGGACTGCAGGTACGGGATGAGCCGCTCGACGAACACGTCCTCGGGGAGGAGGCGGATGTGGTCGGCGTTGATGGCGGTGGCCTTCTTGAGGTCCACGCGCGCCGGGTTCGGGTTCACGTCGGAGGCGTCGAAGCGCTCGACGAGCTGCTCGCGGCTGAAGATGTCCTCGTCGGCGCTGAAGCCCCAGCCGAGCAGGGCGAGGTAGTTGACCATGCCCTCGGGGATGAAGCCCTGCTCCCGGTAGAGGAAGAGGTCCGCCTGCGGGTCGCGCTTGGAGAGCTTCTTGTTCCCCTCCCCCATCACGTAGGGGAGGTGGCCGAACTCGGGCACGCGCTCGGCGACGCCGATCTCGATCAGTGCCCGGTAGAGCGCGATCTGGCGCGGGGTGGAGGAGAGGATGTCCTCGCCGCGCAGCACGTGGGTGATGCGCATGAGCGCGTCGTCCACGGGGTTGACCAGGGTGTAGAGCGGCTGGCCGTTCGCGCGCACGACGACGAAGTCGGGCGTGGAGCCGGCCTTGAAGGTGATCTCGCCGCGCACCATGTCGGTGAAGGTGATGTCCTCCTGCGGCATGCGCAGGCGCCAGGTGGGCTCGCGGCCCTCGGCGCGGAAGGCGGCCTTCTGCTCCTCGGTGAGGTCGCGGTCGTGGCCGTCGTAGCCGAGCTGCGGGTCGCGGCCGGCGGCGCGGTGGCGCTCGGCGATCTCCTCCGCGGTGGAGAAGGACTCGTAGATGTGCCCGGACTCCTTCAGCCTGGCGATCACGTCCTGGTAGATCTCGCCGCGCTGGGACTGGCGGTAGGGGCCGTCCGAGCCGCCGACCTCGACGCCCTCGTCCCAGTCGATGCCGAGCCAGCGCATGGCGTCGAGCAGCTGGTGGTAGGACTCCTCGCTGTCGCGAGCGGCGTCGGTGTCCTCGATGCGGAAGACGAGCTTGCCGCCGTGGTGGCGGGCGTGGGCCCAGTTGAACAGGGCCGTGCGCACCATGCCGACGTGCGGGGTGCCGGTGGGGCTGGGGCAGAAGCGGACGCGGACCTCGTCGGGGGTCGAGGCGGCTGCGGGGGTGGTGGTCACGAAGGGTTCTCCCTGGAGTTTCGGGGGCGGGCTCAGCGGCGCACGAGGGGGTTGGACAGGGTCCCGATCCCCTCGATCTCGACGTCGATCCGGGCGCCGGGCTCGACGGTGCGGACGCCGGCAGGGGTGCCGGTGAGCACGATGTCGCCGGGCAGGAGGGTCACGACGGAGGAGATCTCGGCGATCAGCTCGGGCACTCCGCGCACCATGTCGGCCGTGGAGCCGGACTGGGCGGTCTCGTCGTCGACGCGGGAGGAGATGGCGAGGCCCGCCGCCGGATCGAGATCGGTCTCGATCCAGGGCCCGATCGGGCAGGAGGTGTCGAAGGCCTTGGCACGGAACCACTGGTCCTCGGCGCGCTGGGAGTCCCGGGCCGTGAGGTCGTTCGCGCAGGTGTATCCCAGCACGTGGTCGGCGACCTGCTCCGGGGCGAGGTCCTTGGCCATCCGCTTGATGACCACGGCCAGCTCCGCCTCGAGGCTCACCTCCTGGCTGTAGGAGGGGACGACCACGGGGTCGCCGGGGCCGACGACGGCGGTGTTGGGCTTGAGGAAGTACAGGGCCTGATCGGGCACCTCGTTGCCGAGCTCGGCGGCGTGGGCGGCGTAGTTCCGGCCGACGCACACCACCTTCGAGCGCGGGATGACGGGGGCGAGCAGCCGCACGTCCTCGAGCGGGAGGATCTTCCCGGTGGGGCGGATCTCTGTGTACAGGGGATCACCGGTGATGCCGTAGACCATGTCCTGGCCGTCCTTCTCCTGGACGATGCCGAACATGGGGTCTTCGCCGGTGGTGAATCGGGCGATGCGCATGCGCGCCAGTCTAGGCGCTCGCCTCGCCCGGCCCGGAGCGGGAGGGGCGGGATAAGCTCGCGCGCAGACGGACCGATCGCGCGACGGAGCGCGGGGAAGGCGGCAGGCCGATGGATGTCGCAGGGAATGTCGCGCTCGTGACCGGGGGCGCCTCGGGCCTGGGGCGCGCGACCGGGGAGGCGCTGGCCGCGGCCGGCGCACAGGTCGTGCTGGTGGACCTTCCGGGCACCGACGGCGAGGCTGTCGCCGAGGAGCTCGGGGGCGGGGCGCGCTTCGCCCCGGCAGATGTCACCGACGAGGCGCAGGTGCGCGAGGCCGTGCGGCTCGCCGCGTCGCTCGGGCCGCTGCGGGTGGTCGTCAGCTGCGCCGGGATCGTCCAGGCGAAGCGCCTGGTGGGTCGCGACGGACTGATGCCGCTGGCGGGCTTCGAGCAGGTGGTGCGCGTGAACCTGCTGGGCACGGTGACGGTGATGGGCGTCGCCGCCGAGGCGATGCAGTCGGTGCCGCAGCTGGGCGAGGAGCGCGGGGTCGTCGTGAACACGGCGTCGGTGGCCGCCTTCGACGGGCAGATCGGGCAGACGGCCTATGCGGCCTCCAAGGGCGCCGTCGCCTCGCTCACGCTGCCCGCCGCCCGGGAGCTCGCCGCTGCGAGGATCCGGGTGATGGCGATCGCGCCGGGCACCTTCGAGACGCCGATGATGGCGGGGCTGTCCGAGGAGGTGCGCGACTCCCTCGCGGCGCAGGTCCCGCATCCGAGCCGGCTGGGCCGGCCCGCGGAGTACGCGGCGCTGGTGCGGCACATCGTGGAGAACCCGATGCTCAACGGCGAGGTGATCCGTCTCGACGGGGCGATCAGGATGGGCCCGCGATGAGCGGCGGGGAGCTGGTGCTGACCGCACAGCACGAGCATGTCCGGGTGCTGACGCTGCACCGGCCGGAGGCGCTGAACGCGGTCGACGACGACCTCGCCACCGCGCTCGGCGACGCGGTCGCGGAGGCCGAGGCGGATCCGGCGACGCGGGTGATCGTGCTGACCGGGGCGGGCCGGGCGTTCTGCGCCGGGATGGACCTGAAGGCATTCGCCCGCGGGGAGAGCGCCCACTCCCGCACCCGGCCCGAGCGGGGCTTCGCAGGAGTCGTGGGGCATCTGGTCTCCGTGCCCGTGATCGCGGCGGTGAACGGCCCGGCCGTCGGGCTCGGAGCGGAGCTGGTGCTCGCGAGCGACCTGGCGCTGATCGACCCGTCGGCGCATCTGGCCCTGCCCGAGGTGCGCCGCGGGCTGATCGCCGTGGCGGGCGGGGCGATGCGCCTGCCGCAGCAGGTGCCGCCCAAGCTCGCGCTCGAGAAGCTGCTGACCGGGGACCGCATCTCACCGGAGGAGGCCCTGGAGTGGGGGCTGGTCAACTCCGTGAGCGCGCCCGGTGCGGTGCTCGAGGAGGCGCTCGCGCTGGCGGAGCGGATCGCCGCGAACGCGCCGCTCGCGGTGCGAGCCACGAAGGATCTCGTGCACTCGACGGTGCACGAGGACAGCTGGGGGCGGCCGGCGTGGCGGCGGATCCGGAAGGCCCAGCAGCGCGTGTTCTCGAGCGAGGACGCCGCCGAGGGCGCGGCGGCCTTCACCGAGAAGCGGGAGCCGCGATGGGAGGGGCGGTGAGCCCCCTGCACGGCAGGGCGCTGGACCGTGGGCTGGACCGCGCCGCCGCACTCCCCTATGCTTGAATCATCAATCATTCTAGCGGGGAGCGCAGACAGATGAGCATCGATCCTGGATCCATCACCTTCGGCCTGGACACCTTCGGGGACGTCACCGTGGACAGCGCGGGAGATCCCGTCGCGCCGGCGCAGGTGATCCGCGACATCGTCGCCCAGGGCGAGCTCGCCGACCAGGTCGGCATCGACCACTTCTCGATCGGCGAGCACCACCGACCCGACTTCGCCGTCAGCGCGCCGGACATGGTGCTCGCCGGGCTCGCCGCCCGCACCGAGCGGATCACGCTCGGCACCGCCGTGATCGTGCTCAGCTCCGACGATCCGCTGCGGGTGGTCGAGCGCTTCTCCACGCTCGACGCCCTCTCGCAGGGACGGGCCGAGCTCACCGTGGGGCGCGGCTCCTTCACCGAGTCCTTCCCGCTGTTCGGTTTCGCGATGCAGGACTACGAGACCCTCTTCGAGGAGAAGCTCGACCTGCTGGTGACGGCGCTGTCCGGTGAGCCGATCACCTGGTCCGGCACGACCCGCGCGCCGTTGAAGGACCAGTCGCTGTACCCGCCGCTGGAGCGGGAGCTGCCCACCTGGGTCGCCGTCGGCGGGAGCCCGAACTCGGTGATCCGCACCGCCCGTCACGGTCTGCCGCTGATGCTCGCGATCATCGGCGGGCCCGCGCAGCGCTTCGCGCCCTATGTCGACCTCTTCCACGAGGCGACCGCGAAGCTGGGCGGGCAGCGCCGCCCCGTCGGCGTCCACTCCCCCGGGCACGTCGCCGCGACCGACGCCGCCGCGCGCGAGCAGCTCGCCCCGCACTGGATCCACAACCGCAACGAGATCGGGCGCGAGCGCGGATGGGGCCCCTCGGGGATCGGCGAGTTCGAGGCGGAGGCGGATCACGGCGCGCTGTACGTCGGCTCCCCGGAGACCGTCGCGCAGAAGATCGCGCGGACGATCACCTCGCTCGGCATCGACCGCTTCGACCTGAAGTACGCCAGCGGCCCTATGCCGCATGAGCAGCTGATGGAGTCGATCCGCCTCTACGGCACCGAGGTGATCCCGCGGGTGCGGGAGCTGCTGGCCGAGGCGCAGGCTCCCGAGGGATCGGCCTTCGACGAGGTCTGAGAACCTCTCCCCTTCGCCCCTCGCCGCGGCTCACCGGAGCAGGAAGGCACGGATGCGCAGCTCGGCCTCCTCCCGGGTGATGCCGCCCAGGAGGTCGCGTCCGAGCGGGCTCTCGTTCGTGGGATCGGGGCCGATCAGCGGGCGGAGGTCCCCGCGGGAGTGCACGAGCACGGGCACGGGGCCCGCCTTCCCATAGCCCGGCAGCGCGCTCGCGAGGCGGCCGGGGTAGACCGTGCGATAGCCGTCGTCCCCGAGGTGGTCGAGGATGTCGAGGACGTCGTCCTCGACCAGGGACACCCATGGCGCGTACTCCATGCGGCGCTCAGGGTCGTCGCGGATCGGCACGTGCATCGACACCCGCACGTACTGCTCGGCCCCCTCGGGGCGCTCGATCAAGCACAGGTCCTCGGTGATCTCGGCGTCGCGGAGCTCGTGCGGGGCGAGCCGGAGCACGGGATCCGGGACCGCGAAGGACAGCACCGGCCAGGGCCGGTCCCTGGTGCCGTCGGTGCCGAGGTGGGTCGCCGCGCAGGCGTGGCAGTCGAAGTCGATGCCGGTCATCAGGGGCTCCTTGGGTGGGGTCGGTCGAGGGGATGCCCGGCACGCTAGGGGTCCTCTCGCTCACCCTTCGACGGCACTGCCCCGGATGTGGACCACGGGGCATTGGGGAGGACCGGCCGATGGAGTCGGCCCGGCCCCACGACACCGACGTGATCCCCCAGGTGCGGAGGTGCTCGCGGAGGCTCGGGCCCCGAGCGCTCGACCTCCGACAGGGCGTGATCACTGCACCGGTACTCTCATTCGAGCTACGTCGGACGACGTCGAACGAGGAGCAGATTCCGACGGCGTCACGGGGAACCCTCCTGTACCGAGCTCGTTGGTCGACGCCCATGCAGATCTGCTGGGCACTGTTCCCTCTGCTCCCTCTTTCCCTTCTCCTGATCCTGAGCACCTTCGGCAGTCGAAGCAGTGACGAGGGCCCTGCTTCCGACGCTTCATGGGTGTTCGACCTCGCGCTGGGACTTCTCCTGTCGTCGCCCCTGGGTCTGGTGCTGATCCTTGTTCTCTGGCTGAACAGCAGGACCGCGATGACCATCTCCACCGCCGGAACAGAACTGCGCAGACCCTTCGGATCTCGACAGATTGCATGGCCGTCGATCTCATGGATCCAGCCGAGCGAGGACTGGTACCTCCGAGGTGCCACCTGCGTCGTGACGACGGAGGGCGAGCGGATCACCCTACGATTCACCGCCAGCCGATACACCGCTTTCCGGAACGAGCCTCTCAGCGAGATCTTCGCCGTCATGGGTGACCACCGGACGATCCCCCTGCCCACTCGCGTGGCGATCGAATTCCACAAGCAGCATCTGCGAGGGGAATTCTGACAGGGCACTGCGTCGCAGCTGAGTCGGTGCCGCAGGCCGACAGGGCTCCTCCCCCGGCGGTGCGGCATCATGGAGACGTGTCGTCGTCCCGTCCCAGCAGACCGATCGCCCTCTTCCGCACGCCGGAGCGCCCCTGGTCCCTGATCGTCGCGATCGCGCTCGCCGTGCTGGTCCTGCTGCCCTTGGCGATCCTGGTCGCCGTGCTCGGAGCGACCTCGGGCTCCTCCGCAGGGATCGTGCTCGGCCTCGTCATCCTGCTGGTCGGCTGCGTGTTCGTGATCACCATGAGGCGGCGCTTCACCGTGACCACGGCGGGGATCGAGGTCGCCTCGCATCCCGGCACGAGCCGTCTGCCGTGGTCGCAGATCCGGCTGGTCCGTGTGGGACCCGCGACCTTCCGCGCTCCGCGCGCCACCGAGATCGTCCTCGCGGACGGGTCCGCCGTCAGGCCGCCCGCCACCTCCATGAACTTCGCCGTGCGGCGGGGCGAGATGCCGACGGCCCACGGCGCCGACGGGACGTCGCCGACCCGCTGCACCCTCGCGGCGATCGACGCGCATCGCCGCTACCTGGCCGGGGAGTTCGGGCGGTGACGGTGCTGACGGCCGCCGAGGCCGCTGCTGCGCGCGCGGCGCACGAGGAGCGGGCCGATGCGCTGACCGCCGCGCATCGGGAGCGGAAGCAGCGCGGCGAGAAGCATGCGGTCGAGGACTTCCTGTTCACCTACTACCCCTTCTCCCCCGCCCGGCTGCGGCGCTGGCATCCCGGATGGCGGGTGGGATACGAGGCGTCGGCCGATCTCGATGCCGACGGGAACCCGGCCATCGCCGATGTGGACGAGGCGGGACGGCGGTCCTGGTACGTCGACGAGGCGGGACCGGAGGGAACCCCCGCGGTGCGGCGGGCGGATGTCGAGCGCTATCTGGACGAGCGGGCCTCCGCCTTCTCGTTCATGACGCGGCTGCTGCGAGCCTCGACCCTCACGCGGCGCCGGCCGGAGTTCGGGTGCTTCGGGCTGCACGAGTGGGCGATGGTGCACCGGGTCCCCGAGGGCGGACAGCGTCACGAGGACCTGCCGCTGCGCCTGACCCCGACCGAGACCGATGCTGTCGTCGAGCGGGAGAACCTGATCTGCTCGCACCTGGACGCGTTCCGCTTCTTCACCCCGTCGGCCGCGCCGCGGAACTCGATGGAGCCGACCCGTGCGACGCAGGTCGACAACGACAACCCGGCCTGCCTGCACGTGGGGATGGACCTGTACAAGTGGGCCATGAAGCTCACGCCGCTGCTGCCCTCGGACCTGGTGCTGGACTGCTTCGAGCACGCCCGCGCCACGCGAGTGCTGGACATGGAGGCGAGCCCGTACGACGTGCGGCCGCTGGGCTACGGGGTGGTGCCGATCGAGACCCCGCGCGGCAAGGCGGAATACGTGCGGCGCCAGCGCGAGCTGGCCGCAGGGGCCGACGTGCTGCGCGAGCGGATCCTCGCCGAGCTCGAGCGGCTCGAGGCGAGCACGCCCGCTGACCGCTGAGCACTGCGCGCTGAGACGCCGGAAGGGCCGGCACCCTCGCGGGGTGCCGGCCCTTCTCCGGGGTGGGGCTGCGCTCAGGCGGCCGCCTCGTCGTAGGCGGCCTGCGCCTCGGCGCCGAAGTACGGGCCGTACATCACGTTCGCCTGGCCGTTGTAGCCGAAGCTGTTCACGGAGTTCTGCGCCCCGTCTCCGAGGAACCAGGGACCTCCGGAGGAGCCGCCGGTCATGTCGCAGGAGATGCCCTGGGAGAGGGTGCCGCCGATGGTGTCGTCGCTCGCGGTGCCGGAGCAGCTCTCGAGGGACTCGCCGTCGAAGGGCGCGGCGGCCGGGTAGCCATAGGCGTCGTAGTCGGCGCCGCGCTCGCGGTTGAACGCGATCGAGGTGGAGCCGACGGTGTCCTCAAGGGTGCCACTGCCGCTCTCGGGCTCGACGGTCGCGAAGGCGACGTCGTAGCTGATGTCCTCGCTGGAGACCCACTCGTCGGTGGAGACGAGATCGGTCGCGGCCCAGGTGCCGTAGGGGGCGTCGCCGTGGTCGTAGCCGGGCACGAAGACCCAGTTGGTGGCCCAGGTGCCGGCGTCGTTGACGCAGTGCCCGGCGGTCGAGACGGTGGAGCCGTTCGAGGAGGCGACGGAGTTGCCAGAGCAGACGTAGTCCTGGCCGCCCTGGGTGAAGAAGACCTTGCCGACGGTGTCCTTCTCGCCGGCGGCGGCCTTCTTGCTCTTGCCGGGCGCCTCGGCGCTGCGGCCCTGGACGGTGATGGGCTCGCCCTTCTCCACGGCGTCGTGGGAGGGCGCGTCCTCGGGGGCGAGGTCGTCGGCCGGGATCGCGGCCTCCATGCGCTCGGAGGTCCAGTAGCCGTGGGCCTCGGTCTGCGCGGTGCCGGAGAGCTCGGTGCGCTCGACGTCGGAGCCGTCCGCGGTGGCGGCGCCGGCGCCGCCGACGGCGAGGCCCGCGACGAGGGCGGCACCGCCCAGGAGTCGGGTACAGCGGCTACGAAGGGTGGAGTGCGTCACGGGAGTGCCTTTCGACAGCGGGACAACGGGGGTGGGATGACGACCCCGCGGGGCCGTGATGGCACGCTACGCGACGTGAGCGAGGTCACGCCGTCCGGGAGTTCCCGGTCGTCCGCTTCTGTCCGGTTCGGCCTCCGGGGCACTTACTACTGGTCGGTAGCTTCCTGACCGCTGGAAGCTCCCGGGGCATCCCTGTCGTCCTCGCAGGCCGCGCCGGGTTCAGCGGGGTCGACAGTCGGTGCCCCACAGGCGCCGTCCGCAGAATTGTCACGATCAGGTAACGATCGCTGGAGCGGGGCGGGGCGGGCGGCGGCGCGGGCGGCCTCGTCCCAGTGCTCCCGCGCCCCCTCGCCGCGCTTCTCGGCATCGGTGAGGGAGGGGTCCTCGGAGCGTCGTGCAGGCATCGTCGTCCTTCCGTCGGCGGGGCGGGCGCGTCGAGCGTAGCGCCGTCCACCTCCGGGGCACCCTGGCAGACTGGGCCCATGCCGAGCCTGACGCCCTTCCTCCCCCCGCGCACCGCCGAGAACGCTCAGGACGCCATCGTCGACGGATTCGTCTCTGCGCAGGAATCGGTCGGTCGCACGCTCTACCCCCACCAGGAGGAGGCGCTGCTGGCGATCGCGGCCGGGGACCACGTGATCGCCGTGACACCCACCGGCTCAGGAAAGACCACGATCGCCTACGCCGCGATCTTCGCCGCGATGGCCCGCGGTGAGCGCTCGTACTACACCGCCCCCATCAAGGCGCTGGTGAGCGAGAAGTTCTTCGACCTCGTCGCGCAGTTCGGCGCCGAGAACGTGGGCATGATGACCGGCGACTCCGCGGTGAACCACGACGCGCCGATCATCGTGTGCACCGCCGAGATCTTCGCCAACCACGCCCTGCGCGACGGCCCCGGCTCCGAGGTGGGGCTCGCGGTGATGGACGAGTTCCACTTCTACGGCGACTCCCAGCGCGGCTGGGCCTGGCAGGTGCCGCTCGTGGAGCTGCCCCGCTGCCAGTTCGTGCTGATGAGCGCGACCCTCGGGGACGTCTCCTTCTTCGTGGAGGACCTCGAGGAGCGCACCGAGCGCGCCGTGACGGTGGTGGCCGATGCGCCGCGGCCCGTGCCGCTGGACTTCCGCTGGTCGCTGGAGCCGCTGCCGGACACCATCACAACGATCCTCGAGGACCGCGACGCCCCGGTGTACATCGTCCACTTCACCCAGAAGGAGGCCCTCGAGCAGGCGCAGGCGCTGCAGGGAGGGAAGATCCTCAATGCCGAGGAGAAGGAGCGGATCCGCGAGCTGATCGGCGACTTCCGCTTCTCCAAGGGCTTCGGGCAGATCCTCTCCCGCCTGGTGCGCGAGGGCATCGGCGTGCACCACGCCGGCATGCTCCCGAAGTACCGGCGCCTGGTGGAGAAGCTCGCCCAGTCCGGGCTGCTGAAGATCATCTGCGGCACCGACACGCTCGGCGTAGGCATCAACGTGCCGATCCGCACCGTGCTGCTGACAGGGCTGGCGAAGTTCGACGGCAAGCGGATGCGCCTGCTGAACGCCCGCGAGTTCCACCAGATCGCCGGGCGGGCGGGACGCGCCGGGTACGACACCGTCGGCCACGTCGTGGTGCAGGCGCCGACGTGGACCATCGAGTTCGAGCGCGAGCGCGCCAAGCAGCGCGCCCGCGAGGAGGCCGGCAAGGCCCCCAACAGCGCGAAGAAGCGCAAGAAGGAGCCCAAGCCGCGCATCCCCGAGGGCGCGGTGAGCTGGTCCGAGGAGAACCTCACCAAGCTCGTCGAGAACCCGCCCGAGGCACTGCGCCCGCACCTGCGGATCACCGCCTCGATGGTGCTCGCGCTGATCGCGCGGCCGGGCGATGCGATCGCCGCCGGGCGCCACCTGATCATGACCAGCCACCAGACCCGCGCCCAGAAGCTGAAGCTGGTGCGCGAGGCGGTGGAGATCTTCCGCGGCCTGCGGGACGCGGAGATCATCGAGGTGCTCGAGGAGGTGGACCATCTGGGGCGTCGCTTCTCCCTGGTCGAGGACCTCCAGCTCGACTTCACGATGAACCAGCCGCTGGCCCCCTTCGCGATCGCGATGATCGACTCGCTGGACGAGGACTCCGAGACCCTCACCCTGGACACCGTCTCGATCCTCGAGGCGATCCTCGAGGACCCGCGCCAGATCCTGCTGGCCCAGCAGAACGCCGCCCGGGGTGAGCTGCTCGCCGAACTCAAGGCCGACGGGGTCGAGTACACCGAGCGGATGGCCCGCCTGGACGAGGTGACCTGGCCGAAGCCGCTCGAGGAGGACCTCGAGGCCGCGCTCGAGATCTACGCCCGCAGCCGGCCCTGGGTGCGGGCCGAGGACCTCTCCCCCAAGTCCGTAGTGCGCGAGATCCACGAGACCGGGCAGACCTTCAGCGAGTTCGTCCAGCGCTACGGCCTGCAGCGCTCCGAGGGGATCGTGCTGCGCTATCTCTCCGACGCCTACCAGGCGATGCGGCGCACGGTCCCGCAGGACCTGCGCACCGAGGATCTCGAGGACATGATCGAGTGGCTCGGGGTGCTGGTGCGCGGGATCGACTCCTCGCTGCTGGACGAGTGGGAGGCGCTGACCCATCCGGAGGATCTCGAGGACGGCGCCTCGGAGATCCGGCCGACGAGCCCCCGCGGCCTCTCCGCCCAGACGAAGGTGCTGCGCACGATGGTGCGGGCCGCCCTGTGGCAGCGCGTGGAGCACTTCGCCTTCGAGCGCGAGGAGCGGCTCGCCGAGCTCGACGGCGCCTCCGGCTGGGACCGGAAGCGCTGGGCGGAGGCGATGGACGAGTACTACGACACCTATGACGAGGTCGGCATCGACGGCCCCGCCCGCTCCCCGCAGCTGCTGCAGATCACCGAGGAGTCGAGGCTGTGGCGGATCCGGCAGGTGCTCGACGACCCGGAGGGGAACCACGACTGGGCGATCGAGGCGGAGCTCGACCTCGAGGCGACCGACGAGGCCGGCGAGCCGGTGCTGACGATCACCCACGTGGGCGACATCGCGGACCGCTGAGGGCCCGCCCGGGCGCGCCGCCCGGGGACACGACCAGGAACGACGACGGCCGATGCCCCGCGGGGCATCGGCCGTCGTCGTCAGCAGCGATCTGCAGCGGAGACGCTCAGTACTGCGGGTTCGTCTCGATCCGCTTCTGCGGGTTCGTCTCGATCAGAGGGTTCGTCTCGATCAGAGGGTTCGTCTCGATCTTCAGCGGATTGGTCTCGATCCGCTTGAGCGGGTTGGTCTCGATCCTCTGCACGGAGACCGCGGCCTGGGGGTTGGTCTCGATTTTCTGCGGATTGGCCTCGATGGCGCCGGCGGCGCCGGCACCGGCGACGCCGAGCGCGCCGGCGAGCATGAGGCCGGCGGCGAACCTCGCCGCACGGCCGGCGTGAAGGGTGTTCTTGGACTGCGAAGGACGGAAGCTGATCACCGGACAGGTCCTCTCGGGGGTGACGGGGGCGGCTGGATGGGGGAGCCCGCAGGTACCAGACTACCGTCTGTGAACGCAATCACAAGAGGTGACATGCGTGTCATCCGGGCCGGCGCTGCCCCGCCCTGTCCCGGGTGAGCGACTCGACCGCCGCGCAGGCCTCCTCGAGCCCGGCGCCGCGCGCGACCGCGGCGCCCACGAGGAACGCGGAGATCGGCGCCATCGAGCGCTGCACCCCGTCGGCGACCACGCCGGTCATCACGTGGACCCGGTCCACGTCGAGGTCCACGCCGCCCACCTCGAGGTGCGCGGCGATGTCCCTCATCCACGGCAGCAGGGTCGTCTCCCAGTCGCTCTGCAGCGTCACCGGTTCTCTCGCCGCCATCAGAAGTCCACCTTCTCCCAGCCGCGGCGCTCGGACTCGCGGCGCGGGTCCTTGCTCCGGTAGACGATGTAGGGACGGGTCAGGTAGCCGACCGGCGCCGCGAAGACGTGCACGAGGCGCGTGAACGGCCAGACCGCGAACAGCAGCAGGGCGCTGAGCACGTGGAGCTGGAAGAAGATCGGCGCCTGGCCCATCAGCTCCGTCGAGGGCTGCAGGGTCCAGAACTGCCGGAACCAGATCGAGACGCCCTCGCGGTAGTCGTAGTTGCCGAAGGTGGTGTGCACGAGCGTGGCGAGCACGCCGAAGGCGATCACGAGGGAGAGCAGCAGGTACATGATCTTGTCGCCGACGGTGGTCGCGCCGAAGACGCGCGTGTTCGTGCGCCGCCGGTAAATCAGGATCAGCAGTCCGCCCACGCACGCGACCGCCGCGGCCAGGCCGATCGTGACCGCCATCAGGTGGTAGACGTGATCGGAGATGCCGAAGAAGCGGGTCCAGGACTTCGGGATCCCGAGCCCCACCACGTGGCCGACGAAGATCCCGATGATCCCGAAGTGGAACATCGGCGAGCCGATCGAGAGCAGCTTCGACTCGTAGATCTGGCTGGAGCGGGTGGTCCAGCCGAAGCGGTCGGCGCGGAATCGCCACACGTGCCCCAGCACGAAGACCGCCAGCACCATGTAGGGCAGCACCACCCACAGCAGCAGGTCGAGGGTCGAGGTGTCGTTCATGAGGGGCGTCCTCTCAGCAGGTCCAGCGGGACGGGTCCGGGGGCGGTGGCCCGGGAGTCGCAGCCGTTCGCGGCGAAGGTCTGACCGGCCAGCGCCCCGGCGTCGGCGTCGAGGCCGTAGCCGTCCAGGCCCACGGTCTCCTCCTCGGGGCCCTCCTCGGCCAGGCGGAGCACGGCGGCGCGGTCGTCGGCGTCCAGCGGCGGCAGCGTCCCGCACAGGGCGAGCAGCGCACCGTGCCAGGGCGAGGAGATCTCCTCCAGGTGGAGGCGCAGCAGCTCCACGCCCGGGCGGTTGCCGCGCAGGATCTTCGCGCCGCGCTCCGGGTCGTGGCCCGCGGCGAACTCGAGCACGAGCGGCAGATGGTCGGGCAGCTCCTGCTCGCCGACCTCGACCCCCGCGGCGCGGAAGTCCTGCTTGATGCGCAGCAGCGCCATCCCGCGGCGGCGGGTGTCGCCGTGGCTGAAGTAGGTCAGGTGCAGGCATCCCCGGCGGCGGGTGTCGAAGGTGTCGACGTACTGCTCCTGCAGGAGGACGGGATCCGCCTCCCGCAGGGCGTGGAGAGTGCTGCGCAGCCGGGTGCGGCCCGGCTCGGGCAGGTCCTCCACGAGCTCGGCCACCTGCCCGAGCCGCGAGACGGTCGCCTCGTCGGGGTAGGTCAGCAGCCAGGAGACCGCGAGCCAGGTGGTGCGCAGCTGCGGGGTCGTGAGGCCGGAGGCGTGCAGCAGGTCCCTCGGCGAGCGCACCCGCTTCGGGGCGAGGGTCGCGGCGCCCGTCCCCCCGCCGTCCGCCGCGGACGCGCCGTCGGCCGAGCGCCTGCCGAGCAGGCGGGCGAGGGCGCCCATCAGGCACCTCCCGTCGCCGGCTCGGGGAAGAGCCCGTCGGGGCGGCCGCGGCCGTCCCAGTTCAGCAGGTTGATGCGCACGCCCTCGGGGCGCTCGGGCCCGTTCTGCTGGCGCTTGGTGGCGTAGCCGGGGCCGGACATGCCCAGCGACTCCTCCGGCAGGGACATGCTCATGCCCGGTCCGCCGGGGGCGTTCAGCGGGCAGTCGGTGCCCACGCCCTCCAGGTCGTGCGCGGACTCGTGATGGCCGACGGGGATGACGTAGCGGTCCTCGTACTTCGCGATCGCGAGCAGGCGGTACATCTCCTGCATCGTCTCGCCGTCCATCCCGACGGCGTTCGCGATCCCCTCCCGGGGCTCGCGTCCGAGATTGATGTCGCGCATGTAGGAGCGCATCGCCGCCATCCGGTACAGCACCCGCTCCACGGTGGGGACGTCCCCGGCGGTGAAGAGGTTCGCGAGGTACTCCACCGGGATGCGCAGCGCGTCGATCGCGGCGAAGAGGTTCTCGGCGTCCTCCGCGTCGTAGCCGGAGTCGCGGACGACGTCGACCACGGGCGAGAGCGGCGGGATGTACCAGACCATCGGCATCGTGCGGTACTCGGGGTGCAGCGGCAGCGCGACCTCGTAGTCCTTGATGAGCTTGTATGTCGGGGACCTCTGCGCGGCCAGCAGCCAGTCGTGCGGGATCCCCGCGGCCTTCGCGCCGGCGATCACCTCGGGGTCGTGCGGGTCGAGGATGATGTCGCGCTGGGCGCGGTAGAGCTCCTTCTCGTCCCGGGTCGAGGCGGCCTCGGTGACGCGGTCGGCGTCGTAGAGGACCAGGCCGATGTAGCGCAGACGGCCCACGCAGGTCTCCGCGCACACCGTCGGCTCCCCCTGCTCGATGCGGGGGTAGCAGAACGTGCACTTCTCGGCCTTGCC
The DNA here is from genome assembly GCF_001613775.1 of Brachybacterium sp. sponge. NCBI lineage: Bacteria > Bacillati > Actinomycetota > Actinomycetes > Micrococcales > Dermabacteraceae > Brachybacterium > Brachybacterium sp. sponge. The sequence continues at coordinate 319,831 of NZ_LRMP01000003.1, read as the reverse complement.
GGTGCGGTGGTTGAAGTAGATCTTCTTGTACGGGCAGCCGGTGATGCACATCCGCCAGCCGCGGCAGCCGTCCTGGTCCACCAGCACGATCCCGTCCTCCTCGCGCTTGTAGATCGCGCCGGAGGGGCAGGAGGCCACGCAGGTGGGGTTCAGGCAGTGCTCGCAGATGCGGGGCAGGTAGAACATGAAGGTCTGGTCGAACTCGAACTGCACCTTGTCCTCGATGCCCTTCAGCATCGGGTCCTTGTCCTTGTGGAGGTAGGTGCCGCCGAGGTCGTCGTCCCAGTTGCCCGACCACTGGATCTGGGTGCGCTCCCCCGTGATCAGCGACTTCGGGGGCGCGGTGGGGATGTTCTCCTGCTGCGCGGGGGCGTTGAGCAGGTTGTCGTACTCGTAGGTCCAGGGCTCGTAGTAGTCCTCGATGCCGGGCAGGCGCGGGTTGGAGAAGAGCTGCAGGAGCTTCTTCAGGCGCCCGCCCGCCTTCGGGGTGAGGCGCCCGGAGGAGGTCAGCTCCCAGCCGCCCTTCCACTTCTCCTGGTCCTCGTAGCCGCGGGGGTAGCCCTGCCCGGGCCGGGTCTCGACGTTGTTGAACCAGATGTACTCCGTGCCGGAGCGGTTCGTCCACGCCTGCTTGCAGGTCACCGAGCAGGTGTGGCAGCCGATGCACTTGTCGAGGTTCATCACCATCGACATCTGGGCCATGACGCGCATGTCGTCTCTCCTCGTTCTCTCGGTGCTCAGTACTCGACGGGGGCGGTGCGCTTGCGGATCATCGTGACCTCGTCGCGCTGGTTGCCCGTCGGGCCGTAGTAGTTGAAGGCGTAGGACAGCTGGCCGTAGCCCCCGATGAGGTGGGAGGGCTTGAGCATGATGCGGGTCAGCGAGTTGTGGATGCCGCCGCGCATGCCGTCCCGCTCGGTCAGCGGCACGTTCACGGTGCGGTCCTGGGCGTGGTGCATGAAGGCGGTGCCCTTCGGCATGCGGTGGGAGACCACGGCCCGCGCGGCGACGACGCCGTTGCGGTTGGTGGCCTCGATCCAGTCGTTGTCGGTGATGCCGACGGCCTCCGCGTCCTCGACGCTCATCCAGATGGTCTGGCCGCCGCGGGAGAGGTTCATCATGAAGAAGTTCTCCATGTACATCGAGTGGATCGCCCATTTGTTGTGCGGGGTCAGGTAGCGCACCGAGATCGAGGTGCCCGCCTCGTCCTTCTCCCCGAGCGCCCGCTCCCCGAACAGGGCGGTCATGTCCAGCGGGGGCCGGAAGACGGGCAGCGCCTCCCCCATCTCGAGCATCCAGTCGTGGTCGAGGTAGTAGTGCTGGCGCCCGGTGAGGGTGTGCCAGGGCTTCTTCCGCTCGACGTTGATGGTGAAGGGGCTGTAGCGGCGCCCGCCGGACTCGGAGCCGGACCACTCCGGGCTCGTGATCACGGGGACCGGCGCGGCCTTCGTGTCGGCGAAGTGGATGCGCTTGCCCTCGTGCTCGGCGGCGAGGTCGTGCAGGTGCGTGCCGGTGCGCTTCTCGAGGGTCTTGAACCCCTCGGTGGCCATGTGCCCGTTGGTGGTGCCGGACAGGCCCAGGATGAACTCGCAGGCCTGCAGGTCCGTCTCGAGCTTCGGCCGGCCCGCGGCGGGGCCGGTGCGGTGGACGCCGTTGAGGCGTCCGAGCTCGGCGACGTACTCCTTCACGTCGTAGGTGATGCCCTTGGTGGTCATCCCGAGCTTCTCGAGCAGCGGGCCGATGGAGGTGAACTTCGCGTGGATCTGCGTAAAGTCCCGCTCGACCTCCACGAGGGTGGGCATGGTCAGGCCCGGGACCGGCTCGCACTCTCCCTTCTTCCAGTCGCGGACCCTGCCGTGCGGGGTGGCGAGCTCGCCAGGGGTGTCGTGCTGGAGCGGGAAGGCGACGACGTCCTTGCGGGTGCCCAGGTGCGTCCGGGCCAGCTCGCTGAAGCGCCGCGCGATCCCGGCCCAGGTCTCCCAGTCGGTGCGGGACTCCCACGGGTTCGAGATGGCGGGGTTGAAGGAGTGGACGAAGGGGTGCATGTCCGTGGTGGACAGGTCGTGCTTCTCGTACCAGGTCGCGGCCGGCAGCACCACGTCGGAGTGGAGGGTGTGGCTGGTCATGCGGAAGTCAAGGGTGAGCATCAGGTCGACCTTCCCGATCGGCGCCTCCTGGCGCCAGCGCACGTCCCGGGGGCGCAGGTGCTCCGGGGTCTCCTCCTCGGTGGCGGCGGAGTCGACGCCGAGCAGGTGGCGGAAGAAGTACTGGTCGCCCTTGGCGGAGGAACCGAGCGTGTTCGCCCGCCAGATCGACCAGATCTTCGGGTGGTTCTGCGGGGCGTCCGGGTCCTCCGCCGCGAAGTTGATCCCGCCCTGCTTGAGCTGGTCGACGAGATAGGGGATCGTCTCCTCGCCCGCGGCGGCGGCGCGGTCGGCGACGTCGAGGGAGGAGATGTCGAACTGGGGGTAGAAGGGCTGCCAGCCCAGGCGCTGCGAGAGGGCGACGGCGTCGGCCGTGGTGGTGCCCGCGAAGCGGCCCGCGCCGGTGGTGGCGGCGAGGGTGTCGGCGCCGAAGCGGTCGTAGCGCCACTGGTCGGTGTGCATGTACCAGTAGGTGGTCTGGGTCATCTGGCGCGGGGGCCGGGTCCAGTCCAGGGCGTTGGCGAGGTGGAGCCAGCCGGTGATCGGGCGGACCTTCTCCTGGCCGACGTAGTGGGCCCAGCCGCCGCCGTTGACGCCCTGGGTGCCGCAGAGGTTCGTGAGGGTGAGGAAGGAGCGGTAGATGGTGTCGGAGTGGAACCAGTGGTTGGTGCCGGCGCCCATGATGATCATCGAGCGGCCGCCGGAGTCGATCGCGTTCTGCGCGAACTCGCGGGCGATGCGCGCCGCGGCCACGCCGGGCACGCCGGTGATGGTCTCCTGCCAGGCGGGGGTGTAGAGCGCCTCGGCGTCGTCGAGGCCCGAGGCCCACTGCCCCGGCAGGCCCTCGCGGCCCACCCCGTACTCGGCCAGCAGCAGGTCGAAGACGGTGGTGACGATCCGGCCGTCGATCTCGCGCACGGGCACACCGCGGACGACGTCGCCGCGGCCGCCCTGCCCGGCCGTGTCGAAGCGGGGCAGCAGCACCTCGGCGACGTCCTCGTGGTGGCCCAGCAGCGACAGGGCCGGGTCGAGGTCGCCGAGCTCGAGGTTCCAGCGGCCCTCCCCGTCGGCGCTGTATCGGTGGCCGAGGGTGCCGTTCGGGACGACGATCGCGCCGCTGCTGCGGTCGAACATCATGGGCTTGAAGTCGGCGTGCTCGGTCGCGGCCTCGGCGGTGCGGTGCTCCCCCGCCTCGCTCGCGACGAGGAACTTGCCGGGCACGAGGGCGCCGTCCTGGCGCCGCTCGAGCTGCACCAGGAAGGGCAGGTCGGTGTACTGGGTGGAGTACTCCTGGAAGTAGGGCACCTGCTTGTCGACGTAGAACTCGCGCAGGATCGTGTGGCCCATCGCCATGGCGAGCGCGGCGTCGGTGCCGGGGTGCGGGGCGAGCCACTCGTCGGCGAACTTGACGCTCTCGGCGTAGTCGGGGGCGACGGAGATGACCTTCTGGCCGCGGTAGCGGGCCTCGGCCATCCAGTGCGCGTCGGGGGTGCGGGTCAGGGGCACGTTGGAGCCCCACATGATCAGGTAGGCCGCGTCCCACCAGTCCCCGGACTCGGGCACGTCGGTCTGGTCGCCGAAGACCTGCGGGGAGGCGGGCGGGAGGTCCGCGTACCAGTCGTAGAAGGACAGCATCGAGCCGCCGATGAGCTGGTGGAAGCGGGCGCCGGAGGAGAAGGAGACCTGGCTCATCGCGGGGATCGGCGAGAAGCCGGTGGCGCGGTCGGGGCCGAACTCCTTCACGGTGTGGACGTAGGCGGCGGCGACGAGCTCCTCGGCCTCCTCCCAGCTGGCGCGGACCAGCCCGCCCTTGCCGCGGGCGCGCTTGTAGCGCATGGCCTTCTCAGGGTCGGAGACGATCGCCTTCCACGCCTCGACGGGATCGTTGCCGGGGGCCTTGGCCTTCTCCTCGCGGAAGAGGCGAAGCAGCTCGGAGCGGACGTAGGGGTAGCGCACGCGGGTGGGCGAGTAGGTGTACCAGGAGAAGGAGGCGCCGCGGGGGCAGCCGCGCGGCTCGTACTCGGGCTTGTCGGGGCCGGCGGAGGGATAGTCGGTCTCCTGCGACTCCCAGGTGATCACGCCGTCCTTGACGTACACCTTCCAGGAGCAGGAGCCGGTGCAGTTCACGCCGTGGGTGGAGCGGACCACTTTGTCGTGGCTCCAGCGCTCGCGGTAGAAGGAGTCGCCGCCGCGGCCGCCGACGCGGTGGGTCTCGCGGTTGTCCTCGCTGATCCGCTCGGAGCGGCTGAACATCCTCCGCGCCCCGATCAGCGCGTCGAACACCGGTGAGTCCATGCCCGGCTCGGCGGGGTCCTGGCGGTCCTGGATGGTCATGGGAAGGCTCCTCCTGGGCGGGGACGGGTCAGCGGTGACGGATCAGGCGGTGGCGGCGGCCCGGCGGGCGCCGCGGCCGACGAAGAGGGTGACGACGACGGCGCCGAGGGTGGCGATCAGCAGCAGGACGATCCCGAGGGAGTAGCTGCCGCTGCCGGCGTGGATCGCGGCCATCACCAGCGGCGGGACGAAGCCGCCGAGGCCGCCGGCGGCGCCGACGAAGCCGGTGACGGAGCCGACGACGGACGGGTCGGCGGACTGGGCGACCAGGGCGAAGACCGCGCCGGAGCCGAGGCCGAGGCCGGCGGCCATGACGATGAAGTCGATCGTGCCCAGCGGCATCAGCGCGGGCTGGAAGGCGAGCATGAGCGCGGCGAGGGCCACGGCGACGTAGGAGATCAGCAGCGTGCGCACGGCGCCGATCCGGTCCGAGAGGGTGCCGCCGAGCGGGCGCATGATCACCGCGACGATGACGAAGCCGGCCATGCGGAAGGAGGCGTCGGCCGTGGTGAGGCCGTACCAGTTCTTCAGCATCGTGGGCAGGAAGACGGAGAAGGCGACGTAGCCGCCGAAGGAGAGGGCGTAGAGGTAGCAGGCCTGCCAGGTGACCTTCTGCCGCATGGCGAGCAGGGTCTGGGAGAGCATGCTCTTGCCCGAGGGCTTCCAGGTGGGGGCGTCGTGCATGAACAGCCAGGCGATCACGGCGTAGAGGACCAGTGCGATCGCGGTGACGATGAAGGGGGCGGCGCTGCCGGCCGCGTCCACGAGCGGCACCGTGGTGAAGGCGCTGATGGCGGTGCCGCCCATGCCCACCCCGTACAGGCCCGTGGCCATGCCGCGCTTGGCGGGCGGGAACCACGAGTTCACGAAGGGGACGCCGATCGCGAAGGTGGTGCCGGCGATGCCGAGGAAGAATCCGCCGAGCAGCAGCGTGGAATAGGTGTACTGGCCGACGAGACCGAGGAACAGCACCGGGATCACGGTCAGCAGGGACACCAGCGGGAACATGAGGTGCCCGCCGAACCGGTCGGAGAGGCCGCCCATCAGGATCCGACCCAGGGAGCCGACCAGGACCGGCAGCGCCACGATCAGCGAGGCGTCCTGCGCGAGACCCTGCTCGACGTAGACCGGGCCCAGCGGGCTGAGCAGCGCCCAGGCCCAGAAGTTCACCCCGAAACCGAGGGTGACCAGCAGGAGCGCTCTCCAGGCTCCGGGCGGGACGGCGTCCTTGGCGGTGGTGGTCGTGGCGGCGGAGGACGGGGACCCTGTCATCGAGTGGCTCCTCGGACGTGTGCGGACACGAGGGGCGAGCACTGCTCGACGACGCACCGCAGAGGGGGACTGTACGTCGTAAGCATCCTCGGCCCGTGCGGCCACCCTAGAGGACTTCCGTCCCGGAAAAGGCTGTTCCCGGAGAAACTCAGAAGTCACCACCCGGAACGCAACGAATTCCGCGACCCGAGGGTCACGGAATTCGTCAGCATCGAGCCCTCAGGGGCTCATTCCGGGGCGTCGAGCTCCAGGTCCACCATCAGCTCCGCCGCGATCGTCTCGAGCGCCTCGCGCACGTCCGCCTCGTCGGACTCGGTCGGGAGGCGCAGCTCGGCCTCGGCCTCGAAGAGCATGCCGCCGCCCTCGGGCGCCTCACGGGTCCAGGAGCGCAGTCCGTCGATGGTCGCGCCCTGCGAGCGCAGCGCCGTGGTGACCTCGCGGACCATGCCGGTGCGGTCCTGACCCAGCAGGTGCAGGCGGAGGGCGCGGGCGGGACCGGGCGGAGCGGTCTGCTCGGCGACGGCGGCCTCCACCGCGAGCCCGACCTCGGCCTCGAGGCCCTCGAGCGCGGAGAGGAAGTCCTGGACCGCCTCGTCGGGGAGGTCCACCTGCACGATGCCGGCGAACTTCCCGGCCAGCAGCGCGAGCTGGCTGTCCACCCAGCTGCCGCCGTGCTCGTCGACGGCGGCGGCAAGGGCGGCGACGAGGCCCGGTCGGTCGTCCCCGATGGCGGTGAGCACGTAGGTCGTCATGGGGTCAGACTAGCCCTCCCCGGCGCGGAAGGCCCCCGGAACACCGGACTTGTACAGCCCGTAGGTGTACGCGTCGAAGACCGCCTCCCAGGAGGCCTCGATGACGTTCGGCCCCACGCCCACGGTCTGGAACTCCAGGCCCCGGCCCGAGGTGCGCACGAGCACCCGCGTGGTCGCATCGGTGCCGTGCTGCGAGTCGAGGATCCGGACCTTGAAGTCCCGCAGCTCGAACTCGTCGACCTCCGGGTGCCGCTCCCGCAGCGCCTCGCGCAGGGCGAGGTCCAGGGCGTTGACGGGGCCGTTACCCTCGGCGATCGCGACCTTCCGCTCCCGCTCTCCCCCGCCGTCGGCCCGCAGCTTCACGGTCGCCTCGGTCTCGAGGGTCCCGTCGCGGCCCAGCTGGGAGGTGGCCCGCCAGGACTCGACCGAGGAGTAGCTCGGCACGCGGCCGAGCTCGTCCAGCAGGAGCAGCTCGAAGGAGGCGTCGGCCGCCTCGTAGGAGTAGCCCTCCGCCTCGCGCTGCTTCACGGTCCGGGCGAGGCGCGAGAGGAGCTCCGGCTCGTCGGCGAGCTCGAAGCCGAGCTCGCGGCCCTTGAGCTCGATCGAGGCGCGGCCGGCCATGTCGGAGATGATCATGCGCATGTCGTTGCCGACGGCGCGGGGATCGGTGTGCTGGTACAGGTCCGGGTCCACCCGGATCGCGCTCGCGTGCAGCCCTGCCTTGTGCGCGAAGGCGCTCGCCCCGACGTAGGGGGCGCGCGGGCTGACGGGCATGTTCACGATCTCGCCGATCGCGTGGGAGATCCGGGTGGCCTCGGCGAGGGTCTCCTCGGGCATCAGGTCCATGCCCATCTTCAGCTGGAGGTCGGCCAGGAGCGTGATCAGGTCGGCGTTGCCGGTGCGCTCCCCGTAGCCGTTCACGCAGCCCTGGACGTGGGTGATCCCCGCCCGGACGGCGCTGATCGCGTTCGCGACCGCGCAGCCGGTGTCGTTGTGGGTGTGAACGCCGAGCCGGGCCTCTCCCGCGCCGGCCGTCCCGAGACGGGAGCGCAGGTCCTCGATGATCCCGGTGACCTGATGCGGGAGCATGCCGCCGTTGGTGTCGCACAGCACCAGCACCGCGGCGCCGGCCTCGTGCGCGGCCACCAGCACGGAGGTCGTAAAGTCGGGGTCGTGGAGGAACCCGTCGAAGAAGTGCTCCGCGTCGACGAACACCTCGCGTCCGAGGCCGACGAGATGCGCGACCGTGTCGCGGACCATCGCGAGGTTCTCCTCGGCGGTGGTGCGCAGCGCGCCGGTGACGTGGCGGAGATCGGACTTCGCGACCAGGGTGATCGTCGGCGCGCCGGAGTCGACGAGGGCGCGCACCTGCGGGTCCTCGGTGACGTCGACGCCCGCCTTGCGGGTCGCGCCGAAGGCGGCCAGGCGCGCCGTGGACAGCTCGAGCTCGGTCGCCGCGCGGGCGAAGAACTCCGTGTCCCGCGGGACCGCGCCCGGCCAACCGCCCTCGATGTAGGTCACGCCGAGATCGTCGAGATGGCGGGCGACGGCGAGCTTGTCGGTCACCGAGAGGGTGAGCCCCTCCTGCTGGGAGCCGTCGCGCAGGGTGGTGTCGTAGAGGTGGAAGGCCTCGATCGTGGGAGTGGTCATGGCCTGCTCACACCAGCCGGGTCAGCCAGCCGTGACGGTCCGGGATCCGGCCGTACTGGATGTCGGTGAGCTCCTTGCGCAGCGCCAGGGTGACCTCGCCCGAGCCGCCGTCGCCGACGGTCCAGGAGCCCTTCCTCGAGCGGAACTCGCCGATGGGGTTGATCACCGCGGCGGTGCCGCAGGCGAACATCTCGGTGATCTCGCCGGACTCGAGCTGCTGCTCGACCTCGCTCATCACGAGCTTCTGCTCGTGGACCTCGAGGCCGCGGTCCTCCGCGAGGCGCAGGATCGACAGGCGGGTCACGCCCTCGAGGATCGAGCCGGTCAGCGACGGGGTGAGCAGGCGGCCGTCCTTCGTGACGGCGACGACGTTCATGCCGGAGAGCTCGTCGATCGAGGTGTGGGTCTCGGAGTCGAGGAAGAGCACCTCGTCGGCGCCGTTCTCCGCGGCCTCCCGCTTGCCCAGCAGCGAGGAGGCGTAGTTGCCGCCGCACTTCGCGGCGCCGGTGCCGCCGGCGCCGGCGCGGGCGTACTCGTCGGTGATCCACACGACCAGCGGCTGGACGCCGCGGGGGAAGTAGGGACCGGCCGGGGAGGCGATGACGTAGTAGTCCACGGTGTGCGCGGCCCGCACCCCGAGGAACTCCTCGCTGGCGAACATGAAGGGTCGCAGGTAGAGGGACTCCTCGCTGGTCGCCTCGGGCACCCACGGCTCGTCGGCCGCGACGACGGCCTTCAGCGAGGTCAGGAAGTCCTCCACCGGCAGCTCGGGCAGGGCCAGGCGGCGGGCGGAGCGCTGCATGCGCTCGGCGTTCGCCTCGGGGCGGAAGGTCCACACCGAGCCGTCGGCGTGACGGAACGCCTTGAGGCCCTCGAAGATCTCCTGGCCGTAGTGCAGGACGGCGGAGGCGGGCGAGAGCTCGAGCGGGCCGTAGGGCACGACCTCGTCCTGGCCCCAGCCGCCCTCGACGGTCCAGCGGGCGCGGGCCATGAAATCGGTGTAGTGCTGGCCGAAGCCGGGGGCGGCGAGGATGCTGGCGCGCTCGTCGTCGCCCACGCGACGGGTGGTGCTGGTCTGGGGGAAGGCGAGTGCGCTCACGGTGGTCTCCTCGGCGGGGTGCGGCAGGGTCAGTGTGTCAGGTGCGGGCTCTCAGCGCCCGGTGATCGCTGCGACGAGGTCGTCGCCGATGCGGGCGGTGCCGCGGGAGACGAGCGACGCATCCGCCGCGCGGGCCGCGAGGTCGTTCTCGACCGCGGCGCGCACTGCGGCGGCGGGCTCGATATGGCCGAGGTGGTCCAGCAGCAGCGCGACCGAGAGCACGGTCGCGGTGGGGTCGGCCTTGTCCTGGCCGGCGATGTCGGGGGCGGAGCCGTGGACGGGCTCGAACATCGAGGGGAAGGCGCCGGTGGGGTTCACGTTCCCGCTCGCCGCGAGGCCGATACCGCCGCCGATGGCGCCGGCGAGGTCGGTGACGATGTCGCCGAAGAGGTTGTCGGTGACGATGACGTCGAAGCGGGAGGGGTCCTGGACCAGGTAGATCATCATCGCGTCGACGTGGGCGTAGTCGACCTCGACGTCCGGGTGCTCGGCGCCGACCTCCTCGACGATGCGGCGCCACAGGTGCCCGGCGTGGACGAGCACGTTGTGCTTGTGGACGAGGGTGAGCTTCTTCCGACGGGCCTCGGCCTGCTCGAAGGCGTAGCGGACCACGCGCTCGACGCCGACGGCGGTGTTCAGGGAGACCTCGGTGGCGACCTCGAGGGGGGTGCCGGTGCGCATGGAGCCGCCGTTGCCGACGTAGGGGCCCTCGGTGCCCTCGCGCACGACGAGGAAGTCGACCTCGCCCGGCTCGGCCAGCGGGGTGGAGACGCCCGGGAACAGGCGGGTGGGGCGCAGGTTCACGAAGTGGTCGAAGCCGAAGCGGAGCTTCAGCAGCAGGCCCCGCTCGAGCACACCGGAGGGCACGCCGGGGTCGCCGACGGCGCCGAGCAGGATCGCGTCGTGCTTCGCGAGCGCCGCCATGTCCTCGTCGGTCAGGGTCTCCCCCGTCCGGTGCCAGCGCCCCGCCCCGAGGTCGTAGTCCGTGGTGCGGACCGCGACGCCGGCGGGCTCGAGGGCGGCCTCGAGGGCGCGCAGGCCCTGGGGGACGACCTCCTTGCCGATGCCGTCGCCCTCGATGACGGCGAGGTCCAGGGTGCTCGGGGCGGGGGTGGTGCTCATGGCGGGTGCTGCTCCTGAGGAGGGGGTGGGATCAGTAGACGAGGTCGACGGCGTGGATCGAGCGCGCGTCGATGGCGGCGCCCAGCTCCTCGGCGAACTCGCGGGAGACGGACTCGTCCAGGTCGAGGACCACGAGGGCCTCGGCGCCCTGGGCTCGACGGACGCGGGAGACCTGCATGCCGGCGATGTTGATGCCGGCTTCGCCGAGGAGGGCGCCGTACTTGCCGATCAGGCCGGGCCCGTCCGAGTAGCGCAGGATCAGCAGGTGGTCGCTCAGCGGCACGTCGAGCGCATGGCCGAAGACGTCGATGAGCTTGTGCTCCTGGTCCACGCCGCTGAGCGTGCCGGAGACGGCCACGACGCCGCCGCCGCGCAGCGTGCCGCGCAGGGTGATGACGTTGCGGAAGCGCTCGGTGGTCTCGTCGGTGACGAGGTTGACGGCGATGCCGCGCTCCTCGGCGAGGACGGGGGCGTTGACGTAGCTGACCTGCTCGGTGACCACGGAGCGGAACATGCCGCGCAGCGCGGAGAGCTTCAGCGCGGTGACGTCGCGGGAGGCGATCTCGCCGTGGACCTCGATGTCGAGCACCTCGGGTGCCTCGCCGGCCAGGGCGGTGAAGAGCTGGCCGAGCCGGTCCGACAGGGCGACGCCCGGGCGGACCAGGTCGTCGATCGCGCCGCCGGCGACGTTGACCGCGTCGGGGACGAGCTCGCCCGCGAGCGCCAGGCGCACGGACTTCGCCACCGCCACGCCGGCCTTCTCCTGCGCCTCGGCGGTGGAGGCGCCGAGGTGCGGGGTGAGGGTGATGTTCTCGAGCTCGAGCAGCTTCGCGGCGGTCTCGCTCTTCGCGGGCGGCTCGGAGGAGTACACGTCCAGGCCGGCCCCGGCGATCTGTCCGGTGCTCAGCGCGGTGTACAGCGCCTCCTCGTCGATCAGGCCGCCGCGGGCGGCGTTGACGACGTGGAGGTTCGGCTTCGCGAGCGCGAACTCCTCGGCGCCGATCAGGCCCGTGGTCTCGGGGGTCTTGGGCATGTGGACGGTGAGCACGTCGGCCTCGCGCATCAGCTCGTCGAGCTCGACGACGCGGGCGCCGAGCTCGGCGGCGCGGGCGTGGTTGACGTAGGGGTCGTAGGCCAGGAGCGTCACGCCGAAGGGGCGCAGGCGCTCGGCGACGAGCTGGCCGATGCGGCCGAAGCCCACCACGCCGACGGTCTTCTCCAGCAGCTCGACGCCGGTGAGCTGCTTGCGCTCCCAGCGGCCGGCCTTCACGGAGGCGTCGGCGCGGCCGAGGTTGCGCAGCGAGGCGAGGATCAGCGCGATCGCGAGCTCCGCGGCGGAGACGATGTTGGAGGTCGGGGCGTTGATGACCATGACGCCCGCGGTGGTGGCGCCGGGGACGTCGACGTTGTCCAGGCCCACGCCGGCGCGGGCGACGACGCGCAGCTTCGGGGCCGCGGCGTACACCTCCGCGTCGACCTGGGTGGCTGAGCGGACCAGGAGGGCATCGGCCTCCGCCACTGCGGCGAGCAGCGCGGGACGGTCGGTGCCGTCCACGCTGCGGACCTCGACGTCGGGGCCCAGGACCTCGACGGTGGCGGGCGACAGCTCCTCAGCGATGAGCACGACAGGACGCGTCACGGAATCTCCTCCGGTACGGATGGCGGTCGTCGCTCACGCCCTCGGGTGCGACGGGGTTCAGGGGACAGCGTAGTCGCGTGTCCGCCATGCGGGAACGAGGGTCAGGATGCGAGACCCTCCCGGCTTCGCCGTGCGGGGCGGTGCGCCCTACTGTGGTGCCCGTCAGCGACATCCACTCGCACCTTGTCCAGGAGGATGCACCATGCCCGTCCCGACGCCCGCCGCTCTGCGCGCCGGCCTCGACCGTCTGCTGGCGGAGCGCGGCACGCCGCTGGTGATCGCCCATCGCGGCACCACCCTGGGCAGCTTCCCCGACAACACCGTGCGCTCCGCGATCGGTGCGCTGCGCTCGGGCGCCGACGTGATCGAGACCGACTTGGTCCGTTCCGCGGACGGGGAGTACTTCCTGTTCCACACCGGCTACGAGCAGAAGCTGTTCGGCATCGACTGCGACGTCCGCGAGATGACCGCCGAGCAGCTCGAGGCCGCCGTGTTCCGCTGGCAGGGAGGAGCCTCCTCCCCCGGCGTCGAACGGCTGGACACCCTCCTGGAGGCGCTGCCCGAGACCTGGATCAACATCGACCGCTCCTGGGGGCTGTGGCCTGATCTGCTCGACCATCTCGCCGACCGGGGCGTCGAGGATCGCATCCTGCTCAAGTCGCCGCCCCGGCAGGAGCACCTCCGTGCGCTGGCGGAGCATCCGACACCGTTCCTGTACTTCCCCATCGTCCGCACGGCCGACGAGCTCGCGGCGGTCGAGGCGGTCGACGGGATCAACCTCGTCGGCGCGGAGCTGCTCGCCGCCGGACCGGGGGACGACTTCGCACGGCCCGAGGCGGTGGCCGCTGTCGCTGATCGGCATCCGCTCGTGCTGCTGAACGCCCTGAACCTTGAGAACGGCTCCGTCCTCTATCTCGGGGCCGACGACGACACGTCCGTGCTCGAGGGCCCCGACCTCGGCTGGGGCCAGCTGATCCGAGTGGGCGCGACCGCTATCCAGACCGATTGGCCCCACCTGCTGCGCGCCTATCTCACCGCGCGGTGACAGCGCCGGCGGTCAGTCCGGCAGCTTCTCGAAGGACCCCATGTCGGGGAACCGCTCGGCGAGGAACGCCCGCACCTGCCGATCGACGACATCCGAGGGGAGCTCCTGCACCGCGTCGTTCAGGCAGAAGGTCTTCAAACTGTCCCTGTCCGCGATCAGACGTCGCAGCTCAGCGGCCGCGGTCTCCTCGCCGATGCCGACGTAGCGATAGCGGATGCCGCGTGTGACCGCTCGCGAGGTGGCATAGGCGTAGTTCAGATGGAGACCGCCTGCCAGCGTGACGTCCTCGAGCCGACGGAACTGCGAGTCACGGGTGCGCTGGACGATCTCCGGCCACCGCTCCTCGATCTCGTAGGAGACGGACCGGCGCAGCGCGTACGGGGCGTGGAACAGCTTCCTGCTGAGACGGCGACCGCTCACCTCCTGCACCAGGCGACGCGCGTTCTTCCCCGCCGCGTCGGGCGCCGGCTCCCCCTCGACCGGCTCCCCCGGGGCGACCTGCGCCCGGGAAAGGAACATCGAGGCGAGCCCGTTCGCGTGGAAGAACAGCTCGGGCTGGACCGGCGAGGACAGGAACATGTCGTCGTTGAAGTAGAGGAAGTGCTCGGAGAGCCCGTCGATGCGGTGGAGGTTCGCCTCGATGGCCTGGGAGTTGAACGTGGGCAGCACGGTGCCGGGCGGAGCGATGTCGCGATGGTCCACCACGGAGACCCACTCGGAGTCCTCGCGCAGCCAGTCCGGGCGCTGACCGTCGGTCACCAGGTACACGTGGCGGATCCACGGGGCGTACTGCTCGAGGGAGCGCAGCGAGTGACGCAGCTCGTCATGGCCGACGAACCTCAGATCGTCGGCCGCGGCCTCGGGCATCGGGTGGCCCAGGTTCTGCTCGAGCGCCGTGCGCTTCCGCTCGAGCCAGGCGGGATCGGTGCCGTCGACCCAGGTGTAGACGGCATCGATCGGGAAAGTGACCTGCATGAGGTGGGGGGCAGTCATCGCCGAATCACCGACGCGCTCTCCACTGTCCCGAGTGTCTCCGTGGGGGTGGAAGTCGGAGCGCGAGAGCACAGCTGTCCTCGGGTTCCAGACCGACGGGGCAAGATCTCCTGTGGCATCGACCTCCTGCCACTTCTCAAGACGCACCGCGGTCTCGAAGCCGAACCTCTTGACCACCGCTCTGTCGACCTCTGCAACGGCGGGGATCAGCGCGTAAGCTATGGCGGAGGAGTCAGCCTTCCCGGAGTCGTGGCGGCCGCTGTAGTACTCGACGAGCGATGCGTGCTTGCTCGTCTCGGCGAGACCGATCAGGACATCGGGGACGTCACGCTGGATGCCTCGCAGAGCCGAGGACCAGTCCTCTTCGACGACGCCGAGCACAGCAGTACCGCCCCGCGCCTCACCGTAGGTGACCCACCCCGCTCCTGATCTCTGAAGGCTCTGGACGACCTCGCGGAGCGTTCGCGATGCATGTGATGCATCGGACTGCATCGGAACCGCTGCTGCTGGAAGCTCACGGGCCAGGAAAGGTCGACGGGCCGGAAGACTTACTCGCCCAGCGGAACCCTCCCCCAGTGCCGCATCGGCCGCGCCCGTCCTCCGCACCAGAAGATCCCGCTCGACGCTCTGCCTGACCAGCCCGGCGGCACTGCGCATCCGGGTGAAAAGCCTTCCCATCCCTCTCCCTCCGAGATCGTGTGGCACCGCCGAACGCAACATGGTCGAGGCGCCGTCCAAAGCTACTGCCCGGCCGACCGCACTCGAAGCACGTCGCCGCGACGCCGAACGACTCATACACTGTGGTGTCAACTTTTGCGTAACCTGCTGTTCATCCCAATTCTCCCCCTCACACCGCATCCCTCGCGGCGCTCGACACGATGCCAGGGTCCGCAGGCAACACTCCATCGACCCCTACAAGGACGACTCCATGCTCCTCAGAGATCTCGCCTCCTCCCGCCTCGGACTTGCGGAGGGACGGATGGAGAGACGGGACATCGGGCTGGAGCAGCGGACCGTCAGGGTTCTCACGGATGCCCGCCCCGTCGACGCTTTGCTATGGAACCTGGTCAGGGTGGTGCGGGCCCTCGAAGCGGCCGAGGTCGATTATTGGCTGGTGCGCCCGGCCTCGGGCCTTCGCTTCGTCATCGGCGCCCGCCTCTCCCAGCGGGCGCAGATCGTCCGTGTACTGTCACGCTCGATGGCGGCGGACCCGGCCATCGCCGCTCGGACGATCCTTCCCCGGCCCCGTGTGAAGCAGCTTCCTCTCGATGGAACCACGCCGGGGCTCGAAAGGCGCCTGGCAGGAAGTTCAGTCATCCGGGTCGTGCAGCATGTTGCGGCACCCAGCTCCTCCCGAACCCTCGGGGAGGAGTTCTCCACGGAGATCGAGTTCTGGGACGATCTGGTCTCCGACGACTCTCCTCATCAGTTTCCCGACGAGCTCATCGCCCCCCGCCCCGGCGCCACGACCCGGAGAATGCGAACGTCCGAGGGGATGGCAGAGATGCCTCTGTCTCGCGCGACACTCTTCTCACCCCGGGTATTCGACGACATCCTGATCGAGGTCCCGCGCTCCCAGGCCGTCGTCCTGCCGAGCGACATCACGTTCCCGATCGACGCCGTGTACACCTGGGTGGATGGCAATGACCCTGACTGGCGCGCAAGCAAGAGCGAACACGCACCGTCAGAGGAGCTCCATGAGGAAGTGGACAGCGACGCCCGGTACGCGTCGCGGGATGAGCTCCTGTACTCGCTCCGCTCGATGCACGACTTCGCCCCGTGGATCCGTAATATCTACGTCGTCACCGCGGGCCAGCGACCTGTCTGGCTCGATGCGAACGGTGAGGTCACCGTGGTCGACCACACGGCGATCTTTCCGGAGCGGGATCATCTGCCGACATTCAACAGTCACGCGATCGAAGCGAACATCCATCGGATCGATGGCCTTGCGGAGCATTTCCTCTACCTCAACGACGACATGTTCTTCGGACGCGCCGTTCCTCCAGGACTGTTCTTCTTCGGCAACGGGGCGGCGAAGCACAAGCTCTCCCCGTCACGGGTGCCTCAATTCTCGAAATCGGAAGCCGACTCCCCGGTGGATCTCGCGGTCAAGAACAGCCGTGAGGTGATGGATGAGATGTTCGGCGTGCGCCAGGCGCAGGTGCTCGAGCATTCTCCGTACCCCCTCCTGAAGAGCGTGATCGAGGAGATCGAAGAGCGTTTCCCCCAGCTGGTTAGCGCCACCTCGAGCCACAGGTTCCGCGACGCGGACGACCTGAACATCCCGTCGCACCTGGCACACCATGTGGGATACGAGATATGCAGGTCCTTCCCGAGCAATGCGTCAACCTTCACCTACATCGGCCTTCACCGGCCCGACCTGGCACGTCTTTTGGACCGTCTGCTCACCCGTAGGGATGCCGACACCTTCTGCATCAATGACACGCTCGCCCCGGTCGATGTGCAGGCGGCAGGTCCGGGACTGCAGCGGTTCTTCGAGACCTATTTCCCCGTCCCCGCACCATGGGAGGGCGTCCGATGAGGATCGCGATCATCGGACACAATCTGTGGGGTGTCGGCGGCACGGTCCGCACCATCTACAACCTCGCACATGGCCTCGCTCCTTCGTACGACATCGAGCTCGTCTCCGTATATCGCAGGACCGACACCGCGGCATTCAACGCGCCACGCAGCGTGAAGGTCACGTCGCTCGTGGACGGACGCCCCCACTCCAAAGATCGCAAATCCGAGGAGTACTACCGTCCGAGCAAGGACGTTCCGGCGTCGGAAGAGCTGTACTCCCAGTACTCGGAGCTCACCGACTCCCGACTGCGCAGCTATCTGACGAGCACCCGTGCCGATGTGATCGTCGGGACGCGCACCAGCATCAACCTGATGCTCGCCGAGCACGGACCCGAGTCCGCGGTGCGAGTCGGGCAGGAGCACAGCGGTCATCAGACGATCGACCCGGCAACACGAGCACATATGCGCTCCTCCTATGGCGCGCTCGACGCCGTCGTGACCGTTACCGAGGCGGATGCCGCGCTGGTGCGTGCTGGGCTCGACCTGCCGTCCACTCCCGTCGTCGCGATCCCGAACTCGATCCCTGCTCCGGGGATCTCGACATCGACGCTCGACAGCGGGCTCATCGTCGCTGCGGGCCGCATCGAGCCGGCGAAGCGCTTCGAGCTGCTCATCCACGCTTTTGCGCGACTCGCTTCGGAGCATCCTGAGTGGAACGTCCGCCTCTACGGCTCCGGTTCCGCTGTCGGCGGGCTTCGTGATCTGATCCATTCCTACGGCCTCGACGGTCGGATCCGCCTCATGGGTTCCGTCCAGAACATGGGCGACGAGTGGACGAAGGCCGCGATCGCGGTCTCCACATCAGACGCCGAGTCATTCGGAATGACTCTCGTCGAGGCGATGCGCGCCGGTGTACCGCTCATCAGCACCGACTGCCCGACCGGGCCTCGGGAGATCATCACCTCGGGCGAAGACGGAATCCTCATCCCCACCGGTGAGGTGGAACCGCTGGTGAAGACGCTTCACGAGATGATGTCCTCGAAGGAACGGAGGATGGAGCTCTCGGCAGAAGGGCTCCGTCGGGGCGAGGACTTCGACATCTCGGCCATCGCCGACAGACATGCGCAGCTCCTCTCTCGACTGATGAAGTCGCGCGGGTTTCGACGCATCGATCTCTCGCGCGCATGGAGCACGTTGCCCGTGCCCGGGCGACGCCCGGGAGCAATCTCCATCACTGCGACCGCTGCACCTGGCGCGGCCCTGACATTCACCGTCCGCAGCAGCTCTCCCAGGGCGCTGAAGAATGCGCATCTGGTTCTTCGAAGCAACCACTCCGCCGATCAGGTGCTCGAGCTACCGCTCGCCGCCAGCTCGTTGCAGCACGTCGACGTGGACAGCAAGACGTTCACCAATGATGCGGAGTGGACCATCGAGCTGCGCGGCCCCCATTCTCAGGACTCGGATCTCGACTGGCACGCTGATGGCCGGTCGATCATCAGGACAGCCGCTGCTCAGGGCCGACTCCGCCATGTCGTGCCGTTCATGGACGGCGACAAGCTCAAGCTCAGATCATGGAAGCGAAACCACCACACAGAGGTCGACACCATCGACGTCATGGAGGACGGCATTCGCATTCATGCCACGACGAGTTTCGACCGCACCCCCGCTGACGAGCTAGTCCTCACTCGACGGTCTGATGGCAGGACCCTGAAGCTCTCGGCCGGCAGTTCCGTGGAAGAACGTTCCATCGAACTGCAGATCCCGGTGGATGACATGGTGTCCATGCGCCTGACCACGCATGACGACTGGGACGTCACCTACAGGTCGAAGGACATTCGTTCAAAAGTCGCACGGGTCCTCGACGACATCGTGGATCACAAGCGGGTCGATCGGTACAGGTCCTGGAACTGGTTCGAGGAGGAGCCCGCTGCCACAGGCGGCACGGAGACCGTCGTCGTACGTCCGTACTTCACTCCGCGACAGGGGCTGGCGCTGAGCGTTGTGAGCTACAGGTAGACCCCCGTCTCACCGACGCAGCCGAACAGCGCATCACCCCTCCACGCGCAGCCCCGCCAGCACCTGGTGGGCGATGACCGGGGCGTCCTCGGCGGAGAGCCCGTCGAGCTGGACGTGGTACTCCTCTGCTCCCACGTGCGCGCGCACGTTGAGGATCATCCCCTCCGGGCCGCCCGAGCTGGCCTCGGCGGTGACCAAGTCCGCACCGTCCACCTCCACGCGCGCGGCGTGGAGCACGGAGTCGAGCAGGTACGGGCTCGGGATCGGCAGCCGGAACAGGGTGATCCCGGCCGTGCGGTTGCCGTCCTCGCCGACCCGGGAGGTGCCGAGCTCGACCTCCACGACCTCCCCCTGCTCAGGCGGGAGCATCGCGGTGATGTGGCCGAACGAGATCTCCTCCCAGTCCTCGGGCACCTCGGTCGGCTCGATGAGCGGCAGCTCCTCCGCGTCGGCGATCGCCAGTGTGGGCATCGAGGCGACGACGTAGCTCATCAGAGCGTTCATCCCGCCGTCCTCGATGCCGAGGAGGAAGGAGACTTCGCGGCGCAGGAATCCCTCCTCGCCCTCGCGCACGATCGGCACCGCGCCCCGGGTGGAGGCGATCAGGCCGGCGCCCGCACTCTCGAACGTGACTCCCTCCGGCAATCGTGTGATCAGGCTGGTCGCGTCCTGGATGCTCATCCGAGGACCGCCGTCGGGATAGGGCGCCGGCTCGAGGGCGAACGCCTCCGGCACGCCCTCATCCAGCGTCTGCGACCCGCTGATCTGGACCTCCTCGAACAGCGGGTCGAACGCGGTCGGGTCGAAGCCGTCGAGGCCGAGGGCCTTCACCAGCGCGGGGCCGATCTCGCCGTAGCGGGAGTTGTCCGCCTCGAACAGCAGCGGGGTGTCGGCGATCTCGACGACGGTCTGGACCAGCACGTCGCGGAGGCGGCTGCGCGCTGCGGAGTCCCCGCCGAGAGCCTCCGCGGCCTCGGCGTCGACCTCGAGCGGCTCGGCGGCGATCAGCGGCGAGTCCTCCGGGAAGGCGGGAGAGGCCCAGGACCCGAAGCGGTCCTTGCGCTCGAGCGACCCGGGCTCGAGCCTGCTGCGCTCGTCCGCCGCGGCGGTGTCGATGTCGACCAGCTGCAGGTCCTCCGGCGCCGCCCACTCGTCGAAGGTGGCGCCGGGCTCCGGAGCGGGCTCCGTGGAGGCGCCGTCGTCGCTCGGCCCCTCGCTCGGGGACCGGTCCGCGCCGCCCGTCGGGGTCTCCTCCTGCCCGCCCGGCAGCAGGGAGCATGCCCCCGCCGTCGTCGCCACGCCAAGGGCCCCCAGCCCCGTCAGCGCCGTGCGTCGTGTGGTCGTGCGTGCGGTCGCCATCGTGTTCATCCCTGATTCCCCCTGCTCGGCACGTCGGCCGACTTCTCGTGCATGTGTTCAGAACAGCGTGATGCACGAAAGACGCCGGCGGGAGCACCTCGTGGGTGCTCCCGCCGGCGTGTGGGGACCGGGTGGGTCAGCGCGCGGCGCTGCCCTCGACGTAGTCCGAGTCGATGGACTGCGCGCTCCAGGAGAACATCTTGCGCAGGTCCTTGCCGACCTTCTCGATCGGGTGCTCGGCCTCCTCGGCGCGGAGCTTCTTGAACTCCTCGGCGCCGTTGTCCTGGTCGTCGATGAAGCGCTTGGCGAAGGCGCCGGACTGGATGTCGGCGAGGATCGCCTTCATGTCGGCCTTCGTCTGGTCGGTGACCACGCGGGGGCCGGAGACGTAGTCGCCGTACTCGGCGGTGTCGGAGATCGACCAGCGCTGCTTGGCGATGCCGCCCTCGTTCATGAGGTCGACGATCAGCTTGAGCTCGTGCAGGACCTCGAAGTAGGCGATCTCCGGCTGGTAGCCGGCGTCGGTGAGGGTCTCGAAGCCGGCCTGGACGAGGTGGCTCATGCCGCCGCACAGCACGGCCTGCTCGCCGAAGAGGTCGGTCTCGGTCTCCTCGGTGAAGGTGGTCTTGATGACGCCGGCGCGGGTGCCGCCGATGCCCTTGGCGTAGGACAGGGCGAGGTCCCAGGCGGAGCCGGTCGCGTCCTGCTCGACGGCGACGATGTCCGGGATGCCGCGGCCGGCCACGAACTCGCGGCGCACGGTGTGGCCGGGAGCCTTCGGCGCGATCAGCAGCACGTCGACGCCCTCGGGGACCTCGATGTAGCCGAAGCGGATGTTGAAGCCGTGCGCGAAGGCGATCGCCTTGCCCTCGGAGAGGTGGGGCGCGATCGAGTCCGCGAAGACCTTCCGCTGGTCCTGGTCGGGGGTGAGGATCATGATCAGATCCGCCCACTCCGCGACCTCGGCGACGGTCCCGACGGTCAGGCCCTCCTCCTGAGCCTTCGCGGCGGACTTCGAGCCCTCGCGCAGGCCCACGCGGACCTCGACGCCGCTGTCGCGCAGGTTCAGCGCATGGGCATGGCCCTGCGAGCCGAAGCCGACGACCGCGACCTTCTTGCCCTGGATGATGGACAGATCGGCGTTGTCGTCGTAAAAGATCTCAGCCACGTTGTGCTCCTTCGATGGTCGGCTGCGGGCGTCGAGGCGATCGTATCGCCCCTCGTCCTGCGATGTGAGAAACGGTCTTGCTATTCGGTCGGCTGGGCGGGGTCAGGACAGCAGCGCGCGGTCGGTGATCGCCCGACCGCCGCGCCCGATCGCGACCTCGCCGGACTTCACGATCTCGCGGATCCCGAACTCCTCGAGCATGCCGAGGAGGGCGGTGAGCTTGTCCTGCGTGCCGGTCGCCTCGATCGTCACGGAGTCCGAGGCCGCATCGACCACCTTCGCGCGGAACATCTGCACGATCTCCAGCACCGGGGTGCGGGTGGAGCTATCGGCGGTGACCTTGATGAGGATCAGCTCGCGCTGGACCGTCTGGCGGGGATCGAACTGGACGATCTTGAGGACGTTGACGAGCTTGTTGAGCTGCTTGGTGATCTGCTCGAGCCGGTGCTGCTCGACGTCGACCACGACCGTGATGCGGGAGATCTCCGGATGCTCGGTGGGTCCCACCGCGAGGGAGGAGATGTTGTATCCGCGACGGGAGAACAGGGCGGTGACGCGGGTGAGCGCGCCGGGCTTGTTCTCCACCAGCACCGAGAGGGTCTGGCTGTTCGGCGACATGACGTAGTCGGGGGTCCCGGTCGGGGCGTGCTGCTGGTTGGTGGTCATGCTCAGATGTCCCTCTCCCACTCGGGGCTCATGCCCTGGGCGATCTGGATCTCGTCGTTGGAGACGCCGGCCGGCACCATCGGCCACACCATCGCGTCGGCGCTGACGGTGAAGTCCACGATCACGGGGCGGTCGTTGATCTCCATCGCCTGGCGGATGGTGTCGTCGATGTCCTCGTCCCGCTCGCAGCGCAGGCCCGCGCAGCCGTAGGCGTCGGCGAGCTTGACGAAGTCGGGGATGCGGCGCGAGCCGTGGCCGGTGTTCAGCTCGGTGTTGGAGTAGCGCTGGTCGTAGAACAGGTTCTGCCACTGGCGCACCATGCCCAGCGAGCTGTTGTTGATGACGGCGACCTTGATCGGGATGTCGTTGATGACGCAGGTGGCGAGCTCCTGGTTGGTCATCTGGAAGCAGCCGTCGCCGTCGATGGACCACACCGTCTTCTCCGGCATGCCCACCTTGGCGCCCATCGCCGCGGGCACCGAGTAGCCCATGGTGCCCAGCCCCCCGGAGTTGATCCAGGTGCGCGGGTTCTCGTACTGGACGAACTGCGCCGACCACATCTGGTGCTGGCCCACGCCCGCGACGTAGATCGAATCGGGTCCGGAGATCGCGCCGATGCGGGAGATGACCTTCTGCGGGGCCGTGAAGCCGTCCTCCGTAGCGGTCCAGCCCAGCGGGTAGTTCTCCCGCAGCATGTCCAGCGTGCCCCACCAGCCCTCGTAGTCGCGGGGGTCGAACTCGGCCAGGCGGGCGCGGAGCTCCTCAGTGAGAGCCTTGGCGACCTGCCCGGCCTGGCCGACGATCGGGACGTCGGCGACGAGGTTCTTCGAGATCTCGGCGGGGTCGATGTCCGCGTGGATGATCTTCGCGCCGGGCGCGAAGGAGTCCAGGCGGCCGGTGACCCGGTCGTCGAACCGGGCGCCGATGTTGATCAGCAGGTCCGCGCGCTGCAGGGCCGAGACCGCCGCGACGGTGCCGTGCATGCCGGGCATCCCGAGGTGGCTCGGGTGGGAGTCCGGCAGTGCGCCGCGCGCCATCAGGGTGGTGGTGAAGGGGATGCCGGAGGCGTCCACGAGCTCGCGCACCTCGTCGGTGGCCCTGCCGCGCAGCACGCCGCCGCCGAGCAGGAACACCGGGCGCTTCGCCTCGAGCATGAGGCGCACCGCCTCGCGGATCTGCTTGCCGTGCGGGCGCGGCTCCGGGCGGTAGCCGGGTAGGTCCAAGGTCTCGGGCCAGACGAACTCCATCATGTCCTGCTGGGCGTCCTTGGTGACATCCACCAGCACCGCGCCGGGCCGGCCGGTCGAAGCGATGTGGAAGGCCTGCTTGATCACCTTCGGGATCTCCGCGGCATCCTTGACCAGGAAGTTGTGCTTGGTCACCGGCATCGTCATGCCCACGATGTCCGCCTCCTGGAAGGCGTCGGTGCCGATGAACATCGAGCCGACCTGGCCGGTGATCGCGACCAGCGGGATCGAATCCATCTGGGCGTCGGCGATCGCGGTGATGAGATTGGTGGCACCCGGGCCGGAGGTCGCCAGGCACACGCCGACCTTGCCGGTCGCGTGGGCGTAGCCGGAAGCGGCGTGGCCGGCGCCCTGCTCGTGCCGGACCAGCACGTGACGGAGCTTCTTCGCGTCCATCAGCGGGTCGTAGGTGGGTAGGATCGCGCCGCCGGGAAGGCCGAAGACGACCTCTGCCCCGGCATGCTCGAGGGACTCGACCAGCGCCTGCGCGCCGGTCATCTGCTGTCCGGTCATCGGAACTCCTTCGTCGTCTCGGACGGTGGGCGGTGGCGGTGAGTGGAACATGCTCCCCGTCCCTCCCGTCGCGCCGTCCCGCGGGCCGGGCACGAAAAAGCCCCTCCGCCTGGGGCTCGGGGAGGGGCGCGGATGACGTCTCGAAGCGACGAGTGGGCGTCAGCCGCGCTCGGGAACTACGAGAAGGATCGTCTGCATGCGCCCACCATAGGCCCCGGGGCGTGGCCGGGGCCACCTGTCCGGATCGCGAGACCCCGCGGGCAGCCGGCGCATCGGCGCAAGCGCGACGCGCTTCGTCACAACGCGGTGGAAAGCCCGGAGGGACCCGCCCCGACGCCCGACGAAGCGACGAAAGTCCTGCGCACCGCGTCCGGCCCTGCCTACGGTATGGACGAGGTCACCCGCTCCAGAGAGGACCGTGCGCACAGCCATGAACGCCACCGGCCATTCCCCCCTCGCCCCCGCCGCCGGGACGCCGTTGCCGCCCGGCACCCGCATCGTCGTGATCGGCGGCGGCATGACCGGGCACCGCTTCGCGGCCCGGATGCAGTCCCAGGACCCCACCGGCGACTGGACCCTCACCGTGATCGGCGAGGAGACCCAGCATCCCTACGACCGCGTGCACCTCTCGGACTGGTTCGGCCACCGCCGCGCCGAGATGCTCGCCCTGGACACCGGGGTCTGGGCCGACCCGCGGATCACGCTGGTCACGGGCGACGCCGCCGAGAGCGTGGACCGCTCCGCGCACACCGTCACCTGCGCCTCCGGGACCGTGCACGAGTACGACCGGCTCGTGCTCGCCACCGGCTCCTGGGCGTGGGCACCCCGCGCCGAGGGCAAGGACCTGCCCGGCTCGTTCAGCTATCGCACGATCGACGACGTCGAGTCCCTCGCCGCCTGGGTCGCCGAGCGCGGCGAGACGCTGGGCCGCGAGGTCCGCGGCGTGGTCGTCGGCGGCGGCGTGCTCGGCCTCGAGGCCGCGGCCGCGCTGCAGGACCTCGGCGCCCGCTCCACCGTGGTCGAGTTCGCGGACCGGCTCATGGCCGTCCAGCTCGACGACGGCGGAGGCGAGATGCTGCGCCTGCTCATCCAGGACAAGGGCATCGAGGTGCGCACCGGCGTGGGCGCGACCGCCTTCCGCCCCGCCGAGGACGGCGCGATCGGCACCGCGGAGCTGACCGACGGCAGCGAGCTGCCCGCCGACGTCGTCGTCTTCTCCACCGGCATCCGCCCCCGCGACCGGATCGGCCGCGAGGCCGGCCTCGCCGTCGGCGAGCGCGGAGGCATCGTCGTGGGCGAAAGCTGCCAGACCTCCGATCCGGACATCTGGGCGATCGGCGAGTGCGCCTCCTTCGACGGGGTGTGCGCGGGCCTGATCGCCCCCGGCAACGACATGGCCGACGTGGTCGCCGACCGGTTCCTCGGCGGCACCCGCACCCACCAGCGCGGCGAGGACGGCACGAAGCTCAAGGGCGTGGGCGTGGACGCCGCCGCCTTCGGCGACGTCAACGCCATGACCCCCGACGCGCTCGAGGTGTCCTTCGTCGACCCCGTGCACCGCCAGTACCGCAAGCTCGTGATGAGCGACGACGCGACGACCCTGCTCGGCGGCGTGTTCGTCGGCGACATCGCGCTGTACTCGCAGCTGCGCCCGATGACCGGGCGGGCCCTCGGCGCGGACCCGTCGGCCGTGATTGCGCCGGAGGGCGGGGGCGATGCGCTCGCGGGCGCGGAGATGCCGGACGACGCGGTGATCTGCTCGTGCAACAACGTCTCCGCCGGCACGGTGCGCCACGCCGTGAACGAGCAGGGCTGCCACACGGTCGGCGCGATCAAGGAGTGCACGACCGCCGGCACCGTGTGCGGCTCCTGCGTCCCGTCGCTGACGAAGCTGCTGAACCAGGAGCTGGCCAAGAGCGGCATCGAGGTCTCCCGTGCGCTGTGCGAGCACTTCGACCACTCCCGCGCCGAGCTGTACAGGCTCGTCGAGGAGGGTGGCCAGGAGACCTTCACCGAAGTCGTCGCCGCGCACGGCACCGGAGCGGGCCGCGGCTGCGCGGTCTGCCGCCCCACGGTCGCCTCGATCCTGTCCTCGCTCGGCGCCCTCTCCGGCAAGCGTCACAGCCCGGTGGGCCGTCAGCTCGGCTCGCTGCAGGACACCAACGACCACGTCATGGCGAACATCCAGAAGGACGGCACCTACTCGGTGATCCCCGCGATGCCCGCCGGCGAGGTCACCCCCGAGAAGCTGCTCGTCTTCGCGCAGGTCGCGAAGGACTACGGCCTGTACGTGAAGGTCAACGGCGCCCAGCGGATCGGCATGTTCGGGGCCCGGCTCGAACAGCTGCCGGAGATCTGGGAGCGCCTGGTCGAGGCCGGCTTCGAATCCGGCCACGCCTACGGGAAGTCGCTGCGGATGGTGAAGTCGTGCCTCGGCACCAACTGGTGCCGCTACGGCGTGGGCGACTCCACCGCGATGGCCTCGCACCTCGAGCGCCGCTATCGCGGGCTGCGCTCCCCGCACAAGATCAAGATCGGCGTCTCGGGCTGCGCCCGCGAGTGCGCGGAGGCGCAGGCGAAGGACGTCGGCGTGATCGCCACGCACCGCGGCTGGAACCTGTACGTGGGCGGGAACGGCGGCGCCCAGCCCGCCCATGCGCAGCTCCTCGTCGAGGACCTCGACGACGAGACCCTGCAGCGCTGCATCGACCGCTTCCTCATCCTCTACATCCGCGAGGCGGACAAGCTCCAGCGCACCGCGCGCTGGGTCGAGGAGTACCCCGGCGGCATCGACGAGCTGCGGCGCGTGATCGTGGAGGACTCCCTCGGCATCGGCGAGGAGCTCGAGGCCGCCATGCAGCGCCACACCGACACCTACGTCGACGAGTGGGCCGAGGCGGTGCACGATCCGGAGCGGCGCGCGAAGTTCGTGTCCTTCATCAACGCCCCGGACCTGCACGACAAGACGCTGCGCTACGTGCTCGAGCGCGAGCAGGTGCGCCCGGCCCGACCGGAGGACGCCCCGGAGACCACCTTCCCGACCCCGCTCGCGGCGAAGGAGCACGCCCTCGCCGGCGCCGCCCACATCTCGCAGGAGGACCAGTGATGACCGCCCCCGCCGACGCCCTCGTGCCGATCTGCCCGCTCGGCGCGCTGACCCCGGAGCGGGGCGCCGCGGCGCTCCTGCCGGACGGCACCCAGATCGCGGTGTTCCTGCTGGACGACGGGAGCGTGCGCGCCGTGCAGCAGCACGATCCCTACTCCCGCTCGAACATCCTCTCCCGCGGCCTGGTGGGCACCCACCTGCTCACGGTCGAGGGCGAGGCGGAGGGGCGGCTCGTCCCCACCCTCTCCTCCCCCATGTACAAGCAGAGCTGGGACCTCGACACCGGCGCGGTGCTCGACTCCGGCGGCGGGGAGAAGCTGCCGATCGCGGTGTTCGACGTCGAGGTGGTCGACGGGCACGTGCACGTCTCCGCCGCTCCGCGCCCCGGCACGGGCGGGGAGGCGTGAGCGGCCTGACCGGCGCCCACCTCGAGCCCGGGGCCGTCGCCCTCGTGGGCGGCGGCCCCGGCGCCTGGGACCTGATCACGGTGCGGGGCCTGGACCTGCTGCGGCAGGCCGACGTGGTGGTCGCCGACCGGCTCGGGCCGCGCGCGCTGCTGGACGAGCTGGGGGCCGACGTCGAGGTGATCGACGTGGGCAAGCGGCCCGGTGCGCACTCCATGCGGCAGGACGACATCGGCGCGCTGCTCGTCGCGTTGGCCCGCGAGGGACGGCGCGTGGTGCGGCTGAAGGGCGGGGATCCCTTCGTGCTGGGCCGCGGCGGCGAGGAAGTCCTCGCCTGTCGCGCCGCGGGCATCGACGTGCAGGTGGTGCCCGGGGTGACCTCGGCGCTGGCCGGTCCCGCGGCCGGGGACGTCCCCGTCACCCATCGCGGCACCGCCGTCGCCGTGCACGTGGTCAACGCCCACGGCGACCTGGGCCCCGCCGATCTCGCGGCGCTCGCCGACCCCGGCACCACCACCGTGCTGATGATGGGCGTGGAGTGGCTTCCGCGGCTGGTCGCCCAGGCGCTGCTGAACGGGATCGATCCCGCGACCCCGGTCGCGGTGGTGCAGGAGGCGACCCTGCCGGGCCAGCGCCAGGTGCGCGGCACCCTCGCGGACATCGAGCAGGTCGTCGCGGAGGTCGGCATCGGGCACCCGGCGGTGATCACCGTCGGCCGGACCGCGGCCGAGGGGTTCCTGCGCCCGGAGCAGCCGGCCGCCGCGGCGGAGGCCCCGGAGCACGGCTCGGGCCGTGAGGCCGTCGACCTGCCGGAGCACGGGCCCGGTCCAGGCCCCTCCCCCGCCCCGGTGCTGATCGGCTGCTCCCACGGCACCCGCTCGCGGGAGGGGCGGGACGTGCTGCGCGCCCTGCTGCGCCGGATCGCCGCGCAGGCGCCGGGCGCGGTGCGCGAGGCGTTCGTGGACGTGCAGTCCCCGGACGTGGCTGCGGTGGTCGCCGCCCACGCCCGGCCCGCCGAGGCCCGGACCCGCGAGGGCGAGGAGGTCGAGGCGGTCGTGGTGCCGCTGTTGCTCTCCCTCGGCTATCACGTGAAGGACGACATCGGCGGGGCGGTCGCCGGCCGCGCCGCCACGGCCGCCGCGCCGCTCGGCCCGGACCCGCGGCTCGCGGAGGTGATGGCGCAGCGCCTCGTCGAAGCGGGCCTGCGCGACGGCGACGCGGTGGTAATGGCGGGCTCCGGCACGCGGGATCCCGAGGGCGTCGCACAGGTCGAGGAGATGGCGCGTCTGCTCTCCGAGCGGCTCGGGCGCGAGGTGACGACGGGGTTCGCCTATGCGGCCACACCACCAGTGGCCGACGCCGTCGCCGCGGCGCGGGAGGGCCTCGCCGACGACGCACGGGTGGTGGTGGCGAGCTATGTGCTCGCCCCCGGCCACTTCCACGACCTGGTCGCCGCCTCGGGGGCCGACGTGGTCACCGCCCCTCTCGGCGATCATCCGCTCGTCGCCGAGATCGCGCTGGAGCGCTGCGAGGCCGCGCTCGGGGCGTGACCCGTCCCGGCACGTGGAACGGCCGTCGGCCCCGGAAGGGGTCGACGGCCGTTCTCGTCGGGTGCGGGTGCTGCTCTCAGTCGAGCGGGCGGCGGGTCGCGCCGTAGGTCGCCGAGCGGGCGAGGTGCGCGTAGACCTTCAGGGCCTGGGAGACCTTCCGGTCGCGGTTCTCCGGCCGCCAGGGCAGGGCGCCCTTGTCCTCGCGGCGGCGGGCCAGCTCGTCCTCGGGCACGTCGAGCTCGAGCAGGCGCTTGTCGACGTCGATGATGATCCTGTCGCCGTCCTCGATGAGGCCGATCAGCCCGCCCTCGGCCGCCTCCGGGGAGATGTGGCCGATGGAGACGCCGCTGGTGCCGCCGGAGAAGCGGCCGTCGGTGATCAGCGCGCAGGTCTTCCCGAGGCCCCGTCCCTTGAGGAAGGAGGTCGGGTAGAGCATCTCCTGCATGCCGGGGCCGCCCTTGGGGCCCTCGTAGCGGATGACCACCACGTCGCCGGCCTTCACGGTCTTGTCCAGGATCTTCTGGACCGCCTCCTCCTGGGAGTCGCAGACCACCGCGGTGCCCTCGAAGTGGAAGAGGTCCTCGGTGACGCCGGCGGTCTTGAACACGGCGCCGTCGCGGGCGAGGTTGCCCTTGAGCACGGCGAGGCCGCCGTCCTTGGTGTGGGCGTGGGGGACGGCGCGGACCACGCCGTTCTCGCCGTCGAGGTCGAGCTCGTCCCACGTGTTCGTGGTGGAGAAGGCCTGGGTGGTGCGCACTCCGCCGGGGGCGGCGTGGAAGAGGGCCTCGGCCTTCTTCGAGGCCTTGCCACCGCGCACGTCCCACTCGGCCAGCCAGCTGGTGAGGTCCGGGGAGTGGACGGTGTGGACGGTGTGGTCCAGCAGCCCGGCCCGGTCCAGCTCGCCGAGGATCGCGGGGATGCCGCCGGCGCGGTGGACGTCCTCGACGTGGGCGGTGCCGTTGGGGGCGACCTTCGACAGCGTCGGCACGGAGCGGGAGATGCGGTCGATGTCGTCGAGGCCGAAGTCGACGCCGGCCTCGATCGCGACGGCGAGGATGTGCAGGATCGTGTTGGTCGAGCCGCCCATCGCCACGTCCATGGCCATCGCGTTGGAGAACGCGGCCTTGGTCGCGATCGACCGGGGCAGGACCGACTCGTCGTCCTCCTCGTAGTAGCGCGTGGCGAGCTCGACGATCTTCCGCCCCGCCTCGAGGAAGAGCTCCTTGCGGAAGGCGTGGGTCGCGAGGGTGGTGCCGTTGCCGGGCAGGGACAGGCCGAGCACCTCGGTGAGGCAGTTCATCGAGTTCGCGGTGAACATACCCGAGCAGGAGCCGCAGGTGGGGCAGGCGTTCTCCTCCACCTCGGCGAGCTGCGCGTCGGTGATCGAGTCGTTCGCGGACAGCGACATCGCATCGACCAGGTCGATCCGGTTCTCGGTGACGCCCTCGACGGGCTTGCCGGACTCGGAGGGGCCGCCGGAGACGAAGATGACCGGGATGTTCAGGCGCATCGCGGCCATCAGGTGGCCGGGGGTGATCTTGTCGCAGTTCGAGATGCACACCAGCGCGTCGGCGGTGTGGGCGTTGACCATGTACTCGATCGAGTCGGCGATGAGGTCGCGGCTGGGCAGCGAGTAGAGCATGCCGCCGTGGCCCATGGCGATGCCGTCGTCGACGGCGATGGTGTTGAACTCCTTGGAGACGCCGCCGGCCTCCTCGACCGCGCTCGCGACCAGGTCACCCATGTTCTTGAGGTGGACGTGGCCGGGGACGAACTGCGTGTACGAGTTCGCGATCGCGATGATCGGCTTGCCGAAGTCGCCGCTCTTCATGCCGGTGGCGCGCCAGAGGGCGCGGGCGCCTGCCATGTTGCGGCCGTGGGTCGAGGTGCGGGAACGGAGCTGAGCCATGCCCGTCATGCTACGCCGCCATGCGAGATGGCGGTGTCACCATCCGGACGGCGGACGGGGATCACACTGGTCACCGCTCAGACGATCGCCCCCACCCTTGCGACGGGGTTGCCCATCCTCCCGGCGTACAGCAGCGAGGAGGCCTGGTCGCCGAGATCCACCATCTGCAGGGTGTTGCGCAGCTGGAGACGGTTCAGGCAGGAGTGGGCGAAGGAGCCGGCGCGGAGGTCCACGTCGCCGGCGAGTCCGCGGGCGAGGCCGGGGTGATCGGCCTCGTACTCGTCGAGAACGCTCGCGACCTTGCCCCAGAACCGGTCGGAGGGGAGGATCCCGTCGGCGTCGAGGATCCCGGCGAGGTGGCGCAGCACCCCGTCGAAGACGTCGGTGAAGATCGACAGCGCCTTCTCCTCCCCCGGCACCACGGCCCGCACCCGCTCCATGCCCTCCGGCAGCGGACGGTGGCCCACCACGGCCATCTCCTCGCCGATGTCCTTGTAGAACGCGCCGATCACCTGCTGCTCCCGCACGCGCAGGATGAGGTTCTCTCCGTGGGGCATGACCACCACGTCGTGGGCGAGCAACAGGTGGACCAGCGGGCGGAGGTAGGCGCGCAGGTATCCGGCGAGCCACTGCTCGGGCGGCAGGCCGGAGGCGCGCTGCATCGCCGCGGCGACGGAGCGGCCCTCGTGGTCGCGGTGCAGCAGCGCCGCCATGGTGAAGGCCCGCTCCCCCGGTGCGAGCTGCGCGACCGGGTTCTCGCGCCAGAGCGCGGCGAGCATCTTGCGGTGGGGGTTCGTGGTGCGGGTGCGGTGGTAGGCGTCGCCCGTGTACCCGATCGCGGCGCGCTCGCGCAGCACGCGGAAGCCCTGGTCCGAGAACTCCGCATCGCCGGCGACGAGTGCGGCGAGCCAGTCGTTGATGGCGGGGGTGTCGCGCATGTAGTGCGGGGACAGGCCGCGCAGGAAGCCCATGTTCTGGATGGCGAGGGCGACCTTGACGTAGGGGGCGCCCTCGCGGGTGCGGTTGAAGAAGGTGCGCAGGGACTGCTGGGGCTGCATCTCGTCGCCGCCGGCGCCGAGGGGGACGAGGTCTCCGCGGGCGATGTCGGGTGCGAAGGTGATCGGCAGGCGGTGCGCCGCCTGCCAGGGGTGCAGCGGCATCAGCAGGTACCCGGCGGGGTCGAGGCCGCGGTCCGTGAGTCGTGCGGCGAAGGCCGCGCGCTCCTCCGCCGACAGCGACCAGGCGGCGTGGTCCTCCTCGGTGAGGCCCTCGCCGAGGGCGAGGTGGCCGTGCTCGCGCCGCACCGCGACCCATTCCAGGTGGGTGGTGCGGCCCTGCTCGGGCGCGTAGGCGCGGTAGTCGGGCAGGGAGAAGCCGATGCGGCCGTTATTGGCGAGGAAGCCGGGATGCCCCTCGGTCATCGCCGCCTCGACCCGCGGGAGGTCCGCGTCCATGAGGTCCTCGGTCGACGGCCGCTCGCCGCGGCTCGCCGCGTCGAGGGTCGCGCAGCGGGCGGCGAGGGTGGAGGCGAGCTCCTCGAGATAGGTGGCGAGGAGATCGTCCGGGATGCCGAGGAGGTCCTGCAGCTTGGCCACGAGGACCTGCACGTCCAGCGGGGTGGGCGTGCCGTCCTCGACGCGGGTGATCGAGGCGGGGTCGACGAGCCAGTGCTCGAGCGGCAGCACCCGGGCGGTGAAGCGGTAGCGGATATCGGCGCCGGGGACGGCGAGCTCCCAGGCCCCCTCGCCGCGCGGCTCGGGGGCGAGGACGCGCTCGTGGGAGAGCTCGGCGAGCGCCTTGGCGATCAGGTGGCGGTGGGCCTGCTCGGCGATGTCGGGGCGGAGATGGGCGGTGGGCGTGACGCCGGGGCCGAGGGGCGAGGCGGCGAAGTCGGCGCGGGTGCAGACGCTCAGCGCGGCGCGCTTGGTGCCCTCCCCGTCGGGGATCTCCACGTGGCGGAGCACTCGGAAGCCGGCGGCGGCGTTCTTGGCGAGCACGGCGCGGTTGCGCGCGTCGGGCTCGACGACCACTCGGGCGGCGCCTCGCTCGTGCAGGCACCAGGAGACCACCTCCCCCATCACCGCGGCGGTGAGCCCGTGCTCAGGCTCCCCGGCGGGCGGGGCGATCAGCATGTGCATGCCGAGGTCGCCGGGCTCAGGGGCGAGCAGCCCGGCCGGGAGGAGGCGAGCGGGGTCGTAGGTCTCGACGTAGACGAGCGGGGTCCCGGCGCGGGCGCCGATCCAGCCCTGCTCGTGCTCGGAGGCCTCGACGCGGTCGAGATAGTCGCGCACCTGGGCGGGGCTGTGGGCGGTCATGCCCCAGAAGCGGGCGCGGTCGGTGGTGAGCCAGCCGTGCAGCAGCTCGGCGTGGGCGTCGGGGTCCAACGGGGTGAAGGTCAGGTCCATCGTGGTTCTCCTGGTCGGTGCGCGGCCGGCGGTCAGTGCGCGGCCGGCAGGCCGAAGGTCTGGAAGGCGATCGCTCGCTCGATCGGGTAGGGCTCGCGGCCCAGCACGGCGGCGAGCACCACGGAGGCGCGCCAGGCGCCGAAGCCGAGGTCCGGGGCGGTCACGCCGTGGGTGTGCTCCTCGGTGCCGAGCACGTGGAGACGGCCCGGCTCGTCGACCGTGTAGTCGCGGGCGACGTCGAGGCGGCCCGATGCGTCCCGTCGGACCCGGTCGCCGAGCGGGGCGAGGAGGTCGGCGTCGCGGGGGCGGTAGCCGGTCGCGGCGACCACGGCGCCGGTGCGGTGCTCGGCCGTCTCCCCCGTGAGGGAGTGGGCGAGGTCCAGGACGATCTCGTCGCCGTCCGTGCGGGCGCCGGTGACGGCGGTGGCGGTGAGCAGGCGCGAGGGGAGCTCGCGCCCGCCGGCGGTGAGGCCGTAGAGCAGCTCGTGGATCTCGTCGATCAGGTCCGCGCTGATTCCCTTGTGCAGGGCGCGCTGGGTGCGGGAGAGACGGTCGCGGACGTCCTCGGGCAGCGCGCGGTGCAGGTCGGTGTACTCCGGGGAGGTCATCTCGAGGGTGAGCTTGGTGTACTCCATCGGGAAGAACCGCTCCGAGCGGGTCACCCAGTCCACCCTGGTGCCGCGCGGGGCGGCAGCGGTGAGCAGGTCGCGGTAGACCTCGGCGGCGGACTGTCCGCTGCCGACGACGGTGACGGAGCCCGCCTCGAGCAGCTCCTGCTTCCGCTCGAGGTAGTCGGCGCTGTGGAGCACGGGCGCGGACGCATCGGCGCCGTCGGCCCCGTCGGCCCCGTCTTCGTCTGCCCCCGCGAGGGCGGCGAGCGCCGGCGGGAGGTGCGGGGCGGTGCCGAGGCAGAGCGCGACGTGCCGGGTGCGCAGTTGCTCGAAGCGCGTGGTGGCGCCCTGGGCGTCGAGCACGGCGAGGGTGACCAGCAGGTGGTCGCCCTCCTCCTCGATCGCGAGGGCGCGACGGCGCCAGCGCAGGCTCTCCAGCCGTTCCGCGACCCAGCGGCAGTAGGCGTCGTACTCGCTGCGCAGCGGCGCGAAGGACTCGCGGATGTAGAAGGAGTACAGACGCCCGGTGGCCTTGAGGAAGGCGAGGAACGAGTAGGGAGAGG
Organism: Brachybacterium sp. sponge; assembly: GCF_001613775.1. NCBI lineage: Bacteria > Bacillati > Actinomycetota > Actinomycetes > Micrococcales > Dermabacteraceae > Brachybacterium > Brachybacterium sp. sponge. The sequence goes on along the minus strand of NZ_LRMP01000003.1, from coordinate 285,741 downwards.
TCGGGTCCGCCATGGTCACCAGGTCGGCGAGGAAGGGGACCTGCAGGGTGGTGCCCTCGAGCATCATGCCGGGATGCCAGGAGAAGCCGCCCGCCTGGTCAACGAAGACGGCGTCGAGGTCGTCGAGCGGGTCGGCGAGCGCGGCGAGGCCCAGGCCGAAGGGGCCTAGGCCGATGCCGACGAGGTCGTGGACGTGCTGCGGGGCGGGGATGCTCATCGGGTCTCCTCCGCGGCGGCGAGGCGCCTGCCGGCGAGCAGGCCGCGGCCGGTCGCACGGACGAGGTCGAGCACTGCGGCGACATCCAGCAGCGTGGTCTCGGGGTTCAGGAGGGTGAGCTTCAGCCAGGGGGTGCCGTCGATGGTGGTGCGGGCGACCATGGCGCGGCCGGAATGGAACAGGATCCGACGGATCAGGGGCTGCAGCGCGTCGGTGCGGGCGTCGTCGAGCCCTGCGGGGCGGAAGCGGAAGATGACGGTGGAGAGGTCGGTGGTGCCGAGCACGTGCAGGTCGGGGTCCTCTGCGAGCAGCTCGCGCACCTCGGCGGCGAGGTCGCAGCAGGCGTCGACCATGTCCCCGATCGCGTCCGGCCCTAGGGAGCGGAGCGTGGTCCACAGCTTCAGCGCGTCGAAGCGCCGCGTGGTCTGGAGGGACTTGTCCACCTGGTTGAGCTCGGCGTCCTCGGAGGCCGCCTCGGCGGCGGGGTTGAGGTAGTCGGCGTGGTGCGCGGTCGCAGCGAGGTCCGCGCTCTCCCGCACGATCAGGGCGCTCGAGGAGACGGGCTGGAAGCAGGTCTTGTGGTAGTCGACGGTGACGGAGTCGGCGTGCTCGATGCCGTCCAGGAGGTGGCGGCGGGTGCGGGAGAGGAGCAGGCCTCCGCCGTAGGCGGCATCGATGTGGAGCCAGGCGCCGTGGGCACGGGCGGCCTGGGCGATCTCGGGCAGCGAGTCGATGAGGCCGCGGTCGGTGGTGCCGGCGGTCGCGACGATCGCCATGGGCAGCTCGCTCGCCGCCTCGAGGGCGGCGAGCGACTCGCGCAGCGCGGCTGCGTCCATGCGTCCCGCGGCGTCGGCGGGGACGGCGACGACGGCGTCCTCGCGCAGCCCGAGCAGGCGCGCGGAGCGGGCGACGGAGAAGTGGGCGGCATCGGTGGCGAGGACCCGCAGACGGGGCAGCAGGGCGGCGCGGTCCTCGTCCGCGGCGCGCTCGGCGCGGGAGCGGGCGAGGAAGAGGGCCTGGAGGTTGGACTGGGTGCCGCCGGAGGTGAACACGCCGTCGCCGGCGGTGAAGCCGATCCGCTCGGCGGTCCAGCGCACCAGGCGCTGCTCCATCAGGGTCGCGACCAGGGACTGGTCAAAGGTGTCCACGGAGGTGTTGATCGCGGCGAGCATCGCCTCGGCGGCGACGGCGGGCAGCACGACGGGGCAGTTGAGGTGCGCGAGATAGGAGGGGTGGTGGAACCAGACGGCGTTGCCCGCATAGAGGGAGTCGGCCTCGGTCAGGGCGGCGGCGTCCCCCACGCCGGGGCCGTCGAGGTCGACGCCCTCCACGAGCTGCTCGAGCCGGCGGCGGTCGGGGCCGACGGAGGGGGCGCGCACCGTGCGGAGCCGCTCGGCGACGTCGCGGGTGACCTGGCCGAGCAGGTCCTGGTAGGCGTCGGCGGTGCGGGCGGTGAGCAGCCCGGTCGTCGCCACGGTGGTCCCGTCGGGGGCCGGGGCGGGGCGGGTGGCGAGTGATGCCATGGGAGGACCTCCTGGGGCGCGGGCCATCCGGACCCGCGCAGTAAGGGTTGCCTACCCTAAATACGCAAACGTGTCGTTTCGCAAACCCTGGAGCCGCCCGGATGAGAAGCGCCACGACGGCGCCGGATCGGGCAAAAGCCGTGGACACGGGCTCGTGGAGGTGCTTATCCGATGCGTCCAGTGATGGGCGGATGTCCGTCAGCCGTGCTCATGACGAGGGGCCGCCCCGGTGCGTCCGGAACGGCCCCTGTCTTGCAGGACGGAAGCGGGGTCAGACCCCGGCAGAGCTGCGCTCCGCCTGCGGGTCGGCGTCGCCCCCGTGCTCGGGATCCTGGGCCCAGTCGTCGTAGTCCGTCTCCCCCATCGGCGAGGCGAGGTCCTCGTCGTGGTGGTCGGCGCGGACGGGGAAGTCGGGGTCCGCGGCGAGCTGGCGGTGGAGGTCCGCCAGGCGCAGCTCCTCGGTCAGGGTGCGGTGCTCCTCGGCGGCGACCTGCTCCTCGGTGGGCTCATGGGAGCCCATGCCCACCTGGAGGTCCGGCTCGACCTCGGAGAGGGCGCCGACGCTCACGCGGTAGCGGTGGCGCAGGATCTCCAGGCGCAGCACGCGGGCGAGGAAGTAGATGCCCAGCAGGTTCGGGACCGACATCAAGAAGAACATCGCGTCGGAGAAGGCGATGACGGAGTCCAGCGAGATCGCGGCGCCGACGACCACGGCGAGCACCCAGGCGATGCGGAAGACGTTCTGAACAGGCGCGGAGCTGCCGAAGAGGAACTTGGCGCTGAGCTCGCCGTAGTAGGCGTAGGCCAGTACGGTCGAGAAGCCGAACAGGGCCACGGCGACGGTGAGGAGGTAGGGGAACCAGCCCGCGACGGTGCCGAAGGCGGCCGCGGTCAGCGCGACGCCGTCCTCTCCCCCGCCCTGGTAGACGCCCGTGATGACGACGGCGATCGCGGTCAGCATGCACACGCCGATCGAGTCGACCAGCGGCTCCCACAGGGCGGTGAAGCCCTCGGTAGCGGGCTCCTTCGTCTTCGAGGCGCTGTGCGCCATTGCCGCGGAGCCGACGCCCGCGGCGTTGGAGAACAGCGCGCGCTGGATGCCGATGACGGCCACGCCGATGATGCCGCCGGTGACACCGTCGGCCGTGAAGGCGCTGGTGAAGATCGTGGCGACCGCGGTGGGCAGCGCCTCGATGTTCACCAGGATGATCGCGAGCGTGCACAGCACGTAGAGCACGGCCATCGCGGGGGTGATCGCGGAGGTCCAGCGGGCGATCTTCGTGACGCCGCCGAGGATCACGATCGCGGTGAGCACGGCCATGACCGCGCCGATCAGCCACTGGTTGCCCGAGAGGAACTCGCTGCCGGTCGAGGAGGCGACGATCGCGGCGACCTGGTTGGACTGGAAGAGGTTGCCCGCGCCGAACACGCCGACGAGGGTGAAGATCGCGTACAGCACCGAGAGCACTCGGCCGAGACGCCTGCGGCCGATCTGCGCGAGGCCGTCGCGCAGGTAGTACATGGGGCCGCCCTCGGTGGTGCCGTCGGCGTTGACCTTGCGGTACATGACGCCGAGGGTCGCCTCGGCCATCTTCACGCTCATCGCGAAGAAGCCGAAGATCGCGATCCAGAGCGCCGCGCCGGGGCCGCCGGCCGCGATCGCGACCGCGACGCCGGCGATGTTGCCGAGGCCGACGGTGCCGGAGAGCTCGGTGGCGAGGGCCTGGAAGCTGGAGACCTCGCCGGGGTCGGTCTTGGCGGTGTACCGCCCGCGGATCACCTGGATCGAGTGCTTGAGCCCGGTGATCGGCTGGAAGCGCAGCCAGACGGTCAGGAAGATCGCGGCCGCCATCAGCCACACGACGATGATCGGGACGCCGCCGAAGATCGGCGCCTCGTAGAACACGACGGCGCTGAGGAAGGCGGCGATGGGGCCGAAGATCGTCTCGACGGCCGCGTCTATTCCAGGCATCTGGGGGCTCTCCTTCGGCGGGGATCCGCCGGGTCGGGTACTCGGGGCCCGCAGGGCGCCGGTCACCGAGGAGGGAGGCGGCACAGCGGACGACGAATGACTGTACCCAGGGGTAACCTGCGCGCTCCGCCGCACGCCGCGCACCTCCGACTGAGCGGAACCTGTGCATGACATGGGCTTTCGCCCGTCACCTCGGCGCGCTTGTCCGACAATCCGGCCCGCAGATTGTTTACCCTTTCTTGACCCACCCCGTGGAGACACTCACATCAGCGCGGCGGGGCGAAGCTCTGCAGCGCGGCGGCGGTCCGCGTCCGCGCGGACGCCCTCGGGCCAGACGCAGAGAGGACGGGCCGCCCCTGTGCGGGGCGGCCCGTCCTTCGTGCGCTGTGCGGCGAGGGCTCAGCTCACGCCGAGCTTCTCCATGATGATCTCGCGGACGCGGCCGGCGTCGGCCTGGCCGCGGGTGGCCTTCATGATCGGGCCGATCAGGGCGCCGATCGCCTGGACCTTGCCGCCCTGGATCTTCGCGACCACGTCGGGGTTCTCGGCGATCGCCTGGTCCACGGCGGTGGTGAGCACGGAGTCGTCGGAGACGACGGCCAGGCCCTCGGACTCGACGATCGCGGCGGGGTCGCCGTTGCCGTCGAGGACCTTCACCAGCACCTGCTTGGCGATCTTGTCGTTGATCTTCTTCGCGTCGACCAGGCCCTGCAGCTCGGCGACCTGCGCCGGGGTGATCGTGAGCGCCTCGATCTCGACGTCGCGGTCCTTCGCCACACGGGCGAGCTCGCCCATCCACCACTTGCGGGCGGACTGGGCGGAGGCGCCGGCGGTGACGGTCTGCTCGATGAGGTCCAGGGCACCGGCGTTGATGACGTCGCGCATCTCGAGGTCGGTGAAGCCCCACTCCCCCAGCAGGCGGCGCCGGCGGGCGGCGGGCAGCTCGGGCAGCGCGGCGCGGATCTCCTCGACCCACTCGCGGCTCGGCGCGACGGGCACCAGGTCCGGCTCGGGGAAGTAGCGGTAGTCCTCCGCGTCGGACTTCGGGCGGCCCGAGGAGGTGCCGCCGGTGTCCTCGTGGAAGTGGCGGGTCTCCTGGACGATCGACTCGCCGGCGTCGAGCAGCCCGGCCTGACGGGAGATCTCGAAGCGCACGGTGCGCTCGATGGAGCGGAAGGAGTTGACGTTCTTGGTCTCGGTGCGGGTGCCGAGCGGGGCGCTCGGATCCTTGCGCAGGGAGACGTTGACGTCGGCGCGGACGTTGCCGCGCTCCATCCGCGCCTCGGAGACGTCCAGGGCCCGGAAGATGTCGCGCAGGGTGCGGACGTACGCGGCGGCAACCTCGGGGGCGCGGCCCTTGGTGTCCGGGATCGGCTTGGTGACGATCTCGACCAGCGGCACGCCGGCGCGGTTGTAGTCCACCTGGGAGTGGGTGGCGCCGTGGATGCGGCCGGTCGCGCCGCCGACGTGGGTGTTCTTGCCCGCGTCCTCCTCCATGTGGGCGCGCTCGATCTCGACGCGCACGATCTCGCCGTCCTCGAGCTCGACGTCGACCCAGCCGTCGAAGGCGATGGGCTCGTCGTACTGGGAGGTCTGGAAGTTCTTGGTGAGGTCCGGGTAGAAGTACTGCTTGCGCGCGAAGCGGCAGGTCTCGGCGATGGAGCAGTTCAGCGCCAGGCCGATCCGGATCGCGTACTCGACGGCCTTCGCGTTCACGACCGGCAGCGAGCCTGGCAGGCCCAGCGAGGTGGGGGTGATCGCGGTGTTCGGCTCGGCGGCGAAGATGTTCGGCGCGCCGTCGAACATCTTGGTCGCGGTGCCCAGCTCGACGTGGACCTCGATGCCGAGGACCGGGTCGTAGCGGTCGATCGCCTCGTCGAAGTCGACGGGGGTGATGTCGGTGGTGGTCATCGGGCTGCGCCTCCTGCGAGCTCGGGAGCCTTGGCCAGCAGCGGTCCGCCCCAGGAGTCCTCGAGCAGCGCCTCGAGGGCGCCGCCCACCTGGTACAGGCGCTCGTCGGCGCGGGCCGGGGCGAGGAACTGGATGCCGGCGGGCAGGCCGTCCTCGGCGAGACCCGAGGGCAGGGAGATGCCCGGGGTGCCGGCGAGGTTGGCGGGGATGGTGGCGATGTCGTTCATGTACATCGCGGTGGGGTCGTCGATCTTCTCGCCGAGGCGGAAGGCGACGGTGGGCGCGGTCGGCGAGGCGAGCACGTCGACCTGCTCGAAGGCGGCGGCGAAGTCGCGCTGGACGAGGGTGCGGACCTTCTGGGCGCTGCCGTAGTAGGCGTCGTAGTAGCCGGCCGAGAGGGCGTAGGTGCCCAGCAGGATGCGGCGCTTGACCTCGTCGCCGAAGCCGGCGCCTCGGGTGGCCTTCATGACGTTCTCCGCAGTGGGGTGGTCCTCGGGGATCACCCGCAGGCCGAAGCGCATGCCGTCGAACTTGGCGAGGTTCGAGGAGGCCTCCGAGGGCATGATCAGGTAGTAGGCGCCGAGCGCGTACTCGAAGTTCGGGCAGGAGACCCGGACGATCTCGGCGCCTGCGCGCTCAAGCTGGTCGAGGGACTCGGTGAAGCGGGCGCGGACCTCGGGCGCGAAGCCCTCGCCCTCGAGCTCCTCGATCACGCCGATGCGCAGGCCCTTCACATCGCGCTTCCGGGCCGCCTCGGCGTAGGCGCCGACGGGGTCCGGCAGCGAGGTGGAGTCGCGCAGGTCGTGCCCGGCGATCAGCTCGTGCAGCAGCGCGGAGTCCTCGACGGTGCGGGTGACGGGCCCGGCCTGGTCCAGGGAGCTGGCCATGGCGATCAGGCCGTAGCGGGAGACGGAGCCGTAGGTGGGCTTGACGCCCACGGTGCCGGTGACGGCGCCGGGCTGGCGGATCGAGCCGCCGGTGTCGGTGCCGATCGCGAGCGGGGCCTCGAAGGCGCCGACGGCCGCGGCGGAGCCGCCGCCGGAGCCCCCGGGGATCCGGTCGCGGTCCCAGGGGTTGCGGGTGGGGCCGTAGGCGCTGGTCTCGGTGGAGGAGCCCATCGCGAACTCGTCCATATTGGTCTTGCCGAGGATCGGCAGGCCCGCGGCGCGGAGCTTCTCGACGAGGGTCGCGTCGTAGGGCGGGACCCAGCCCTCGAGGATCTTGGAGCCGGCGGTGGTGGGCTGGCCCTTGGTGACCAGGACGTCCTTGACGGCGATCGGCACGCCCGCGAGGGGGTGCAGCTCCTCGCCGGCCTCGCGGCGGGAGTCGACGTCGCGTGCGGTCGCGAGGGCCTCCTCCTCGTTGACGTGGAGGAAGGCGTTCAGGTCGCCGTCGACGGCCGCGATGCGGTGGAGGTGGGCGCGGGTGAGCTCCTCGGAGGAGGTCTCGCCGGCCTGCAGCGCGGCGGCCTGGGCGGCGGCGCTGCGGCGGATCATGTCGGGGGTGCTGGTGGAGTCGGTCATGCTCTCTCTCACTCCTCGCCCAGGATCTGCGGGACGGCGAAGCGGCCGTCCTGCGCGTCGGGGGCGCCGGCCAGCGCCTCCTCCTGCGTGAGGGTCTCGGTCACGACGTCCTCGCGGAAGACGTTCGTCATGGCAATGGGGTGGGAGGTCGCGGGGACGTCCTCGGAGGCGACCTCGGAGACGGAGGCGACAGCGTCCATGATGGAGTCGAACTCACCGGCGAAGCGGGTGATCTCCTCCTCGGTGAGCTGGATCCGTGCGAGGTCGGCGAGGCGTGCGACGTCATCTCGTCCGATCGAAGGCATGGGGACAGTCTAGGACGGGCGCGCGCTCCGGTTCGACGGCCGCGCCGGGGCGCCGCTCACGCGGGGGTGCGGCGCGGCGGCGGCCGGCTCAGGGCCGGGTGAGGTAGCGGTATTCGCCGGAGGGAGTGAAGCCTTCGCCGCGGTACAGGGCGCGGGCGGCGGTGTTCCCGGTCTCGACCTCGAGCAGGGCGAGGTCCGCGCCCTGGACGGCGGCGAGGGAGAGCAGGGAGCGCACGACGGCTCGGCCGAGCCCCTCCCGTCGGCGGCCCGGGTCCACGGCGATCTGGTCGAGCACGGCGATCGTGCGGCGGCGATGCGGGACGAGGGCGGCGCGGCCGACGGCGTCGATCTCGCGGGATTCCGGGTCGGTGAGGGCGAGGTAGATCGCGGGGGTGCCGGCCATGAGATCGCGCAGCGTCTCGCGGGCGCCCTCCTCGGGGCGCGGGGCGAGTCGCCAGGAGGCCTCGAGCCAGTCCTCGGGCGGTGCGCCGACGGTGATCGCGACGCGGGAGTCGGGGGCGGTGCGGTGGTCGGAGAGAGCGCGCTGCAGGACGTGGACCGGGGCGTCCTGCTCGTAGCCGCGCCGCGTCAGGGCCGCACGGACGGGCTCGTGGTCGAGGCCGTCGGCGGTGAACAGACGGAAGGTGGGCGTCTCCCCCGCCGCGCCGAGGAGGCTCTCGATCCTCGTCAGTGCGGCATCGAGCGCCGCGGTGTCCGTCGGCGGGTCGATCGGGACGACGCTGTTCGCACGATGGGTCACGCCGCGGGAGCGCTGGAGCGCGAAGCCGTCCACCTCCAGGCGTGACAGGGCTCGCCAGCCGCCGAGCAGCGCCTCGAGGAGGGCAGTGCCGGCGAGGGCCGGGGACGAGGTGGGGCGGGACCGCTTCGGCATGTCGGCGAGTGTACGGCGGGGACGGGACGGCGGCCGGTCCGCAGCGACCGGCGGAGGGTTAGACTTCCGTCTCCGCCGCATCGCACCGAAGGGACCCGCCATGCCCGTCGACCCGCACATCGACTATCTCGCCCATGATCCCGAGGACGGCGAGGAGCTCTCCGACGATCCCAGGATCCGCGAGGCGCAGGAGCTCGAGGCCCGGATGCGTCGGGCGCTGGCCACGAAGGAGAACCCGCTGAGCGACTCCGAGTCCACCTCGGAGCGTCTGCGCCGGCTGGAGCGCGAGGGCGCGCCGTCGGCCGAGTCCGCGGAATCCGCTGAGTCCTCCGGGGACTCCGAGTCCTGAGACCGCTCAGCGCCGCTCCGGCGGCGGCATGAGCAGCAGCGGCAGGTAGAGCACGCCCGAGAGGTTGTACGGGAAGGTGATCCGCATGATCGCCTTGATCCCCCAGTGCATCGCGAAGGCGCCGGCGGCGAACAGCCATCCGAGACGGCGGTCCGCGAGGGCCAGCGGCGCGCCGAGCTCGAGCACGAGCGATCCCGCCGCCATCACCGCGAACAGCCCGGTGTGCGGGCCGAGGACGCGCAGCAGCGGGTTCGAGCCTTCGCCGAGCATCTCCTTGCGCAGCGAGTCCACCGCGACCTGGCTGCGCATCGACGCACCGCTCGCCCACCGCATCCCGTCGGAGCCGGTGAGCTTCGCGAGACCTGCCAACAGGTAGGTCAGGGTGACGGCGCCGTTCATCACGGCGGGCGTCGCCCCGTACATCCACGAACGCCGCTCGGGCAGCACAGTCCGATCGCGCACCAGGGCGTCGACGCTGAGCGCGTCGGCCGCGGGGGCGGCGCCGAGCACCATCGTGTGCAGCACCAGGTTGTTCTCGTGGTGGAACACCATCGACCACGAGTTGCGGTAGCTGAAGTTCCAGGTCTGCAGCGCCGAGTGCAGCGGGCCGGTGACCCGGTGCCCGATCCCGGCGGTGAACAGCGCCCCGGTGACCAGGGAGGCATCCAGCAGCGCGTCGGCGACGCGGGGCGGGAGCGGCTTCTTCAGCACCCGCGCGGCGCCCACGGGGTCGAAGCTCTCGGTCGCGGTGCGGTGCACTCCTCGATACAGCGAGCGGCGGCGGCCGACGTGCCACAGGTGGTAGCCGCCGACGGCGAGGCGCAGCAGGGCGGGGGCGGTCGGGGGCGCGGCGGGGGCGAGGTGACGCCGGGCGGTGTCCGCGAGTCGGCGCAGCAGGGGGCTCATCGTCCGGCCTCCGTACGTCCGGTCTCCACCGCGGCGGCCGCACGGCTGCGACGGCCCGGGACGGGCGCCGCGCCGACCAGCTCGATCTTCTGGGTCAAGTCCTCGCGGTCGCTGCCGCGCAGGTAGGAGTCGAGGTGGTAGCGGCCGCGGACCATGCGGACCTCGAGGATCCCGCGGTCCTCGGCGCGGTCGCGGGCGGCGAGCAGCGCTGCGGCGTGCTCGGCGAGGTGCTGCCCGTGGCCGTCGCGCACCCGCCTGCGGACCTGGCGGCGCACGGCGTTCAGCCCGCCGGTGCCGAGGTAGCTGTAGTGCAGGGGCCGGGAGGTGCCGTCGGCGTCGATGCCGAGCAGGTGCGCGACCCGGTAGTGGTTGGAGCGCCGGGCGGAGAACATCGGGTAGTGGGAGAAGGGGAAGGAGTCGCGCACCTCCCCCTCCGCGGCAAAGTGGCGGGCGGGCAGGGCCACGGCGGTGAGCAGGGCTCCCGCGAGGAGGCCGGCGAGGAGTCGGGTGGCAGGGGTGTCGGGGACGGAGGCTCCGGCGGAGCGACGGTGCAGCGCTGAGGAGGTCATGGCCGGAACACTAGAGGCGCCGGATGAGACGGGAAGCGCAGGAGATGAGAAGTGCATGAGAGCTGTCTCAGACACCCGCCCAGGACCGTTCCTCCCCAGCGTGCGGGTGTCCACGACGCTGCCTCGGGGTCGTCGGGCGTCGGTCCGGCTTGCCACACTGGGTCCATGAGCACGACGCCGCACTCCCCCGCCGCCCCGACCGAAAGCGCCGCGCTGCACGAGGAGGCCCTCGAGTCGCTGCGCGCGCTGACCGGGCGGGAGGACGCCCGCTTCCATCCCGGTCAGTTCGAGGCGATCCAGGCGCTGGTCGCCGAGCGGCGCCGCGTGCTGGTCGTCCAGCGCACCGGCTGGGGGAAGTCCGCGGTGTACTTCCTCTCCGCGCTGCTGCAGCGGCGGCGCGGGGCGGGGCCGGCGCTGATCATCTCCCCGCTGATCGCGCTGATGCGCGACCAGGTCGCGGCCGCGCGACGGGCCGGGGTGCGGGCCGAGGCGATCAGCTCCGCGAACCCCACCGAGTGGCGCGACATCGAGGAGGGTCTCGCGGCCGACGAGATCGACGTGCTGCTGGTCTCCCCCGAGCGCCTGGTGAATCCCCGCTTCCGCGAGGAGCAGCTGCCGCGCCTGGTGGACCGCTGCGGACTGCTGGTGATCGACGAGGCCCACTGCATCTCCGACTGGGGCCACGACTTCCGCCCCGACTACCGCCGGCTGCGAGACCTCGTCGCCGAGCTCGGCTCCGAGGTGCCCGTCCTCGCCACCACCGCGACGGCGAACTCGCGCGTGGTCGCCGACGTCGCCGAGCAGCTCGGCACCGGCGGGGCCGACGGGGAGGTGCTGACCCTGCGCGGTTCGCTCACCAGGGAGTCGCTGCGGCTGGGATCGATGAGCCTCGCCGATGACCGCCAGCGCCTGGACTACCTGGTGCGGCACCTGGACGCCTTCGAGGGGTCCGGGATCATCTACGCCCTGACCGTCTCCGCCGCGGAGGATCTCGCCTCCCTGCTGGACCGGCCCGGCAGGCGGGTGCGCGCCTACACGGGCCGCACCGATCCGGAGGAGCGGGCCGAGCTCGAGCAGGCGCTGAAGGACAACGAGGTCAAGGCCCTCGCGGCGACCAGCGCGCTGGGGATGGGCTTCGACAAGCCGGACCTCGGCTTCGTGATCCACCTCGGCGCGCCCTCCTCCCCCGTCGCCTATTACCAGCAGGTGGGCCGTGCGGGCCGTGCGACCGACCGGGCGGACGTGCTGCTGCTGCCGGGGAAGGAGGACCGAGCGATCTGGGAGTACTTCGCGACCGCCTCGATGCCCACCCAGGAGTCCGCCTCACAGGTCCTCACCGCGCTCGCGGAATCGGGGGCGCCGCTGAGCACCCCGGCGCTCGAGGCGCGGGTGGACGTGCGCCGCAGCGCCCTCGAGCTGCTGCTGAAGGTGCTCGCCGTCGACGGCGCGGTCCAGAACGTCAAGGGCGGCTGGGTCTCCACCGGCGCGCCCTGGCACTACGACGCCGAGCGCTACGAGACCGTCGCCCGCGCCCGCCGCGAGGAGCAGCAGGCGATGCTCGAGTACGAGGCGCTCTCCGGCGGGCCCGAGCAGTGCCGGATGGTGTTCCTCGCCCGTCAGCTCGACGACACGACCGCCGTGCCCTGCGGTCGCTGCGACGTCTGCGCGGGGCCCTGGTACCCGGCGCCGGACGCGCCGGCCACCAGCACGGGCGAGGGCGGCGCCGAGGACGGAGCCGACGAGCGCGTCGCGGCGCTGCTGGAGCGGGTCGGCGTGCCGGTCGAGCCGCGGGCGAGCTGGCCCTCGGGCCTGGACCGGCTGCTCGGCGCGGGGGCGCCGAAGGGCAGGATCCCCGAGGGCGAGCGCGCCGCGGAGGGCCGGGTCATCGCGCGCATGTCGGACCTCGGCTGGGCAGTGCCGCTGCGGGAGCTGCTGCGCACCGACGAGGACGGCCGGCCCGTCGACGCAGTCGTGCCCGAACGGATCGGCGGGAGGATCGTCGAGGTGCTGAAGGACTGGGACTGGGACCAGCGCCCCGCCGCGGTGGTCGCCGTCCCCTCGACCACGCGGCCGCAGCTCGTCGGTTCGCTCGCCGCGGGGATCGCCTCGATCGGACGGCTCGAGGACCTCGGCGCCCTCGACCTCTCCCCCGACGCTGCACCGCTGCGCGGCGGCGGGAACAGCGCCTTCCGCGTCGCGGACCTCTGGGAGCGCTTCGCCGTGGGTGCCGAGCTGCGGGCCCGGCTCGACGCCCTGGACGGTGCGCCGATCCTGCTGGTCGACGACGTGATCGACACCCGCTGGACGATGGCGGTCGCCGCCCGGCTGCTGCGCCGCGCCGGCTCCGGGCCGGTGCTGCCGCTGGCGCTCGCGCAGCAGGCGTGAGGGAGGGCAGGACTCCCCCACGGCGGAGAGCATCAGCCCTCGGCGGGCCCGTCCTCGGCGGTCCCGCCCTCGGCCTCCTCCGGCAGGGCGACGGCGTCCGGGCCGCCCTCGAGGAGGGCCACGAAGCCTGCCTCGTCGAGGATGCGCAGGCCCAGGTCGCGGGCCTTGGTCTCCTTGGAGCCGGCGTTCTCGCCGACCACCACGAAGTCGGTCTTCTTCGAGACCGAGCCGGAGGCCTTCCCGCCGCGAGTGATGATCGCCTCCTTCGCGCCGTCGCGGGTGAAGCCGTCGAGCCCTCCGGTGACCACCACGGTGAGGCCCTCGAGGGTCTTCACGAAGCCCTCCTCGACCTCGTCGGCCATTCGCACGCCGGAGGCGGCCCAGCCGTCGACGATCTCGCGGTGCCAGTCCGTCTCGAACCACTCCACCACGGCCTCGGCGATGATCTGACCGACCCCGTCGGTCTCGGCGAGCTGCTCGACGCTCGCCTCGCGGATCGCGTCCATCGTGCCGTAGGCGGTGGCGAGCGAGCGCGCGGCGGCCGGGCCGACGTGCCGGATCGACAGCGCCACCAGCACCCGCCACAGCGGCTGGTCCTTCGCCTTCTCGAGCTCCGCGATCAGCTCCTCGGTGGTCTTCAGCGCCGCGGGCTCCTTGACCTGCTTCCAGGCGTTCTCGCGCTTGTAGTGGCGGAACTGGGGGCGGGTCCAGAAGGCGGGCTGGATGCGCCAGTCCCCCGTCGGCACGCCGTCACGCCGCTCCGGCTGCCACACGAATACGTCGGCGAGCGCGTCGGCGGTGAGGTCGAAGAGGTCCGCGCCGGTGTCGATCACGGGCTCCTGCACGGCGGGCAGCAGCGGGTCGTCCACCGAGGTGATGCGCAGCAGCGGCACCCCGTCGGTGCCCTGGACCACGTCGCCGTTCTTGACGACCGCGAAGGCGTCGAGCTCCGTGTCGGAGACGCCGCGGATCGGGAGGTAGACCGCGTGGCCCTCGGCAAGCGCCGCGAGCGCCTCGGGGCGGCGCTTGTCCGGGTCGGTCAGCGCGATCGCGCTCTCCTCGCCGAGCGACTCGATGTCGAAGGCGCCGCGGGAGGCGGCGTGCTCGACCCGGCCGGTGACCTGGGCGGGGCAGTTGCGGCGGTTCGGGCAGCGCCAGTCCTTGTCCCCCTCCTTCTCGGGTCGGATCTCGGTGCCGCAGGCGGGGCACTCCGTCGGCATGACGAAGGGGCGCTCGGTGCCGTCGCGCAGCGACTCGACCGGGCCGAGGATCTCGGGGATCACGTCCCCGGCCTTGCGCAGCACGATCGTGTCGCCGATCAGCACGCCCTTGCGCTCCACCTCGAACTGGTTGTGCAACGTGGCCAGTTCGACGGTGGAGCCCGCGACCGTGACCGGCTCCATGACCCCGAACGGGGTGACTCGGCCGGTGCGCCCCACGTTCACCTGGATGTCCAGCAGCTTGGTGGTGACCTCCTCGGGCGGGAACTTCACCGCGGTCGCCCAGCGCGGGGCGCGGGAGGTGGAGCCCAGCGCCCGCTGCTGCGCGAAGGAGTCCACCTTGACGACGATGCCGTCGATCTCGTGCTCGAGGTCGTGGCGGTGCTCCCCGTGGTGCTCGACGTAGGCGGCGACCTCGTCGACCGTGTCGGCGACGCCGAGGTGAGCGCTGGTGGGCAGGCCCCAGGACTTCAGCAGCTCGTACATCTCGGACTGGGAGCCGACCGGCGGATCCGGCCAGGCGCCGAGGCCGTGGACGGTCAGGCGCAGCGAGGACAGGCGCGCCTCCCCGGCCTCGCGCTCGAGGCCCTCCTTCTTCTCCAGCTGCTGGCGCAGGCCGCCCGCGGCGGTGTTGCGAGGGTTGGCGAAGGTGGGGAAGCGGCGGGTCGCGGCGAGCATCTCGCGGTCCTCGTCGAAGGCGCGGGTGCCGGTGGTGCTGCGCGCCTCCCAGCGGGCGCGGGACTCGGCCACGGCGCGCTCGCGCAGCTCGACCTGCAGGTCGTTCAGCGCCGCGAAGGCCTTGGTGGGCATGAACACCTCCCCGCGCACCTCCACCAACGGCGGATGCCCCTCCCCCTCGAGCGTCTGCGGGATCCCCTCGATGCGCAGCGCGTTGGCGGTGACGTCCTCGCCGGTGCGGCCGTCGCCGCGGGTCGCGGCAGTGACGAGCTCGCCGTTCTCGTAGCGGAGGTTGATCGCGAGCCCGTCGATCTTCAGCTCGTTCAGGAAGCGCACCGGGGCGCTGAGCTCCGCGGCGGCGTGCTCGCACCACTCGCGCAGCTCCTCGAGGGAGAAGACGTTGTCCAGCGACTGCATCCGCTCGGCGTGCACGATCGTGGGCAGGCCCCCAGCCGCTGCGCCGCCGACGGTGCGGGTGGGCGAGTCCTCGGAGGCCAGCTGCGGGTTCTCCTCCTCCAGCGCCCGCAGCTCCTTCTCCAGCGCGTCGTACTCGCCGTCGGCCATGGTCGGGGCGTCGTGCTCGTAGTAGTCCACCCGCGCCTGCTCGATGCGGGCGGTGAGCTCGGCGATGCGCTGCTGCGCATCGGCGGTCTCGTCGGCGGGGCGGGGATCGGGCTCGTTCGTCGTCACGGGGACATTGTCGCGCACGGGGCCGACGTGCGGCGAGGCAGAGAGCGTCAGACCGAGACGCGCTCCGCCCAGGTGGGGGCGATCCGGAGCATCGCCTCGAGCGCGGACTCGTCCAGCAGGGTCGAGCGCTCGGGCTGGGCGGAGGGATCCACCCGGCCGGAGTGCAGGCCGTGGGAGGCGCCGGTGTGCGCGATGACGGTGACGCCCGCGGCATCGGTCTCGGCATGTCCGAGGCGCTTCCAGGTCTCCAGCATCGTCTCGAGCTCGGGGGCGAGGTTCCCGCCGGGGCGGGGGTCGACCACGATCTCGAAGGCACAGCCGTCGTCGGCGGCCTCCGCGATGCCCTCCCAGAGCGCGCGACCCTCGGGAGTGGACAGCGGCGGCAGGCGGCGCGGGGCGATCGCCATGCGCCGGGCGCCCGCCTCGCGGGCCGCCCGCAGCAGCGCGATGTCGGCGCCGACGCCGAGGGTCACGTCGCGGGCGTCCAGGCCGTAGTCCTCCAGCGCCACGTACAGCGAGCGCCACAGCACCGCGATCTCGGGAGCAGGGAGCGGGTCGTAGCGCCGGCGGCCCGAGGGCGTGGGGATGCGGCCCTGATGGATCGCGGCGACCGCGTCCTCGCGCACCAGCACGTGCTGGTGGCCGCCGGGCACGCGCTCGCGCAGCTCGGTGAGGTGGTCCACGAGCCCCTCGGCCAGCAGCATCGGCAGGTCGCGCACCGCGCCGGGATCGGCGAGGGTCCGCTCCCCGGACTGCAGGAAGGTGGCCCCGGCGAGGGTCGCGGGCCCGAGGGTCGTGGCCATCACCGTGCCCTCGTAGCCGAGCCAGGCGATCCGGGCCGCGTCCAGCACCCGGGCCCGCAGCTCGCGGGCGTGCTGCCAGGCCAGCCCCGTCCCGGCGCCGAGCCGCCAGCCGTAGCTGACCAGGTCGCCGGTGGTCTCGGCGAGCAGCGCGAGGGTCGCGGGCAGCAGGTGGTCGGTCTCGTCCAGGCCGAGCGCGGAGGGCAGATAGAGCCGGGTCGCGATCTGCTCCTCGAGGTCGTCGCCCAGCAGGGCGCGCAGGCGCAGCAGCGCGGCGAGGTGCGGATCGTCGGGCAGATCGAGGCGCTGGGCCTCGTCCGCGGTCGGGGCGCGGAAGGTGCCGTCACCGGTGAGGGTGAGCAGGGGGCTCATGGGCGACGCTCCAGGGTGGCGGCGGCGAGCACGCGGTCGCCGTCGTAGAGGACGAGGGTCTGGCCGGGCGCGACGCCGCGCACCGGGGTGTCGAGGGCGACGCGCAGCAGGCCGTCGGCCGTGCCGCCGCTCGCGGGTGTCGTCGCCGCGGCAGGGGCCTCGAGGATCCTTCCGGGCAGCGCCTCGCCGTGGGCGCGGATCTGCGCGGTGACGGCGCGGCCGGCCTCGAGCGGCTCGAAGGCGATCAGGTCGGTGGCGACCAGCTCGCGGCGGGAGAGCAGCTCGGCCGCGCCGATCACCACCTGCCGGGAGGCGGGGTCGATGTCGACCACGTAGCGGGGTGCGCCGTCGGCGGCGGGCTGCTGGATCCCCAGGCCCCGGCGCTGGCCGACGGTGAAGCCGTGGGTGCCGCGATGGGTGCCGAGCACCGTGCCGCCTGTGTCGACGACCTCCCCGGGCGCCTCGCCGAGGTGCCGCTCGAGGAAACCGCGGGTGTCGCCGTCGGCGACGAAGCAGATGTCGTAGCTGTCGGGCTTGGTGGAGACGCCGAGCCCGCGCTTGCGCGCCTCGGCGCGGACGGCCTCCTTGGTCTCGTCCTCGCCGAGCGGGAAGAGGGAGCGTCGGGCCGCCTCCGGGCCCATCACGGCCAGGACGTAGGACTGGTCCTTGGCCTGGTTGCGGGAGCGGTGCAGGGAGGGGGCACCGCCGGGGCCGTCGGCGCGGATCGAGGCGTAGTGCCCGGTGCACACCGCGTCGAAGCCCAGCGCCGTGGCCCGCTCGAGGAGGGAGGCGAACTTGATCCGCTCGTTGCAGCGCACGCACGGGTTGGGGGTGCGGCCGGCTGCGTACTCGGTGAGGAAGTCCTCCACGACCAGGTCGTGGAAGTCGTCGGAGAGATCCCAGACGTAGTAGGGGATGCCGATCCTCTCGGCGGCGACGCGCGCGTCGGAGGCGTCCTCGACGGTGCAGCAGCCGCGGGAGCCGGTGCGGGTCTGGTCGCGGCTCTTCGACAGCGCCATGTGCACGCCGACCACCTCATGGCCGGCCTCGGCGGCCCGTGCGGCCGCCACGGCGGAGTCCACGCCGCCGCTCATCGCCGCGAGCACCTTCATGGTGCGTCCTCCTCCGTGGTGCGTCCCTGCCCGCCCCTGCGGGCGCATCCCCACGAGTCTACGGAGCCGGGGCCCCTCCCCCAGAGCCCTGGGGACGTGAGATGCGCCCCGTGCTCAGCGGCGCAGGGAGCCGACGGCGCGGGCCCGCTGGAGCGCCTCCGGCAGCGCGGCCAGCAGCAGCTCGACGTCGCGCTCGGTGCTCGTCCAACCCAGCGACAGCCGCAGCGCGCCGCGGGAGTCCTCGTCGGAGACGCCCATCGCGGCGAGGACGGGGCTGGCCTGGGTGACCCCGGCCGAGCAGGCCGAGCCCGCGGAGGAGTCGATCCCGCGCTCGTCCAGCAGGAACAGCAGCGCATCGCTGTCCGCGCCGGGCAGCACGAGATGCAGGATGTGTCCGGACTGCGGGGAGTCCTCCGGGAGGGTGAAGCGGACCGACGGGTCGATCTCCGCGATCCCGCGGCGCAGGCGCGCGGAGAGCTGCCGCACCTCGGCGGAGCGCTGCTCCCGCTCCCCGAGCGCCTCCTCGAGCGCGGCGGCGAAGGCCGCGGCCTGGGCGGCGTCGAGGGTACCGGAGCGGACCCCGCGCTGCTGGCCGCCGCCGGTGCTGGTGGGGGCGAAGGGAACGCCCGGCCGCGCCACGAGCACGCCGACGCCGACGGGGGCGCCGATCTTGTGCCCGGACAGGGACATCAGGTCCACGTCCTCGGGGCCGGGCAGAGCCACGTGCCCGGCGGCCTGGACCGCATCGGTGTGCAGGAGGGTGCCGTGGGCGCGGGCCGCCTCGGCGAGCGCGGCGATGTCCTGGACGGCGCCGGTCTCGTTGTTCACGAGCGCGGCACTGAGCACGCCGACACGGGAGTCGGCCAGCGCCTGCTCGACCCCGTCGGGCCGCAGCACGCCGCGGGGGTCGACGGGCAGCTCCCGCACCTCCAGCGCCTCGGATCCGCCTGCGAGAGCGCGCGCGGTGGCGAGCACGGCGGGGTGGTCGGTCGCGGCGACGGCGATCGCGGTGCGGGCCGGGTCCTTCGCCCGCACGCCCAGCGGCGCGCCGCGCAGCGCGAGATTGTCCGCCTCGGTGCCGCCGGAGGTCATGATCAGCCAGCTGCGGGGCACGCCGAGCAGCTCCGCGATGCGGCTCAGCGCGGTATCGAGCACGCCGCGGGCGCGTCGGCCCGCGGTGTGGACCGAGGAGGGGTTGCCCCAGGCGGTCGAGGCCTCGAGGAAGGCGTCCCGGGCGGCGGGGCGCAGGACCGTGGTCGCGGCGTGGTCGAGATAGGCGCGCTCCCCAGCCGTCCCCTGCTGCTGCGCGCTCGTCGCGTCGGCGGTCACCAGGGACGCTCCGGGTCCTGCGGGGAGCCGCCGGTCTCGTCGCCGCCGTCGCCGCCCTGGGCGTCACGGTTGCGCTGCTCGACCTCGTCGTCCTTGCTGTCCTCCTCGGAGGAGCCGTCGGTGGGCTTCTCCTCCTCGGGGCCGTCGCCCTCGGGGTCGTCCTGCTTCGGCTCGCCGGGGTCCTGCTGCTGCGGGGTGTCGCCCTGGTCCTCGCCCTCGCCGCCCTGCTCCTCACCGCGGGCGTCGGGATCGTTGCCGGCCTCCTCGTCGGCGCCGCGGCGCTTCTCCTCGACCCGCTCGCCGTTCTCCTCGGTGGTCTCGGAGTCCTCGTTGCCGGTGCCCTCGCCGGTGCCCTCGCCGCCACCGCCGCCCTGACTCTCGCCCTCGCCGCCGCCTCCGCCGCCGGCGCAGGGAGCGAGCAGCTCCTCGGCCTCGAAGAGCCGGTCGGCACGCGCCTGGGGGTCCTCGATCAGGTCGGCCTGGCGCTCGATGGAGAGCGCGAGGTTGTTGAGGATCTTGCACTGGGCGTGCATCGGGGAGTTCAGGTCGCTGTGGGAGTTCCACTCCTCCAGCGCGATCCGCAGCTCGGCCTCCGCGGCCGCGTCCTCCCCCTGCTGGAGGAGGGCCGTGCCCTCGGAGAGGTGCGGGAGATAGGGCTCGAACCAGTTGGCGACCTGCACCGGGGCGAGGCGCTCGATCGCGGCCGGGTAGTCCTGCTCCCCGTAGGCGTCCAGGTGGGTGGCCTGCGTGATCGGCATCGAGACGAACTTCAGCGCCAGCAGGGCCAGGGCCAGGATCGGCAGGGCGAGGATCGCGAACACGATGATCCGCACCTTCCGCAGCCGGGCCCGGTTCAGCCCGAAGTCCTTCGCACTGCCGCGGGTGTCCTGCGCGAGCGCGGGCGGCCGGGACCCGGCGGGGGCCGGCGTCGCGGGGCGCGGGTCGAGGGACGTGCTCATCGCTGTGCTCCTCGGATGTCGTGGCGGTCCAGCCGGCGCGGGAGCCGGTAGGTCATCTCCCCCAGCTCCCAGATCAGCAGGGCCGTCAGCGGGATCGAGGCGAGCCAGTACCAGTCGTCGAAGCTCGCCACGCCGCGGGTGGACTCCGTCGGGACCGGGCGCAGGGTGATGCCGTCCATGGTGCCCTCGATCGGGGCCTCGGGGTCGGTGCGGTGCAGATACGGCACGCCGAGCTCGCCCGCGATGGTCTGCAGCTGCTGCTCGTCGATCGTGGAGATGCCGGGCTGCCCATCGGTGCCGGTGATGTACTCGCCGTGGTCCTCGCCGCCCTGGATCTTCATCGGCCCGCCCTCGGCCGTGCCGTAGCCGAGCACGCCGCCGCCGTCGACGAAGCCGGCCGCCTGCGAGAAGGACTCCGACTCCTGCTCGTCGGTGTTCTCGCCGTCGGAGAGGAAGTACACCAGCACGGACGAGTCGGGGTCCTCGCGCTTCGCGTCGGAGATCTCCCTCAGCAGGGACGGCAGCGGCCGGTCCACGTTGGAGCCGGTCGAATAGGCGGTGGGCTCGGTGGTCAGGGTGTCGATCCAGGCTTTCGCGGCGCCCGCGTCGGTGGTCAGCGGGAGCTGCTCGGTGGCGGTGGAGTCGAAGGCGATGATCGAGTAGCGGGCGCCCTCGGTCATGGACATCACCTGCTGCATGTCCTGCTTCACGCCCTCCAGGCGCGGCTGCTCGCCGGCGTAGTCCTCGGCGTTCATCGAGCCGGTGCGGTCCACGACGAAGAACACGTTCGCGTTCATGCGCTGGGTCTGCTCCCCCTCGATCGGGGTGACCGGACGCAGCGCGACCACGAGCAGCAGCAGCACCATCAGGGTGCGCCGCGCCCAGGCACCGCGCTGGCGGGGACGGCGCACGAGCATCACCGTGCACAGCACCAGCATCGCCCCGAACAGCGGGATGATCGCCCACAGGGGCATCAGCATCTGAAGGTGCATCAGCGCGACCTCCAGCCCAGCACGAGGATCCCCACCAGGGACAGGAAGGTCAGGGTGAAGCCGATCGCGGGATGGTCGGTGCGCACCACGGACGGCTCCGCCCCGAGCACCTCGGCCTGGTTCTTCTGGATCTCGCCGATGATCGAGGGGATCGCCTGGGGGTCGGAGGACTCGTACAGCTCGCCGTCCTGGTCCTCGGTCGCCGTCTGCAGCTCCTCGAAGCAGCCGGGGCCGCACTCGTAGGCGCCGGGATAGAAGGTGTACAGGTCGATCTCGCGGTCGGCGACGCGCTGGGTCGCCTCCTGCAGGGTGAACACCGGCTCGCCGTTGACCTCGTTGTCGGTCGCGAAGATGATCGAGCGCGACCGGTCCTGCTCCGCCTGGTCGAAGACCTGCGCGCAGGACGCGAGCCCGTCGGGCACGATCGAGGCCTCGTCGGGGATGCCCTTGGTGCCCTCGACGAACTCGACGTACTGGCGCACCTTCTCCTCGGGATAGTCCTTGTTCCCGAGCCGGTAGCCGAACTCGTCGAAGTCGATCGCCTCCGCGCCCTCACGCAGCTCGCGCTCGATCAGGTCGTAGTCGTTGGTCAGCGGGAAGACGGTGCGGCTGGTCGAGTTGAAGATCGTCAGCGCCACCCGCTCCCCCTCGAAGGAGTCGACCATCTCCGCGAAGGTGGAGAGGATTTCGGTGTCGTACTCGTACATCGAGCCGGACACGTCCAGGCACAGCACGATGTCGCGGCTGGCGAACTCGGGCGTCTCGATCCGCTCGCTCGCGATCCGGCCCGAGAGCAGCGAGGCGGCGAGCACCGCGAGCACGGCGATGCCGACCTGGGCGGCGCGCACCACGCGGGCGGCCCGTTGGGCCCGGGCGAAGCTCGGGATCCGGTCCATGTACTGCGAGTTCGCGACCAGCACCGGGGAGCGCCGCAGGGAGCGACGGTTCCAGAACGTGATCGCCCAGACCACGATCGCGGCCAGCAGCAGCAGGGCGGTGACCCACCAGAAGGTCATGACCATTCCCGGATCACCTCCCGTGCGCGCCGCACCGACTCCTGCAGCTCGCGGTCCGAGGCCAGGGCGAAGTCGGGCTCGTAGAGATCCGCGATCAGCTCGCCGACGGCGCGGGTGCGCGCATCGGCGCGCAGCGTGGCGAGGTCCTGGCTGGTGACGTCGTGGCCGGTGGTGCGCTTCACGAAGCGGCGCATGACGCCGGTGAGCTCGTGGTGGCCCTCGCGGGCGCCGAGCTCCTCGGCCTCGTGCCGGTCGGCGAGCTCGTTCACGGCGCGCAGGAACTCGGCCTTCAGCGACTCGAGGTCGCTGGGGCGGGAGCGGTAGGCGATCCGCTTCTCGATCGCGCGGGTGATCTTCAGCGTCCCCACGATCAGGGCGATGATCACCAGCACGCACAGCACCGCGAGGATCACCCAGGCGATCGAGTACTGGGGCGGGTCGATGATCTCGCCGGGCGCGGGCTCGGCGAGCAGGCGCGCCGCGGGGAGCAGCAGCGGGTCAGGCACGGGCATGGCGGTACTCCCGGGCGCGCAGCATCGCGATCATGTCGTCCACGACCGTGGTCTCGCCGCGCGTGAGCAGGTGGCTGACGTGGAGGCGGTCGAGCATCTCGGTGATGCCCTCGCTGCGGGCGCGGCGGTAGGCGGCCACGTCCCGGGCGACCTTCGCCGAGGTGCGCGCCATGGACGCGATCTCGCGCGGGGCGTCGACGTCGACCACGTCGTGGTCGAGCTCCTCGCCCTGCAGCGGGTCCGCATCGGCGATGCGGATCACCAGCAGGTCGTGGCGGGTGGTCAGGCGGCGCAGCAGCGTGAAGTCCTCCACGGAGGGATGGGCCTCGTCGGTGATCAGGGTCATCAGCGTCGAGCGGGTGGTGACGCGGAAGGCGCGCTCGAGCAGCCAGGCGCTGTCCGCGCTCGGGGACGCCGTGGTGGTGCCCTGCTGGATGGTGCGCAGCAGAAGCTCGAGATGGCCGTCGCTGGAGCGGGAGGGCAGCTGGAGCGGCGAGGACTCGCTGCCGCCGACCAGGCCGACCAGGTCACCGCTCTTCTGGGCCAGGAAGCACACCATCCCGGCGGCGAGGATCATCGCGTCCCGCTTGGAGGAGCCGTCGGCCGCCGTCGCCGCCATCGACGAGGAGGTGTCCGCGACGATCGAGAGGTGCCGCACCCGCTCCTCGTTGAACTGGCGGATCAGCGGCTCGCCGGAGCGGGCCGTGGCCTTCCAGTCGATGTCGGAGATCTTGTCCCCGGGCTGGTAGTACTTCAGGTCGTCGAAGTCCTCGCCGCTGCCCTTGAACAGCGAACGGCCGCGGCCCTGGACGAGGCCGCGCGCCCGGTTCGAGGTGTGCAGGTCCACCCGGGCCTTGACCCGGGTGAGGAGCGAGGTCGCCATCGCGGTCCCTTCGTGCGCGGCCGGTCAGGGCATCGGCACGGCGTGGAACACCGCGTCGATGATCTGCTCGGGCTTGATGCCGCTGGCGAGCGCGTCGAAGGTCAGCACGAGGCGGTGGCGCAGCACGCCGTAGCGCATGGCGCGGACGTCGTCGGGGGTGACGTAGTCACGGCCGTGCAGCAGGGCGTGCGCCTGCCCCACCCGCATCAGCGCGAGGGAGCCGCGGGGGCTCGCGCCGACGCGCACCGACTGGGTGAGGTTCGGGACCGGGCGGGGGCCGGAGCCGCGCGTGGTGAAGACCAGGTCGATGATGTACCGCTTCACGGCGGGGTCGACGTAGACCTGGTCGACCATCTGCTGCAGGAAGCGGACGTCCTCGAGGGTGACGGTGCCGACGGCCTCGCGGGGGCCGGTGAGGCTGCCGGCGGTGGAGCGGTCGAGGATCTCGTGCTCCTCGGCGGGGCGCGGGTAGGTGAGGATCTCCTTCATCAGGAAGCGGTCCATCTGCGCCTCGGGGAGGACGTAGGTGCCCTCCTCCTCGATCGGGTTCTGGGTCGCCAGCACCATGAACGGCTCGGGCAGGCGGTACACCTCGCCGCCGATGGAGGTCTGCCGCTCCTGCATCGCCTCGAGCATCGCCGACTGCGTCTTGGCGCTGGAGCGGTTGATCTCGTCCAGCAGCACCACGTTCGCGTGGACCGGCCCGAGCTGGGTGGTGAAGGTGCCCGAGCCGTAGTTGAAGATCTGGGTGCCGATGATGTCGTTGGGCATCAGGTCGGGGGTGCACTGGATGCGGGCGAAGGAGCCCGTGATCGAGGAGGCCAGCGCGCTCGCGGCGGTGGTCTTCGCCAGGCCCGGCACCGACTCCAGCAGCACGTGCCCGCCGGCGGCCAGCGCGGTCAGCAGCGACAGGCGCAGGTTCTCCTGGCCCACCACGCGCGACTGGAACACCTTCGTGATCGTCGAGACGATCGCGCCGCTGCGCTCGAGATCGCCGGGGGAGATCGCGCGGGCGGCGGGAGCGAAGCCGCCGGGCCGTCGCGCAGGGGCGCCGTGGCCCTGGACCGCCTGGCCCTGGACGCCCTGAGGCGGGGCGCCCGGTCCGGAGGCGCTCGGTCCTGAGGCGCTCGGGGCCGAGCTCTGCGGCGCGGGGCGGGCGGGCGGCGCCGGGGGGCGCGCCGAGGACCCGGGCTGCTGGGTGGGTGGAATGCTCATGCGCTGCGGATCCCCCGTCATGCGATCGATTCGTGCCATCGGTGCTGGTGACCGCCGTGCAGAGGTCCGGAGGCGCTCCGGCCCCTCCCCCGAGGCGGCCGGACGCCGAGGCGCCCGCGGCCCAGCCGGCGGCGCCTCCCCGTCGGCGACGGGGCCGCACCACCGCACCGATCCTAGCGGTCCGACGGCACCGGGCGGGGACGCCGACCACCGACGCGCCCGCCCCGGAGGGGATCCGCCGCGCACGGGATCAGCCCTCCGCCCGGGAGACCCCGCCCACGCCGAGTGGGACGGCGGAGGCCGGTTTGGGACACTGGGCCCGTGCCTGCAGACCGCTTCGACCGCGCGACCCCGCCAGTCGCCCCCACCTCCCCCGGCCTCGTCGTCGACGAGCAGGGACGGGGCACCTTCGCCGTCGCCGCCCCCCGCGCCCGAGCGGTGGACCTGTGCCTCCGCCAGGGCGCCGCCGAGCACCGCCAGAGGCTGCGCCACTACGACGGGGGCCTGCACTGGGACCACGTCACCGGCATGACCCCCGGCACCCGCTACGGGCTGCGGGTCGACGGCCCGTGGGACCCCGGCAGCGGGATGCTCGCCAATCCGCGCAAGCTGCTGCTGGATCCCTGGGCGCGCGGGGTCTCGCACTCCTCCCCTCTGCTGAGCGCCTTCTTCCCCTTCGAGGTCGACGCGATGCTGGACCGCCGGGACGAGGTCCCCCGGCGCAGCGAGGTCGACAGCGGCGACTCCGCCGTGTGGTCCGTGGTGGTCGACGACGCCTTCGACTGGCAGGACGACCTGCGGCCGATGGTCGACTGGGGCGCGACCGTGCTCTACGAGCTGCACGTCAAGGGCTTCACCCGGCTGCACCCGGAGCTGCCTCCGGAGCAGCGCGGCACCTATGCCGGGCTCGGCCACCCCGCCGTCACCGGCTACCTGCGGGACCTGGGCGTGACCAGCATCGAGCTGCTCCCGATCCACGCCGCGATGGACGAGCCGCACCTGACCCGGCTGGGGCTGACGAACTACTGGGGCTACTCGACCATGTCGTACTTCGCCCCCGAGCCCTCCCTCGCCACCGCCGCCGCCCAGCAGGCCGGCGCCCAGGCGGTGCTCGAGGAGGTCAAGACCATGGTGCGCCGCCTGCACGAGGCCGGCTTCGAGGTGATCCTCGACGTGGTCTACAACCACACCGCCGAGGGCGGCGGCGACGGCCCCTCCCTCTCGCTGCGCGGCCTGGACAACCTCGAGTACTACTGGACCGACCACGGCGTCCCCCAGGACGTCACCGGCACCGGCGGCACCCTCGACCCCCGCTCCGTGCACACGATGGACCTGGTCCTCGCCTCCCTGCGCTACTGGGTGCAGGAGGTGCACGTGGATGGGTTCCGCTTCGACCTCGCCACCACGCTCGGCCGCGACGACCGCGGCTTCCGCGCCGACCACCCGCTGCTGCGCGCGATCGTCACCGACCCCGTGCTGCGGGACGTGAAGCTCATCGCCGAGCCGTGGGACGTGGGCACCGGCGGCTGGCAGACGGGGAACTTCCCCGCCCCCTTCGCCGAGTGGAACGACGCCTTCCGCGAGGACGTGCGCGCCTTCTGGCTGGCCGACCGCGCCGCTCGGGAGCGCACCGGGGAGCCGGGGATCGGCGGGGTCCGCGACCTCGCCACGCGCCTGGCCGGCTCCTCGGACATGTTCACCCGCCAGGACCCGCCGGGCCTGCCCGAGGGGCGCAGCCTGCGCGCCCCCTGGGCCTCGATCAACTACGTCACCGCCCACGACGGCTTCACCCTGCGCGACCTCACCGCCTACGAGTCCAAGCACAACGAGGCCAACGGCGAGGACAACCGCGACGGCACCTCGGACAACCGCTCCTTCCACCACGGGCACGAGGGCGAGCTCCCGCCCGGCGACCCGCGCCGCGAGGAGATCGAGGCCACCCGCCGGCGCACCGCCCGCAGCGTGCTGGCCACGCTGCTGCTGGCGTCGGGCACCCCGATGCTCACCGCGGGCGACGAGCGGGGCCGCACCCAGCGCGGCAACAACAACGCCTACTGCCAGGACAACGAGATCTCCTGGGTCGACTGGCGCCGCACCGCGGCGGCGGAGAGGCTGCGCGCGACCGTGGTGCGCCTGCTGCAGCTGCGCGGCGAGCACCCCCAGCTGCGGGCCCCGCACTTCCTGCGCCCGGCGGACCCGGAGCAACTCGAAGCCGGACAGATCGCCTGGTTCGACGAGACCGGGGCGCCGATGGCGCACGAGGAGTGGATGGACCCCGCCCGACACGTGCTGGTCATGCTGCGTCCGGCGGTCCACGGCCGCGAGGGCGCCGAGCACCTGCTGGTGATCCTCTCCGGCGCCGCGGAGGCGACCGAGGTGCGCCTGCCGGAGGCCCCCTGGCCGCAGGGCGCGGCGAAGGTGCTGCTGGACACGGCGCTGGAGTCCCCCGAGGACCTGCCGCCCGGACCGGTCGGTGACCGCACGGTCACCGTCGCGCCCGGCGGCGTCGTGGTGCTCGGCATCGCTCCCTGAGTCACGCCGCCCCTCCCCGAGCGGCTATCGTGAGGTCAGTCACCGCGATCGTCGCAGAGCCCCCCGTGACCAGGGAGCGCTCAGGCAGGAGAGGCCATGTCCGAGACCACTTTCCGCACGGGACTGGACGCCGGGATCGGCCGCATCCCGATCATGGACGTGCAGCCCGTCGTCGACGGCGGAAGATTCCCCGCCCGCTGCGTCGAGGGCGAGACCGTCGCGGTGCGCGCCAACGCCTTCCGCGAGGGCCATGACGCGATGGGCGTGCAGCTGGTGCTGATCTCCCCCACCGGGGTCGAGACCCGTCGGCCGCTGCGCTCGACGAACCCGGGACTGGACCTGTGGGAGGCCACGATCCGGCCCGACGAGCTGGGCACCTGGACCTTCCGCATCGAGGCCTTCTCCGCCCCGTACGACACCTGGGCCCATGTGGCCGAGGTGAAGATCCCCGCCGGCGTCGACCCGGAGCTGACCTGCGACGAGGGCGTGCTCGTGCTCGAGCGGGTGCTCGCCGAGATCGCCGAGGGCACGCGACCGGCCTCCGACGGGCCGGTGGTCTCCGCCGCGCTCGAGTCGCTGCGCTCCCCCGGCCTGCCGGTCACCGCCCGGATCGCCCCGGCGCTCGCCGCCGACCTGCGCGGCATCCTCGCCGAGCGGCCGCTGCGCGAGGGCGTCACCGTCGCCGGCCCCTTCCGCCTCGAGGTGCAGCGCCGCCGCGCCCTCTACGGCTCCTGGTACGAGTTCTTC
Source organism: Brachybacterium sp. sponge (assembly GCF_001613775.1). Classification (NCBI taxonomy): domain Bacteria; kingdom Bacillati; phylum Actinomycetota; class Actinomycetes; order Micrococcales; family Dermabacteraceae; genus Brachybacterium; species Brachybacterium sp. sponge. Next base: position 258,132 of record NZ_LRMP01000003.1, on the reverse strand, counting down.
CCCCGCTCCGAGGGCGCGCACTTCGACCCCGAGCACGGCTGGACCTCCGGCACGCTGCGCTCCGCCGCCCGCTCCCTGGACCGGATCGCGCAGATGGGCTTCGACGTCGCCTATCTGACCCCGATCCACCCCATCGGCACCACCTTCCGCAAGGGGCGCAACAACACCCTGGAGACGCAGCCGGGCGATCCCGGCTCGCCCTACGCGATCGGCTCGCCCGCGGGCGGCCACGACGCGATCCACCCCGACCTCGGCACGCTCGAGGACTTCGACGCCTTCGTCGCCCGGGCGAACGAGCTCGGCCTCGAGGTCGCCCTCGACATCGCTCTGCAGTGCTCCCCCGACCACCCGTGGGTGCAGGAGCACCCCGAGTGGTTCGTGGTGCGGGCGGACGGCACCATCGCCTACGCCGAGAACCCGCCGAAGAAGTACCAGGACATCTACCCCCTCAGCTTCGACACGGACTACGAAGGGCTCTACGCCGCGATCCGCGACGTGCTCGAGCACTGGGTCGCCCACGGCGTGACCCTCTTCCGCGTCGACAACCCGCACACCAAGCCGGTGCGCTTCTGGGAGGAGCTGCTGGCGGAGTTCGCGGAGAAGCACCCCGAGGTGATCTTCCTGGCCGAGGCGTTCACCCGGCCGACGATGATGCACACCCTGGGCAAGGTCGGCTACCACCAGTCCTACACCTACTTCACCTGGCGCGAGAGCGCCGAGGAGCTGCAGGAGTACCTCGAGGAGCTGGTCGAGGCGGCGCCCTACATGCGCCCGAGCTTCTGGCCCACCACCCACGACATCCTCACCCCGTACATGAGCTCCGGCGGGCGGCGCGCCTTCGTGCTGCGCGCGATCCTCGCCGCCACGCTCGTGCCGACCTGGGGGATCTACTCCGGCTACGAGCTGGTCGAGGACGTCCCCCGGCCCGGCGCGCAGGAGCAGATCGACAACGAGAAGTACGAGTACAAGCCCCGCGACTACGCCGGAGCGCTCACCCGCGGCGAGAGCCTCGAGCCGCTGCTGGGCACCCTGAACCGGATCCGGCGCGAGCACCCCGCGCTGCAGACCCTCACCACCATCCGCTTCCACGAGGCCGACGACCCGCAGGTGCTGGTCTTCTCCAAGCACCTCGACGCCGACGCGAGCGGCACGGGCCGCCCCGACACGGTGCTGGTCGTCTCCCTGACCGCCCACGACCGCGACGCCTCCACCCGCCTGCACCTCGAGCTCGACTCGCTCGGCGTCGAGGGGAGCTTCGAGGTCGAGGACCTGCTCACCGGTGAGCGGTTCCGCTGGGACCGGGAGCCCTTCGTCATCCTGAGCGCCGCCGACCGGCCCGCCCACGTGCTGCGCATCGTCCACCCCGAGGAGAGCTGACATGTCCCACACCACGGAGAGCACCGACCGTCCCGTCCCGGTGATGCCGCTGGGCGAGCACGAGCTCGGCGCGACGGCGACCGGCAGCCACCACGAGCCCCACGCCGTGCTCGGCGCCCACGAGTACGAGGGCGGCGTCACGGTGCGCACCCTCAAGCCCTTCGCGAGCGAGGTCGCGGTGCTCCTGCCCGACGGCTCCGCCCACGGGATGGAGCACGAGCACGACGGGATCTGGACCGTCGCCCTGCCGCTGGCGGAGGTCCCCTCCTACCGGATCCGGGTCACCTGGTCCGCCGGGGAGAACTGGGTCGACCTCGAGGAGCCCTACCGCTTCCTGCCCACGATCGGCGAGCTCGACCTGCACCTGATCCGCGAGGGCCGCCACGAGGAGCTGTGGCGGGCGCTCGGCGCGCACGTGCGCACCGTGGACGGGGTGGAGGGCACCTCCTTCGCCGTCTGGGCGCCGAACGCCCGCGCCGTCCAGGTGATCGGCTCCTTCACCAGCTGGGACGGTCGCCTGCACTCGATGCGCTCGCTGGGCACCTCCGGCGTCTGGGAGCTGTTCGTGCCCGGGGTCGGGGCCGGCGAGGTCTACAAGTTCCGGATCCTCGGCGCCGACGGCACCTGGCGCGAGAAGGCCGACCCGATGGCGCGCGCGGCCGAGGTGCCGCCCGCGACCGGCTCCGTGATCACCGTCAGCGACTTCGAGTGGACCGACGACCACTGGCTCGCCGAGCGCGCCTCCGCCGAGGCGGTCTCCTCCCGCATGTCGATCTACGAGGTGCACCTGGCCAGCTGGCGGCCGGGCCTGGGCTACCGGGAGCTGGCCGAGGAGCTCACCGCGTACGTCGCCGAGATGGGCTTCACCCACGTCGAGTTCATGCCGGTCGCCGAGCACCCCTTCGGCGGGTCCTGGGGCTACCAGGTCACCGGCTACTACGCACCCACTTCCCGGCTCGGCTCCCCCGACGAGCTGCGCCACCTCATCGACACCCTCCACGGTGCCGGGATCGGGGTGATCATGGACTGGGTGCCGGCCCACTTCCCCAAGGACGAGTGGGCGCTGGGCCGCTTCGACGGCACCCCGTTGTACGAGCACGCCGATCCCCGCCGCGGCGAGCACCCGGACTGGGGCACGTACATCTTCGACACCGGCCGCCACGAGGTGCGCAACTTCCTGGTCGCCAACGCCTGCTACTGGCTCGAGGAGTTCCACGTCGACGGGCTGCGGGTCGACGCGGTCGCCTCGATGCTCTACCTCGACTACTCGCGCGAGGACGGCCAGTGGGTGCCCAACCGCCACGGCGGCCGCGAGGACCTCGAGAACATCGCCTTCCTGCAGGAGACCACCGCGACCGCGTACAAGCGCGCGCCCGGCATCGTGATGATCGCCGAGGAGTCCACATCCTTCCCGGGCGTCACCCGCGCCACCGAGACCGGCGGCCTCGGCTTCGGGTTCAAGTGGAACATGGGCTGGATGCACGACACCCTGCAGTACCTGGGCCAGGACCCGATCAACCGCCAGTACCACCACGGCGAGCTGACCTTCTCGATGGTCTACCAGTACTCGGAGAACTTCATCCTGCCGCTGAGCCACGACGAGGTCGTGCACGGCAAGGGCTCGCTGCTGCGCAAGGCGCCGGGCGACGACTGGCAGCAGGCCGCGACGCTGCGCTCCTATCTCACCTTCCAGTGGACCCATCCGGGCAAGCAGCTGGTGTTCATGGGGATCGAGTTCGCCCAGGGCACCGAGTGGTCCGAGCAGGCCGGGCTGCCGTGGTGGCTACTCGAGTACCCGCTGCACCGCGGGGCGCAGCAGCTCGTGCGCGACCTCAACGCCGTCCAGGCCGAGTTCCCGGCGCTCTACCAGCGGGACCAGGACCCGGGCGGCTTCGAGTGGCTGATCGGCGACGACGCGCAGCACAACGTGCTCTCCTTCGTCCGACGCGATGAGGCGGGCGATCCCGTGGTCGTGGTCGTGAACTTCTCGCCCGAGCCGTGGCACGAGCACCGCATCCCGCTGCCCGAGGGCGGGGACTGGCTCGAGGTGCTGAACTCCGACGCCCCTGTCTACGGCGGCAGCGGGGTCGGGAACCTGGGACGGGTCCACGCCGAGCCGCTCCCCCAGCACGGGCGCGACCACTCGGTGCGCCTCTCGGTGCCGCCGCTCGGCGCCGTGGTCCTCGCCCCCGCCCGACTGCGCGAGGGCTGAGGCCCGGGCCCGGGTCGGGGCCCGGCCCCGGCCCCCGTCGCTCTCCCGGCCCGCCCACGAGTTACCACAAAGTCATGAGCCGCTGTGTTCCAGGAATGGAACACAGCGGCTCACAACATGAAGGGCGGGACGATCGCGCGGCGTGGGCGCGGCTCCCGGCGCGGTTCAGTACAGGAGGTTCGCGAGGCGCTTGCGGGCCGGGGCCACGCGGGGGTCATCGGCCCCGGCGACCTCGAACAGCTCCAGCAGGCGCGTGCGCACCGCGTCCTTGGTCTCCTGGTCTGCGCCGCGCAGCTGGTCCAGCAGGCGGGTGAAGGCATCCTCGACGTGGCCGCCGAGCATGTCGAGATCCGCCACCAGCAGCTGGGCGTCGAGATCGGCGGGGGCGTCGGCCGCGGCCTGACGGGCGGCGGCGAGATCCGCGCCCTGGGTGCGGCGCATCAGCTCGACGGTGGCGAGGCCGGCCTTCGCCTCGCCGTCGGCGGGGCTCTCCTGGAGCTGCTTGCGATAGGCGGCGACGGCGGCATCGAGATCGTTCCGCTCGATCGCCTCGTAGGCCTCGGCCAGCAGCGGCGGCAGCGGCTCCTCGGGAGCGGCGGCCTGCTCGGCCTCGCCGCCCGGCAGCTCCATCCCCTGCTGACGGGCGACGTCGACGACCTGGTTCAGCAGGCCGTCGATCTCCGCCTCGGGCAGCACGGAGTCGACGATCGGCTGCAGCTGGCCCTGCAGCAGGAGCAGCAGCGTGGGCAGCTGCTGGACCCGCAGCGCGGCGGCGACCCGCTGCTGGGTGTCGGCGTCGACGACGGCCAGGCGCAGCGCGCCGCCCTTCGCGTCGACGCCGCGGCGCAGTGCGGCGAGATAGGTCGGGCCCTCGGGGACCCGGCCGCTGGTGACCAGCAGGAGGGTCGGGACCTGCTGCGAGTCGGCGATGAGCTGCTCGAGGCCCTGCTCGGTGACGGCGACCTCGTGCGCGGAGGGCTCCCCCGCGTCGGTCGCCCCGGCGCCGCCGGCAGGCTGCTTGAGCGCGGCGAGATCGATGATGCCGTACGGATCGGACACTTAGGTACTCCTTCGACGGGTGCGTGACCGCACCAGTCTAGGGAGTGGCCGCCGGGAGCGGACCCGGGGCCGGCGGGACCGGACGCGGATCACGGCCCCGCGGCACGGCCCCGCGGCCGCACGTTCTCGCGGGCGTCACCGCCGGCGGGTCACTCCCCGCTGGCGGCGAGCGCGGTCTGGGTCGCGCCGATCGGCTGGACCTGGCCCCCGGCGTCGGCCGAGGGGATGTAGAGCGCCACGTGGGTGCCGAACTCGCGCACGTACTGCTTGGTGAACTCGCGCGTGCCGATCACCTTCGTGTACTTGTTGTCCTCCGCGTAGCGCATGGTCGCGCCGTCCTTGATCGCGACCTTGCGCGAGGACATCAGCGTCGCCATCACGATCGCGCCGCCGTCCTCGGTGCGCAGGCCCGCGAGCTCGCCGTCCCGCACGGAATAGGTCTCGCGGATGGTACCGGCCTCGTCCCACTCCACGCCCTTGTTCAGCTCCTTGCGCTCGGCCTGGATGCGCTCGTGCGTGCCGGTCTGGAAAGGGTTCGCGGCGAGCTTGTCGTCGGGGTCCGCGGCGTCGCCGTCGGTGAGCACCTTCGCGTAGAGCTCAAGCGCCTGCGCTGGGGTCATGAGCAGGCCCTCGGCGTCGGCGGTGAGCGCCTCGGAGCCGACCACGGCGTTGGGGACGGTGGGCATGTCCACGCCGACCGCCTGCTGGGCCCAGCCCCAGGCGGTGTAGCCGGACTTCGCGTCCTTCTGCTGCATCGCCAGGAAGTACGGCACGCCGTCCTGCACGGAGTCCTCGACCAGCGCGATCGCAACGCGCGGGAACTCGGCGCTGACCGAGCTCATGGGCACGATCGTCCCGGCGCCGGGGACCTTGAGGTCCTCGGCCCACTCGGGGGCCTTCTCGATCAGGCCGTAGACGGCCTTGCGGAACTCCGCGGCGGAGCCGGAGACGCGAGGGGCGAGCTTCGCGGCGTCCTTCGCCTCGTCGGCCGCGACCACGGCGGCGTTGACCTCGGGCACGATCTCTTCGATCTGCTCGGTGGTCTGCACGGGCGTGGGCTCGGCGAGCTGCTTGCCGGTGGGCGGCGCGGGCGGTGCGGAGGGCTCGGAGCCGCAGGCGGCGAGCAGTCCGGTGGCGAGCACGCCACCGGCTCCGAGCAGGAGGCCACGGCGGCCGACGGGTCGAGTGCTCATCACGGTGTCCTTCCGCGCGGTGCCGCGCAGCGTCTGGGGGGTCATCGTCGCTCCTGGTCCGCGTCGTCGCCGGAGGGGTCCGCGTCCGGGGAGCCGCCGTCGGAGCCGGCGTCGGAGGCGGTGCCGTCGGCGCCGGTCCCCGCGTCGTCGGCCCGGTCGCCGAAGGACCACACGCTCTGCTCGCCGACCTCGCGGGTGCCGGGGGCGTCCAGGGGGTCCTCGACGCGCGGGGCGTCGGAGCCGTCGGCGTCGGCGTCGGCGTCTGTATCGGAGCCGTCCCGGTCCTCGGAGAGGCCGCCTGCCGCGGCCCCGGCTGCAGCGCCGCCCGTGGCGAGCGACGTGCGCGCCTCGCTCGAGCGCGCCTCCTGGGGCTCCTCGAGCAGCTCGTCCTCGTCCTCGTCGTTGCGTCGGCCGATCGAGACGACCAGGAGCACCAGGCCGATCACGGCGATCGCGGCGCCGCCGGCGTAGGCGTAGGGCACCCACTCGTTCTCCTCGTCCACCGGCCAGGTGATCGAGATCTTGTCGGCGCCGGCGGCGGTGCCGTCGGTGACGATCAGCAGGGAGCGGTAGACCTGCTCGTTCTCGCCGTTCTCCGCGGCCCAGAACTCGCCGATGTCCAGGGTGTAGGGGCTGGCGGAGGTGTCCACGGAGCGCCAGAGGTCCGAGCCGGTCGGGTCGGAGATCTCCGCGGCGCCGTCGGGCTCGACGTCCTCGGTGCTCAGCGTGCTCCAGTCGGAGGCGCCGGTGACGCGGGTGTGGTGGACGCCCTCGAGATAGGCGTCGATGTCGCTGTTCGAGGCGGTGATCACGGAGACGTCGGAGGCGCCCTCGATCACGACCTCCCCCTCCTCGCCGCCCACGTAGAGCACACCCGGGTCGATCACGACGGCGGGACCCGGATCCTCCAGGGTCGCCGTGGCGGTGGTCTCGGTCTCGGGGGCCCAGGTGGTCTCGCCCAGACGGCCGAGCACGAGCCCGATCAGTCCGATCAGGACCAGCAGGACGGCCAGGAGTCGTTGCACGGTGGATTGCTCCTTCGATGGGGGCCGCCAGGCCCCGGACACGGGACCGCTCCACGATACGAGCACGGCGCGTCGGCGACCAGGCCCCCGTGAGCATGGGCACCCGGGGTGAAGCACCTCTCACATCCCTCTCATCGTCCTCTCACCGGCGCCGGGCCGCTCCCTCGCCGCGGCTCCCGGCCCGCCCCGCCGCGTCGGCAGAGGCCCGCCGCAGGTGTCGTACCCTGTCGGGGTGCGTCTCGTCGTTGCCCGCTGCTCCGTCGACTACACCGGTCGACTCACCGCCCACCTGCCGCTCGCTCCCCGGCTCCTGATCGTCAAGGCCGACGGAAGCGTGCTCGTGCACTCCGACGGCGGGAGCTACAAACCCCTGAACTGGATGAGCCCGCCCTGCACGCTGACCACCTCGCGCCGTGACGACGCCGAGGCGGAGTCCGATCCCGAGGGCGACTGGATCGAGCAGTGGGACGTGGTCCACGACAAGTCCGGCGATCGCCTCCGGGTGCGGCTGCACGAGGTGCTCGAGGACTCCTCCCACGAGCTCGGCGTCGACCCCGGCCTGCAGAAGGACGGCGTGGAGGCGCATCTGCAGGCGCTCCTCGCCGAGAACATCGAGACGCTCGGCGACGGCTGGTCGCTGGTGCGCCGCGAGTACTTCACCGCGATCGGCCCCGTGGACATCCTCGCCCGCGACGAGAACGGCGGCACCGTCGCGATCGAGATCAAGCGCCGCGGCGAGATCGACGGCGTCGAGCAGCTCACCCGCTATCTCGAGCTGCTGAACCGCGACCCGCTGCTCGCCCCCGTGCGCGGCATCTTCGCCGCCCAGGCCATCAAGCCGCAGGCGAAGGTGCTGGCCGGCGACCGCGGCATCGACTGCGTCACCCTCGACTACGACGCCCTGCGGGGCATCGACGACGCGGAGTCGCGCCTGTTCTGAGCCCCGTCCCCTCCGTCCCACTCCGGGAGTGCGCATGCCCACCGACGTGCCCATGCCGACCGACCTCTCCGCGCCGACCGCGGATCTCGTCCTGCGCGGCACCGCCGTGCTCGAGCAGGGGCTGGTCCCCGACGCCCTGGTGCTCTGCGCCGGCGAGCGGATCCTCTGGGGCGGCCCCGCCGCCCACGCGCCCGCCGAGCTCCTTCCCGAGGACAGCCGCGTCCTCGAGCACGACGGGCTGATCCTGCCGGGGCTGGTGGACCTGCACTGCCACGGCGGCGGCGGCGCCTCCTTCCCCGACTCCGAGGGCGCCGAGGAGATGCTCGCCGCGGTCCTCGAGCACCGCCGGCACGGCACCACCTCCCTCGTCGCCTCCCTCGTCACCGCCGACGCCGCGACGCTGCGCGAGAAGGTCGCCCAGCTCGCCGGTCTCCATCGCGACGGGGAGATCGCCGCGATCCACCTCGAGGGTCCCTTCCTCTCGGAGGCCCGCCGCGGGGCGCAGAACCCCGCCCATCTCACCGACGGCGACCCGGCGCTGGTGCGCGAGCTCGCCGAGATCGCCGGCGGCGCTCTCGCGACGATGACCGTCGCCCCCGAGGCCGCCGGGGCCGACGAGGTCATCGACGCGCTCGCGAGCAGCGGCGCCGTCCCCTCGCTCGGCCACACCGACGGCGGCAGCGCGGAGATGACCCGCGCCGTCGACCGCTCGATCGCGGCGCTGCGTCGCCGCCGCGGGCGCTCCCCGCTGCCCACGGCGACCCATCTGTTCAACGGCATGCGCCCGATCCACCACCGCGACCCGGGCCCGGCCCTCGCGGCGCTGGATGCCGCCTCGCGCGGGGAGATGGTGGTCGAGGTGATAGCCGACGGCGTGCACCTCGATGCGCGCACCGTCGCGCACGTCTTCTCGATCGCCGCCGAGGACTGCGTCGTGCTGGTCACCGACGCGATGGCCGCCGCCGGGATGGCCGACGGCCGCTACCGGCTCGGCGCGCTCGACGTCACCGTCGAGGAGGGCGTCGCGAAGCTCACCGAGGGCGGGGCGATCGCGGGCGGCACCGCGCACCTCGTCGAGGTGCTGCGCCTGGCCGTGCTCGAGGCGGGCGTCGAGCTGGTCGCCGCGGTGCGCGCGGCCTCGACCGTCCCTGCCCGGGTGCTGGGGCTCCAGGACGAGATCGGGTCCCTCGCCACCGGTCGACGGGCCGATGTGCTGATGGTGGACCGGGCGCTGCGCCCGGTCACGGTGCTGCGGGGCGGCCGCGAGGTCTGAGGCCGAGCCTGCCGGGGCTTCGTCCGGCCCGGTCGTCCGGGCCGGCGCCGCCCGAGTCCGCCCGGCCCGTCGCCGACCGCTCGGCCCCGCCGCCGACCGCTCTGCTCAGTCCGCGTCGCCGATGACGAGCCCCGTCGGCGCAGCCTCCAGCCAGGAGTTCAGCGCCGCACCCGGGACGAGGTCGACGATCGCGTGGACCTCGCGGCGGTCGCGCAGGGTGAAGGCGAGCAGGTAGGCATCCTGGCCGCCCTCGACACGGGCCGGGAGCCGGCGCCGGTTCACCTCGACGATCTCACCGCGGCGGATCACGACCTCGGGACCGATCCGCACCGAGAACGCACGGAACCAGCGCAGGCGGTCGGTGCCGAAGCGCATCATGCCGTGCTGCCAGCGCTCACCGCCCACGATCCCCCGCCGTTGCAGCGAGCACTCGAAGGCACCCCGGGTGCGCGAGCCCAGCACCTGGCGCTGGGCGACCAGCAGCACTGCGAGCACCACCAGAACGACGAGCATCCCGACCCCCACCAGGAGGATCGGGATGCCCTTGTCGTCCATCTGCGATGCGCCGCCGCTCAGATCCGGTCGGCGTGCGGCGCCTGGGCCTCCGCGTCGTCGACGCCGATGGTCACGACGTCCGAGTCCACGGAGACGAAGCCGCCGGAGACGGAGCGCTCGTCGACATGGCCGTCCAGGTCATGGATCCGGATCACGCCGTCGCCGAGGATCGCGAGCGTCGGCTGCATCTGCGGCAGGATGCCCATCGAGCCGTCGATCGCGGGCACGACCACCTGCGAGGCCTGCCCGGTCCAGACGGTCCGGTCGGCGGTGACGAAGGTGACCTCGAGCGCACTCACGCGCCGAGCTCCTTGTCGATGCGGTGCTGGTTCTCCAGCACCATGTCGATGCCGCCCACGTTGAAGAAGGCCGACTCGGTGATGTGGTCGAACTCGCCGTCGCAGATGCCCTTGAAGCCCTCGATGGTGTCCTTCATGGGGACGTCCGAGCCGTCCACGCCGGTGAACTGCTTGGCGAGGTGGGTGTTCTGCGAGAGGAACTGCTGGATGCGGCGTGCGCGCGAGACGATGACCTTGTCCTCCTCGGACAGCTCGTCCACGCCCAGCATCGCGATGATGTCCTGCAGCTCCTTGTTGCGCTGGAGGATCTGCTTTACGCGCACCGCGGTGTCGTAGTGGTCCTGGCCCACGTAGCGCGGGTCGAGGATCCGCGAGGTCGAGGCCAGCGGGTCGATCGCCGGGTAGAGGCCGCGCGAGGCGATCTCTCGCGAGAGCTCCGTGGTGGCGTCGAGGTGGGCGAAGGTCGTCGCCGGGGCCGGGTCGGTGTAGTCGTCGGCCGGGACGTAGATCGCCTGCATCGAGGTGATCGAGTGGCCGCGCGTCGAGGTGATGCGCTCCTGGAGCACGCCCATCTCGTCGGCCAGGTTCGGCTGGTAGCCCACCGCGGAGGGCATGCGGCCCAGCAGGGTGGAGACCTCGGAGCCCGCCTGCGTGAAGCGGAAGATGTTGTCGATGAACAGCAGCACGTCCTGCGCCTGCTCGTCGCGGAAGTACTCGGCCATGGTCAGGGCAGAGAGCGCGACGCGCAGACGGGTGCCCGGCGGCTCGTCCATCTGGCCGAAGACCAGGGCGGTCTTCTCGATGACGCCGGACTCGGTCATCTCCTCGATGAGGTCCCAGCCCTCACGGGTGCGCTCGCCGACGCCCGCGAAGACCGACACGCCGTCGTGGTTGTTGGCCACGCGGTAGATCATCTCCTGGATGAGCACCGTCTTGCCCACGCCCGCACCGCCGAACAGGCCGATCTTGCCGCCCTTGACGTACGGGGTGAGCAGGTCGATCGACTTGATGCCGGTCTCGAACATCTGGGTGGCCGACTCGAGCTGGTCGAAGTTCGGGGCCTTGCGGTGGATGGGCCAGCGCTCGGAGATCTGCAGCTGATCGGCGGGCTTGTTCAGCGGGGTGCCGATCACGTCGAACACGGTGCCGAGGGTCGCGTCGCCCACCGGCACGGAGATCGGGGCGCCGGTGTCGGTCACGGCCTGGCCGCGGACCACGCCGTCGGTGGGCTTCAGCGCGATGCCGCGGACCATGCCGTCGCCGAGGTGCTGGGCGGTCTCGAGGGTCAGGGTCGACGCCTCGAGGCCCGAGCCGGTGTCCTCGATCTGGATGGTCAGCGCGTTGTACAGGTCGGGGATGTTCCCCGGGGGGAACTCGATGTCGACGACGGCGCCGGTGACGCGCGCGACGCGCCCGGTGGCGGTCGGCGCCGAGGCGACGGGGGCCTGGCTGTCAGTGGTGGTGGTCATGTGTTCTCTCCATGTCGAGCCGACGCTGGGGCGGGGTCGGCCACAATGTGTCGGCGGATGTCTCAGCGTTCGGTGCGGCCGGATCCCGAGAGCGCGTCGGCGCCGCCGACGATCTCCGTGATCTCCTGGGTGATCTCCGCCTGGCGGGCGGAGTTCGCCAGCCGGGTGAACTTGTCGATCTGCGTCTGGGCGTTGTCGGTCGCGGTCTTCATCGCACGCTGCGTGGAGGCGTGCTCGGAGGCCATCGCCTGCAGCAGGATGTTGGTGATGCGCGAGCGGATGTACCGCGGCAGCAGCTCCTCGATCACCGAGTCCGCGTCGGGCACGAACTCGTAGAGCGGGAACGTCGGGGTGTCCTGCTCCTCCCCCGCCTCGACCAGGCCCATCGGCACCATGCGGACGGACGAGGTGCGCTGGAGGAAGCGGCTCTCGAAGCGGGTGCCGACCACGTACATCTCGTCGAGGTGGACCGACGGGTCCTCGCTCAGGAGGTCCTCGGTCAGCGCCGCGGCGATCTCCCGCCCGAGCTCCGGGATCTCGTTCTCCTTGTACGGCGTCCACGCGCGGTGCGGGGGCCGGTTGCGGAACCGGTAGTACGACTCGCCCTTGAGGCCGACGACGTACATCACGGGGGTCTTGCCCTCGTCGCGCAGCGTGTTGGCCAGCTGCTCGGCGGCCCGGATCACGTTGTGCGAGTAGGGGCCGGTCATGCCGCGGTCCGCGGTGATCATCAGAATGCCGACGCGGCCGGTCTCGTGCCGCTCGCTGTCCAGGAACGGGTGCGAGATCTCCGTGGAGTGCGTCGCCACCGAGCCGATCGCGCGGGTGAGCGCCTCGGCGTACGGCGTGGTCGCCTCCACCCTGGCGTGCGCCTTGGCGATGCGCGAGGCCGCGACCATCTCCTTGGCCTTGAAGATCTTCTTCATCCCCTGGGCGGAGCGGATCCTCTGCTTGTATACCCTCTGCTGGGCTCCCATTGCTCTCCTCGTGCGAGATCGGTGCGTGGCCGGCGGGTGCCGCCGCCCCGTGCGGGACGGCGGCAGCTCGCATCAGCCTCGGACGATCTGCTCCTGCTCGATCTCGCCGGCGTCCATGCGCCCGTTCTCGTCGGTGCGCGCGGCGCCCTCGCCCTTGCCGGCCAGGAAGTCCTGCTTGACCTGGTCGAGGATGCTCGAGAGCTCCTCCTCGGTCGAGGACTCGAACTTGCCGGTGGTGCGGATGGCCTCGAGCACGCCTCCGTTGTGGCGCAGGTGCTCCAGCAGCTGGGCCTCGAAGTCGCGGACGTCCTCGACCTCGACGTCGTCGAACTTGCCCTTGGTGCCCGCCCAGATCGAGACGACCTGCTCCTCCATCGGGAAGGGCGAGTACTGCGACTGCTTGAGCAGCTCCATCAGGCGCGCGCCGCGGTGCAACTGCTGCTTCGAGGCCGCGTCCAGGTCGGAGGCGAACATCGCGAAGGCCTCGAGATCGCGGAACTGCGCGAGCGAGAGCTTCAGGGTGCCCGAGACCGCCTTCATGGCCTTCGTCTGCGCGGAGCCGCCGACGCGGGAGACCGAGATGCCGACGTCGACCGCCGGGCGCTGGTTCGCGTTGAACAGATCCGACTGCAGGAAGCACTGGCCGTCGGTGATCGAGATGACGTTGGTCGGGATGTACGCCGAGACGTCGTTCGCCTTGGTCTCGATGATCGGCAGGCCGGTCATCGAGCCGCCGCCCATCTCGTCGCTGAGCTTCGCGCAGCGCTCGAGGAGGCGGGAGTGCAGGTAGAACACGTCGCCGGGGTACGCCTCACGGCCCGGCGGGCGGCGCAGCAGCAGCGACACGGCGCGGTAGGCCTCGGCCTGCTTCGAGAGGTCGTCGAAGACGATCAGGACGTGCTTGCCCTCGTACATCCAGTGCTGGCCGATGGCCGAGCCGGTGTAGGGGGCGATGTACTTGAAGCCCGCGGGGTCCGAGGCGGGGGCGGCGACGATCGTGGTGTACTCCATCGCGCCGGCCTCCTCGAGGGTGGCGCGCACGGAGGCGATGGTCGAGCCCTTCTGGCCGACGGCGACGTAGATGCAGCGGACCTGCTTCGAGGGGTCGCCGGACTCCCAGTTGGCCTTCTGGTTCAGGATCGTGTCGATGCCGATCGCGGTCTTGCCGGTCTGGCGGTCGCCGATGATCAGCTGACGCTGGCCGCGGCCGATCGGGGTCATCGCGTCGATGGCCTTCAGACCGGTCTGCATCGGCTCCTTGACGGCCTTGCGCTGCATGACGCCGGGCGCCTGCAGCTCGAGGGCGCGGCGGCCGACGGTCTCGATCTCGCCGAGGCCGTCGATCGGGGCGCCGACCGGGTCCACGACGCGGCCGAGGTAGCCGTCGCCGACGGGGACCGAGAGCACCTGGCCGGTGCGGCGGACCTGCTGGCCCTCCTCGATGCCGCTGAACTCGCCGAGGACGACGACGCCGACCTCGCGCAGCTCGAGGTTCAGGGCGAGGCCGAGGGTGCCGTCCTCGAAGCGGACGAGCTCGTTGGCCATGACGTTCGGGAGGCCCTCAACGCGCGCGATGCCGTCGGCGGCCTCGCTGACGCGGCCGACCTCCTCGCGCTCGGTGGCGCCTGCCTGGTAGCTGGACACTGCGCTGTCCAGGGCGTTCCGGATCTCCTCCGGGCTGATCGTGAGCTCCGCCATCTGCTGCTTCGCTTCCTCTCGGTCTCCCCGTGACGGGGATGGTCTGGTAAGTGCTGGGGACGCCGGGGCGTCGTGGTCTGGGTCAGGCCACGAGCGAGGACCGGGCCCGCGAGAGCCTGGCCAGCACGGTGGCGTCGTAGAGGTCGTCGCCGACCTGGATCCGGAGACCGCCCACGACCTCGGGGTCGTGCTGGAGGTTCATCTGCACCTCGCGGCCGTAGATCGAGGCGAGGACCGCCCCGAGCCGTGCCTGCTGCGTCTCGTCGAGCGGGACCGCGCTGTGCACCGTCGCGAAGGCGCGACGACGGCGGTCCGAGGCGAAGCGGGCGAACTCCTCGATCCGGCGGGCGGGCTTGGTCTCCGTGCGACGTCCCACCGCGCGGGCCGCGAGCGCGACCGTGAGGCGGTGGGTGCGACCCTCCAGCAGCCGCGTGAGGAGCGCCGCGCGCTGCGAGGGGTTCTCCCGCGCGTCGTCGAGGGCCGTGGTGAGCTCACCGCTGCCGTCGATCATGCGCGCGACCTCGAACTGCTCCGACTCGACCTGCTCGAGCACGCCCTCGGCGTGCGCCTGCTGGAGCAGCGCCGAGACGCCGAGCAGCTCGAGGGCATCGAGGATGTCCTCCTGCTCGGACCAGCGCCGGCGGACGACCTCGAGGGCGAGCTCGAGGGCGCGGGGGCCGACGCGGCCGCCGAACAGCGCGCGCACGGTCTGCTCCTTCACCGCGACGGGGCGGCCCGGATCGGACAGGGTGCGCACGAGCTGGTTGCTGGAATCGATGGCGTCGGCCACCGAGAACAGCTCCTGGGCGTCGGTCTCCGGCGCAGCGCCGTCGGCCGCGAAGGCGGCTTCGGCCTGGCGGAGCACCTCGGCGAAGGAGGTGGAGGAGGTTCCTCGCATCACGGGTCCTTATCGGGTGGTGGTCTGGCTCGACTCGAGGTCGTCCAGGAACCGGTCGATCACACGGCGGGAGCGCTCGTCGTCGGTGAGGGACTCCCCGACGATCTTCGAGGCGAGGTCGCTGGCGAGGGTTCCCACCTCGCCGCGCAGCTCGGCCGCGGCGGAGATTCGCTCGGCGCTCAGCTGCTGACGACCCGCGGTGAGCACGCGCTCGCTCTCGGACTCGGCGCGGGAGCGCGCCTCGTCGATGATCTTCTGACCATCGGCACGGGCCTTCTCGCGGATGGACGCCGCCTCCTGGCGTGCCGCCGCGAGCTCCTGCTCCTGATCGCTCTTGAGCTGGTCGACCTGCTCCTGGACCTTCTCCGCGTTGCGGAGCCCGCCCTCGATCTTCTCTGCGCGCTCGTCCAGCACCGCGGTGAGCCGCGGCAGGATGAACTTCATGAAGACCAGCGCGAAGATCACCAGGAAGATGAGCGACCAGACGATCTCCTGGGGCATGGGGACCAGAAGGCGCCAGCTGGGTACCGTCTGCTCTCCTTCGGCAAGAATCATGGGGTGAGCCTCAGCCGAAGAGCAGGCCGGTGACGATGGCCAGCAGCGTCAGGATCTCGGTGAAGGCGATACCGATGAACATGGTGGACTGGAGCTGGCCGCGGAGCTCGGGCTGGCGGGCGGTCGCCTCGGCGGTCTTGCCGACGATGATGCCGATGCCGATGCCGGGGCCGATGGCAGCGAGGCCGTAGCCGATCGACGCGACGTTGCCGTTGAGCTCAGAGAGGATCATCGGGTCCACAGGGGGTTTCCTTTCGTTGTGCCGCCCGGGCGGGCGGCGGACAGGTCAGTCGGGGGGTTCGTGGGTCGGGGGCAGGTCAGTGCTCGTCCGAGGTGGCCATCTGGATGTACACCGCGGCGAGGATGGTGAAGATGAAGGCCTGCAGCGCGGCGACGAAGATCTCGAAGCCGTAGATGCCGATGGCCAGCGCCCCGGCGAAGGGCGAGACCGCCACCAGCCAGGTGCCCGAGAACAGCAGGCCGTGGGTGAGGCCGATGAAGACGACCATCATGATGTGGCCGGCGACCATGTTCGCGAGCAGTCGGATCGTGAGCGATGCCCAGCGGATCAGCACCACCTGCAGGAACTCGATCGGGACGAGCAGCAGGTAGATGGGCTTGGGCAGCCCGGGCGGGGCGGTCTCGTGCTTGAGGTAGCCCGCGATGCCGCGCTTCTTCACACCCGCGACGACGTAGACCACGAAGGTCCACAGCGCGGCGAGGAGCGGCAGCCCGATCACGGACGTCCCGGCGAGGTTCATGCCCGGGATGACGCCGGAGATGTTCATCGTCAGCAGGAAGAAGAACAGCGTGATGAGGAAGGGCGCGAACTGCTTGCCGTGCCGCAGTCCCAGCGTGTTCTTGATGATCGAGCCGTTCACGAACTCGATGAGGAGCTCGACGATGCTCTGGGAGCGGCCCGGGACGAGCTTCGCGCGGGAGGCGATGATGCACAGCACGATCAGCACGACGGCGATCATGATCAGGCGCACCAGCTGGACGCGGTTGAACTCGAACGGGGTGCCCGCGAAGAGGATCGCGTCGGGGAAGAACTCGTCCAGCGTCGGGATGTGGAAGAGCGAATCGCCCTCGGCGTGCAGCGTGGGGCTGAGGTCTGCGGTGTTCAGCTCGATCTCCCGTGGTCTGGGGCCGACAGCTCTGTGGCGGCCTCGATGTCATTCTCGATCCTGCCGACCCGGTTGCGGCCACCATTGCCTGCAGCGATGGGCGACGCCGCGGCGTCCCGGGTGGTCGATCAGTGGTCGGGCCTCACGTGGTTATGCACCGTGATCAGCGCTCGAGCACCTCCGGAAGCATAACAGAGGATCATTCCCCGGCAGGGGCGTCAGGAGCGGCCCGAGGGGTCGTCGGCGGGGGCCACGTCGAGGGGCTGGCGGGTCCTCAGGAGCACGCTCGCCTCGACGAGCATGGCCGAGACGCCACCGACCAGCAGTGCGATCCCGATCCACGGCGCCGACAGCGCCTCCTGACCCCTGACCAGGAGTAGGACCAGGATCACAACGAACATCTTGACCGCCCAGGAGCCAAGGACTGTCGCCGCCATCGTCACGGGGGTCATCCGCGGTCCGGCGAAGGAGATCGCGACGGTGGGGAGCACGATCACCAGCGTCAGCGCGGTGCCGACGAGGGCCCCGTACAGGGCCGCGCTCTCGGGGCGGGTCGCGGCGAGGGCGAGCACGACGCCGTCGGCCAGAAGGCCGACGCCGGCGGCGATCAGCGTCGCGCGCTGCATGGAGCGGTCGCTCGCGGCGCGCCGCGGGGAGCGCGGGCTCGAGGAGGCGGGGGTCTCAGGCTGAGCGGGCATCGGAGTCCTTCCGGTGGCGGCCGGGCCGCCATCTGAGCGGGTCGAAGGTGAGCAGGACGGCCAGGAGCATCCCGATCGCCCAGAAGATCCCGACCACGTGCCGCGGGGCCATCAGCGGGAGCAGCAGGCCCACGCAGATCACGATCGTCCAGGTGTACATGATCAGCACCGCGGTGCGCTTGGAATGCCCCAGGCCCAGCAGGCGGTGGTGCAGGTGCGCCTTGTCGGCGTGGAAGGGGGACTTCCCCGAGCCGATCCGTCGCACCACGGCGAGGCCGAAGTCGAGGATGGGGATCACCATCACGCCGATCGGCAGCAGGATCGGCAGGAACTGGCCGAAGAAGTCTGCGCCGGAGAGGGTCGCGGGGTCGACCTGGCCGGTGACCGCGATCGTGGAGGCCGCGAGCAGCAGGCCCAGCAGCATCGAGCCCGAGTCCCCCATGAAGATCCGGGCCCGGGTGAGGTTGTGGGGCAGGAAGCCCAGACAGGCCCCGATCATCACGGCGGTCAGCAGCGCGGCGAGCGAGGAGTAGTCGGAGGCCGAGGTGTCGCGCGTGAGCATGTACGCGTAGTAGAAGAAGGCGGAGCCGCCGATCGCCATCACCCCGGCGGCGAGGCCGTCCAGGCCGTCCACGAAGTTCACGGCGTTCATGCTGACCACCACCACGAGGACCGTGAGGATCAGCGCCGCGCGCCCCGACAGGACGGTCATGCCGTTGATCGGGAGGGTCACCAGGCTCACCCCCTGCCAGGCGAGCAGCAGCGCGGCGAGCACCTGGCCGGCGAGCTTGGTCATCCAGTCGAGGTCCCAGCGGTCGTCGGCCGCGCCGAGCAAGCACACCAGCGCCGCGGCGGAGAGGATCGCCCAGGGCTGGCGGGAGTCGTGGAAGAGCCCTTCGAGGAAGGGCACGTTGCTCGCGATGAGCATCGCCGCGACCACGCCGGCGAGCATCGCCAGCCCTCCCAGGCGCGGGGTGACGGCGTCGTGGACGTCGCGCTCCCGCACCGCGGTCATCGCCCCGGCGCGCCGGGCCAGCAGCCGCACCGCGGGCGTCACCAGGAAGGTGACCGCCGCCGCGAGCAGCAGCAGGAACAGGTAGATCCTCACCCGGGCATGTGCTCCGGGCGGGCGGGGCCGTCGTCCGGCCGGTCCTCCGGCGCGGGGGCCGTCGACCCGGAGGCCGAGGACTCGGAGGCCGGGGACTCAGAGGCCGACGACTCGGAGGTCGAGGATCCAGCGGTCGAGGGCTCGGAGGTGGCGGGCTCGGAAGCGGAGGGCGCGAGGTCCGACGGCGCGGCGGCGGCCTCGCCGGGGGCGCCCAGCGGCGTCTCGGCCGGGCCCTGCGGGACGCTCTCGAGCTCGGGCTCGGAGGGCAGGTCGAGGACGGAGGGGGCGGGGTCTTCCCCGTCGGCCTCGCCGGCGGTCGCGGCGTCGGGGTCGCCCGCGCTCGCGGCACCCTCGGCGCTCTCCGTCGAGGTCCCGGTCTCGCCGCCCTCGCCCTGCTCCCCTGCCGCGTCCTCGGGCTCCTCCTCGGAGGGCTCGGGCTCGGGGGCGGTGAAGATGTCGCCGACCACGTCGATGATCTGCTGCTTGGTGATGGCGCCCTCGCGCACGATCTCGGCGGGCGTGACGGTGGCGTCGAGGATGGTGGAGCTCGCGCCGATCCGGGCGGCGCCCCCGTCGAGGTACACCTCGACCGCGTCGCCGAGCTGGGTCGCGGCGTCGAGCACGGAGGTCGCCGCCGGCTTGCCGTGGCGGTTCGCGCTGGAGACGGCGAGCGGGCCGGTGCGGCGCAGCAGCTCGAGGGCGGTCTCGTCCTCCGGCATGCGCAGGGCGACGGTGCCGCGGGTCTCGCCCAGGTCCCAGGTGAGGGAGGGCTGGGCGGTGAGGATGATGGTCAGGGCGCCGGGCCAGAGCGCGTCGGTGAGGTCCTCGACGTACTCGGGCAGGTCGGTCGCCAGCGCCATCAGCACGGCGTGGTCGCCGATCAGCACGGGCGGCGGGGTGTCGCGACCGCGGCCCTTCGCCTCGAGCAGGTCCTGCACGGCCTGCGGGGTGAACGCATCGGCGCCGATCCCGTAGACGGTGTCGGTCGGCAGGACGATGAGGCCACCGCCCCGCACGGCGTCGACGGCGGCGGCGAGGGCGTCCTCGCGGGTTTCTGGGTTCTGGGTGTCGTGCACGCTCACCGTGACAGTCTCCCATGTCCGTCCTGCGACTCCGATCCACGACGGCGCGCGATCAGGAAGCGGTCGCGTCCGGTGAGGTCGGGGGCCGTGAGGATCGCCTCGAAGCCGCCGTGGTCGCGGGCGAGGTCGCGGGTCGCCTCGCCCTGGACGTCGGCGTGCTCCATCACGAGCAGTCCGCCGGGTCGCAGCAGGTGCGCCGCCCAGTCCACGACGGCGCGCGGGACCTCGAGACCGTCCTCTCCCCCGCCGAACAGGGCGCGGTGCGGGTCGTGCGCGAGGACCTCGGGGTCCTGGGGCACGGCACCGGCGGGGATGTAGGGCGGGTTCGAGAGCACGGCGTCGACGGGGGCCGCGGCGGCGAGCTCCGGGACCTCCCCCAGCAGGTCGGCGTGCAGCACCCGGCCGCGGCCGGGGCCGGCGAGCTCGAGGTTCTCGGCGGCGAGCTCCGCGGCGGCCCCGTCGACCTCGACCGCCAGGACGCGGGCGCCGGGCAGCTCGTCGAGCACGGCCGCGCCGAGCGCGCCGCTGCCGGTGCAGAGGTCCACGATCTGCTCGAGCGGGCCGTTCGCGTGCTCGCGCAGCAGGTCCAGGGCGAGCTCCGTCTCCGGCCGCGGGATGAACACGCCGGGGCGCACCCGCAGCTCGAGGCGGCGGAACGGGGCGCGGCCGAGGATCAGCTGCAGCGGCTCGCGCGCCTCGCGCCGTGCGGTCGCGGCCTCGAGGCGCGCGTCGAAGTCCTCCGGGATCTCGTCGAGCAGGACGAGCGGCCGGTCGGTGCGTGCGGCGTGGGCGATCAGCGCCCGGGCGTCGACACTCGGCGAGGGGACGCCGGCCGCGCCGAGGCGCGCGGTGGTCCCGGCGAGGGCGGCGCGCAGGCGGAGGCGCGTCCGTCCTCCGGGGGTCCCTCCCCCGGGAGCCTCTCCACCCGGTGCCTGGCCGCCGGGGCTCCCGCCGTCGGTCCGGGCCTGCTCGGCGCCCTCCGCCGTGCCGTTCACGCCGGGTCCTCCGTGCCCTCGCGGGCCGCCTCGGCCAGCCGGGCCTCGCGCTCGGCGCGGCGGGAGGAGTCGATCAGCTCACCGAGGTCGCCGGCGAGGACCTGCGCGAGGTTGTTCGCCTTGTAGCCGGTGCGGTGGTCGGCGACCCGCGACTCGGGGAAGTTGTAGGTGCGGATCCGCTCGCTGCGGTCGACGGTGCGCACCTGGGAGCGGCGCGCGGCGGAGGAGGCCGCCTCCTGCTCGGCGCGGCGCGCGTCCAGCAGCCGGGTGCGCAGGATCCGCAGGGCCTGCTCGCGGTTCTGCAGCTGGCTCTTCTGGTCCTGGCAGGAGACCACCAGTCCGGTGGGCACGTGCGTGATCCGCACGGCGGAGTCGGTGGTGTTCACGCTCTGGCCGCCGGGGCCGGAGGAGCGGAAGACGTCGATGCGCAGGTTCGCGGGCGCCATCGCCTCGGCCAGCAGCTCGGACTCGTCGGTCTCGTCCGCCTCTGGCAGCACCAGCACGCCGACGGCGGAGGTGTGGATGCGGCCCTGGGACTCGGTGACCGGGACCCGCTGGACGCGGTGCACCCCGGCCTCGTGCTTGAGGTGCGCGTAGACGCCCTCGCCCGGTGCGCCGGCCCCGCGGGCGGCGATCGCGACGGTGACGTCCTTCAGGCCGCCGAGCTCGGTCTCGGAGGAGGTCAGCACCTCGGTCCGCCAGCCGCGGGCCTCCGCGAAGGAGCGGTACATCCGCAGCATCTCGGCGGCGAACAGCGCGGACTCCTCGCCGCCGGCGCCCGCCTTGATCTCCAGGATCACGTCGCGGGAGTCGTCGGGGTCGCGGGGGGCGAGCAGGTCCTCGAGGTGCGCGCGCTCGGACTCGAGCCGCTCGGCGAGCCGGTCGGTCTCGGCGGCGAGCTCCTCGTCGTCCTCCCCCAGCTCGGCGAGCTCACGGGCGGTGGCGAGGTCCTCGGCGGTGGAGGACACGCGGTCCGCGGCCTCGAGGATCCCCTCGAGCTCCGCATAGCGTCGGCCGACGCGACGGGCCCGGGCCGGGTCGTCGTGCAGCGCCGGGTCCGCCATCGACTCCTGCAGGGAGGCGTGCTCCCGGCGCAGTGACGCCAGTCGGTCGCCGTCCTCGTGCTCGCTCATCCGTGCTCCTCCCCGGTTCCTTCAGATCCCGCCTGCACGCGACGACGCCGGTGCACGCCCTGGGGCGCGCACCGGCGTCGGAGACCTGCTGTGCGTGGATCAGGCCGCGCAGGCGGCCGTGACCCTCGCCGCTGACACTCCGGTCAGGAGTTCTTCTTGCCGTAGCGGGCCTGGAAGCGGGCGACGCGGCCGCCGGTGTCCAGGATCTTCTGCTTGCCGGTGTAGAAGGGGTGGCACGCGGAGCAGACCTCGGTGCTGATGGCGCCGTCGGTCTTGGTGCTGCGGGTGGTGAACGTGTTGCCGCAGGTGCAGGTCACCTGGGTCTCGACGTATGCGGGGTGGATGTCAGCCTTCATGTCTCTCCTTGCTCGGGGTCGCTGGGTCGGTGCCCGGCGGGCGCCGTGAACCAGAACCGACGTCACAGTCTGCCACGCCGGGGCGGGGCGGGGCGAGGGCTCGCGGTGCGGCGTGCGCAACATCGCAGCGGCCGACGGCGGATGCGCCCGTCGGGCGCGGGCCCCGCCCTGCAGTCCCGCCTGCGGGGCGCTCAGGTCGACTCGCGCACCACGAGCCGGTAGTCGACCCGGCGGTGGGCCTCCTCGCCCCGCAGCGGCACGGTCCCCTCGAGCATCCCGGCGACCAGCTCGACGGCCTCCCGCGCGACCCGGTCGATGTCCAGGGAGAGCGTGGTCAGCTCCGGGGAGACCAGGGTCGAGATCTCGAGGCCGTCCACCCCGGTCACGCGGACCCGGGAGGGGACCTCGATGCCGGAGCGGCGCAGGGCGCGCAGCATCCGCACGGCGAGCTCGTCGTTGAAGGCGACCAGCGCGTCGGTGCCCCCGGCGAGGAGCTCCGGCAGCGCCTCCTCGTGCCCCTCGTGGGGGTGGACGGTGCGCACGGGCACCTCCCCGCCCGGGGCGAGGCCCGACAGGGCGCCGACGAGGGCGCGGGTGCGCTCGTCGGTCTCCTGCGTGCCGTGGCCGAGCACGACGGGGCGTCGCACGCCCCGCTCCCGCAGGTGCTCGGCGAGGTCCGCCATCGCCCCCGTGCGCGGCAGCTCGAGCACGCCGGCCTGGTCGATCTGCTCGGGCGTGCCGTCGACCTGCACGATCGGCATGCCGCCGCCGCGGATCCCGGCGGTCGCCACGCCGTAGCCGACCAGCGCGTCCACGCGACGCGAGAGGTCCGCGGCGACCTTCTCGGGCTGCGGGGCGTCGTCCGCCTCGGCCAGGACGACGTTCCAGCCGTGCGGGGCGCAGGCGCGCACCACCGCCGCACCGAGCTCCGCGTAGTAGGTGTTCGAGAGCCGGCCGACGACGAGGCCGAGCGTCGTCGGCCCCTGCTCGACCAGCCCCCGCCCGAAGCGGGAGGGCCGGTAGTTCAGCTCCTTCGCGGCGGCGAGCACCCTCTCGCGCGTCTCGCCGCTGATGCCGGGCATGTCGTTCAGCGCCCGCGAGACCGTCTGCCGCGAGACCCCGGCGCGGGCGGCGACGTCGATGATCGTCGCCCGCCGGCCCTGCCTGCTCATCGGGACGGGGAGCGCAGGTCGAGCCAGGCCATCTCCTGGGCGCTGAGCTCGACGCCGAGTCCGAGGGTCGAGGAGCGCATCTCGCCGATGCTGCGCGGCCCGAACAGGGCGAAGGTCGGGAACTGCTGGTGCAGCACGAAGGCGAGCGCGATCGCGGTGGCGGGCACGCCGCGCTCGGCGCCGAGCTCCTCCGCGCGGGCGAGGCGCTCGAAGTTCTCGTCGCTGTAGTAGCAGCGCACGAGCTCGGCGTCCGAGCGGTCCTCGGGGTGGGCGCGGCCGGTGAAGAAGCCCCTGGCCTGGGAGGACCAGGGCAGGAGGGCGATGCCCCGCTCCTCGAGCCAGGCCTTGGAGTCCGGATCGGTGGCGTGCACGCAGCCCGCCCACGGCACGTCCAGCGCCTCGGCGAGGCCGAAGTGGTTCGAGAGGATGGTGAAGCCCGTGCGGCCGTTGGCCTTCGCGTAGGCGTTGGCCTCGTCGACCCGCTCCGGGGTCCAGTTCGAGCCGCCGTAGGCGCGGATCCGGCCCGCACGCAGGTGCTCGTCCATGACGTCCACGAACTCGCCGACGGGGATGTCGGTGTTGTCGCGGTGCATCATGTACAGGTCCGCGTAGTCGGTGCCCTGCCGCTCGAGGGACTCCTCGAGCTGGCGGGTGAGGGACTCGGGATCGCAGTGGGGGGTGTGCGCGCCCTTGGTGATCATCACGACGTCCTCGCGCACGCCGCGGTTGCGCACCCACTGCCCCACGAGCTTCTCGATGTACCCGCCGCCGTAGATAAAGGCGGTGTCGAAGGTGGTGCCGCCCATCTCGAAGAAGGCGTCGAACATCGCCGAGGCGTGGGCGAGGTTCATCTGGTTGTCGCAGCCCATCACGAGGCGGGAGACCTGCTTGTCCACGCCCGGGATGCTGCCGTAGGCCATGGGGACACCGGCGCCGGTGGGCACGCTGCCGGCCTGCAGCGGCCGGCCGGTGAGGGTGGGGATGTCGGCGGTGTCGGCCTCGAAGGGGAAGCGCAGCGAGAGCTCCTCGCGCCAGGCGTCCAGGGCCCGGGCCTGGCCGAGCGAGTTCTCGGCGGTGAGCTCGGGGACCTCACCGCCCTCGCGGGCCGCGCGGACGAGCGCATCGGCCTCCAGCGCGTAGGCGGAGGCGCGGGGGATCTCGAGCCGGCGCGGCTCCTCCCCCACCGCATCGAGCTCGATCACCTGCTCCTCGCCGAGGCCCCACGGGTCCGACAGGCGGATCACCCCGCGGGAGCCGGTGATCGTCGCGGACTGCGGATCGGCCAGGCGCACGCCGGTGCGCAGGGAGGCGGTCGCGCCGCCGGGGAAGCTCAGCTCGGCGACGGCCCATTCGTCGACCCCGGTCTCCCCGATCGTGCCGCGGCCGGTGAGCGAGGCGGGCTCGACGGAGGGACGGCCCACGGCGGCGCCGGCCACGAAGCGGGCGAGCGAGAGCGGGTAGCAGCCCACGTCGAGGATCCCGCCGCCGGCAGTGGCGGTGTCGAAGAGGCGGCCGCTGCGGGATCCGGTATCGAAGGCGAAGGAGGCGTCGACGTGGACGAGCTCGCCGATCGCGCCCTCGGCCACGAGCTCGAGGACCCGCACGGTCTGGGGGTGGAAGCGGTACATGTACGCCTCGAGCAGCACCTTCCCGGAGCGGGCGGCGAGGTCGAGCAGCGCCATGGTGGTGCCGGAGTTCGGGGTCAGCGGCTTCTCGACGAGCACGTGCTTGCCGGCCTCGAGGGCGGCGGCGGCGAGGCGGGCGTGGCCGGTGTGCACGGTGGAGACGTAGACGGCGTCGACCTCGTCGCTGGCGAGGACCTGCTCGTAGTCGCCCACGAGCGCGGGGCCCTCGAGCGGGAACTCCTCCGCGAACGCGGCCGCCCGCTCGGGCGAGCTGCTGCCGACGGCGACGAGGACGCCCTCGGCCGAGTCGGGCAGCTGGGAGGCGAAGCGGCGGGCGATCGCCCCGGGGCCGAGGACGGCCCAGCGGAACGGGGTGGAGGAGGTGCTCATGGGTGCGGGATCCTTCGATGGGGGCGGGCGTCGTCGGCCGTGGACGCTCGGCGACGCGACCTGGAGGGCCCGCTCGTCGTGAACGTTCACTATCCCTTACGGTAGCCGCTCCGACGACCGGTCACAAGCGCTTCCCCGGAGCTCGCCGGATCGGATGCGCCCGTCCCCGCCGGGACGGCGCGCCCCGGAACGACCGCTCACGCACGGACGGGCCGGGACCGCTGCGCAGGGCAGCGGTCCCAGCCCGTCCGTCGGCCGTGGCGGCAGCGGGATCAGTCGCCGCTGCGCGCCCCCACGCTCGGGGTGTTCTTCTGGACCGTCATGAGGAACTCGGTGTTGGACTGGGTCTTCTTGACCCGCTCCAGCAGCAGCTCGAGCGCCTGCTGCTGCTCGAGGGCGCCGAGGACCCGGCGCAGCTTCCACATGATCGAGAGCTCGTCCTTGCCCATCAGCACCTCCTCGCGACGGGTGCCGGAGGCGTTGACGTCCACCGCCGGGAAGATCCGCTTGTCGGCGAGGTGGCGGGACAGGCGCAGCTCCATGTTGCCGGTGCCCTTGAACTCCTCGAAGATCACCTCGTCCATCTTCGAGCCGGTCTCGACCAGCGCCGAGGCGAGGATGGTGAGCGAGCCGCCGTGCTCGATGTTGCGCGCCGCGCCGAAGAAGCGCTTGGGCGGGTACAGCGCCGAGGCGTCCACGCCGCCGGAGAGGATCCGACCGGAGGCCGGGGCCGCGAGGTTGTAGGCGCGGGAGAGGCGGGTGAGCGAGTCCAGCAGCACCACGACGTCCTTGCCCAGCTCCACCAGGCGCTTCGCGCGCTCGATCGCGAGCTCGGCGACGATGGTGTGGTCCGAGGCGGGGCGGTCGAAGGTCGAGGCGATGACCTCGCCCTTGACCGTGCGCTGCATGTCGGTGACCTCCTCGGGGCGCTCGTCGACGAGCACGACCATGAGGTGGACCTCGGGGTTGTTCGCGGTGATCGCGTTGGCGATCTGCTGCATGATGATCGTCTTGCCGGCCTTCGGGGGCGCGACGATGAGGCCACGCTGGCCCTTGCCGATCGGCGAGACGAGGTCGATGATCCGCGGCGCGACGGAGTTCTGCGCGGTCTCCAGGCGCAGACGCTCGTCCGGGTACAGCGGGGTGAGCTTGGAGAAGTCCACCCGCTGGCGGGCCCGCTCGACGGGCATGCCGCTGACGGTGTCGACCTGCACGAGCGCGGCGAACTTGCCCTGGTTCTGGCCGCCCTTGCCGCGGCGGTTGCGGCCGCCGCCGTGGTGCTGGACCTGCTCGACGTGCTGCTCCTCGCCCTCGCGGGGAGCCTTGACCTGGCCGGTCACGGCATCGCCCTTGCGCAGGCCGTACTTGCGGACCTGGTTCATCGTCACATGGACGTCGCTCGGGCCGGGCAGGTAGCCGGTGGTGCGCACGTAGGCGTGGTTGTCGCGGATGTCGAG
Source organism: Brachybacterium sp. sponge (assembly GCF_001613775.1). Taxonomy (NCBI): domain Bacteria; kingdom Bacillati; phylum Actinomycetota; class Actinomycetes; order Micrococcales; family Dermabacteraceae; genus Brachybacterium; species Brachybacterium sp. sponge. The sequence continues at coordinate 231,459 of NZ_LRMP01000003.1, read as the reverse complement.
GATGCCCGCGATGGTCATCAGCTCGTCGCCCTCGCGGACCTCGTTGTCGTCCTGCGAGCCCTGACCGCCCTGCTGGTTCTGGCCGCCCTGACCGCCCTGCTCGCCGCCGCGGCCGCGGCGCTTGCGGTCGCGCGAGCGGCTGCGGCTGCGCGAGCGACCGCGGCGGTCGTCGTCGTAGCCGTCGCCGCCCTGGCCGTCCTGCTGCTCGCCCGATCGGTCGGGAAGCTCGATGTCCTCGAGGCGGCGGCGCGGGGACCCGCCCTGCTCGTTGTTCCGGCCGCGATTCTGCTGACCGTCGCGGTTCTGCTGGCCGTCACGGCTCTGGTGACCGTCACGGCTCTGCTGGCCGTCGCGGTTCTGCTGCTCGCCGCGGCCCTGGCCGCCGCGCTGCTGCTGCTGGTCGCGATTCTGCTGATCACGACCGTGCTGGTCGCGGCCCTGCTGGTCGCGGCCCTGCTGGTCGCGGCCCTGCTGGTCGCGGCCCTGCTGGTCGCGGTTCTGCTGGTCGCGTCCGCCCTGGTCCTGCTGGTCACCGCGGCGGCCGCGGCCGCCCTGCTGCGTGCCCGAGTCCTCGCGGGCGGCGCTGCGGTCGGGCAGCTCGATGGCCAGATCGGGGGCGGTCGCCTCGGGGGCGGAGGCCTCGCGGGTGCTGCGGGAGCGGGAGCGGTTGCGGGGACGCTCGGAGGCCGCGTCGGACGTGCCGGCGGCCTCGGGAGCGGAGGCGGCGTCGGCGGGTGCCGAGGCGGCGGGCGTCGAGACGGCCGACGTCGGAGCGGCAGGCTCCGCGGCGGGCGCCGGGGCGCTCTGAGCAGGGGCGGAGGCGCCGGCCGAGGCGGGGACCGCTCCCCCACGGAGCGCCTCGATCAGCTCGCCCTTGCGCAGTCGCCGGGCACCCTTGATGCCGCGCTCGGCGGCCATGGCCTGCAGCTCGGGGAGCTTCTTCGCCGCGAGGTCCGCGCCGGAGGTGGTGTCGTTCACCCGGGTTCCTTCCTGTCGAACCGGCCGCGCCGGTTCATGTCTGGTCTGGATGCCGCTCAGGGCCGGGGAACGTGCCCGGGCGCTGCGGCGGCGGGTCCGTGCAGGGGGTTCGTCCGCGGTGCGGGGCATCCGCGACCGACCTGCCGGTGTGCTTCGGGGTGCGTCGAGGGCGGCGAACGGACCCATGGGGCATCTCGACGAGGAGATGCGGGGACCGTGCGCGGCGCTGCTCGGAGAGACAGCTCAGCGAGCACATCGGGGCGCGGAGATCTGCGCAGAGGATCCCCCGAGGGGACCATGGTGCAGGGATCAGCGTCGTGCGATGTCGCCTGGACGCAGGGTCAACCTACCACAGGGGCGGAGGGCTGCTCACGCAGCGCCACCTCGGCGATCCGCCAGCCCGCGGGGTCGCGGACGAAGCGGCGCACCAGCGGTGCGAGCTCGCGGCGGCTGCCCGCCATCACGAGCACGGAGGGGCCGGCGCCCGAGATCACCGCGGGATGGCCCTCCTGGCGCAGCACCCGCATCAGCTCGACGCTCTCGGGCATGCCGGGGGCGCGCTGCTCCTGGTGGAGCCGGTCCTCGGTCGCCTCCATCAGCAGCTCCGGCGCCCCGGCCAGGGCGTGGACCAGCAGCGCGGCCCGCGAGGCGTTGAACACTGCGTCGGCGTGCGGCACCTCCGCGGGCAGCAGGCCCCGCGCCCGGTGGGTGGACAGCGTCGCGGTGGGCAGCAGCACCACGGGGCGCAGCACCTCGGCGGCGTGGCGCAGCGGCACCGCCCGCGCGAGAGGTCCCTGCATCCAGGAGAGCACCGGCCCGCCCAGCAGCGCGGGCGCGGCGTTGTCGGGGTGGCCCTCGAACTCGGTGGCGAGCTGGAGCACCGTCTCGTCGTCGAGCGCCTCCGGCTCCGAGACCATCCCGCGGGCGAGCAGGAGCCCTGCCACGGTCGCCGCGGCGCTCGAGCCCAGGCCGCGGCCGTGCGGGATCCGGTTCACGGCGTGCAGGGCCAGCCCGCTCTGGGGAGCGCCGGCGTGGTCGAGGCCGCGTCGCAGGGCCCGCACCACCAGGTGCTCCTCGCCGTGGGGCACGGAGCCCGCGCCCTCGCCGTCGACGGTGATCTCGAGACCGCCGGTGGTCGCGCGGACGCTCAGCTCGTCGCACAGGTCCAGCGCCATGCCCAGGGTGTCGAAGCCCGGGCCGAGGTTCGCGGAGGTCGCGGGGACCTGCACGGAAACCTGCGTGTGCTGGATCCTCACAGTCCGATGGCCTCCGCGGCCGCCGCGATGTCCACCGGCACCACCGTCGGGGTGAGGTCGTGCTGGGTGAGGGCGGTGTCGGTGTCCTTCAGGCCGTTGCCGGTCACGGTGATCGCGATCGTCGCACCGGCGGGCACCTGCCCGCGCTCGGCCTGCTGCAGCAGCCCGGCCACGCCCGCGGCGGAGGCCGGCTCCACGAAGATCCCCACCTCGCCGGCGAGCAGCTTCTGGGCGTCGAGGATCTGCTGGTCGGAGACCGCGTCGATCAGGCCGCCGGAGTCGTCGCGGGCCTCGACGGCCAGGTGCCAGGAGGCGGGGGCGCCGATGCGGATCGCGGTCGCGATCGTCTCGGGGTCGGCGATCGGGTGTCCGGCGACGAAGGGGGCGGCGCCCGCGGCCTGGAAGCCCCACATCGCCGGCAGCGAGTCGGTGATCCCCTTCTCGCGGTACTCCTTGTAGCCCATCCAGTAGGCGGAGATGTTCCCGGCGTTGCCGACGGGCAGGACGTGGATGTCGGGGGCGCGGCCCAGCGCGTCGGCGACCTCGAAGGCGGCGGTCTTCTGCCCCTGCAGTCGGAAAGGGTTCACGGAGTTCACCAGCTCGATCGGGTGCTCCGCATCGAGCTTGCGGGCGATCTCGAGGCAGTCGTCGAAGTTGCCGTCGACCTGGATCAGCTTCGCGCCGTGCACCACGGCCTGGGCGAGCTTGCCCGCGGCGATCTTGCCCTGCGGGATCAGCACCGCGCAGGTGATGCCGGCCGCGGTCGCGTAGGCCGCGGCGGAGGCGGAGGTGTTGCCGGTCGAGGCGCACACCACCGCGGTCGCGCCGTCGCTGACGGCCCGCGACATCGCCGAGACCATGCCGCGGTCCTTGAAGGAGCCGGTCGGGTTCATGCCCTCGACCTTCACGTGCACCTCGGCGCCGACGCGCTCGGAGAGCGCGGGGGCGGGGACCAGCGGGGTGCCGCCCTCCCCGAGGGTCAGCAGGGTGTCACCCTCCTCGAAGGGCAGGTGCTCGCGGTACTCGGCGAGGACGCCGCGCCACTGATGGGCCATGGGGTCAATCTCCTTCGATGCGGAGGACGGAGTCGATGCTGAGCACGGTCGCGGTCGAGGAGAACATGTCCAGCGACGCGGTCATCGCGCTCTCGAGCGCCCGGTGAGTGCTGATCCCGATGTGGGCGAGGGCCGGGGAGCCCTCCTCCCGCGAGTGGAGGAGCTCCTGGTGGATCGTCGAGATCGAGATGCCGTAGCCGGAGAGGGTCCCGGCGATCTCGGCGAGCACACCGGGACGGTCCTGCACGGTCAGCGAGATGTAGAAGGCGCTGCGCAGCTCCTCGAGCGGGATCGACTCGAGCTCTGCGTAGCGGGACTCGCGCGGCCCCACTCCCCCGTGCACGCGGGAGCGCGCCGCGGAGACGACGTCGCCGAGGATCGCGGAGGCGGTCGGCGCGCCGCCGGCGCCCTGGCCGTAGAACATCAGGGAGCCGGCCGCCTCGGCCTCGATGAACACCGCGTTGTACGCCTCGGAGACGGAGGCGAGCGGATGGGAGTCGGGGATCAGGGCCGGGTAGACGCGGGCGGAGATCCGCTCCCCGTTCTCCTCCTCGACGCGCTCGACGATCGACAGCAGCTTGATCGTGCGGCCCATCCTCCCGGCGGCGGCGATGTCCTGCGCGGAGACGGCGGTGATGCCCTCGCAGTGCACGTCGGCCAGGCGCACCCGGGAGTGGAAGGCCAGCGACGCAAGAATCGAAGCTTTCGCCGCGGCGTCGTGGCCCTCGACGTCGGCCGTCGGATCGGCCTCGGCGTAGCCGAGCTCCTGCGCGCTCGCGAGCGCGTCGTCGAAGCCGGCGCCGGTGCGGGTCATGGCGTCGAGGATGTAGTTCGTGGTGCCGTTGACGATGCCCATCACGCGCTGGATCCGGTCCCCGGCGAGGGACTCCCGCACCGGACGGACCAGCGGGATGGCACCGGCGACGGCGGCCTCGAAGGAGAGGTCCACGCCGTGCACGTCCGCGGCCTCGTAGAGGGAGGCGCCCTCCTGGGCGAGCAGCGCCTTGTTCGCGGTGATCACGCTCGCGCCGTGCTCCATCGCCTCCAGCAGCAGGGCACGGGCGGGATCGATGCCGCCCATCACCTCGATCACGAGGTCGGCCTCGCGCACCAGCGCGCCGGGGTCGTCGGTGAGCAGCGCGGCGGGCACGTGCTCGCCGCGGTCCTTGGTCCGGTCGCGCACGGCCACCCCGATGACCTCGAGGCGGGCGCCGATGCGGTGGGCGAGCTCGTCCCCCTGCTGCGCGATCAGGCGCAGCACCTCGGTGCCGACCGTGCCCGCGCCGAGCACGGCCACGCGCAGGGCGGGGAGGGAGGAGCTGTCCGGGCTCGCCGGAGGCTGCGGGACGGTCTGTGACATCTGCGAAGGGTCCTTCCACAGGGGCCGACGGGCGGGAGGGGCGGGCGTGTGCACTGTAGCCGAGGTGGCCGCGCCCGCGTGACCGCGTATGAACGCGTGCGTCCTGGTCGGGGCGGGACGGCCGGGCCGTGCGGTTCGCGGGAGGGGCGGGCTCAGCCGACGTCGAGGCCGAGCAGGTCCTCCTCCGTCTCGCGACGGATCAGGGTGCGGATCTCCCCGTCCTTCACCGCGATCACGGGAGGTCGCGGGACGTGGTTGTAGTTCGAGGCGAGCGAGTAGCAGTACGCGCCGGTGACCGGGACGGAGACCAGGTCGCCGCGGCGCACGTCGGCGGGGAGGTACTCGTCCTTGACCACGATGTCGCCGCTCTCGCAGTGCTTGCCGACCACGCGCACCACCTCGGGCTGCTCCTCCGAGACGCGCCCCGAGAGCAGGCAGGAGTAGTCCGCGTCGTACAGGGCGGTGCGGACGTTGTCGCTCATGCCGCCGTCGACGGAGACGTAGACGCGGTGGTGCGGGCCGCCCAGCCGCACGTCCTTGACGGTGCCGACGGTGTAGAGCGTCTGGGTGGAGGGGCCGGCGATCGCGCGGCCGGGCTCGAAGGAGACGTGAGGGACCTCGAGCTCGAGCTCATGGCACTGCTTCTCCACGATCCCCGCGATCCCGCTGGCGAGGGCCTCCGGGGTCGAGGGCGTGTGCTGGGTGTTGTACATGACGCCGAAGCCGCCGCCGAGGTCGAGCTGGGTGATCGTGTGGTCGAGCTCGTCGCGCACCTGCGCGACCAGGTCCAGCACGCGCCGCGCCGCGACCTCGAATCCGCCCGTGTCGAAGATCTGGGAGCCGATGTGGGAGTGCAGGCCGACGAGCTCGAGGTGCTCGGCGGCCAGGACCCGGCGCACGGCCTCGAAGGCCGTGCCGCCGGTGAGGGAGAGCCCGAACTTCTGGTCCTCGTGGGCGGTGGCGATGAACTCGTGGGTGTGCGCCTCCACGCCCGTAGTCACCCGCAGCATCACGGCGGCGCGCAGGCCGAGCTCGGCGGCGACCGCATCGACCAGGTCGATCTCGTCCAGGGAGTCCACGACGATCCGGCCCACCCCCGCCTCGAGGGCGCGGCGGATCTCGGCGAGGGACTTGTTGTTGCCGTGCAGCGCGATCCGCTCGCCGGGGAAGCCGGCGCGCAGGGCGACGGCGAGCTCGCCGCCGGTGCACACGTCCAGTCCCAGTCCGTCCTCCTCGACCCAGCGGGCGACGGCGCCGCACAGGAATGCCTTGCCCGCGTAGTAGACGTCGGCCCCGGCGAGGGGGCGGAAGGCCTCGGCGAAGGCGTCGCGGAAGGCGCGGGCGCGGTGGCGGAAGTCGTCCTCGTCGAGCACGAAGGCGGGGGTGCCGACCTCCTCGGCGATCCGGGCGACGCTCACCCCGCCCACCTCGACCGCGCCGTCCTCGGTGCGGCGGGTGGTGCGGGACCACAGGCCGTCGATGAGGGTGTTGACGTCGCTGGGGTAGGGCAGCCACGTGGGGGCCGCGTCGTTGCCGTGGAGGGCACCGGCTTCGTGGGCACGCATGGGGGCTCCTGGTCTCGCTCGAGCCCGCCGCACGGGCGGGCCGCGCCGTCGGCGCCCTGGAATCGTAGGAGCGATGCGCACGCAGGCGCAGGCGGGTCCGCACGGCGAACAGCGCCGGGCTCGTGCCTTCCGACCGGTCGGACCACGTCTGCGCAGGTCACAGAAGGGGCTTCTGACAGGGCAGGCCCGGAGGACGAGCCCGACCGGCGCAGCGGGTGAGGCATCGCACTTGATAAGGTCGCAGCATCGGCGCGGGTGCCGCGGGGGCCCGTTCACGAGAGCCCGACGCGACGCTCCGCCGCCTCAGTGCTCGACCCGCGAAGGAGTACCGGTGCCCACCACCCCCACCCCCCAGGACCGCTCGCACGAGCTGGTCGTCGTCGCCAATCGCCTGCCCGTCGACTCCCGCACCCTCCCCGACGGGGCCACCGAATGGGTGACCAGCCCCGGCGGCCTGGTCACCGCGATGGAGTCGGTGATGCGCACGGTGGACTCCGGCGCGTGGGTGGGCTGGGCCGGATCGCCGGGCGAGCCACCCGCCCCCTTCGAGGCCGACGGGATGAGCCTGTACCCGGTGCGGCTGGACGCGGAGGATGTCGAGCGCTACTACGAGGGCTTCTCGAACGCGACCCTGTGGCCGCTCTACCACGACGTGATCGTCGATCCCGAGTTCCACCGCGGCTGGTGGGACTCCTATCTCGCGACGAACCGCCGCTTCGCCGACTCCGCCGCACCCGTCGCCGCCCCCGGCGGCACGATCTGGGTGCACGACTACCAGCTGCAGCTCGTGCCCCGGATGATCCGGGAGAAGCGCTCCGACGCGCGGATCGGCTTCTTCAACCACATCCCCTTCCCCTCCGTCGAGCTGTTCTCCCAGCTGCCCAAGCGCAACTCGATCCTGCGCGGGCTGCTCGGCGCGGACCTGATCGGCTTCCAGCGCGAGAGCGACTCGCTGAACTTCGTCGCCGCGGTGCGGAAGCTGCTGGGCTACCACGTGGACGGGTTGACGATCTCGGTGCCGGGCGTCGGCGCCGCCCCGATGCGGGAGGTCGAGGTGCGCACCTTCCCGATCTCGATCGACTCCTCCGCCGTCTCCGCGCTCACCGAGGACGAGGAGATCCGCGAGCGAGCGCGGGCCCTGCGCCACGACCTGGGCGACCCGACGAAGGTGGTGCTCGGGGTGGACCGGCTCGACTACACCAAGGGCATCCGCCACCGGCTGAAGGCCTGGGGGGAGCTGCTGGACGACGGTCTGATCGACCCCCACGACACGGTGATGATCCAGGTCGCGACGCCGTCGCGGGAGCGGGTGGAGGCCTACCGGCAGCTGCGGGACGAGGTCGAGCTGACCGTCGGCCGCATCAACGGCGAGCACGCACCGCTGGGCCGACCGGCCGTGTCCTACCAGCACCACTCCTTCGACCGCCGCGAGATGACCGCGCTGTTCATGGCCGCGGACGTGGTGCTCGTGACCGCCCTGCGGGACGGCATGAACCTTGTCGCCAAGGAGTACGTCGCCTCCCGTCCCGACCTGCAGGGCGTGCTGGTGCTGAGCGAGTTCGCCGGCGCCGCGGACGAGCTGCGCGCGGCGGTCCTGGTGAACCCTCACGACATCGACGAGCTGAAGTCCGCGATCCTGCGCGCCCTGGCGATGCCCGAGGAGGAGCAGGAGGAGGCGATGCGCTCCCTGCGCCATCAGGTGATGGAGAACGATGTGCAGTCCTGGGCGCACGACTTCCTCGAGCACCTCGAGCACGCCGGCCGTGAGGCGCAGGCCGCGGTGCCCGTGGTGAGGCTGCGCGGCGACGAGCCCAGCGCGCCCGAGGAGATCGACGAGGCGCTGCGCGCCTTCGCCGACGTTCCGCGCCTGCTGATCGCCTCGGACTTCGACGGGGTGCTCGCCCCGATCGTCGAGGACCGCGATGCGGTCCAGCCCGATGCCGAGGCGCTCGGCGCGCTGCGGGACCTGGCCGAGCTGCCCGGCGTCGCGGTGGCGCTCGTCTCCGGCCGCGCCCTCGAGGATCTGGACCGGCACACGCAGATGCCGAGCTCCGTGGTGCTCGTCGGCTCGCACGGCGCGGAGGTCGGGGCGCTGCCGCCGTGGATGCAGGCCGAGGTGCTGGACCGCTCCGCGCTGTCGATGACACCGGAGAAGGAGGAGCTGCTCGCGACGATCACGGCGACTCTGCGCCGGATCGCACGTGCGCATCCGGGCACCGAGGTGGAGACCAAGCCCACCGCCGCGGTGCTGCACACCCGCAGCGCCCGGGGCCGAGGCGGCATCAACGCCACCGAGTCCGCGCTCGAGTACGCCACCACCCTGCCGGACGTGACCGTCACCCCCGGCAAGGAGGTCGTCGAGTTCTCGGTGGTGCACACGTCCAAGGGCGTCGCCGTCGATGCGCTCGCCCGGGCCAGCGCCTCCGACGCCTGGCTCTACCTCGGCGACGACGTGACCGACGAGTCCGTCTTCGCCGCGGCCGAGGAGCAGGACGTCACGCTGAAGGTGGGCGGCGGCGACACCGCGGCGACCCTGCGCATCGCGGACACCGTCGCGGCGCGCGAGGTGCTGCAGCGCCTGCGGGAGCTGCGCGGCGAGCAGGGCTGACCCCCCGGGACGACTCGAGCCGCGTCCCCGATCGGGGACGCGGCTCGGAACTCGGTGCCCGCGACAGGATTCGAACCTACGACCTTCTGCTCCGGAGGCAGACGCTCTATCCACTGAGCTACGCGGGCGGACTCCAGGAGTCTAGCAACACCTGGGGGCGATCGAGCACGCCGGCGGCGCGAGCGACCGAGGGTGTGAGAGGGACCTCACCGCAGCAGCGGGAGCTGGGCCCCGTGGAGCACGGCGGAGGGGTCCGCGGCGATGGAGAGGCCGCTGGGCTCGGCGCCGGAGCGCACCAGCAGGTCGCCGACCGCGGCGATCATCGCGCCGTTGTCGGTGCACAGCCGCGGCGGCGGGATGCGCAGCTCGACCCCGGCGGCGTCGCAGCGCTCCTGGGCGACGGCCCGCAGGCGCGCGTTCGCGGCGACCCCGCCGACGATGACGAGGGTGTCCAGCCCGCGCTCCTGCACGGCGCGCAGCGCCTTGGTGACCAGCACGTCGACGACGGCCTGCTCGAAGGAGGCGGCGATGTCCGCGACGGGCACGGGCTCGCCGGCGCGCTCGAGGGTCTCCACGGTGCGGGCCACGGAGGTCTTGAGCCCCGAGAAGGAGAAGGTGAAGGGCGCATCCCCGGGCCGCAGCATGGCGCGCGGGAAGGCGAAGGCGGCGGGATCGCCGCCGACCGCGGCGCGGGAGATCGCAGGCCCGCCCGGGTAGCCGAGACCCAGCAGGCGCGAGACCTTGTCGAAGGCCTCCCCCGCGGCATCGTCGAGGGTGTCGCCGAGGTGCTCGATCGGATCGCGCACGAGGTCGCCGACGGCGAGGATCGAGGTATGCCCGCCGGAGACGATCAGGACGATGGACTGCTCGGGCAGGGGGCCGTGTTCGAGGGTGTCGGCGGCGGCATGGCCGGCCAGGTGGTGCACCCCATACAGGGGCTTGTCCAGCGCCCAGGCGATGGACTTCGCGGCGGCCAGTCCCACGTGGACGGCGGTGGCGAGGCCGGGACCGGAGGTCACGGCGACATGGGTGATGTCCCGCGCCTGCACGCCCGCGTCGTCGAGGGCGATCTGCAGCGTCGGGACGACCGCGTCGAGGTGCGCGCGGGCCGCGATCTCGGGGACGACGCCGCCGAACATCGCGTGCTGGGAGGCGCTCGAGGCGAGGCCCTGGCCCAGCAGGACCCCGTCCGAGACTATCCCGAAGCCGGTCTCGTCGCAGGAGGACTCGACCCCGAGGACGACGGGCGCGCCGGAGGAGGTCACCGCAGCAGCGACATCGGGTCGGAGTAGTTGCCCGCCTCGTCCATCTTCGCGAAGTGGAGATGGCAGCCGGTGGAGCGGCCGGTCGAGCCGACGTAGCCGATGGTGTCGCCCTGGGCGACGGTCGCGCCGACAGAGGTGTTGAAGCCCTGGAGGTGGTAGTAGCCGGTGACGACCCCGTTGCCGTGGTCGATCTTCACGCGGTTGCCGGAGGCGTGGTGGTACTCGACGGCGACGACGGTGCCGGACTTGGCGGCCTTGACCGGGGCGCCGCAGGCGGCGCCGAAGTCGACGCCGTCGTGGCCCTTGTAGTAGCCGAGCACGGGGTGGATGCGGCCGCCGTAGCCGGAGGTGATGGGGCCGGAGGAGGGGCGGATGTAGCCGGAGTCGCTGCCGACGACGGCCTCGCCCTCGGCGGAGTCGGCGCCCTCGGCCGAGACGGTGCCGTCGGCGCCCTCCGCGCCTGCGGCGGCCTCGGTGACGACGGGCTCGGGCTCGGGCACGGAGACCTCGATGCCGGTGCCCTCGGCCTCGTCCTCGGCGGCGGCGGGGGCGGTGCGCTCCTCGGAGCGGCTCGCGGCGTCGCCCTCGGCGGCGCGCTCCTCGACGGCGGCCTCGGTGGTCGCGGCCTCGGCGTCGGTCGCGCCGGGCAGGGCCACGGGAGCGATCGCGGCGGCGGCCTGCGGCGCGGCGGCGGGGGCCTGAGCGATCGGCTCGGCCGGGGCGGCCTCGTCGATGCCCGCGGCGGCAGCGGCGAGAGGAGCGGCGATGGTGGCGGTGGCGAGGACGCCGAGGACGCCCGCCTTCACGGCACCCGCGGGCAGTGCGTGGTCGCGGTGCGTTCCTCCGACCGAACGGTGCTTGCGCACCGTGGCGCGTCCGTCAGAGCGATGATTCGCCACCTGAGATCCTCTTCCGTTTCGACTGCGTGTCTCGTCCGTGTATCCGTTCCGGCACGGCAGCTGTCCCGTGCGCGACGCCGGACGGGGAAGTACGCGTCGCTGAACAACGTCGACCAACCTAGGTGCAGGTCAGCGCGGCGGGCGAGCGAGGCAACCGGGTCATTGCCAAGTTTTTGCCATGTCGGCTGAAAGGTGGGGAGATCTTGACGGGATCGGCTTTCGGGAGGGGTGCGCGTCACTCCTGCGGGTCGTCCCGCGTCCGCGATGCGGACGTCCCCGGGGCCCCACGCACGCCTCCGAGGAGCGTTCCGGCAGGCGCCGTGGGGGTCCTGTGCAGGAGTCGTGGGGCGCCCTCCTCCTCCGTGATCGTCCGAGGGAGGCCGTCTAGAGTGAGCCCCATGTCGACCCCGGACCGCAGCTCAGCCGCCGACTCCTCGCCCGTGCGCGTGGTGGTGATCGAGGACGAGCCCACGATCACCCGCGCGATCGCCGACCGGCTCACCGCCGAGGGCTGGGAGGTCTCCACCGCCCTCGACGGCCCCTCCGGCGTGCGCACCGTCGCCGAGGTCCGCCCGGACCTCGTCGTGCTCGACGTGATGCTCCCCGGCTTCGACGGCCTCGAGGTGTGCCGACGCATCCAGGCCGACGAGCCGGTCCCGGTGCTCATGCTCACCGCGCGCGACGACGAGACCGACATGCTCGTCGGCCTCGGCGTCGGCGCCGACGACTACATGACCAAGCCCTTCTCCATCCGCGAGCTCGTCGCCCGGCTGAAGGCGCTGCTGCGCCGGGTGCGCCGCACGGGCCCTCCCGCACCGGGCGAGACGGAGAAGCAGGAGGCGCTGCAGTTCGGCGACCTCGTGATCGACCGCGCCGGCCGACGGGTGATGCGCGCCGGGGTGCCCGCCCATCTCACGCCCACCGAGTTCGACCTGCTGCTGTGCCTGGCCAACGCCCCCGGCACCGTGCTCACCCGCGAGCAGCTGCTCGCCGACGTGTGGGACTGGGTCGACGCGACCGGCACCCGCACCGTCGACTCCCATGTCAAGGCGCTGCGCCGCAAGCTCGGCGCGGACCTCGTGCGCACCGTGCACGGCGTCGGCTACGCGCTCGAGATCCCGGAGGATCCCGAGGAGGACGCCCCGGCCGCCGGCTCCGAGGGCGCCGTGACGGACCTGCACTCGATGCCCACCCCGCACGAGCCGACCTCGGACTCGTGAGCGGACCCCGCTCCGGAGGCGGGGAGCCCCCTGCCCCGCACGCCCGCCGCCGGGTCCCCGAGCGGCTGGACGTGCGCCCGCTGGACCGCTTCCGCTCCTTCAAGGTCAAGCTCGGGATCCTGGTGGGCGTGAGCGTGACCGTCGCGGCGCTGCTGACGCAGGTGAGCATCCGCGCCGGGATCGAGCCGCTGCTGTCCCTGCCGCTGGTCGTGATCGCCGCGCTGGTCTCCACCCAGCTGCTCGCCCGGGGCATGACCTCCCCGCTGCGGCAGATGACCGCGGCCGCCCAGGCGATGGCGCGCGGGGACTACAGCGGACCGGTGCGCGCCACGAGCCGCGACGAGGTGGGGCAGCTGGCCGAGGCCTTCTCCGTCATGGCCGCCGAGCTCGAGCAGACCGACCGCACCCGCCGGGACCTCGTCGCGAACGTCTCCCACGAGCTGCGCACGCCCGTCGCGGGCCTGCGCGCCCAGCTGGAGAACCTCGTCGACGGCGTCACCGAGCCCGATCCCGCCGCGCTCGAGGTGGCCCTGACCGAGACCGAGCGGCTCTCCCAGCTCGTCGACCACCTCCTGGACCTCTCCCGGCTGGACGCCGGGGTGATCCACCTCGACCTCGAGGAGGTCGAGCTGACCCCCTTCCTCCACGAGGTCGTCGACGCCGCCGCCCTCGCCGCCGGAGGCCGGGACGTGCGCTGGATCGTCGACGTCGACCCGCCGGACCTCTCCGTCGCGGCCGACGCCGCTCGGCTCCACCAGGTGATCCACAACCTGCTGGAGAACGCCGCCCGCCACTCCCCCGCCGGCGGACGCATCCACATCAGCGCCTCCCGCACCGGGGAGGACGACGGGGTGCGGATCGACGTCGACGACGAGGGGCCCGGCATCGCGCGCGAGGACCGCGACCGGGTCTTCGAGCGCTTCCAGCGCGGCGGAGCCGCGGACTCCTCCGGCGGGACGGGCCTGGGCCTGGCGATCGCGCGCTGGGCGGTGGGCCTGCACGGAGGCACGATCGAGGTGCTCGACGACCCCCGCAGCACCGGAGCGCAGGAGGGGCGGTCCTCCCTGATCCGGGTCGTGATCCCCGATCACGGCCCGGTGGCGTGATGTCCCCCACCACCGGCGTCCCGTGCCGCGCGCGACCTGCGCCGCGGCGCGCACCGGGACCCGCGGGCCGTTACGCTGGAGCCATCCGTATCTCTCGATTGTGAGAAGGCTGGCGATCTCAGAGTGTCACAGCAGACACAGGACTCCGATTCCGCGGAGTTCGGCCCCAATCAGTGGCTCGTGGACGCGCTCCGCGAGCAGTGGCGGGAGGACCCCTCGAGCGTCGACCCCAGCTGGGCGGAGCACTTCGCCTCCACCAGCTCGGCACGCGCCGAGACCCCCGACGCTCCCGGGCCGGGCCCGGAGACCTCCGAGGCGGCGACGGCGCCGCCCGTGACGGCTCCTCCCTCGTCCCCCGAGGCGGCGCCCGCCGCCGCGGCCGGCCCCGACGACGCCGCTGACGAGGCGCCCGCCCCGGCCGCCTCCACCCCCGCTCCGGCCCCGTCGCCGACGCCCGCTCCCTCCTCCCCGGCCGCCCCGTCGGCCGCCTCGACGCCAGCGAAGGAATCCCCCGCCGTGAACGAAGCCACCTCGACGCCCGCCCCGAGGACTCCCGCGGTCTCCACGACCTCCGACCGTCCGGCCAAGGTCCCCACGACCACCGCGCAGATCCCCGCGGTCGAGCTGCACGAGCCGGAGCCCACGAAGCTGCGCGGCCCGGCCGCCGCCGTCGTGCGGAACATGGACGAGTCCCTCACCGTCCCGACCGCGACCTCGGTGCGCGACGTGCCGGTCAAGCTCCTGTTCGACAACCGCATCGTGATCAACAACCACCTCAAGCGCCACCGCGCGGGCAAGGTCTCCTTCACCCACCTGATCGGCTGGGCGATGGTCGAGGCGGTCACCGAGATCAACGACATGAACAACGGCTTCGACGTCGACGAGAAGGGCAAGCCGCTCCTGCTCAAGCGCGAGGACGTCAACTTCGGCCTCGCCATCGACATGCCCCGCCCCGACGGCTCCCGCGGCCTCGTGGTGCCGAACATCAAGGCGGCGCAGCGCTTCGACTTCCGCGGCTTCTGGAAGGCCTACGAGGAGGTCGTCAAGAAGGCCCGCGCCGGCAAGCTGACGATGGACGACTTCACCGGCACCACCGTCTCGCTGACCAATCCCGGCGGCATCGGCACCGTCCACTCGATCCCCCGCCTGATGAAGGGCCAGGGCGTCATCGTGGGCGTCGGCGCGATGGACTACCCCGCCCAGTTCCAGGGCGCGAGCCCGGCGACCCTCGCCGAGCTCGCCGTCTCGAAGGTCATGACGATGACCTCGACCTACGACCACCGCATCATCCAGGGCGCCGCCTCGGGCGAGTTCCTCAAGCGGATGGCGGACAAGCTGCTGGGCAAGGACGGCTTCTACGACCGCGTCTTCGCCTCGCTGCGCCTGCCCTACCAGCCCGTGCGCTGGGTGCCGGACAACCCCTTCCGCCACACCACCTCGGAACGCCTCGCCCGGGTGATGGACCTGATCCACTCCTTCCGCGTGCGCGGCCACCTCATGGCGGACACCGATCCGCTGCAGTACAAGGTCCGCAACCATCCGGACCTCGACGTGGAGACCTACGGCCTGACGCTGTGGGACCTCGACCGCACCTTCCCGACCCGCGGCGTGGGCGGCAAGGACCAGATGACGCTGCGGGACATCCTCGGCGTGCTGCGCGACGCGTACTGCCGCACCATCGGCGTGGAGTACATGCACATCTCCGATCCGGAGGAGCGTGCCTGGATCCAGCAGAAGATGGAGACCCCGCGCGAGCCCTTCGACAAGGCAGAGCTGACCCACATCATGGACCGCCTCAACGCCGCCGAGGCGTTCGAGACCTTCCTGCAGACGAAGTTCGTCGGCCAGAAGCGGTTCTCCCTCGAAGGCGGCGAGGCCGTCATCCCGATGCTCGACACGGTGCTGCACGGCGCCGCCCACGAGGGTCTGGACGAGGTGGCCATCGGCATGTCGCACCGCGGGCGCCTCAACGTGCTCTCCAACCTCGCCGGCAAGAGCTACGGCCAGATCTTCCAGGAGTTCGAGGGCAACTACGGCGAGAAGCTCGGCTCGGGCGATGTGAAGTACCACCTGGGCACCGAGGGCACCTACACCTCCCATGACGGGAAGTCCACGAAGGTCTACCTCGCGGCCAACCCCTCGCACCTCGAGGCCGTCAACCCCGTCCTCGAGGGCATCGTCCGCGCCAAGCAGGACCGCCTCGAGCGCCCCGAGGAGTTCCCGGTGCTGCCGGTGCTCGTCCACGGCGACGCGGCCTTCGCCGGCCAGGGCGTGGTCACGGAGACGCTGAACCTCTCAGAGCTGCGCGGCTACCGCACCGGCGGCACGATCCACGTGATCATCAACAACCAGATCGGCTTCACCACGCTGCCGGACTCCTCGCGCTCGTCCTTCTACTCCACGGACGTCGCGAAGTCGACCCAGCTGCCGATCTTCCACGTCAACGGCGACGATCCCGAGGCCTGCGTGCGGGTCGCCGAGATCGCCTTCGAGTACCGCCAGAAGTTCCACCGCGACGTGGTCATCGACATGGTCTGCTACCGCCGCCGCGGCCACAACGAGGGCGACGACCCCTCGATGACGCAGCCGGAGATGTACAAGCTCATCAACGAGAAGGCCTCCACCCGCAAGCAGTACATGGAGACCCTCGTCGAGCGCGGCGACCTCACCGAGGAGGAGACCGAGGGCCTGGTGCGCAACTTCCAGGAGCACCTCGACGAGGCCTTCGCCTCGACCCGCTCCGACGCCGGCTCCGCGAAGCCCGCGGAGGCCAACGTGCAGGGCCTGGACCTGCCGGAGTCGCAGCAGGGCGGCGACGCGCCCGAGCAGGCCGTCACCGCGGTCGACGCGTCGGTCGTGACGCGGATCGGGCAGGCGCACGCAGAGGTCCCCGAGTCCTTCACCGTCCACCCCAAGCTGCGCCAGGTGCTCGAGCGCCGCACGCAGATGTCCTCGCAGGGCGGGATCGACTGGGCCTACGGAGAGCTGCTCGCCTTCGGCTCCCTGCTGATGCAGGGCCACCGGGTGCGCCTGGCCGGCCAGGACTCGCGCCGCGGCACCTTCGTGCAGCGCCACAGCGTGCTGATCGACCACGAGAACGGCGACACCTGGACCCCGCTGTCCTATCTCAGCGACGACCAGGCCCGCTTCAACGTCTACGACTCCTCGCTCTCGGAGTTCGCGGCGCTGGGCTTCGAGTACGGCTACTCCGTGGAGAGCCCGAACTCGCTGGTGCTGTGGGAGGCGCAGTTCGGCGACTTCGTCAACGGCGCCCAGACGATCATCGACGAGTTCATCTCCGCCTCCGAGCAGAAGTGGGGCCAGAACTCGAGCGTGGTCATGCTGCTGCCGCACGGCTACGAGGGCCAGGGGCCGGACCACTCCTCCGCCCGCATCGAGCGCTTCCTGCAGCTGTGCGCGGAGGAGAACATGCGTGTCGCGGCGCCCTCCACCCCGGCGAGCTACTTCCACCTGCTGCGCAAGCAGGCGCTCACCGAGCCGCGCAAGCCGCTGATCGTCTTCACCCCGAAGTCGATGCTGCGCAACAAGGCGGCCGTCAGCGCGGTCGAGGACTTCACCTCCGGCACCTTCGAGCCGGTCCTGCCGGACACGACCGTGGATCCGGCCGGCGTGCGCCGCGTGCTGCTCGCCTCGGGCAAGGTGTACTGGGACCTCGTGGCGCGCCGCGAGAAGCTCGGCGCGACCGACACCGCGATCGTCCGCGTCGAGCAGCTCTATCCGCTGCCCGAGGCGCAGCTGCGCACCGCGCTGGACGCCTACCTCGATGCCCCGCTGGTGTGGGTCCAGGAGGAGCCGCAGAACCAGGGTGCCTGGAGCTTCATGGCGATGAACTTCGCCGTCGAGGTGGGGCGCACCCTGCGGGTCGTGGCCCGTCCAGCCTCGGCCTCCCCGGCCACCGGCTCGACCTCCGCGCACAAGGCCGAGCAGGAGGATCTGCTCACCCGCGCCTTCGAGGCCTGAGCGACCCGCGGCGCGGGCCACGGGTTCGCCCGTGGCCCGCGCCGCCGTTAGAGTGAACCGACCCCGTCCCCTGCCAGGAGGTCCCGGTGCAGACCGTGCCCACTTCGCCCGTCCCGGATCCGGGCTCCCGGATCCGGATCATCGCGCTCGGCGACGAGCTCCTCGCCGGCATCGGCGACGCCCGAGCGCTGGGCTGGCTGGGCCGGGCCGTGGCCAGCGAGCAGGGCGCCGACTGCCGCATCGACGTGTTCTCCGCGGCACTGCCGGGCGAGACCTCCGCGGAGCTGGCCGAGCGCTGGGACGCCGACGTCAAGCGTCGCTTCTCCGAGCAGGGCCGCGCCGACGGCTCCGTCGACCACCGGGTGGTGCTCGCGATGGGCCGCGCCGACGTCGAGGCCGGGATCTCCCTGGCCCGCTCGCGCCTGAACCTCGCCAAGATCCTCGACGGCCTCGAGCGTCTGCGGATCCCGGCCTTCGTGGTGGGCCCCGCCCCGAGCCGCGACCCGGCCACCACCGCGGGCGTGCGCGAGCTCTCCGGCGCCTTCGAGGACGTCTGCGCGCGGCGCCGCATCCCCTATGTCGACACCGTCGGCGGTCTGGTGGGCCACGACCAGTGGGAGAGCGACCTCGCCCGCTCCGCCGGCGACCACCCCGGGCAGACCGGCTACGGTCTCATCGCCTGGCTGGTGCTGCACAGCGGGTTCGGCTCCTGGCTCGGCACCTCCCGCTGACCCCCGCCGGGCGGGCGCACCGCCCGCCCGCGCACCAGGTCCGACCGGCTCCCCGGCCCCGGTGCGCCAGGGGCGGCCGGCTCCCCGGCCGCCCGCACCAGGCCCGACCGGCCCTCCGGCCGCCTGCGCCGTCGTCCGGCCGGGCCAACTCGGACGGACCAGCCCTGTTCCCCCATCGAGTGGCAGATTTCGACCGGTATCACGCACGAATACCGGTCGAAATCTGCCACTCGATCTTCCTGTGCCGGCCGGGCCGAGCGGCGGGCGACCGGACCGGGGGCGCGGCCGGGGCCCGAGCCAGGGCGCGGGCGGGTGAGGTCCGACTCAGGTGCTGCGAGGGGCTCGGATGAGGCTCCGCGCGGAGCCTCCGATATGGCATGATCGACGGGTTCATTCCGGGTGAAGGAAGGAGAGCGTGATGAGCAAGCGAGGACGCAAGCGCAAGGCTCGCCGCAAGAACAGCGCGAATCGCGGCAAGCGGCCCAACAGCTGACCGCGCCGTCGCCGATGGCGACATGACGAAGGGCTCCTCCCGATGGGAGGAGCCCTTCGTCATGCTCGGGGGCGGAGCCGTCGCCCCGCGGCTCAGGCCGGGGGCAGGGTGCGGCGGGTGGTCGTCGAGCGGGTGACGCGCACCGTGGAGCCGTCCGCCCCGGTGGTCGTGCTCGTGCTGGTGGTGGTCACCGTGATGGTGCGGCACGTGTCGGCGATGCGGGCCCGCAGGTCGGAGGGGGCGCGGTCCGCGCAGCTGCGGCGCACCAGCTCCTTCAGCCGGCGCAGGCGCTCCCACTCGTCGGCGCACTCGGGGCAGTCGTCGGTGTGGCGGCGCATCCGCTCGACGGTCTCGCGGGGGAGCTCGCCGTCGAGCGCCTCCTCGAGCCCGAAGCTCATGTCGCGGCTCGAGCCGGTCGCCGTCTCGCGCCTCGAGGTCTCGCGCATCGCGCGGTCGTCCTGGGTCATCGCTCCTCCTCCCGGTCCGCGGTGCCGGCTCCGGTGTCGTCGGCGGCGTCCCCCGCCGAGGGCTGCGCACGCAGGAAGCCCGTGCGCCGGGCATGATCGGTGAGCTTCTCGCGCAGCTGGCGCCGCCCGCGATGGAGCCGGGACATGACCGTGCCGATCGGCGTGTCCATGATCTCGGCGATCTCCTTGTAGGCGAAGCCCTCGACGTCGGCGAGGTAGACCGCCATGCGGTAGTCCTCCCGCAGCTCGGACAGTGCGTCCTTCACGGCGGAGTCCGGCAGGTGGTCCAGCGCCTCGGCCTCCGCCGAGCGCAGGCCCGTGCTCGAGTGGCTCGAGACCTCCGCGAGCTGCCAGTCCTCGACCGTGTCGGTCCAGGCCTCCTTGGGGCGGCGCTGCTTCTTGCGGTAGCTCGAGATGTAGCTGTTGGTCATGATGCGGTACAGCCACGCCCGCATGTTCGTGCCCGGGGTGAAGCGGTCCTGGGCGCGGAACGCCTTGACGAAGGTGTCCTGGACCAGGTCCTCGGCGTCGTGCGGGTTGCGGGTCATCCGCAGCGCGCCGCCGTAGAGGGAGTCCAGGTGCGAGAGCGCCTCGGTCTCGAAGTCGAAGTCCGCCGCAGGATCGGGCTGCTCCGCGGAGGGCAGGCCGGTCCCGTGGTCGGAGGTGGGCTGTGTCTGCGTCATCGTCCCCAAACCTACGCCACCCGGGATCGCGGGGGCGCGCTCCAGCAGTCCGGTCGTCATGCGTCGCTCCCTCCCCGGCACCCGCCGGCGTGCTCGACCGTCCCGTCGGGGCCCCGACGGGGGCGCGGAACCGCTTCCGCACCGTCCGGTGCAACGCGATGGGCATGGGGGATGTTCCTCGGGCGGTAGTGTGGGGGTCGGTGATCTTCCCGACAGGGCTGATCACCGGACCGTCGACACCTGCTCAGAACGTGAGGACACCATGGCCCTGGTCCGCCGGATCGCACGACCGCTGCTCGCCGCCCCCTTTGTCTTCGAGGGCGTGCGCACCGCGCTCCGCCCCGAGCGCGAGATCGACGTCTACCCGCAGGCCTTCGACGCGGTCGACTCGGCGCTGGCCAAGAGCTCCGCGCCGGGCTTCGTCGATTCCCGCGCCGTGGTGCGCGCCGCCGGCGTCGTCGCCGCGGGCGCCGGCGTCCTCTACGCGACCAACCGCGCGCCCCGCGCCGCCGCCGCGGCCCTGCTCGTGACCACCTCCGTCGGCTGGGCCGGTCGGAAGAAGGTCTGGGAGCTGCGCGGCGAGGAGCTCGTCGCCGAGGTGCAGTCCATCCTCACCGACGCCGGCCTGCTGGGCGGCGTGCTCCTGGCCGTCGTCGACCACGACGGTCGCCCCTCGCTCGGCTACCGGGCGAACAAGTTCGTCGAGCGCAGCCAGAAGAAGGCCGCGCAGAAGCAGCGCGAGCTCGAGAAGAAGGCCGGGAAGCTGGAGAAGAAGGCCAAGGGCGCCGTCTCCACCGCCCAGAAGCAGCTCGCCGACCAGCACGGCTGATCTCCATGGGTTCCGAGGTGCTGTGGAACGCACCGGTCGCCGACCAGCCGGTCGACGCCCTGGTGCGGGTTCCTGGGTCGAAGTCCCTCACCGCACGCTGGATGCTGCTCGCCGCCGCGGCGAGCGAGCCGTCCACGCTGCGCGGAGCGCTCGTCTCCCGCGACACGCGACTGATGCGCGATGCGCTCGAGCGGCTCGGCGCAGTGCTGGAGGTGCGCGACGGGGTGCTGCACGTCTCCCCGATCCCGCCGGCCTGCGAGCATCCCGCCGAGCCGATCGAGATCCACACCGGCCTGGCCGGGACCGTGATGCGCTTCGTGCCGCTGTTGGCGGCGCTGCGCCACGGCGACGTGCGCTTCACCGGTGACGACGCCGCGCTCGTGCGGCCCATGGACGCGGTCGTGCAGGTGCTGCGCGGCCAGGGCGTCGAGGTCACCGAGCACAGCGAGCCGGGCCGGCTGCCGTTCACGGTGCACGGCCGGGGCACGCTGCCCGGGGGCCGGGTCGAGGTGGACGCCTCGGCCTCCAGCCAGTTCATCTCGAACGTGCTGCTGGTCGCGGCGCGGGCGGAGACGGACCTCGAGCTCGTCCATGTCGGGAAGGAGCTCCCCTCCCTGCCCCACATCGACATGACCCTGGAGACGCTGCGCCGCGCCGGGGTCGAGGCCTCGCACGAGGTCGACGCCGAGGGCCGTCACTCCTGGAGGGTCGCGTGCGGCCCGATCCGTCCGCTGGAGGTCGTCGTCGAGCCGGACCTCTCCAACGCCGGGCCGTTCCTGGCGGCGGCGATGGTCACCGCCGGCACGATCGCGGTGGACGACTGGCCGGAGACCACCACCCAGCCCGGCGACGCGTACCGGGAGCTGCTGACGCGGATGGGCGCCGAGGTGTGGCGCGAGGACGAGGCGGTGGTGGTGCGCGGCACGGATGCGCTGCACGGCATCGAGGCGGACATGTCGGCCGTCGGCGAGCTCGTCCCCACCGTCGCGGCGCTGTGCGCGCTCGCGGACTCGCCCTCGCGGATCACCGGCGTCGCGCACCTGCGCGGGCACGAGACGGACCGCCTCAAGGCGCTGGCGACCGAGCTGACGAAGGTCGGCGCCCGCACCGAGGAGCTGCCCGACGGGCTCGTGATCACGCCGGGCCCGCTGCGCGGCGCCGTCTTCGAGACCTACGAGGACCACCGCATGGCGACCGCCGGCGCGATCATCGGCCTGCGCGTCCCCGGCGTGCAGGTGGTCGACGTCGGCACCACGCAGAAGACCCTCCCCGACTTCGTGGGGATGTGGCTGTCGATGCTCCACCCCGAGCCGGCGGAGGACGACGCATGAGCCCCGTGCCGCGCGGATCGGGTGCGGCCCGGCACGGGGCGCCCCGGTTCCCGCGCGGCCAGGAGGGCACCTCGTGGTGAGGCGGTCCGTCCGCGACTTCGACGAGTCCGACGTGCGGGTCCGCCCCAACCGGCGCGGCTCCCGCCCCCGGACCAAGGACCGCCCCAAGCACGAGGACGCGATCACGGCCCGCGTCGTCTCGGTGGACCGCGGCCGCTGGCGCACGATCGTCGGCGAGGGCACCGAGGACCAGCGCGCGGTCACCGCGATGCGTGCCCGGGAGCTCGGCCGCTCCCCCGTCGTCCCCGGCGACCTCGTCGGCCTCGTCGGCGACACATCGGGACGCGAGGGGACGCTCGCCCGCATCGTGCGGATCCAGGAGCGCAGCTCCTTCCTGCGCCGCAGCGCCGACGACGACGACTCGACCGAGCGACCCCTGGTCGCGAACGTCGACGTGATGGTGATGGTGACGGCGCTGGCCGATCCCGAGCCGCGCGGCGGCATGATCGACCGCTGCCTGGTCGCGGCCTATGTCGCCGGCATCGACGCCCTGCTGGTGCTGACGAAGGCGGACCTGCGCGCTCCGGAGGAGTTCCTGGCCGCCTACGCCCCGCTCGGCCTGGAGCACGTGGTGACCCGTCGGGAGTCCCCCTCAGAGGCGGAGGATCCGGAGCACCCGGGGATCATCGGCCTCGAGCAGCTGCGCGAGCGGCTCTCGGGACGGATCAGCGTGCTCGTGGGACATTCCGGGGTGGGCAAGTCCACCCTGCTGAACGCCCTCGTCCCGGGCGCAGGCCGTGCCACCGGCGTGGTCAACGACGTGACCGGGCGCGGCCGCCACACCTCCTCCTCGGCGCTCGCGATGCAGCTGCCGGAGGACGACGGCTGGGTCATCGACACCCCGGGCGTCCGCTCCTTCGGCCTGGGGCACGTGGACCCCGACGAGCTGCTGGACGCCTTCGCCGACC
Organism: Brachybacterium sp. sponge; assembly: GCF_001613775.1. Lineage (NCBI taxonomy): Bacteria > Bacillati > Actinomycetota > Actinomycetes > Micrococcales > Dermabacteraceae > Brachybacterium > Brachybacterium sp. sponge. Next base: position 208,664 of record NZ_LRMP01000003.1, on the reverse strand, counting down.
TCGCCGATCTCGCCGAGCAGTGCCCGCGCGGCTGCACCCACCTCGAGGACGCGCCCGACTGCGCCCTCGACGATCTCGTGGACGAGGGCGAGGCCGGCACCGCCGGTCCTGCGCGCCTGGCCTCCTACCGTCGCCTGGCCGAGGCGCTGCGCCGCAACGACCCCTGGGACGTCTGAGCGCCGAGTCGCTGCGGCCCGGCGGGGGCGCGGGACCCTATCGTGGACCCCATGTCCAGCCGCTACGCCGATGACCTGCGCCTCGCCCACGTGCTCGCCGATGCCGTGGACCAGCTGACCACCTCCCGGTTCAAGGCGCAGGACCTCGAGATCTCGACCAAGCCCGATCTCACCGAGGTCACCGACGCCGACAGGGCCGCCGAGCAGCTGGTGCGCTCCCAGCTCTCGCGCTCCCGCTCGCGGGACCAGGTGATCGGCGAGGAGTTCGGCTCCACCGGCGCGTCCCCGCGGCAGTGGGTGATCGACCCGATCGACGGGACCAGCAACTTCGTGCGCGGCGTGCCCGTGTGGGGCACGCTGATCGGCCTGATCGAGGACGGCCGCCCCGTCGTCGGCCTCGTCTCCGCGCCGGCGCTGGGACGCCGCTGGTGGGGCGGGGAGGGCGCCGGGGCCTGGACCGGCTCCCGGCTCAGCAGCGCGTCGCGCCTGCAGGTCTCGACGGTGAGCACGCTCGAGGAGGCCTCCCTGTCCTACTCCTCGCTGCACGGCTGGGCCGATCACGAGCTGCTGCCCGAGATGCTGAACCTCATGCAGCGCTTCTGGCGCACCCGCGCCTACGGCGACTTCTGGTCCTACATGCTCGTGGCCGAGGGCGCGGTGGACGTCGCCTGCGAGCCCGAGCTGAAGCTGCACGACATGGCCGCACTGGTCCCGATCGTCACCGAGGCCGGCGGTCGCTTCACCTCCCTGGACGGCGAGCCCGGGCCGTTCGGCGGCAATGCGGTGGCGACGAACTCGCTGCTGCACGAGGAGGTCCTCGAGGCGCTCGCGCCCCGGGAGCGCTGAGCCCCGGCCCGCACGTGTCCGCCGGGACCCGCGCGGCGGCAGCCGGGGCCGGCTCTCGGTACGATGGCGGGACCCAGCGTCGCGGGATCGACCCTGTCCTCCCGTGCGCCCGTTCCCGGACTCTCGGAGGTTCCGCCCTATGACCGTCAAGCGCGTCGCACTGCTCACCGCCGGGGGCTACGCCCCGTGCCTCTCCTCCGCCGTCGGCGGACTGATCGAGCGCTACACCGAGCTGGTGCCGGACGTGGAGATCATCGCCTACAAGCACGGCTACTGGGGCCTGCTCTCCGGCGAGAAGATCGTGGTCGACGACGAGGTGCGCGCGAAGGCGGGCATCCTGCACAACTACGGCGGCTCCCCCATCGGCAACTCCCGCGTGAAGCTCACCAACACGAAGGACCTCGTCAAGCGCGGCCTGATCCAGGAGGGCGAGAACGCCCTCGAGTTCGCCGCGAACAAGCTCAAGGACGACGGCGTGGACGTGCTGCACACCATCGGCGGCGACGACACCAACACCACCGCCGCGGACCTCGCCGCCTACCTGCACGAGCACGGCCACGAGATGCAGGTCGTCGGCCTCCCGAAGACCATCGACAACGACATCGTCCCGATCCGCCAGTCGCTCGGCGCGAAGTCCGCCGCTGAGCAGACCAGCATCTTCGCGCAGAACATCATCGCCGAGCACGGCTCGAACCCGAAGATGCTGATCGTCCACGAGATCATGGGCCGCGCCTGCGGGTATCTCACCGCACAGGCGGCGGAGTACTACCAGCAGTGGCACTCCCAGCAGGAGTGGCTGCCCGGGATCGGCCACTCCGCCGACCGCTGGGACGTGCACGCCGTGTTCCTGCCCGAGCTCAAGCTCGACATCGAGGCCGAGGCCGCTCGTCTGCGGAAGGTCATGGACGAGACCGGCTGCGTGAACATCTTCCTCTCCGAGGGCGCGGGCATCCCCGAGATCGTCGCCGAGATGCAGGCGCGCGGCGAGGAGCCGGAGAAGGACCCCTTCGGCCACGTCAAGATCGACACGATCAACCCCGGCCAGTGGTTCGCGAAGCAGTTCGCGGAGAAGCTCGGCGCGGAGAAGGTCATGGTCCAGAAGTCGGGCTACTTCTCCCGCTCCGCGAAGGCGAACCCCGAGGACATCCGCCTGATCAAGTCGATGACGGACTACGCCGTGCAGGTCGCTCTCGAGGGCGGCTCGGGTCTCATCGGCCACGACGAGGAGCGCGGCGACGTGCTGCGCGCGGTCGAGTTCGACCGCGTCGCCGGCCACAAGGCCTTCGACGTGGACCAGGACTGGTTCGCGAAGGTCATGGAGCGCACCGGGCAGAAGATCGTCCCGGTCGAGGCGCACTGAGCCCTCGATGACGGGCGCGCGGAGGACCTCGTGAGCTCTCCCCGCCCGCGCGTGCGCACCTGGCGCCGCACCCTGCGCGCGCTCGCCCTGGAGGGGCGGGCGCGCGCAGCGCGTTCCGGGGCCGATGGGCTCGTCCGGGATCGCACCGGGACCATCGCTCCGGCCGAGGGGGCCGGCGGGAGAGTCGCTTCGGCCGACGAGGCCGGCGGGAGCAGCGGGGCGGCCGACGAGATCTCCGGCGCGGACGGAGTCCTGCACCTCTCCCCCGGCCCGCACGCCACCGCCCTCGCGCTGGACCGCGGCCCGCTCGCTCCGCCGGTGCTGCTGCGGCCCCGGCAGGGACGGCTCGGCGACTGCTGGCTGATGGCGCCGATGCTCGCCGTCCACGAGACCGCGCCGGAGCGGCTGCGGGCCCTGATCGGCGAGGAGGCGGACGGGATCGTGACGGTCCGCCTGCCGGGCCTCGCGGAGCCGCTGCGGATGGACCGTCGCCTCCCCGTCGATGCGCGCGGAGTGTTCCAGTACGGCCGGCGCGACGGCGCGAACCCCGGCTGGGTGGGCGTGCTCGAGAAGGCGATCGCCGGTCACATCGCCGGGGACTACGCCTTCCTGCAGCGAGGCCTGGCCCGCTACGGCTTCGCGCTGCTGCTCGGCGAGCGGGTGAGCACCCGGCTGCGCCTGCCCGATGCGGGTCAGGTCCTCGCCTGGCGGGCCGAAGGTCGCGCGCTCTGCGCCTCCACGCATCCGCTGAGCCCTCGCGTGCCGTCGGCAGCCGGTCCCCTGCCGCCGAACCATGTCTTCGCCGTCGTCGGCGCCGACGCGAAGAGCGGGCACGTGCACCTGCGGAACCCGGTGCGGCCTGCGGAGCTGCTCGTGCTCGACGCGCGCTCGTTCCGGCGCGGGTTCCTGTCCGTCGACGTCAGCGCGCCGCTGCGGTGACGGGTCGGGCCGTCCGCTCCTGATGACGGGCTCCGCGGTGATTGAGGTCGACGAGGGCGTACCCCTGCACCTCGTGCAGTGCCAGGAGTCGCTCTCGCCACCGACGCCGTGCACACTGCCCGGTCCGCGGTCGCGCCGTGGGGATGGCAGACCTGATGCCACCCTCGATCCCCGCGAGCAGCGCGCGGAGCGTGTCCCGGACAGGCCGGCCCCACCGGCCGGTCGACGACTCGGCGCACCCTCCGGCTGTGACGTACCCTGCAAGGATCCGAGGCCATGGGAGGAGATCATATGGGCGACAGTCCGACGTCCGGGGTGAACGTGCTGCTGGTGGCCGACCCGGGCCTACCCACGGCCCGAGCGCGGTCGATCCAGGATGACCTGCAGGAGCTGCTCGACGAGGCGTTCAGCCCCCCGATCATTCTCAACGTCCAGACCGCGATGCTGCGTTTGCGGCCCGACAACTCCCTCGATCTCTCCGACGCCGTCGAGCTGGCACGCGAGTACGGATCACCGGAGGCGGTGCTGCTGCTCACCGAGATCCCGCGACTGGAGGATGGCCATCCCTTGATCGCAGAGATCTTCCCCGACGAGAGGATCGCCGTCGTCTCGTGCCCCACGCTCGGAGCGTTCTTCAGCCGCCGCCGCATCCTCGACACACTGATGGCGTGCACCGTGCGGCTGAAGCCGACCAGCGAGCCCCGGGACCCCTCGATGTTCGACCGGTCCTGGCTCCGCTGGGCCCAGAGCCCGGACGGCAATGACCATTCGACGCTCCGGGCACGCCGGTTCACCGGCGGTCTCCGCACGGTCCTCGGGATGGTCGCCGGCAACGAGCCCGTGAAGACGGCGCCGCGCCTCTCGAGCGCCCTCGCAGCGGCAGCGGCCACCGGCGCATTCGGCATCTTCTACAACTCGATCTGGGTGATGTCCACCTACCTCTCGACGCCGCGGCTCATCGGCGTCGGGCTCCTCGCGATCGCGGCGATGACGGCATGGCTCATCGCCAGCAACGGGCTCTGGGACTCGCCGGAGCGGGAGAATCTCGCACGGGTCGTCCTGCTCTACAACCTCTCCACGGTGGTCACTCTGGTGCTGTGCGTCCTCGTGCTCTACGCGGCGCTGGTCCTGCTCATCCTCGCCGGAGGCCTGATCGTCATCGCTCCCGAGTACATGGAGGACGTGACCGGGCAGCCTCCCGTCTTCACCCGTTACCTCGACATCGCGTGGCTCAGCGCCGCTATGGGCGTCGTGGCCGGCGCGCTCGGCTCGAGCTTCGACCAGCACACCGACCTCAAGACGCTCACCCATGGGCAGAGGGAGCGCCAGCGGAAGTACACCCAGGAGGGCTCGTGATCGTCGGCGGTGGGTCGTTCAGCCGCTAGCAGGTGCTGGGCAGGATGCCGGCGCTGGCGGGGTGGTTCTTCTCGCGGGTGAGCGGGGAAGCGTCGTCCTGGGTCCGGTCGAGGCCTGCCTGGTGGAGGCAGCTTCGGCCGAGGTCGAGGTGCTCAGCGGCACCGGCAGGATCGCTTACGAGCCCCCGGCGCTGAACACGGCAGAACACGAAGGCCCCCGATCCGCATTTCTGCTGATCGAGGGCCTTCACTTCGTAGCGGGGGCAGGATTTGAACCTACGACCTCCGGGTTATGAGCCCGGCGAGCTACCGAACTGCTCCACCCCGCGGCGACATCAGTAACTCTAGGACGACCCGGCCCCCGAGTCCAGCCGAAACCCCTCCGACGTGGGCCATGCCACGTTCACGGGCAATTCACCTGCGCTCTCGTGCCTGGGAGGCCCTGCTGCGACTCTCGCGACCCGCCTCGCGCACCACGGGCGCGGCCTCCGCTGCGCAGCTCCGCGCCCGCCCGACGACGAGGACGCCCGCCGCGCACCGGCCACGGCCGGCGCCGCGACGGGCGTCCTCGGATCCGGGATGCTCCCGGCGCTGGCAGGAGGGTCAGCCCTCCCCGCCGTCAGAGGCCGCCGGCGTGCCGGATCCGCCGAGCTCCTGGTTGGCCTGGACGGCCCGGTTCAGCGCATCGGCCAGACGGTCCTGCGCATCGCCGTAGGCGGCCCAGTCCCCTTCGGCCATCGCCTTCTCGGAGTCGGCGACCGCGGTGTCCATGTCGGTCAGCGCCTGGTCGAGGCGCTGCTGGGGGGTGCCGTCGGCGGCCGGAGCCTGCTGCTCGCCGTCGGCGGGCGGCTCCTCTCCCTCAGCGGGGGCCTCCCCGTCTCCTTCCTCGACGGTGCCCTCGCCGGTCTCGGCGTCGGCCGTGCCGCTCGGGGCATCGGAGTCGGTGACCTCCGCATCGCCGGCGGTGGCGCCCGAGTCGCCGCCGAAGACGAGGTCGAGCGCCTCGTCCAGCGTCGGCGCGAAGCCGATCCGGTCGCCGAAGGAGACCAGCACCATCTGCAGCAGCGGGTACTGGGTGCCGCCGCCCGTCTGCGAGGACTGCAGATAGACGGGCTGCACGTACAGCAGTCCGCCGCCGACGGGCAGGGTGAGCAGGTTGCCGTTGATGACCTCGGAGGCGCCCTGCTGCAGCAGGTTCAGCGCCTGGGACACGTTCGGCTCGGCGTTGAACGTCGCCTGGACCTGTCCGGGGCCGTTGACCGGGTTGGAGGTCGGCAGCCGCAGCAGCGTCATGTCGCCGTAGCTGTCCGCCGGGTTCCCCTCGGTGCTGCCCGTCTCCGAGTCGACCGCGAGGAAGCCAGTGAGCACGTTCTGCCCCTCGGAGGGGATGAAGCTCGAGGAGAGCGTGAAGCGGGGCTGCTCCTCGTCCGGCATCTGCATGGTGAGGTACATCGGCGGCTGCGGGGCCTGCTGGCCGGCGCTGCCGTCGGGGTTGGTGGGCGCCGGGACCGTCGGGTCCGGCGGCACCTGCCAGAAGTCCTGCTGGGTGAAGAAGTCGTCCGCGTCGGTGACGTGGTACGTGGAGAGGATCTGGCGCTGCGCCTTGAAGTAGTCCGCCGGGTAGCGCAAGTGCGACATCAGCTCGCCGCTGATCTCCGAGGCGGGCTGGAGGGCGTCCGGGAACACCTCGGCCCAGGACCTCAGGATCGGGTCCTCGGTGTCCCAGGTGTACAGCGTCACCGAGCCGTCGAAGGCGTTCACAGTCGCCTTCACGGAGTTGCGCATGTAGTTCGCCGAGCGCTCGCGGTTGCTCGCCGAGGCGTTCGGATCGGTCTGGGAGTCGTTGACCGTCTGCTCGAGGTCGACCGACTGCGCGTAGGGGTACTCGGTCGTGGTGGTGTACCCGTCGACCACCCACACCATCTGTTCGTCCACGACGGCGGGGTACATCTGCGAGTCCAGCGACAGGAACGGCGCGACCTCGCGGACACGCTGCTGCGGGTCGCGGTCGTAGAGGATCTGCGACTCCTCGTTGAGGTAGTTCGAGATCACGATGTTCGGGTCGCGGAACTTGATCGCGTACAGCAGCTGGTTGAAGAAGCTGCCGACGGCGGGCCCGCCGTCGCCCTGGAAGGTGTTGTAGACCTGCTCGCCGCCCTGCTCGTCGTCCGTGCTGCCCTGCTGGTAGTCGAACTCCTGGGGGTCGGCCCCCTCGGGCGCTCCGACGATCGAGTAGTCCGGGGAGTGGCGGCCGAAGTAGACCCGCTCCTCGTACTCGCCGAACGCGCCTTCGCCGGGCACGCCCGACTGCAGGAAGCTCGGCTCACCGTCGGAGTTGCGTCGGTTGCCGTGCGCGGCGGCGGCGCCGTAGCCGTGCGTGTAGGTGATGTGCTGGTCCACCCAGGAGCGGTCCGTGAGGCCGAACTTGTCCGGCCGCAGCTCGCGCACGCCGATCACGGTGTCCTGCAGCTGGCCGTCGATCTCGTAGCGGTCCACGCTGAGGACGTCGTCGAAGCCCCAGTAGCGACGGTTGGCCTCGCGCTGCTCGAAGGTGGGCGAGATGACGTTGGGGTCCATCAGACGGATCTGCGCCGTGGTCGAGGCGTCCTCGCGCAGCGCCCCCGAGGTCGCGTCCGTGCTGGCCGTGTAGGGCACCTCGCTGACGTCGTCGAGGTTGAACGCGGCGCGGGTCGCGTCGATGTTGTTCTGGATGTACGGCTGCTCGAGCGCGCGCTCGTTGGGCTGGACCTGGAACTGCTGGATGGCCCAGGGGTAGAGGTTGCCGACGGCGAGGGTGGACAGGATCATCAGCCCGGCGCCGATCGCGGGGATGCGCCAGTCCGAGCGGAAGATCCACACCACGAACAGCGCCGCGACCACCACCGCGGCGATCGCGAGGATCGTCTGCGCGGGCAGGATCGCGTGGACGTCCGCGTAGGAGGCGCCCTCGAAGCGGGTGTGGGAGGCGGTCAGCAGGTCGTAGCGCTGGAACCAGTGCCCCGCACCGAGGAAGAGCACGTAGATCGCGGCGAGCACGCCGAGGTGGCGGCGCGCGGTGCGCGTGACCTCGAGCCCGCTCTCCTGGCCCCAGCTCACGCCGCCGTAGACGAAGTGGCCGATCAGGGCGCCGACGATCGAGACGAGCAGCACGAACTGCCCGAAGGAGACCAGCACGTCGATCACCGGCAGGGTGAAGACGTAGAAGGAGATGTCGTTGTTGAAGACCGGGTCGGTCTGCCCGAAGTCCTGCGGGTGCAGGAACAGCTGCACGTCCTGCCAGCGACGGGACAGCGCGAGCCCGCCGAAGGCGCCGATCACGATCGGTGCGCCGTAGGTCAGGCCGCGGCGCAGCGGGTCCACCGCGGCGCGGAACTGCTCCAGCGCCTCCTGCTCCCGCGTGATCGGCGGGTAGACGGGGCGCTTGGTGTACGCGATGCGGAGGCTGAGGAACAGCGGCACGGCGAACACCACGAAGCCGGCGACGAACAGCAGCGCCTGGGTGACCCACCGCGTGACGAGCACGTCGGTGAACTCGAGCTGGTCCATCCACAGGTACTTCGTCCACACCTCCGAGGCGAGGACGAGGAGCGCGATGAGCACGCCGAGCGCGATCACCGTGATCATCAGAGGGGAGATCCTCCGGGGCTCGCCGGAGCCTCCGTCGGGGGCCGGTCGTGGGCGCGGCCGCGGCATGTCGCCGAACTGGGCGGAGAAACTCACAGATAACCTCTGGTGCCTCGAAGTCGGAGCGCACACGGGGCCCCCGACGTCGTGGGGTCCCAGAACGCGGCCCGGGTACAGTGTGGTGCCGCCGTGTCGCACGGCGGTCACCCCATTCTGTCAGGCCGAACCTGTAAGGGACCTCTCGATCCGATGACGACTCCTGCCCAGGACCCGCTGGACGCGCCCACGGCCGCGCTCGCCGCCGCCGTGCTCGAGGTCGCCCGCCATGTCGAGGACAGCCCGCTGCCCGCTCCGCGCCTCTTCGCGCTCGCCCGCAGCGCCGAGCTGATCGCCGCCTCCCCCGCCCTCGCCGCGCTGCTGGGCGCCGAGGGCGAGGGCGCGAACGCCCACGACGACCTGCACCTCACGCCGATCGACCTCGACGAGGGCGCCGCGCCCTCCGGACCGTCCGACGGGCAGGAGGATCCGCTCGCCGCGCTCGAGAAGGTGCAGTGGCCGGACATGGCCGCCGGCGGTGCGATCGCCTGCGATCTCGCGCCCTCGGCCTGGTCGGTCCGCGACGAGGAGCAGAGCGCCGGCGGCGCGGCGCTGCCGTCGGGCCGTGCGCTGCGCGTAGTGGTCGCGGCACTGGGCGACGGCACCACCTGGTCGGCGGTGCACCGCGGCGGCGAGGACGGCTATGTCCTCGGCGCCGCGCTGCTGCCGGAGATCTCCGAGGCGCTGGTGCAGACCCTGCAGTCCGGGAGCTGACCCCTCTGCCGTCCGGATCACCCGACGGGCTCGCCCGACTGACCGCGTCCCGTCGGCCGACCACTGCCCCCACGTTCGCACCGCGGTGCGTGTCAGAAGGCCGGTGCGAGCGAGTCCTCGCCCTCCGTCTCGTCCGCGTCCTCGGGGTTCGCCGAGCTCGCCTCGGTGAGGATCTCCCCCGAGTTCGGGTCGACGTTCGGGACGTCCTGCGCGCGCAGCGGCTTGGTGAACTGGGAGGAGCCGTAGGTGAGGTCGTGGCCGATGGACTCGGCCTGGAGGTTCAGGGAGTAGCGGGTGATGCCGTCGGTGCCCTGCCACTCCGAGGTGTTCAGCCGGCCCGTGACCAGCAGCGGCTGGCCCTTGTGGACCGAGCGCATCACGTTCTGGCCCAGCCCGCGGCGGGCGAACACGGTGACGAACTCGGTCTTGCGGTCGGCGAAGTCCTGCGTGGCGGTGTTGTAGTAGCGGCCGGTGACGGCGATCCGCAGCTTGACGCTGGTGGATCCGTCCTCCTGCCGATGCTCGGTGGGATCGGCGGTCACGTTCCCCATCAGCGTGGTCTGGATGTCGCGCATGGCGCTGTCCTTCCTGGCTGCCGGGGAGCTCCCCGGCCTCGGCACCCTGCCGAGTGTCCTCAGCGTCGTCGGGCGGTGCCGCCCGTACCAGGGCGGGGCCGATCCTGTGGACGGCAGGGGGCTGGGGAGGAACGGTCACGGGCCGGGACGGCCCACGGTGCAGCGGCCTGCCGTCAGGACGTGGGTCGAACACCGTCAGGCCGTGGGGACGTCGCACCGAGCCGCCGCCCGCGTCACGACGCGAAGCGGCCGGCCCCTCCGAGGAGGGACCGGCCGTGTCGGTCGCCGAGGCCCGGGCCGTCAGGCCCGCCCGTCGGCGTCAGCTGCGTGAGGCTCAGGCCTGCGGCACGACGAGACCGGACGCGGAGGAGCGCGCGGCCTCGAAGCGGGCCTGCACGTCGGCCCAGTTCACGATGTTCCAGATCGCCTTGACGTAGTCCGCCTTCACGTTCTGGTAGTCGAGGTAGAAGGCGTGCTCCCACATGTCCAGCTGGAACAGCGGGATCGTCGCCACCGGCACACCGTTCTGCTGGTCGTAGAACTGCTCGATGACGAGGTTCCCGCCGATCGGCTCGTAGGCGAGCACCGCCCAGCCCGAGCCCTGGATGCCCAGCGCCGCCGCCGTGAAGTGCGCACGGAAGGAGTCGAACGAGCCGAAGTACTCATCGATCGCCTGCGCGAGCTCGCCGGTCGGCTTGTCGCCGCCCTCCGGGGAGAGGTTCTTCCAGAAGATCGAGTGGTTCGTGTGACCACCCAGGTTGAACGCCAGATCCTTCGAGAACTGGTTGATCGACCCGAAGTCCCCGGCCTCACGGGCCGCGGCGAGCTTCTCCAGCGCCGTGTTCGCGCCCTTGACGTAGGTCGCGTGGTGCTTGGAGTGGTGCAGCTCCATGATCTTCCCCGAGATCGAGGGATCCAGCGCGCCGTAGTCGTAATCGAGATCGGGAAGCGTGTACTCCGCCATATGGATCATCCCTTCGTCAGTTCTGCGCGGGACCAGCCGGTGCGGACCCCGCCGTGTGATCCATCCTGCCACGATGCGCTGGGCAGGGGCAGGGGGCGGCCGGGAAACGGTCCCCTGGTCGGCCATCGGGCCCGGCTGTCGGAGCGGCGGTCCACAATGGTGCGATGGCCACGCCCCGTCCGCGCCTGCCCTCCTCCTTCTCCCCTGCCACGACGGCGTGGTTCGAGGAGTCCTTCGAGGCGCCCACCCCCGCGCAGGCCGCGGCGTGGGAGGCGATCGCGCAGGGGCAGGACACCCTCGTGGTCGCGCCGACCGGGTCGGGCAAGACCCTCGCGGCTTTCCTCAGCGCGATCGACCGACTGGCCGGTTCTCCGACACCGTCGTCTGCCGCGACGAGCGTTCTGTACATCTCGCCGCTGAAGGCGCTCGGCGTCGACGTCGAGCGGAACCTGACCTCGCCGCTCGTGGGCACCGCGCGCACGGCCGAGCGACTCGGCCTGCCTCGGCGCCGGCTGAGCGTGGGCGTGCGCACCGGGGACACCCCGCCGGCGGAGCGCCGCCGGCTCGCGACCCATCCGCCGGACATCCTCATCACCACCCCCGAGTCTCTGTTCCTGATGCTCACCTCGCAGGCGCGGGAGACGCTGCGCGGCGTGGACACGGTGATCCTCGACGAGGTTCATGCCGTGGCCGGCACGAAGCGGGGCGTGCACCTGGCGCTGTCCCTGGCGCGGCTCGACGCGATGCTCCCCGCCCCGGCGCAGCGGATCGGACTGTCAGCGACGGTGGAGCCGGTCGAGGAGGTCGCCGCCTTCCTCACCGGCTCTGCGCGGGGCCGGGACGCGGTGGTGGTGCGTCCGCCGTCGACCAAGCGCTGGGACATGCGGATCACGCTGCCGGTCCCGGACCTGCAGGCGATCGAGCCGCCCGCCGATGCGGTCGACGACGAGGACGTCTCGGGGACCATCTGGCCGCATGTCGAGCGGGCGGTGCTCGACGAGATCCTCGCCCACCGCTCCACGATCGTTTTCACGAACTCCCGCAGCCAGGCCGAGCGCCTCACCGGGAAGCTGAACCGGCTGCACGCGAGACGGATCACGACGGCGGCGACCGACGGTCCGGGCGGGGAGGCGGAGGAGCTCGTCGAGGTCGAGGACATCGCCCGCGCCCACCACGGCTCGATGTCCAAGGAGGTCCGGGCAGGGATCGAGGACCAGCTGAAGTCGGGGACGCTGCGCTGCGTGGTCGCGACCAGCTCCCTCGAGCTCGGCATCGACATGGGCGCGGTGGACCTGGTGCTGCAGGTCGCGGCGCCGATGTCGGTCTCGAGCCTGCTGCAGCGGGTGGGCCGGGCCGGGCACGACGTCGGCGCGGTCTCCGAGGGGTCGCTGCACCCGTTGCATGCGGTGGACGTGCTGCGCTCCGCGGTCGCGGTGCAGGAGGCGGTCGCCGGGCGGATCGAGCCGCTGACCGTGCCGCGCAACGCCCTGGACGTCCTCGCCCAGCACACCGTCTCCGCCGCCGCGATGGAGGACCTGCAGGTCGACGCCTGGTACGACCTGGTCCGCTCGGCGCACCCCTATCGGGCGCTGCCCCGCTCCGCCTTCGACCAGACCGTCGACCTGCTCGCCGGGCGCTACCCCTCCACCGACTTCTCCGAGCTGCGGCCGCGGCTCGTCCACGATCGCGAGACCGGTACGCTCACCGCCCGGCCCGGCGCGCAGCGTCTCGCAGTCACCAGCGGCGGCACGATACCCGACCGGGGCCTGTACCCGGTGCACCTGGTCGCCGCCGAGGGCGATTCCCAGCCGCGGCGCGTGGGCGAGCTCGACGAGGAGATGGTCTACGAGTCCCGCCGCGGGGACGTGATCACGCTCGGCACGAGCAGCTGGCGGATCGAGGAGATCACCGCCTCCCGCGTCACGGTCTCCCCCGCCTTCGGGCTCACCGGGCGGATTCCGTTCTGGCACGGCGACGGGGACGGGCGGCCCGCGAGCCTCGGCCGGGCGATCTCCGCCGCGCAGTCCGAGCTCGCCGCCCTCCCCCGCCCCGAGGCCGACGAACGCCTCACGGGCCTCGGCCTCGATGACAACGCGCGCACCGTGCTGCTCGACCTGCTCGACGAGCAGCAGCAGGTCACCGGCGCCGTGCCGGGACCGGACCAGCTCGTCGTCGAGCGCTTCCTCGACGAGCTCGGGGACTGGCGCGTGGTGCTGCACTGCGCGGCCGGGCAGCGGATCACGGGGCCGTGGGCCCTCGCCGTCGGCGCCCGGGTCGAGGAGCGCTACGGACTGGACGGCCAGGTCATGGCCGGGGACGACGGGATCGTGCTGCGCATCCCGCACGGCGAGCAGCCGCCCGCCGCGGACCTGTTCGTGTTCACGCCCGAGGAGATCGAGGAGGAGGTGCGCCGTCTCGTCGGCTCCTCCGCCCTGTTCGCCGCGAGGTTCCGGGAGTGCGCGGCCCGGGCCCTGCTGCTGCCGCGGCGCGACCCGAACCAGCGGGCGCCGCTGTGGCAGCAGCGTCAGCGCGCCGCGCACCTGCTCGAGGTGGCCAGGCCGCATCCGGACTTCCCGATCATGCTCGAGGCGGCGCGGGAGTGCCTCCAGGACGTCTACGACCTGCCGGCCCTGGTCGAACTGATGGGGCAGGTCAGGCGGCGTCGCCTGCAGGTGCGCGAGGTCGAGACGCCCTCCCCCTCCCCCTTCGCGCGCTCTTTGCTGTTCGGCTACATGGCGCAGTTCCTCTACGACACCGATGCGCCGCTGGCCGAGCGCCGCACAGCCGCCCTGGCGCTGGACCAGTCGCTGCTGGCCGAGCTGCTGGGCACGGTGAGCCTGCGCGAGCTGCTGGATGCCGAGGTGATCGCCGAGGTCGAGCAGCGCCTGCAGGGACTGACTGAGGAGCGGGCGCTGCGCGGGCCCGAGCAGATCGCCGACGCGCTGCGCCGCCTGGGCCCGCTCACCCCCGCGCAGCTCGCCGAGCGCGCCGCGGACGGCCTCGATCTCGACGCGGCCCGCGCCGAGCTCGAGCAGTCCCGCCGCGTGCTCACGGTGCGGATCGCCGGGGCGGAGCATCTCGCGGCGATCGAGGACGCCGGTCTGCTGCGCGATGCGCTCGGCACGGCGCTGCCGCCGGGGATCCCCGAGGTGCACCTGGCCGCGGTGGACCGGGCGGTACCGCAGCTGCTCTCCCGCTGGGCGCGCGGCCGTGGCCCCTTCCTCGCCGACGCACCGGTGGCGGCCTTCGGTCTCGCCCCGGGGGTGGCCCGCGCCGCGCTCGAGCAGCTCACCGCCGAGCGGGTCCTGTCCCAGGGCGAGTTCACTCCCGGCCGCGAGGGCGAGGAATGGGTCGAGGTCGAGGTGCTGCGCCGCATCCGCCGCGCGAGCCTCGCCGCCTCCCGGCGCGAGATCGCGCCCGTCGCGGGGCCCGTCTACGCGCGCTTCCTCGGCCAGTGGCAGCACCTGGTGGGGCGCCGCGCCGGCGGCCGACGGGAGCGCGGCACGTGGACCGGGCAGGACGGGCTGCTCTCGGTCGTGGACCAGCTCGCCGGGGTGTCGCTGCCGCTGTCGGCCTGGGAGTCCCAGGTGCTGCCAGCGAGGCTGCCGGAGGTGACGCCCGCCCTGCTGGATGCCGCCTTCGCGAGCGGGGAGCTGGTGTGGACCGGGCACGGCCGCCTCGGCGCCGACGACGGCTGGATCCGGCTCCACCTCGCCGACGCCCTCCCCCTGGGGCTCGACGCCGACGCGCTCGAGGAGGCCGCGACCTCGCTCCCGGACGGCTCCTTCGCGGCGCGGATCCTCGCCCTGCTGCGCACCACCCCGGGCGCGCTGCGGCACGGAGAGATCCTCGCCGCGCTGGCCGACGACGGGGAGGCGGCGCGGCCGCAGGACCTGCACGAGGGGCTGTGGGACCTCGCCTTCACCGGCCTGGTCACCAACGACTCCTTCGAGGCGCTGCGCTCCTACGGCCGCGGGCCGGCCAAGGCGCCGTCGGCCCGCACCCCGACACGCTCGCGCAGCCTGGGACGTCGGGGCGCGGCGCGGCTCTCCGCGGCGATGATGCGCCAGGGCGCGTCCAGCCCCTCCGAGCTCGTGACCGGGCCCGTCGGTGCCGGGCGCTGGTCCGCGGTGCGGGTCGAACCGGTCGATCCCGCCGCCCGTGCCGCGGCGCTCGCGACGCTGCTGCTCGACCGCCACGGCGTGGTCACGCGCGGGGCGATGGATGTCGAGGACGTCCCCGGCGGGTTCGCCGCGGTGTACCGGGTGCTGGCCGCGCTCGAGGAGAACGGCAGCTGCCGCCGCGGCTACTTCGTCGACGGGCTCGGCGCCTCCCAGTTCGCGCCCGCCGAGGCGGTGGACCTGCTTCGCGACCGGGACCGGGAGGCCGAGGCCGGACGCGACGCCGAGGGACCCGACGGCGGCGGGGCCGGCCCATCGGCCGAGGCGGTCGCCGTCGCGCTCGCCGCGACCGATCCCGCGAACCCCTACGGCGCGGCGCTCCCCTGGCCGGCCTTGTCGATCACGCCGCCCGAGGGGGTCACCGCGCGGCCCGCCCGCCGCGCCGGTGCGCTCGTGCTGCTTCGGGACGGACATGTCCAGGCCTATGTCGACAAGGGAGGGAAGCACCTGCTGTGGTGGGCGGACGAGGAGGCTACACCCGAGGCCGCCGCCCAGCTCGTCCGCGCGATCGCCGAGGACTCCCGCCTTCCGCAGCTGCGGATCGAGCGGATCGACGGGCACGGGATCGACACCGAACCGGTCGCGGCGATCACGGCCGCGCTCGCGGAGGCCGGCTGCTACCGCTCTCCGCGCTCGCTGCGACTGCGGGCGGGTGATCGCTGATGCCCGAGGGCGACACCGTCGCGCGCCAGTGCCGGATCCTCCACGACGCACTCGCCGGCGCCGTGCTCACCGTCTGCGACCTCCGGGTACCGCGTGCGGCGACCGCGATCCTCACCGGCTGGAGAGTCCACGAGGTGCGCCCGCGCGGCAAGCACCTGCTGATCCGGCTCCTGCCGCCCGCGCCCGGGGCACCGCCGATGACCCTGCACAGCCACCTGATGATGGACGGGATCTGGCACGTGGAGGGGAAGGCGCTGCGCTCGAGCGACACCAGCGCCGGGCCTCGGGACCCGTCCACGATCCGGATCGTGCTCGAGGCCCGACACGAGGACGGTCGTGAGGCGCGGGCGATCGCCTACGACGTGAAGCAGGTGAAGCTGCTGCGCTCGGCCGACGAGGAGAAGCTGCTCGGGAGCCTCGGCCCGGACCTGCTCGATCCCGCGTGGGACGAGGACCCGACCCTGCGGGAGCGGGCGCTCGCGAACCTCGCCGCCGAGCCGCGGAGGCCGATCGGCCTCGCGATCCTCGACCAGCACGTCCTGGCGGGGATCGGGAACATCTACCGCAGCGAGCTGTGCTTCCTGCGCCGACTCCACCCCGCCGCGCCCGTCTCCGCGGAGCAGGACCCGGGCGCGCTCGTCGACCTCGCCCATCGCCTGCTCGTGCTGAACCGGGACCGGGAGGTGCGGGTGACCACCGGTGGGATGCTCGGCCGGGACGGGGACCTGTGGGTCTACGGCCGCGGAGGGAAGCAGTGCCGCCGCTGCCGCACCCGGATCCAGCGCGGCGAGCTCGCCGAACCGCGGCTCGAGGGCACCGAGGCGCGAGTGCTGTGGTTCTGCCCCCGCTGCCAGGCCGGGCCCGGCGCGCCGGCCCCGTCGGCGGCCCAGCGGCGTGGCCGACGTCGCTGAGACGGACTGCGTTCCTGGCCGTGGCGGCGTCGCAGCCTCGGTAGACTCGTGCGCCGTCAGCCTCCATAGCTCAATGGATAGAGCAACGGCCTTCTAATCCGTAGGTTGCAGGTTCGAGTCCTGCTGGGGGCGCCGTTCGCCCGCACCGCCGACGAGGAGCATCGATGATCCTGAAGGTCCTCACGTTCGGTGCGATCGGATTGCTGGTCGTGCTGCGGCTGGCCCGCACGCGGTTCGGCTCGCGTCTGCTCGGGGTCTCGTTGCGGGTGCTGAACATCGTCTATCTTGTCGCGCTCGTGATCGCGGGGATCCTCGCCGTGGTGTTCGAGCAGTGGATCCTGCTGGTCGTGGTGGCGGTGCTGCTTGTGGTCAGCCTGGTCGAGGAGATCCGTCGGCGCTTGGCGGCCCGGGCCGCGCGCATCAGCCTGCGCTGACCTCGACGCGGGTGGTGACGGGCGTCGGGTTCTGGAAGAGGTCGAGGACCGGGCAGTGGGCGTCGACGGCCGCGCGGAGCTCCTCGTAGCGCTCGGCGCTCTCCGGTCCGGTGAGGCGGACGAGCAGGCGCACGTCCCCGAACCCGGCCCGCACGGACTCGTCCTTGCCGAAGAGCCGCGCCGCGTCGAGGTCTCCCTCCGCGGTGACGTCGATGTCGTCGACCTGGATGCCGAGCGCGTGCGCGTAGAGCCGGTAGACCACGACCTGGCAGGAGATCAAGGCGCCGAGCGCGACCTCGACGGGGCTCGCGGCGAGATCGTCGCCCGCGAGGGCGGCGGGCTCGTCCACGGCGAACTCGTGGCGGCCGGCGCGGAGCGTGCTCGCCACGGCGCCGACGCCCTGGCCGGTGACCGTGTAGGTGAGGTGTGCGGAGTCTCGGCGGGCGTCGATCCGCTCGCCCCAGGCGGTTCCCGCGGCGTCGAGGCGGTCGGAACGGGCGGCCGCGCTGTCGTCGAGGTCGGCGGCGGGGACGGAGGTCGAGGTGGTGAGGGAGACGGTGTCGGTGGTGGTGTCGGAGAGTGTCATGGCGCCACCGTAGGGACGCCTCGAGCGCCGGTCATGCCCTCCTGTCACAGGCCGTCATCCGTGCACTCCGCCGCGTCGGGCCGACGAGAGCTCAGCGGCCGCGGCCCCGCTCCGCCAGCGCCCGGCTGTGCGCGGAGGACTCGCGGTTCCAGGTCTCCACCCAGTCCGGCAGCACGAGGTCCGCGGGCGGCTGCCCGACCAGCTCCAGCACCTCCTGCACGTCGACCGACCCGCCGGAGCTGTGCAGGAAGCGGGCGCGGACGATCGCGTCGGCGATGACGGTGTCGCCGCGGCGGAACACCTGCTCCATGTAGATCCAGCGCTCGTCGTAGCCGATCACGCGGGTGGCGAGGTCGAACCTCTGCCCGAGGGTGAGGGACTTGCGGTAGGTGATGGTCTGTCCGGCCACCACCGGGTACCAGCCGGCGTCGGTGATCCGCTTCCAGAATCCGGAGCGGAGCATGAGGTCCATGCGGCCCAGGTCCATGATCGAGAGGTAGCGGCCGTTGTTCATGTGGCGCTGCACGTCGAGATCGGCGAAGTTCACGCGGAAGCTCGCGTGGGAGGTGTCCCAGATGCCGAGCGGGGACTTCCCGCGCACGCGCAGGAAGAACAGCAGCATGCGGAGGTACATGTTCATGGCGGCTCCCTCCCGGGGCTCACGTCGGCTCGTCGTCGATACCAGATGACCAAAGAGTAACTTCTCGGGCACGCCAGCCCTCCCCGCTCGCACCTGCGGGGGCCGCCCGGGGCGTCGGGGGCCGCGCTACTGTTGTCCGGTGACCTCCAGCTCCACTCGTGCCATCAACGACCGCATCATCTGGGTCGACTGCGAGATGACCGGCCTCGACAAGCAGCGTGATGCGCTGGTCGAGATCGCCGTCCTCGTGACCGACGCCGATCTGAACATCCTCGGGGACGGCGTGGACGCCGTGATCAGGCCCCCGGCCGAGGCGCTGCAGGGCATGGATCCCTTCGTGGTGAACATGCACACCGTCTCCGGCCTGCTCGAGGAGCTCGACGGCGGCATGACCCTCGCCGAGGCAGAGGCGCAGTGCCTCGCCTACGTCAAGGAGCACTGCCCCGAGCCGGGGAAGGCGCCGCTGGCCGGCAACAGCGTCGGCACCGACCGCGCCTTCCTGGACCGCGACGTGCCCGAGTTCGCCGGCTGGCTCTCCTATCGCACCATCGACGTCTCGAGCCTGAAGGAGCTGGCCAAGCGCTGGTTCCCGCGGGTGTACTACAACATCCCCGCCAAGCATGGCGGCCACCGCGCCCTCGCCGACATCCGCGAGTCGATCCAGGAGCTGAAGTACTACCGCGAGGTGCTGCTGGTCCCCGAGCCCGGCCCCACCACCGCCCAGGCCCAGGAGGCCGCGCGCCGCTTCGAGCTGCGCGAGGCCGCCGAGACCGCCCCTGCTCTGCCCGCGCCCGCCCCGCACGTGCCCTGGCTGGATCGTGCCTCGCACCGCAGCTGGCTCGAGGGCGAGGCCGACGAGCTGCTCGTCTTCGGCTCCGAGTCGGTGCGGGAGGACGGCGGCTTCGCCTGGCTGGACGAGACCGGTGCCCCGGACCTCTCCCGCCCCTCCGAGCTGTGGATCACCTGCCGGATGACGCACGCCTTCGCGCTCGGCCACCTGCTGGGCCGCCCGGACTTCGGCCGCTTCGCCGACCACGGCATCGCCTCGCTGCGCGGCGTCTTCCACGACGACGAGCACGGCGGCTGGTTCGCCTCGGTCGAGGGCGGCCGCACCGTGGACGACTCCAAGCAGGCCTACGCCCACGCCTTCGTGGTCCTCGCCGCCTCCTCCGCGACCGCCGCCGGCCGGCCCGGTGCGAAGCAGCTGCTGGACGAGGCGCTCGCGGTGCTCGATACGAAGTTCTTCGACGAGCGCTCCGGGATGAGCGTGGACACCTTCGACCGCAGCTTCTCCGAGTGCGAGGAGTACCGCGGGATCAACGCGAACATGCACACGGTCGAGGCGCTGCTGGCCGCGGCCGACGTGACCGGGCAGCGGCGCTGGCTGGACCGCGCCGTCGGCATCGCGACCCGGGCGATCGACGAGTTCGCCCGCGCCAACGACTGGGCGCTGCCCGAGCACTTCGACGTGGAGTGGTCGCCGCTGCTGGACTACAACCGCGACGAGCCCGCCCACCCGTTCCGCCCCTACGGCGCGACGATCGGGCACTGGATCGAGTGGTCCCGCCTGGTGCTCCAGGCCCGCGCCTCGCTGATCGCACTGGACGGCGAAGCGCCGGAGTGGATGCTCGAGGCCGCGACCGCCCTGATGGAGAAGTCCGCTGCGGCCTTCGGCGCCGATGGGAAGCCCGGCTGGGTCTACACCGTGGACTGGGACGGCACGCCCGTCTCCTCCGAGCGGATGCACTGGGTGGCGGCGGAGGCCGTCGCCGCGGCCGCCGTGATGCACCGGGTCACCGGGGAGCGCGTCTGGGCCGAGCGCTACGAGCAGTGGTGGGAGTACATCTCCACCTACCTGCTCGATCCCGAGGAGGGCTCGTGGTTCCACGAGCTCGACGCCGAGAACGAGCCGCAGGGCGTGACCTGGCCGGGCAAGCCCGACATCTACCACGCGCTGCAGTGCGTGCTGATCCCGCGCCTGCCCCTCGCCCCGGCGCTGTCGGCCGCGCTGCGCGACGGGCTGCTGGACAGCGACCTCTGAGCAGGTCCCGCCGCTCATCACAGGACCTGCCCCCGGTGCAGCACCGGGGACAGGTCCTGTGGGCGGTCGGAGCTCAGCTCTGCTCGAGCCGGGACGCGGCGGCCTCCATGCGCTCGATCTTCCCGTCGAGCTCGCCGCGGTCGTGGCCGGGGCGGATGTCGGCCTTGAGCACGAGCGAGACGCGGGAGCCGTAGCGGCCCGCCTCCGCGGTCGCGCGCTTGACGACCTCCATGACCTCGTCCCACTCCCCCTCGATCTCGGTGAACATCGAGGAGGTGCGTGTGGGCAGGCCGGAGTCGCGCACGACCCGCACCGCGGCGGCGACGGCGTCGTGCACGCTCGCGGCATCGGCCCCCTCCCCGAGATCGCGGGCGAGGGCCGGGTCGGAGGGGGCACCGGTGGGCTGGACGGAGAAGGCGACGATCATGCCGCCAGTCTCCCCCTCCCCCGAGGGCGGTGCAACGCGGGGCGGGGCCCGTCACGCGGCGCTCCCGTGCCCCCTCGACGGCGCTTCAGTAGCATCGACCAGGGCGTACGCCGCTGCGGGCGCCTCCCCTCGACCAGAGCAAGGACCATGACTGCACATCGCCTCGGAATCGTCGGCTACGGGAACCTGGGACGCGGCGTGGAGCTCGCCGTCTCCCTCCAGGAGGACATGGAGCTGGTGGGCGTCTTCACGCGACGCGACCCGTCGACCCTGACCACCGCCCTCGAGGACACGGCGGTCCGGCCGATGGACGAGCTCGAGTCGATGGTCGGCGAGATCGACGTGCTCGTGCTCTGCGGCGGCTCGAAGTCGGACCTGCCCGCGCAGACCCCGCAGCTCGCCGCCCGCTTCACCGTCGTGGACAGCTTCGACACCCACGCCCGGATCCCCGAGCACTACGCGGCCGTGGACGCCGCGGCCCGCGAGGCCGGCACCACGGCGCTGATCTCCACCGGCTGGGACCCCGGCCTGTTCTCCCTCAACCGCCTCTTCGGCGAGGCGATCCTCGCCTCCGGCGACACCTACACCTTCTGGGGACGCGGCCTGTCCCAGGGGCACTCCGACGCGGTGCGCCGCGTGGACGGGGTCGCCGGCGGCGTCCAGTACACGATCCCCTCCGAGGACGCGATCGCGCGGGTGCGCGCCGGGGAGCGGCCCGCGCTCAGCACGCGCGAGAAGCACGTGCGCGAGTGCTTCGTGGTGCTCGAGAAGGGCGCCGACGCCGAGGCGGTGCGCGAGGCGATCGTGACGATGCCGCACTACTTCGAGCCCTACGACACGACGGTGCACTTCATCACCGCCGAGGAGCTCGCCCGCGACCACCAGGGCGCACCCCACGGCGGCTTCGTGATCCGCTCCGGCGAGTCCTCCCCCGGCACGACGCAGACCATCGAGTACCGCCTGCGGGAGGAGTCGAACCCCGAGTTCACCGCGAGCGTGCTGGTCGCCTACGCCCGAGCCGCCGCACGTCTGGCCGCCTCCGGCGAGCACGGCGCCCGCACCCCCTTCGACGTGGCGCCGGGCCTGCTCTCCCCGAAGTCGCCCGAGCAGCTGCGCGCCGAGCTGCTCTGAGCGGCGCCCCGCAGTGACCACAGGAGGGCCCGGGGGGTAGGTGCCGCGCGGGCCCTCCGTCCGCGGGCCGTCGCGGCGCATCACCCGGCGGCGCCGAGCGAGGATCGCCGCCGCCGTCGCCGATGCAATGCGTCTCACACTCCTGCGGGCCGCTTCGGGGAGGAAAGCACCGCCCGGACCAGGTATGCTGATCTCTCGTTGCAGGCCGTCAGGTCGCACATGGTGGTCGTAGCTCAGTTGGTAGAGCTCCTGGTTGTGGTCCAGGCGGTCGCGGGTTCAAATCCCGTCGATCACCCCAAGAAACGCCCTGGTGACAGGGCGTTTTTTCTATGCCTGGACACCTCTTCGGGCAGAGTCCGCCGGACCGCTCATCAGCGCGCGGCCCGGCGAACGGTCCTCGTCTCAGCTCCGCGGCACCTCGCGCACGCCCAGTGCCGGGGATCCGACGACCGCGACGGCGGCGCCGGGTAATCTCCTGGCCCGACTCAGCGGTTCGCTCTAGGGTCGATGGCGGCGACGCGCCGCATCCCGGTCGGCTCCCCGTCCTGCGGGCGCCGTCGGCCGCGGCGCATCGGTGCGCGGCGGCGGAAGGATCCCATGTCCTACGGTCTCCTCCTCACGCTCGTGATCTGGGCGGCGGTCATCGCCCCCATGCTCAGGCCCCCGCATCGCCCCTTGCTGCTGGCCCGGGCCGTGTACTACCTCAGCGTTGCCCTGAACGAGCTGCCGATGCTGGTGCTGCTCCTGCTCACGCTGAATATCGTCCCCTCGTTGCTGCCCTCCGACGACCATCCCGCGCTCGGGCCGCTCGCCGCTGCGGCCGGGATCGTCCTCGGGCTGTTCGTGCTCCTCGGCCTCGTGCTGATCCAGCGGCTGATCTCCCGCAGCCGCGCCGTGATCCTCCGGATCGTGGGCCGCCCGGAGGGGGTGCGCCCCTTCCGCTGGGCCTGGCTGGCTCCGCTGCCGTTGCGCCCGCGGGAGGTCGAGCGCGTCCCGGGCCTCGCGTACGGCCCGGGCGGGCGCGAGCACCGCCTGGACCTGTACCATCGGCGCGACCTCGAGGCGGACTCCCCTGCCCCGGTGCTGCTGTACTTCCACGGCGGCGGGTACTCCACCGGCAGCAGACACTTCGAGTCCCGTCACCTGATGCACCGCATGGCGCGTCGCGGCTGGATCGTGCTCAGCGCGGACTACGGTCTGCGACCCGGCACCACCTGGCCCGGCCACCTGATCGACGCGAAGCGCGTGATCGCCTGGGTGCACGAGCACGCGGCCGAGCACGGGATGGACCCGTCCCGCATCGTCGTCTCGGGCAGCTCCGCCGGCGGGCACCTCGCGACCCACTGCGCCCTCACCGCCGGGGACCCGCTCCTGCAGCCCGGCTTCGAGGAGGTCGACACGCAGGTCGCGGCCGCCGTGGTGCTCTACGGCTATCTGGGCCGCTGCTACGGGCAGCGCCCCGGGGAGCAGCTCGTCTCGCATCCGCTGGACCTGCCCGTGGACGGCGCGCCGCCGATGCTGGTGCTCCACGGCACGCTGGACAACTGGGTCCCGGTCTCCCAGGCCCGGGACCTCGCGGCGCACCTGCGTGCCGGCTCGCCCTCCCCGGTCCTCTTCGCGGAGCTGCCCGGCGCCCAGCACGGCTTCGACGTGTTCGCCTCCCCGCGCTTCCGCGCCGTCGTGGACGGGATCGAGCGCTTCCTCGCCCCGCTCGAGGACCACGAACCGGCCGGCTCCTCCCGCAGGCGCTGACCGTGCCGGCCGGGACCTTCGCTCCCGGCCCGTCTCAGCCGCGCCCGCCGAAGAGTCGTCTCACCCCGCGGAGGAAGCCGCCCGGGGCATCGATCGACATCGGCTCGGGGGCCGAGGGGTCATCGTCCAGGACCAGCAGGGCGGTGCGCGGTATGTCCAGCAGCTCGAGCAGCTGCGCGAGGGGATCGCCGTCGACGGTCCGCGCAGCGCACAGATCGCGGAGGCGACGCGCCCCCTCCCCCACGCCGAAGGCCTCGACCAGCGCCTCGCCCGTCGTGGCACGCTCTGCGGAGTCGTCGTTCTGCTCCACCCAGCCGGTGTTCCACATGATGAGCTCCATGAGGTCCTCCCGGTCCTCGAGGACGGCGCCGGAGCCGCTGCCGCGCCACAGCACGAGCACCGGGTGGTCCGCGCCCGACGCGTCGTCGAGGTCGAAGGGCCCCGCGCCGAGCTCGGGTGTGTCGGGGGAATGCACGGTGAACCAGTCCCCGCCGATCTCCGTGAGGACCCACCCTTCGTCCTCGTCATAGGCGAACTGCTCGGCGAGGTCGCGGCGTCGCGACGCATCGCCGCGATCCAGCAGCACCTCCCGGAAGGTGTCGTTCTCCAGCTCGGGCAGCCCGCTCCGGGACCGGGCCCCGCCGAGGGCCTCGGCGACCTGGGAGAGGGCGAGGTCCTCCTCCTCCACAGTCGTCTCCCCGAGCAGGTGCTCCTCGAGGGCGAGACGGAACGGCGCCTCGGTGTCGGGCATCCCGAGCGTCGAGGCGATGGCGGCGGGAGCCTCCGCGGGGATGCTCCCGTCGTGGATGCTCCAGGCGTATCTCCGCTCCGCTCCCCCGGTGCGCACGCGCACCACGCGCGGATCCCCGACCTCGCCGAGGAGCACCAGGTCCCAGGTCTCGGGGAGCACCGCCTCCTGCTCGACCCAGGCCGCGGTCCACCCTCTCGGCGCCGTGGGCCCCACCTGCCACGTCCGGTCAGGGTCTTCGGGGAGGGGGAGCGGGGCGAAGGCGGCGAGGATCTCGTCCTGCGAGGCCCGGGCGATGAGAAGCATCTGCTGATCCTAGAGGTCCCGCAGGTCGCCGCGGTGGCCGAGGCGGCGGGAGATCTCCTCGGTCGCCGCCCGCAGCACCTCCGACGCCGCGGGCAGCCGCTCCGGTGCGAGCCGGTAGGAGGGTCCGGCGGCGGAGACGGCCGCGATCACCGTGCCCTCGGGGCCGCGCACCGGGGCGGCGAGCGCGACCAGCCCCTCCTCGAACTCCTCGACCGCCTCGGCCCAGCCGCGTTCGCGCGCCTCGTCCAGCTGCCGCTCGAGAGCGGCCGGATCGGTGAGGGTGCGCGCAGTGAAGGACTCGAGCTCACCGCGCAGCAGCTCGCGGCGCTGGGCCGGGTCCAGGTGCGCCAGCAGCATCTTCCCGCTCGAGGTCGCGTGCAGCACGGTCCGGTCGCCCACCCAGTTGTGCATCGCGACGGTGCTGCGGGCCTGGGCCTGGTAGAGGTTCACCGCGACGCCGCCGCGCAGCACCGCGACGTTGACGGTCTCCCCGAGCTCCTCGGCGAGCGCCTCGCAGACCGGGCCCGCGATCGCGGTGAGGTCCCGGCGCGGCCGGGCGGCGGAGGCCAGGCGCAGCAGACCCACGCCCAGCTGCACGGCGCCGTCGTCCCCTCGCTCGACGAGGTCGTGGCGCTCGAGGGAGGCGACCAGGCGCGAGGCGGTGGAGGCATGGACCTCCAGCTCGCGGGCGATCGCCGCCACACTCGCCCCGTCCTCGCGCGCGATCGTCTCGAGCACCTGCACCGCCCGGTCCACGGACTGCACCGCCCCGTGGGTCGTCGTGCTCCGCTCCGTCATGGCTCGCTCGGTCATCCCTCGCTCCGTCCTCCTTCTGCTCGGCGCCGCGTCCGGGGCCCGGTGCCTCGCCCGCTCCGACGCCGTCAGTCCGACGATACCGCGCTCGTTGCGCATTGCGCACACCATTGCGCATGCCGCACGCGAGTGCCAGAGTAGGAGGACAGCGGACATCAACGTCCCGACCCGAGGAGGTCACCATGGCGGTGAACCCCGATCCCGGGGTCATGCTCTACCCCCGGATCCGCAAGTCCCCGTTCTTCTACGCATCAAGACAGCACGGCGTGGCGCTCTACAGCGTCTACAACCACACGTACCACCCCCGGCACTACGGCGATCCGCTCGCGGAGTACTGGGCGCTCCTGCAGGGGGTGACCCTGTGGGACGTCGGCGTGGAGCGGCAGATCGAGATCTCCGGCCCCGACGCCTTCGACTTCACCAACCTGCTGGTCACCCGCGATCTCTCGAAGTGCAAGGTGGGCCAGTGCAAGTACGTCTTCCTCTGCGACCAGCACGGCGGGATCCTCAACGACCCGATCCTGCTGCGCCTGGAGGAGAACCGCTTCTGGCTCTCCCTCGCCGACAGCGACATCCTGCTGTGGGCCCGCGGCGTCGCGGCCTACGCCGGGATGGACGTGAGCATCGAGGAGATCGACGTCGGCCCCGTGCAGGTCCAGGGCCCGAAGTCCTATGCCGTGCTGCGCGATCTCGTGGGCGAGGCGGTGGCGGACATCCGCTACTACTACCTCCACGAGTTCACGATCGACGGGATCGAGGTGATCGTCTCGCGCACCGGGTACACCGGCGAGATCGGCTACGAGATCTACGTCAAGAACGCCTCGCACGACGCGGAGCGGCTCTGGGCGAAGGTGCTCGAGGCCGGCGAGCCGCACGGCCTGCGGGTCATCGGCCCGTGCCACATGCGCCGCATCGAGGGCGGGATGCTCGCCCACGGCGCCGACATCACCGTCGACACCAACCCCTTCGAGGTGGGGATGGGCTACGACTGGATGGTGGACCTCGACCAGGAGGCCGACTTCCTCGGCAAGGCGGCGCTGGCGAAGGTCAAGGCCGAGGGGCCCAGGCGCATGCTCGTCGGGCTCGAGATCGGCGGCGAGCGGCTCGGCACCTACAACGACGGCTCGATGATCGACCACTTCCCCGTGATGCACGACGGCGAGGTGGTCGGGAAGGTGACCTCCGCCTGCTTCTCCCCGCGGCTCGAGAAGAACATCGGCCTCGCCCTCGTGCCGGCGGGACTCTCCGCCCTCGGCACGGAGTTCACGGTCGACGTCGGCGAGCGTCCCGGTGCCCGTCTCCCCTCCACCGTCCCGCCGGTGGCGGCGACCGTGGTGCCGAAGCCGTTCATCGACCCGGCGAAGGAGCAGCCGAAGGCCGATGTCGGAGCGCTCGCCGGGGAGGCCGCCGCCGGTGGCTGACCGGGCAGGCACGTCCGCGACGTCGGGCCCCGGGGGCTCCCCTCCCCCGAGCCCGGCGTCGCGGCAGGCGCAGTTCGAGGTGATCCCGCTGCCCGGCATCGCCGAGCGCGTGCTCGAGCACCTGCCCGCCGGGTCGCGCGTGACGGTCACCGCCTCCCCCGCCCAGGGGCTCGAGGCGACGCTCCAGGCGGCGACGGCGCTCGCCGCCGGGGGCATGGTCGCGATCCCGCACCTCGCCGCTCGGATGGTCGACGGGCCGGACGCGCTCGAGAGGATCCTGGAGCGGCTCGGCGGCGCGGGCATCGAGGAGCTGTTCGTCATCGCCGGGGACGCGACCCCGCCCGCGGGCCCCTACGACGGGGCGCTCGCGCTGCTCGAGGCGATCTCCCCCGCCGGGCGCGGGCTCGCGGTCGGCGTCGGCGCGCATCCCGAGGGGCATCCGCATGCCGACCCCGCGGCGGCGCTCGAGCTGCTGCGGCGGAAGGCGGAGCACGCCTCCTACGTCGCCACCCAGATGCTGTTCATCCCGGACCCCCTGGTGGCCTGGACGGAGCAGCTGCGGGAGGCGGGGATCGACCTGCCGGTGCGCCCGGGCGTCGCGGCGCCGGCGAGCCGCACCCGGCTGCTGCGGATCGGCCCCCGGATCGGGGTGGGCCGCTCGCTGCGGATGCTGACCGCCGAGTCCTCCGGCGTGCGGCGGCTGCTGGGACCGGGCCACTGGGACCCCGACCCGCTGCTGGACGCGCTCGCGGCGGCCGAGCTGCCAGGACTCGTCGCCCCGCACGTGTTCACCTTCAACTCCCTCGCGGAGACGGCGTCGTGGTGGCAGGGGCGCAGCGGGCGCGCCTGATCCCGGGGTCGGTCGGACCACGCCCCACTCCTCTCGAGCGACGGCTCGGCAGCTCGGGCACCGACCCGTCCACGGTCGGCGTGCGTCCACGTCGCACCCAGTCCGCTCTGGCAGGATCGACTGCCCGAGCCCGGACCGCGAGGAGAGTCGACGGATGGACGCAGCCCCTTCACCGCAGGAGCCCCCTGAGCACAGGGTCCGTGAGCTGGTCACGGCGCGCACCGGCGGGCATGTCCCGACCCCTGCGGAGCAGGAGGAGATCGCGGCCGGTCTGCGGCAGGTGTACGAGGAGTTCATCGCGCTGCGGATGCACTACCAGTTCGGCATCGACGAGGTGCTGACGAAGGTGGAGATCCTCCGCAAGGAGTTCGAGCAGATGCACGACTACTCCCCCATCGAGCACGTGCGCACGCGGCTGAAGTCGGTGGAGTCCCTGATGGAGAAGGCGCTGCGCACCGAGGGCGAGATGACTGTGCGCGCGATCCGCGAGAGGATCCACGACATCGCCGGCATCCGCATCACCACGAGCTTCGTGGCCGACGCCTACTGGATCGCGGACATCCTCGCCGCCCAGGGCGACCTCGAGGTGCTCACCGTCAAGGACTACATCGCCTCCCCCAAGCCCAACGGCTACCGCTCCCTGCACCTGATCGTGCAGGTGCCGGTCTATCTCTCCACCCATGTGGAGCAGGTGCCCGTCGAGCTGCAGATCCGCACGATCGCGATGGACTTCTGGGCCAGCACCGAGCACAAGCTCTCCTACAAGTACGAGAAGAACCTCCCGCCCGCGCTGAGGGCCGAGCTCGACGATGCGGCCCGGGTCGCGGACGAGCTCGACCAGCGGATGGAGCGCCTGCGCAGCGAGATCCGCCCGCAGGCCGCGCCCGGCGGGGGCAGCGGCCTGTTCCCGGGGCGGCCCGCCGCGCCATCTTCGGACGAGCCGAGGGACGACGCGGCGAGCTGAGCCGCTCAGCC
Organism: Brachybacterium sp. sponge; assembly: GCF_001613775.1. Classification (NCBI taxonomy): domain Bacteria; kingdom Bacillati; phylum Actinomycetota; class Actinomycetes; order Micrococcales; family Dermabacteraceae; genus Brachybacterium; species Brachybacterium sp. sponge. Next base: position 180,136 of record NZ_LRMP01000003.1, on the reverse strand, counting down.
GCGGCGCAGGGCCTGGCGGAAGGCGCGCCGGTACTGGGGCGGGACGATCTCGCCGTCGCCGCGCAGGGCGAGGGCGGCGTCCAGGCCCCAGTTCGGCTCGCGCAGGAAGGCGCGGCCCACGCGCACCACGTCGGCCTGACCGGTGGCGAGGACGTGCTCGGCCTGGAAGGGCGTATCGAGCATGCCGACCGCGGAGACCGGCATCTCGGTGTGCTCGTGCAGGTGCGCGGCCAGCGGCGTCTGGTAGCCGGGGCCGACGGGGATCCTCGACCCCTCGGGCAGCACGGCGTTGCCGCCGGAGGAGACGTCGACCATGTCCACGCCGTGCTCGCCGAGCCAGGTGACGACCTGGGTCGCCTGGTCGAGGCCGAAGCCGCCCTCGACCCACTCGGTCGCCGAGATGCGCACCAGCACCGGCATGCCGACGGGGACCGCTCCGCGCACCGCGTCCACGACGCGCAGCAGGAGGCGCGCGCGGCCGGCGAGCTCGCCTCCGTAGGAGTCGGTGCGATGGTTGCTCAGCGGCGAGAGGAACTCGTGCAGCAGGTAGCCGTGGGCGGCATGGATCTCGATCATGTCGAACCCCGCCTCGACGGCGCGCACGGCGGAGGCGACGAAGGCCTCGACGACCTCGTCGATCCCCGCCTCGTCCAGGGCGGTGGGCTCCGTGAGCTGGTCGTAGGCGATCGCGGAGGGGGCCACGGTATCCCAGCCGCCGTCGGCGCCTGCGAGGGAGGCGCCGGGGTGCGGGGTGCCCCACTCGGGCTCCGTGGAGGCCTTGCGCCCGGCGTGGGCGAGCTGGATCCCGGCCGCCGCCCCGAAGGAGTGGATCAGGTCGACGATCGGGCGCAGCGCCTCGCGCTGGGCGTCGTCCCACAGGCCGAGGTCCTGCGGGGAGATGCGCCCCTCGGGGACCACGCCGGTGGCCTCGAGGATCACGGCGCCGGCGCCGCCGCGGGCGAAGGAGCCGTAGTGCATGAGGTGGTAGTCGGTGGCGACGCCGTCGCCGGCGGCGACGGAGTACTGGCACATGGGCGGCACCCAGATGCGGTTGCGGACGGTGAGGTCGCGCAGGGTGATCGGGGCGAGCAGGTGCTGGGACATGGAGGGGCCTCCGTAGGTCGGGGACGGTCGGGCCGGCGACGCTCCGTGCGGGGCGCCGAGCGCGGCGACGTCCGCGACGCTAGTGCGGCCCGACATGCGCACGCCAATAGCAGGCCCTATGGGAGGTATCCCTCTCTCTATGGCGTGAGGTCACCGGCGCGTCTACCCTCGGCGCTGTGACGACCTCCACTCTCGCCCCCGTCCAGGACCTCAACCTGTTGCGCACCTTCCTCGCCGTCCATCGTGCGGGGTCCTTCACCGCGGCGGCCCCCGCGCTCGGGCTCACCCAGCCCACCGTCACCGCGCAGATCCGCAGCCTCGAGGAGCAGCTGGGGCGCCAGCTCTTCCAGCGCCTGCCGCGCGGGGTGGAGCCCACCGCCTTCGCCCGGGAGCTCGCCGAGCGGATCTCCGGGCCGCTGGACGATCTCGACGTGGTCGCGGGCGGGAACTGCGAGCTCGACGGGCGCACCGCGCCGGTGCACCTGGCAGGCCCCTCGGAGCTGCTGTGCTCGCACGTGCTGCCCGCGCTCGCCCCGCTGGTGGCGGGCGGGGTGCGCGTGCACGTGGCGACCGGGGAGGACGAGGAGCTGCTCGAGCAGCTGCGAGAGGGCCGGCACGACCTGCTGATCACCGCCCAGCGGCCGCGCGGCCGGGCGCTCTCGGTCACGAAGCTCGCGGAGGAGGAGCATCTGCTGGTCGCGGCCCCGGCCTGGGCCGGCCGCGTCGAGGCGCGCGGGAAGGGTGTGCCGGTCTGTGCGGCGCTCGAGGCGGTGCCGCTGGTCTCCACGGCCGACGACATGCCCGTGGTGCGCCGCTACTGGCGGACCCAGTACGGCAAGCAGCATCCCGCGGTGGGCCCGGCGCTGACGGTGCCGTCCCTCCACGCCGTGATCGCCGCGGTGCGGGCCGGGGCCGGCTACTCGGTGCTGCCGCGCTCGCTGTGCGCGGCGGATCTCGCCTCGGGCGCGCTCGTGCAGCTCGAGGAGCCGGAGCGCCCGCGCACCACGACGCTGATGCTGGTGCAGCGTCCCGGCGCCGAGCAGAACTCCGCGACGGGGCAGGTCGCGGAGGCACTGCTGGAGGCGGCTCGGACGGCGGAGAATCCTCGCCTCATGCCTGCGTGACCGGGGCCACCCGGACCATACTGGGGGCATGACGAGGAACACTGCTCGACGACGAGTCCTGATCACCGGAGCGACCGGAGGGATCGGCTCCCATCTGGCCCGCACGCTGTCGGAGGACTACGAGCTCGTCCTCCACGGCCGCGATCCGGATGAGGCGCCGCCGGGAAGGCAGCTTCGCCTCGCCGACCTCGCGGACATCGAGGAAGTGGCCGCGCTCATGGACGGCGTCGACACCGTCGTGCACATGGCCGGGGCTTCCTCGCCGGAGTCGAGCTGGGAGGCGGTGCTCGAGGCCAACATCGTCGGCGTGCGCAACGTGCTCGAGACGGCGCACCGGGCCGGCGTGCGGCGCGTGGTGCTGGCCTCCTCGAACCATGCCTTCGGGATGTACGACCGCCACGAGCTGTGGCCGGTCTACCCCGATCAGCCGCCGCGGGCGGACTCGCTGTACGGGGTCTCGAAGGTCTTCGGCGAGACCCTGGGCCGCTTCTACCACGACGAGCACGACCTGGACGTGATCTGCCTCCGCATCGGCTGGTTCAGCGAGGACCCGCTCGAGGCGGAGGAGGAGATCCTGCGCGCCATGTGGCTCAGCCCCGAGGACTGCACCGAGGTGGTGCGGTGCGCGATCGAGGCGGAGGTCCGCTTCGGGCTGTACTACGCCATCTCCGACAACCCCGACCGCCGCTGGTCGATGACGAACACCCATCTCGAGCTCGGCTACCGTCCGCGCGACGCCTGGACCTCCCTGCCCGGCGCGCGGGAGAACGTCGTCGAGGGAGGCGCCCCGGTGCGGGACTCCTGGCCGCGCGGCTCATGAGCGGCGCCCAGGAGCCGCGCTCCTCCCCCGCCCCTCGTCCCTCTCCCCCGCAGGCCGGGTCGGCCGCCCCCACAGCGATGCCGTCGACATCGGAATCATCCGCGTCGGACTCCTCGGCGACGGAGCCATCGGCGATGTCGTCATCGGCGATACCGCGGTCGACGCCGTCGGGCCGCTCGGCGACCGCCGTCCGCGCGGCCCGCGGCGCACGGGTCGCCGTCACGCTCCTCGTCCTGGCGGCCCTGCTCACCAGCACCCTCACCGCGGTCCGGGACGGCTCGCTCGCCCAGCACCTCTCCTTCTTCACGAACCAGTCCAACCTCGCCTTCGCCCTCCTGCTGCTGGCGGGGACGGCGCTGCCCCACCGGCGCCGGCCGCTCTGGTGGGACGACCTGCGCGGCGCGGTCGCGTTCTATCTCGTGATGACCGGGACCATCTACGCGCTGCTGGTCGCGCCGCTGGACGAGCTGCTGCGCTGGGACATCGGCTGGACGGGGATCGTGCTCCACCGTCTCGCCCCGGTCGCGGCGCTGCTGGACTGGCTCCTGACCCCGCGGCGCCGCACCCCGTCGGCCCGGCGGGTCCTGGCATGGCTGGCATATCCGATCGTGTATCTCGTCGCGACCTGGGTGCGCGGGGGCGTGACCGGCTGGTACCCCTACGCCTTCCTCGACCCGACCGCCTCGTCCTGGCCGCAGGTGCTGGCGACGACCGGCGTGGTGCTGCTCGCCTTCCTCCTGTTCGCGGCGCTCGTGCACCTGGCGGAGGGTCGGCTGCGCAGGAAGGAGGTCCCGGCCGGGGCCCTGGAGCGCTCCCTAGGGTGAGGCCATGAGCCTGCCGACCTTCGACCCCGCCGGACTCGAACCCCGCTTCGCGACCGACGAGCTCCGCGAGCGCTCGCCGCTGGCGCGCACGCCCGACGGGACCTGGGTGGTGCTCGGCCACGCCGAGGCGCTCGCGGTCGTCGAGGACGCGGAGAGCTTCTCCTCCGAGGTCTCCCGCTTCCTCCAGGTGCCGAACGGCCTCGACGGCGCCGAGCACGCCGCGATGCGCGCGGCGACCGATCCGTTCTTCGGTCCCGAGGAGATGGCCCGCCTCGCCCCCGTGCTGCGCGAGGTCGCCGGGGGCCTCGTGGAGGAGCTGCTGGACGGGGTGGGAGCGGCCGGCACGGAGATCGACGCGGTCGCGGCTCTCGGCGCGGTGTTCGCGGTGCGCGGGCAGACCACGTGGCTGGGCTGGCCCGCCGTGCTCGAGCCCGACCTGCTGCAGTGGATGTCCGACAACCACGAGGCCACGCGCTCGGGAGAGCTGGAGCGGACCCGCGAGGTCGCCGAGCGCTTCGACGCGATCATCCGTTCGGTGCTCGCACCCCGACGGGCCGCCGAGCAGGACGCGCCGGAGGATCCGACCACCGCGCTGCTGCGGCTGCGGGTGCCGCTGCCGGATCCCGAGGTGCCGGGCTCGACGGAGCGGGCGCTGCACGAGGAGGAGATCGTCTCGATCCTGCGCAACTGGACCGGCGGGGACCTCGGCTCGATCGCGCTGTGCACCGGGGTGCTGCTCCACGCCCTCGCCCATGCCCCCGCTCTCGCAGATCGGGTGCGGGACGGCTCGGACGAGGAGGCGACCGCGATCATCGACGAGCTGCTGCGCATCGACGACCCCTTCGTCTCCAACAGGCGGTTCACGACCTGCCCCGTGTCCCTCGCCGGTCACGAGATCGGTGCGGGCGAGCGGGTGCTGGTGCACTGGACCTCGGCCAATCGTGACGGGCGGGTCTTCCCCGATCCGGAGGCGCTGGACCCCGCGGGGAACGCGGAGCGGAACCTGGTCTACGGCGCCGGCCCCCACGTCTGCCCGGGCCGTCCTCTCGCGACGCTCGAGCTGCTCACCCTGCTGAAGGCGCTGCTCTCCGCGGCGGACGTGCGCCCCGCCGAGACGCCCGGCGAGCGAGAGATCGCGCCGGTGGGCGGCTGGGCACACGTCCCGGTGGTGCTGGTGCCGCGGGGCTGAGCGCCGTCGCCGCACGACAGTGCGGGGATGCTCCGCACCTGCGCACGGGCCCTGCGCGACCGACGGCCGGCACCCACGCACCACGAGAGCGAGAGGTCAGTCGTGCCCCTCGGCGATGAGCGAGGCGAGCTGGGCGATGCCGGCGGAGTCGCCCTGGACGGCGACGCGCTGCTCCTCGCCCTCCAGGTGCGCAAGGGCCTGCTCGCGCCCCCAGGCCCACAGGTCCAGCGCCTGCGCGGTGCCGGCGGCGCGGGCCCGCGGCAGGTCGCCGGGAGCCTGCCCCTCGGGCAGGAGGCGGCCGACGGGGGCGTCGAACTCCTTCCCGTCACGGGGCCGGGTCCCGCTCCAGCGGCTGATCTCCAGCATCCGTGCGGTGCCGCCCTCGGGGGCGATCTCGACGACGGCGACGGGGCGCGTCTCGGCCCAGTCGGGGATCCACTCGAAGCCGGCGGGCCACATCACCTCGAGCACATGGGCGAGCCCGTCGGCCGCGACCTGCCGCGGGATCGGGGTGACGGAGCGGCCGGCGGTGAGCTCGGCGTCGACGCGATGGATCGTCGCCTCGTGGGTCTGCATGCGGCGGGTGATCCCCACGCCCTGGACGGCGGAGTACCAGAACCAGGCGGGTTCGTCGTCGGCGCGGGCGGAGAGCTGGGACAGCAGCGCCTCGGTCGCGCTCGCGCGGCGGGCGAGGAGGGCGTCGCGCTCGGCGGGCCGCGCGTCCTTGCCCTCCTCGATCGCCATGACCTGCTCCTCGGTGGTCGCGCCGGACTCGAGGATCGCGGCCCAGAACTCGTGGACCTCGGCGAGGTGCCACAGCAGGTCGTCGGCGGTCCAGTCGGGGCAGGTGGGAACGTTCTGCTCGGGGTCGACGGAGGTGAGGGCGGCGACGGACCGCTCGGTCTCCTCGCGGATGTGGGCGACGGCATCGATGCTCATGGCCCCATCGAAGCACTCCGGGGTGACGGACGACACCCCTTCTCCCCGCAGGAGCCTTGAACGTATATACCCCTTGGGGGTATACATGGAGGCAGTTCGATACCCCTTGAGGGTATACCCGGATCATCACGAGGAGAGCTCCATGAGCGCGACCACGATCGACTTCCAGGTCACCGGCATGACCTGCGGCCACTGCGAGATGTCCGTCCGCGAGGAGGTCGGCGAGGTCCCCGGCGTCACCGGCGTCGAGGTCAGCCACGAGACCGGACTGCTCCGTGTCGGCTCCGACGCCGCGGTCGACGAGGCCGCCGTGCTCGCCGCCGTCGAGGAGGCCGGCTACTCCGCCGTCCGCGCATGAACCCCGGGGGCGCTCCGCGGCAGAGGACACGCCCGGCGCCGCCCCTCTCCCGCGGCGGCCGGTCCCCACCGGACGCCGCGGGACCGCCCCAGCCCCTCCCACGACGCGGTCGCAGCCCGCGAGGAAGAAGCCCCAGGATGAGCACCAGAGAGGCCCCGCAGCCGCTCGACGTCGGCATCGAGCTCGAGATCGGCGGCATGACCTGCGCCTCCTGCGCGAACCGCATCGAGCGCAAGCTCAACAAGCTCGACGGCATCAGCGCATCGGTGAACTACGCGACCGAGAAGGCGCGGGTCATGGTGCCGGAGGGCTACGACCCGCAGCAGCTCGTGACCACGGTCGAGCAGGCCGGCTACACCGCTGCCCTCCCCGCCCCGCCGACGGAGCGCTCCGGGTCGGAGGACGAGGGGGAGTCGGAGGATCCCGAGCTGCGCTCCCTGCGCCAGCGCCTGATCGGCGCCGCGCTCCTCACGATCCCGGTGATCGTGCTGTCGATGGTGCCGGCGCTGCAGTTCACGAACTGGCAGTGGCTCGTCCTGACGCTCACCTCCCCCGTCGTGGTGTGGGCGGCCTGGCCCTTCCACCGCGCCGCCGCGATCAACCTCCGCCACGGCGCCGCGACCATGGACACGCTCATCTCCGTCGGCGTGAGCGCCGCCTATCTCTGGTCGCTGTACGCACTGTTCCTCGGCACTGCGGGGATGCCGGGGATGACCCATGAGTTCTCGCTGACGATCGGCCGGACCGACGGCGCGGCGAACATCTACCTAGAGGTTGCGGCGGGCGTGACCATGTTCATCCTGCTGGGCCGCTATCTCGAGAAGCGCTCGAAGCGCCAGGCCGGCGCCGCGCTGCGCGCCCTGCTGGACATGGGCGCGAAGGACGTCGCCGTGCTGAAGGGCGGCGCCGAGGTGCGCGTGCCCGTCGGCGAGCTCGCCGAGGGCGACCTCTTCGTGGTCCGGCCCGGCGAGAAGATCGCCACCGACGGCGTCGTCGAGCAGGGCAGCTCCGCCGTGGACGCCTCGATGCTCACCGGCGAGTCCGTGCCCGTCGAGGTGGGCGAGGGCGACGCCGTCACCGGCGCGACCGTCAACGCCGGCGGCCGCCTCGTGGTCCGCGCGACCCGTGTCGGCGCCGACACCCAGCTCGCCCGCATGGCGCAGATGGTGGAGGACGCCCAGTCCGGCAAGGCCGAGATCCAGCGCCTCGCTGACAGGGTCTCGGGCATCTTCGTGCCGATCGTCTTCGTCATCGCGATCGTCGTGCTCGCCGCCTGGCTGCTGACCGGGAACGGCGCCGAGGCCGCCTTCACCGCGGCCGTCGCGGTGCTGATCATCGCCTGCCCCTGCGCGCTCGGCCTCGCCACCCCCACCGCCCTGCTGGTCGGCACCGGCCGCGGCGCCCAGATGGGCATCCTGCTCAAGGGTCCCGAGGTGCTCGAGTCCACCCGCCGCGTCGACACCGTGCTGCTGGACAAGACCGGCACCGTCACCACCGGGAGGATGACCCTCACCGAGGCGGTCGCCGCCCCCGACACCGACCCGGCCGAGCTGCTGCGCCGCGCCGGCGCCGTCGAGAACGCCTCCGAGCACCCGATCGCCCAGGCCATCGCGCAGGGCGCCGCCGCCCAGGTGGCGGCGGGGGCCGACGGCACCCTGCCCGAGGTGACCGACTTCGAGAACCTCGCCGGTCGCGGGGTGCGCGGCACCGTCGAGGGCGTCGAGGTCCTCGTCGGCCGGGAGAACCTGCTGGACGGCGCCGCGATGCCCGCCGAGCTCGCCACCGCGAAGGCGTCCGCGGAGGCACGCGGCGAGACCGCCGTGGTCGTGCTCTGGGGCGGCGAGGCGCGCGGCGTGCTCGTCGTCGCCGACACCGTCAAGCCCACCAGTGCCGAGGCCATCACCCAGCTGAAGAGCCTCGGCCTCACCCCCGTGCTGCTCACCGGCGACAACCGCGCCGTCGCCGAGCACATCGCGGCCGAGGTCGGGATCGACGAGGTCATCGCCGAGGTCATGCCCGAGGACAAGATCGCCGAGGTCACCCGGCTCCAGGAGCAGGGCAGGACCGTCGCGATGGTCGGCGACGGCGTGAACGACGCCCCGGCGCTCGCCCAGGCCGACCTCGGCCTCGCGATGGGCACCGGCACCGACGTCGCGATCGAGGCCGGGGACATCACCCTGGTGCGCGGCGACCTGCGCTCCGCAGCCGACGCGATCCGCCTGTCCCGTCGTACCCTCTCCACCATCAAGGGCAACCTGTTCTGGGCCTTCGCGTACAACGTCGCGGCCATCCCGCTGGCGGCGCTGGGCCTGCTGAACCCGATGCTCGCCGGAGCCGCGATGGCGTTCTCCAGCGTGTTCGTGGTCGGCAACAGCCTGCGCCTGCGGTCCTTCCGCAGCCGTGCGCTGGATGCCCCGCAGGCGTCGGCCTCCGCCACGCCCGAGAACCGTCAGAAGGCCGCGGCCTGACCGCCCGCTCCGCTCTCCCCGACCGCCCGCCCCAGGAGGACCCCATGACCACCATCGATCCCACGGCCGCCGCCGTCGACGGCAACGCCGAGGCGGAGGCTCCCGTGACGGGCGCCGCGGAGGCCGGTGCCGCCGAGGGCCACGAGCACCATCATGGCTACATCTCCGACAAGTCCCGCTATCTCGCGCGCCTGAAGCGGATCGAGGGCCAGGCCCGGGGCCTGCACCGGATGGTCGACGAGGAGAAGTACTGCATCGACATCCTCACGCAGATCTCCGCGCTGAAGAGCGCGCTGGACGGCGTGGCGATGGGCCTGCTGGACGACCACATGCAGCACTGCGTCCTGGACGCGGCCCGCTCCGGCGGCCCCGAGGGCGAGGAGAAGCTCAAGGAGGCCTCTGCCGCGATCGCCCGGCTCGTGCGCTCCTGACAGGACGGTCCCTGTTCCGCGGTGCGCGTCGTGCGGTCCGCGCTCACGGGGTCGGGCTCCCTCCCGTCACGGCGAGGGTCTCCCCGAGCACGTAGCTGGACTCGGAGGAGGTGAGGAAGACGTAGGCCGGCGCGAGCTCGGTGGGCTGGCCGGCGCGGCCCAGCGGCGTGCTCTTGCCGAACTCCGGCAGCGCCTCCTTGGGCTGTCCGTCGGAGACCTGGAGCGGGGTCCAGATCGGGCCCGGCGCGACCGCGTTGACGCGGATGCCGCGCGGAGCGAGCTGCTGGGCGAGCCCCTTGGTGAAGTTGTTGATCGCCGCCTTGGTGGAGGCGTAGTCCACGAGCGTGGGCGAGGGTTCATAGGCCTGGACCGAGGTCGTGTTCACGATCGTGGAGCCGGCGGGGAGGTGCTTCAGCGCCGCCTTGGTGATGCGGAACATCGCGTGGATGTTGACCGCATACGTGTCCTCCCACTGCTGGTCGTCGATCTCCTCGAGGGACTCGACCGCGATCTGACGACCCGCGTTGTTCACGAGGGCGTCCAGACCGCCGAGCCCTTCCACCGCGTCCTCGACGAGCCGGGGGCAGAACTCGGGATCGGCGAGATCGCCGGGCAGCAGCACGGCTGTGCGGCCGGTCTCCCGGATCACCTCGGCGATGCGCTGCGCGTCCCGCTCCTCCTGGGGGAGGTAGTTCAGGGCGACGTCGGCACCCTCCCGGGCGAAGGCGATCGCGACCGCTGCGCCGATGCCGGAGTCGGCGCCGGTGATCAGCGCGCGACGGCCCTCGAGGCGGCCGGTGCCGCGATAGGACTCCTCGCCCCGGTCGGTGCCGGGGATGAGCTCGGCATCCAGTCCGGGCTCGGGCTGGTCCTGCTTCGGCGGGGTGATGTCGGGGAAGCGCGTGACGGGATTCGTGAAGGTGAGCTGGTCGGCCATGGGTTCTCCTCGGTAGAGGTGGCGGGTCTCCGCGGCGGTGCGCCGGGAGCGGTTCAGGGGGTCGTCGTCGGGGCGGAGGCGATCGTCGGGTCGAGGACGACCTTGATGCAGCCGTCGTGCTTGCGCTGGAAGAGGTCGTAGCCCACGGCCGCCTCCTCCAGAGGAAGCCGGTGGGTGACCAGGTCGCCGACGCCCAGGGGATCCTCGGGGTCCTCGACCAGCGGCAGCAGCGTGTCGGTCCAGACCCGCACGTTGCACTGGCCCATGCGCAGCTGGAGCTGCTTGTCGAACATCGTCAGCAGCGGCATGGGGCTGGCCGCGCCGCCGTAGACGCCCGAGAGGGAAACGGTCCCTCCGCGGCGCACGAGGTCGATGGCGGTGTGCAGGGCAGCGAGCCGGTCCACCCCGGCGCGCTCCATGAGCGGCTGCGCGACCGCGTCGGGAAGCTTGCCGGCGAGGGTCTGGGCGAGACCGGCGACCGGACTGCCCTCGGCCTCCATGCCCACGGCGTCGACGACGGCGTCGGGCCCTCGTCCCTGGGTGCGCTCGCGGATCTCGCCCACGGCGTCCTCGTTCAGGTCCAGCACCTCGATGCCGTGACGCTCGGCCATGGCCCGGCGCTCGGGGACGGGATCGATGCCGAACACGCGGGCCCCCAGGTGACGCCCGATCCGGGCCGACAGCTGGCCGACAGGTCCCAGGCCGATCACCGCGAGGGTGCGGTGCGCCGGAACACCGGCGTACTGCACGGCCTGCCACGCGGTGGGGAGGATGTCGCTGAGGAAGAGGTAGTTGTCGTCGGGCAGCTCGGTGCCGACCTTCATCAGACCGTAGTCGGCGTGCGGCACCCGGAGGTGCTCGGCCTGACCGCCGGGGACCTGGCCGTAGAGCTTCGAGTAGCCCAGCAGCGCGGCTCCCGTGCCGCGCTCGGTCACCTGGGTGGTCTCGCACTGGGAGGGGAGCCCCTGCCCGCACATGGCGCAGTGCCCGCAGGAGATCGTGAAGGGGACCACGACCCGGTCCCCGGGGCGCACCCCGGTCACCTCGGAGCCGACCTCCTCGACGATTCCCATCGGCTCGTGGCCGATGATGTCGCCGGGTGTCATGAACGGTCCGAGCACCGAGTACAGGTGGAGGTCGGAGCCGCAGATCGCGGTGGAGGTGATGCGGACGATCGCGTCGGTGGGCTGCTGGAGGATCGGGTCGGGCACGGTCTCGACGCTCACGTGCTCATTGCCCTGCCAGGTCACTGCTCTCATGGTCCCGCCTTCCGGTGGTGATCTCGGGGTTCTCATTCCACGCTAGGGGGCGCCGTCGGCCCCGTCCGCAGTGTCGACCGAAAGGTCTGCGCAGGCGGCAGCTCGGGAACGGGGGCGATGACGACGTCGTGCACCTTCCAGTCGAGCTCCTCGATCCGATCGCGCAGCGCGGCGATCCGGTCGAGGCTCGGCTCGGTCCCCGCGGCGGGGACCACGAACACCTCGGCATGGAAGACGTGCCCCTCGTCGCGGACCCGGGCCGAGGCCTCCCCCACCCAGAACTCCTCCTCCGCCCGCTCCTCGATCCGGCGCGTCAGCGGATGCGGTGCGGAGTCGTCGTAGGTCCGTGCCTCGGCATCGGTGAGCCCGCCGATCGAGCCGCGGAGGTTCTTCACTCCGTCGCGGAGGATCGAGACGGAGACCAGCAGCGCCGCGGTCGCATCCGCCCACCAGAGTCCGAGCCCCACCCCGAGCACACCGGCGATGGTGGCGACCGCGGTGGACCAGTCGGCCTTGCTCATGTCGGCATCGGCGAACAGCACCTTGTCGTGCAGCGTCTCGGAGAGCGCGAGCTTCTTGTATCCCAAGATCACCGGGCCGATGCTGGTCACTACCATCACGGCGACCATCAGCCAGCCGGACCAGATCGCGTGGCCGAAGAGGACGGTGAGCCCGATCGGCGGCCGTTCGACGGTCACCAGGGTCATCACCGAGTCGATCGCGAGATAGCCGCCCATCGTGAGCAGCGCGATCGCGGCGACCAGATGGGCGACCCCGATCGAGCGGTGGAAGCCGTAGGGGTGCAGGCGGTCGGGCCTCTTGCGGATCCGGCGCGCCGCGACGAGGAAGGCGATCGGGGGCAGCAGCGAGAGCATGTCCTCCGCCCAGGCGGCCCGCATCGCCTGGGACTGCCCCGCGACGAGCGCGACCAGCGCGACGGTCGCCGACATCCAGGCGAGCGTGATCCACTCGAGGCGTCGAGCCCGGCGCAGCGTCTCGCGCTGCTCCTCGCCGAAGGCGTCGTGCCCCGACCCCGTCGCCTCCTCGCCGCCCTCGCCCTCGGAGTCGTTCACAGCTCGCCCCCGCGCTCGGCGAGGAACCGCTCGATGTCGGTCATCAGGGCGTTCTCCCCCGGCTGCACCCCGACGACGATCTTCACCTCGGCGCCGTCGGGCCCCGTCGTCGTGGTGTAGGGGCGGGTCGTGGCGATCTCGGAGGTCCAGGGGACGTCGGAGGCGAGCCCGCCGACGACCACGTCGAGCCGTCCCTCCCCCATCATCGCCGCCAGGGTGTTCTCCCCCGCCGGCACCCATTCGACCTCCGCGTCGATCGTCTCGGCGTAGTCGGTGAGCAGCTCGACCTCGGAGCCGCCGACGGTGCCGTCGTGGGCCACGTCGGTCCAGGGCGGGTTCTCGCTGACACCCACCCGGAGCACACCGTCCCGGGCCCGGTCGAGGGTGCCCTGGGGATCCGCGGGGAAGCCGCCCTGGCAACCGCCCAGGAGCGCCGTCGCCGCCGCGACGAGCAGCAGCGCCGTGGGCCGTCGGGGAATGGTCATGCCCGCGCCTCCGTCTCCTCATGCCCTCCGTGCGCGTCGCCGCGCACCGCTCGTCTCCGCACCGCTGTCCTGTCCCAGGGCGCGACTCGATGAGCTCGACCCTACTCAGCGCGGTCCGCGCCGGGCCGTCCGATCGGTCCACGCCTCCGGCCTGCAGGGGCGCCGTGACCGGTTGACCCTCATGGCGACGGGGCATGGGGTGGGACACGCAGGTGCCGTCCTGACGACGGTGCCGCACGACCGTTCGACGGACGACCGGAGAGAGGGACGATGATGCACCACGCCGAGGGCGGTGGACGGATCACCGGGACGAAGGACGAGAACGACGACCCGATCTGGTTCGCGGAGCAGTGCCCCTCCAACGCCCTGCGGCTGGAGACCTACCGCACCGACGCGGAGGAGGTCGGCGACACCGAGCTCGCCGACCTTTTCGGCAAGGCGCAGAGCGACAGCACGAAGGGTGCGGAGCTCGCCGAGGGCCTGCTGGCACGGCGTCTCGGCGCCCGCTGACCCACCCACCCGCGGCGCGGCCCGCCGCACCCTCCGGAAGGAGGAGCCATGCTCGATCACGCCGAGGACGACCTCTCCCTGAGCACGATGCAGACGCTCCTGCTCGAGAGCGACGACATCCAGGGTTTCCTCCAGGACTTCACCGATCTGCTCGCACGGCAGCTCTCGCTGGGCGGTCCCGAGCGCTGGTGCGCGGTGAGCCTGCTGAGGGATCGCAAGGCCGCCACCGCGGCGTCCTCGAGCCCTCAGGCCCTCGCGCTCGACGAGCTGCAGAACAGCTTCACCGACGGGCCGTGCATCACCGCGATCCGCGAGAACGCCGTGATCCGGGCGGGCGACCTGCGCGACGACGACCGCTGGCCCGCCTACGCCGCCGCAGCGCTCGAGCAAGGGGTCAGAGCCGTGCTCGGCCTCCCCTTCCACCTCGGCGACGAGGCGAAGGCTGGCCTGAACGTGTACTCGGCCACGCCGCACGACTTCGATCCGGCCACGATCGAGTCGATCATGCTCCACGTCGAGCAGGCCTCGAGCGCGCTGCGGCTCGCGGTGCATCAGGCCCTGCACTCCGATGCGGCCCGGGACCTGCGCGCGGCGATGGAGTCGCGCACGGAGATCGACCTCGCGGTGGGGATCCTCATGGGCCGCAACCGGTGCAGCCAGGAGGAGGCCGTCGAGATCCTGAAGACGGCCTCGAACCACCGCAACGTCAAGCTGCGCGACCTGGCGACGGATCTCATCGCCTCCGTCAGCTCCGCACCCCCGACGACGTCGTTCGAGACGTAGGAGCGGTTCGTCCCCGGGTGGGCTAGGCTCCGGGTGAGGTCTAGCAGGAGGCCTCTCCGCCAGCGTGCACGAAACGGCCTCCTCTCATGCCCCACTCCCTCTCCGTGACGGTCCATGTCGATCTGGACCTCCACGAGGTCGTCCTCTCCATCGCCGGATGCCTCACCGCCCGGACCTACGCCTCCGTGCTCCCCGTCGTGGCCCAGGCCCGGGGTCTCGAACCCGCTCCGCGCCTCACCCTGGACCTCCTGGACATGCAGCACATCGACGTCGATGGGCTCCTCCCCCTGCGTCAGGCGATCGACCTCGCCGATCCCGAGCAGGCGGTGCCACTGAGCATCAAGGCACCCGAGACGCTCCCGTCGTGCCCGCTCAGCTCCGCCGCCCCGAGGGCCGACGGCTCGGATTCGCCGTCGCTGCAGCTCCACCAGCGGGCCGGTGCCCCGGCGACCGCTGGATCCGACGATCCCCGACGGCTCCCGTCCGCCGCGTCGAGCCCGACGATCCTCACCGAGCGCTCCCGTCGGGGCATCGCACCGCGCAGCAGGCGGGAGGAGATCCTCGCCGGGGCCGCCGAGATGTTCGCCGAGCACGGCTATCACGGCGCGAGCCTGCGCGACATCGCCGGCCACATCGGGATCTCCCATCCGGGGCTCATGCACCACTTCCCCTCGAAGGACAGCCTGCTCCACACGGTCATCGACTCCCTCGAGGACCGCACGCAGCGGACCCTCGAGGACGTCGAGCGGCTGAGCGTCGAGCCGGAGGCGCTCATGCAGGAGCTCGCGGAGACCTGGCACCCGGGGGCCCTGCACGTGCGGCTGCTGGCCACGCTCGCCGCCGAAGCGGTCAGCGGCGATCACCCGGGACGCTTCCGCATGGCGCGGCTGCGACGCGTGCACGAGAACATCTTCGAGCAGTGCTTCACCGCCTACGGCGAGCAGGGGATGCTGCGCAGGGGCGTCGATCCCGGCTTCGCCGGCAGGGCGCTGCTCGGGCTCGTGCTGAACCTGGCCGTCCGCGAGAAGACGGTGCGGGCGATGCAGGGTCCGACCCATGACGACGGTCCCGTCCAGGAGCTCGCCCGGATGATGCGCTCGTTCCTCTCGAAGGACGTCGTGGGCTGACGTCCGGCCCAGCCGTCGAGGGTCGCCCGCCCTGTCCCTGCCTTTCCCCGCGTGCGTGACCGCGCCCTCCCCCGCCCCGGCCCCGCCGCTGACATCGGCGGCGGGGCCGGACCGCTCCTCGGGCACTCGCAGGGGCGGCCCAGGGGCCGTGACTAGAGTGACCGAGGCCGCTCACTCCGCGAGAAAGTCACCGATGCCTGCACCCACCGCTCTCACCGCCACCGCCCTGCACGCCGGCTACCCCGGCGAGGTCGTGCTCGAAGGAGTGGACCTCGAGCTGCGCGCCGGGCAGGGGCCGCTGGGTCTGCTGGGGGCCTCCGGCGCGGGCAAGACCACACTGCTGGCCACCCTCGCCGGGGAGCACCGCCCCAGCTCCGGCCGTGTCCAGTGGGAGGGCCGGGACGTCTCCCGGCTGCGCGGCAAGGACAAGCGCCGCTTCCGCGCCGCCGTCCGCTTCGTCTCCCAGTACGCGATGACGATCACCGATCCGCGCGAGACCGTCGGCTCCCGCCTCCAGCTCGCCGCGAAGGAGGCCCGCAAGGGCGGCCGCACCCACTCCGTCTCCCCCGCCGAGATGCTGGAGAGCGTCGGGCTCGAGGAGCGGTTCCTCCCGCGCACCATGCGCACCCTCTCCGGCGGCGAGATCCAGCGCGTCGCCCTCGCGACCGCGCTGTCGACCCGGCCCGAGCTGCTCGTCCTGGACGAGCCGCTGACCGCCGTGGACCCCAACACCCGCGCCCGCCTCGCCCGCTCCCTCGGCGCGACCATCGAGCGCCTCGGCATCGGCGCGCTCATCGCCTCCCACGACATCGAGCTGCTGCAGCGGCTGTGCCCCGAGATCGCCGTGCTCGGCCGGGGCCGGATCCTCGCCCGCGGACCGCTGGCCGAGGTCCTCGCCGAGCCCGAGGACGAGGAGATCCGCGAACTCGTCGCGGCCCATCCCGTGGCCGTGCAGCGCTTCGCCTGAGCGCGGCGTCGCCGGCCCCCATGCCCCTGCTCGCTGGCCCTCCTCGACGCCCCTCGCTGTTCCCTCGCTCACAGAACGGCCTCTCGAGTTGGACAGCGGGCGTCGCGGGGGTAAAGTTCTTCTCTGTCGGCGCCATTAGCTCAGTTGGTTAGAGCAGCTGACTCTTAATCAGCGGGTCCGGGGTTCGAGTCCCTGATGGCGCACCCGAGGAAGAAGCCCCACCGGTCACCCGGTGGGGCTTCTCCGTGTCCCGGAACAGTCCGAGGCCGTCGAGGAGGTCCCTCACGGACACGTCATGATCAGGCGCGGCTGATCTGGTCGGCCCTCCCTCAGCGGCCGGGACGTGCGACCCTGCGAGCCCGAGACCGGGCGACGTCAAGGCCGAAGGCCAAGCACGATGCCGAGGGCGGCACCGAGCAGGAGGCCTGCTCCGGCGGTGATCACCACACTGCCGGTGAGGGGCAGCAGGATGCCGATGGACAGCGCGAAGCCGATGATCATTCCGAAGGGCAGCCATGTGGCGTCGAAGGGGCGGCGTTTCTGCGGCATCGTCGAACTCTCCGTTCTGTCGGCTCTCTGCGACGTGATCGACCTGCCTCCGGACGATGGCCTTCACGCGGTGGGCACGTGAGACGAGGAGGCGTGGGGCCGCCGGACATGTGACGAGCCGACGTCCGGGAGAGGCACTGTCCGCGAGCAGTGTCGCAACGCGCATCACGTCGGCAGCGAGAGCGTTCGGGCCGGCTCAGCCTTGTGCTCTCCTTCGACCGTAGGCCGACCGGCGGACGATGCCCAGGCCGTGAACCGAATGGAAGGGCGAGCGGCAGAGCGCCTGCTCCATGCGGCGTCACGCGACCTTCGCACGCCTTCACGCGTCGATGACCTCTCGGATGCCAGCACCGTCCACCCACAGCCCTCCCTCCGCACGGAACGGGAACAGCTCCAGGTCGATCATGCGGTGAAAGGTGAGACCGTCGGACCGATGGTGCCGCCCGAGCCACAGAGACCATCGGCGACGCGGGGACCAGCGCCGGTCCCCTAGACTCATACCTCCCAGGGAGTCGGCGAGGGTCCGGAAGGACCCTCAGCGGAGGAGGTCAGTGTGAGGATCGCGGTCACCGGTGCCACCGGAGTGCTCGGTCAGGAGGCCGTCGAGGCGCTCGTCGCCGCCGGGCACGAGGTCACAGGCATCACCCGCCGCGATTCCGGTGTACCGATCGTCGAGGGCCGCGGCGGTGCCGCCGTGGTCGCCGACGTCTTCGACGCGACCGACCTCGCCCGCGCCTTCCGCGGCCATGACGTCGTGATCAACACCCTCGCCCACGTCCCGGTCGGCATGTCTGGCCTGCGCCCGCTCGCCTGGCGCGAGGACGACCGCCTCCATCTCGAGGCCTCGGTCGCGATCGCGAAGGCCGCCGCCGAGGCCGGGGTGCGCAAGCTGATCCAGGAGTCCTCCGTCTTCCTCTACCCGGACAACGGCACCGACTGGATCACCGAGGACCAGCCGCTGTCCGTGCGCAACCAGGCGTTCCGCCCCCGCGTGCGGGAGATGCGGGCGGCGGTGGACTTCGCGACCTCCGGCCGCAGCGCGGTGGTCCTGCGCCTCGGACAGCTGTTCGGCCGCGACCCGCAGACCACCCATGCGCTGAAGGCCACCCGCGAGGGCGACCCGATCCTGCTGGGCAAGCCGGAGAACTACATCACCCTGCTCCACCACAGCGATGCGGGCCTCGCCTTCGTCGCCGCGCTGCGCGCCGACAGCGGCTTCTACAACGTCGGCGGTGAGCCGATCACCCGCGGCCGCTGGGCGAAGGACCTCGCGATGGAGGCCGGGGTCGAAACGCCGGCGAAGTTCTACCCCGAGATCACGCAGGCGATCGTCGGCACCCGGCTCGAGGTGCAGCGGCGCTCGCTGCGCGTCTCCTCGGTGCGGTTCATGTCCGAGACCGGATGGCGGCCGACGGTGGGCCCGTCCACGAAGGGCTGGTCGCGCCGCTGAGCTGCGCGGTCGTCGGCAGGAGCGCGTGGGCAGGAGTGCGATCGCGCTGCCGACCAACGCCTGATCCTCCCGCCGACCAGCGCCTGATCGCGCCTTCGCCGACGCCGACCGGACCGACCGCTCAGAGCTCGCGGATCACCTTCGCGGGGCTGCCGACGGCGAGGCTGCGCGCCGGGATGTCGCGGGTGACCACGGACCCCGCCCCGATCACGGAGTCCTCGCCGATGGTCACGCCCGGCATGATGATCGCTCCCCCGCCGATCCAGACGTTGTCGCCGATGTTGATCGGCTCCGCCGCCTCCCAGCCGTCCCGGCGCGGCCCAGGCTCCAGCGGGTGGATCGGGGTGAGCAGCTGGATGTTCGGGCCGAGCTGGCAGCTGCGGCCGATGCGGATGTCCACGACGTCCAGGGCCGTCAGCCCGAAGTTCACGAAAGTGCCCTCTCCGATGTGGAGACGGCTGCCGTAGTCCACCTGCAGCGGAGCGCGCACGTGCGCGCCCGCCCCGAAGGTGCCCAGCAGCCCGCGGAGGATCTCCTGCGCCCCGTCGGGGTCGGCGGGGTACTCGCGGCAGAAGCGGTCGGACTCCTCCAGCGCGTGGCGGAAGGCGGCCTGGATCTCGGGGTCGTCGGCGCGGTACCAGTCCCCCGCGAGCATCCGCTCGAGCGGGGTGTGGGGGTCGTTCTCGTCGATCTCGAAGGACTTCATCGTCCCAGGATAGGGAACCTGCGCGGCGCTCAGCGGGGCAGGCGCATGCCGAGGCTGGGGTCCGAGTCGATGAAGCCGAGGGAGCGGTAGAGGTGCTGTCCCGGCGGATCGGCGAGCAGGGTGATGTACGGGTGCGGGGGCGCGGCCCGCTCGATCCGGTCGATGAGGTCCTCCATCACGGCGCGTCCGAGGCCGCCGCGCTGATGGTCGGGGTCGGTGGCGATGTCGGCGAGATGGAAGTACCAGGTGCCGTCGCCGAGGGTGCGGCCCATCGCGGCGAGGCCGCCGTCGGCGGTGCGGATCGTGGTCCAGGCCCAGCTGTTCTCGAGCGCGCCGACCGCCTGCTCCGGGGTGCGGGGGCTGAGCCCCGCGATCTCGCGCAGACGGACGTACTCCTCGTTCCTCGGTGCGGCGTGCTCCAGGCGGTAGCCGTCTGGGAGTGCGGCCGGGCCGGCGGCGCCGGGCCCGTCGTCGGCGCCGCGGGCGGGGCTGTCGGGGTCGCGATCGGTCATGGGGCGATCCTGCCAGGTCCGAGCGCGATACTGGGGCCATGGTCGACTCCCCCGCTCCCCTTCCCGACGACGCCCGCTGCCCCTGCGGGAGCGGTGACGTGCTCGGAGCCTGCTGCGGGCCCGTGCTGCGCCGCGAGCGTCGTGCCCCGACCGCCGAGGCTCTGATGCGCTCGCGGTACACCGCCTTCGCCGTGCGGGACCTCGAGCACCTGCTGCGCAGCTGGCACCCCACCACCGCCCCCTCACGGGAGGATCTCGCCGCCTCGCTCGCCGAGGAGGTGCGCTGGCTCCGGCTCGAGATCCATTCGACGACAGCCGGCGGCCCGTTCGACGACGCAGGCACCGTGGAGTTCACCGCGATCTCGAAGGGGCCGCACGGCCGTGCTGTCCAGCACGAGCTCTCCCGCTTCGTGCGCGAGGACGGGATGTGGCTCTACCTCGACGGTCGGGTGGACTGAGTCCCGACCGGCCGGTCCGCAGCGGGGCGGCGCGGGGCCGTCGGCGGTGTATCGGCTCGTCGGCCGCATGCTGGCCGTGTGCCAGCCCGTCGGCCACGTGCTCATGCCCCCGGACGCGACGGCGCCCCGGACCCGTTCGGGGGTCCAGGGCACCGTGGATGCCTCTCGGCCGGAGGTCAGCTGCCGGCGGCGGCGACCTTCTTCTCGGCCCGCTTCGCGGCCTCCTGCAGGATCGCGCCGAGCTCGGCGGCCTGCTTCTCCGCCTGCTTCGCGCGGGGCAGCGAGGACTTCTTCACGGACTTCGCGGCCTTCTTCGCGGAGCGCTCGGTGCTGCGTCGCGCCTCTTTCATGGCCGCGGCGACCTTCTCGCCCCGCGTCGGCTCGCGACGCGAGCGGGCGACCAGCACCGCGATGCCCGCGCCGAGCACGACCGCGCCGATGACGCCGCCCACGACCACAGGAAGGGTCGAGTCGGACTTCCCGTCACCGGCGGCCGAAAAACCCTTGACCGAGCCGACGAGCTCGTTCTTCCAGCGGGTCACGGCGTTCTTCGGGTTGACGCGGTCGATCAGCTCATCGATGTCGGACGCGAGGTTGTCCTGACGCCGATAGGCCTCGTCGCGCATGTCATCCAGGCTCTTCTTGTCTGCCACCACTGCCTCCGGGTTGATCAGGGTCTGCTGTGCAGATCGTATCGTGATCGAGGGTACGGGTCGGACGATCAGCCCTGGGTGCGCGCCAGGAAGTCGTCGGCGCCGCCGACGAGCTCCACGTGCCCGGTCTCCACGTCGGCCGTCGCCATCTTCGCGACCTCGGCCGCGAACTCCTCGACCGAGTAGAGCTTCCCGGCCGCCTCGCGGCGCTGCTCGAGGGCGCCCGGACGCGCGCGGTCCAGCAGCGTCGCGGTGACGGTGCCCTCGATCATGTCGCCCGAGACGACGACGAAGGTGACGCCCTTGTCGCGCATCTCCGGGAGGCGCTCGGTCAGGGCGGTCTCGCCGGCGCGCTTGGAGCGGGCGACCTGCTCGTACTCGGGCATGGTCTCGACGTCGTCGATGAAGTGCGCCTGGTGGCTGGTCACGAACACGACGCGACCGCCGGCGGGCAGGTGTGCGAGGCCGGCCTCGAGCGCGGCGACCTGCGCGTCGCGGTTCAGGCGCATGGCGTAGTCCTCGCCGAGGTCCTTCTCCATGCCGCCGGACGCGTTCAGCACCAGCAGGTCGAGCCCGCCGAAGCTCTCGACCGCGGCGGACATGAGCGCCTCGAGGCCCTCGGCCGTGGTGAGGTCCGCGCCGACGGCGACGGCCTTCCCGCCGGCGGCCTCGATCTCGGCGACGACCTTGTTCGCCCGGGGCGCCTTCTGGCGGTAGTTGATGACGACGTTCGCGCCCTCGGCGGCGAGCAGCTTCGCGGTGGCCGCACCGACCCCGCGCGAGGATCCGGTGACGACGGCGGTCTTGCCTGCGAGGGCGCTCATGGGGAACTCCTGAGAGGTCGGGGATCGGTGTCCGTGACGGGTGGGGCGCGCTGTGCCGGCCGGGACCGGTCCGGTCGTGCGCCTCCGGCCGTCCGAGCCTACCGGAGCACGTCGACGAGGCGGTTCGGGCGCACCGCGACGCGCCCGCTAGGCTGGCCCGGCGCGCGAGTGGCGGAATTGGCAGACGCGCTGGATTTAGGTTCCAGTGCCCGAGGGCGTGAGGGTTCGAGTCCCTTCTCGCGCACGCGTTTCTCCGGCTGTGGCCGGCATCTCGGCGGAGGCATGTCCTGGCGGCTACGATCCGAGCGTGAACCGTTCCGTGGTGCTTGCGCTCTCCCTGCTGCTGAACCTCGCCCTGCTCGCGGCCGGTGGCTGGTACCTCGCCGAATGCGGAGCCCGACCGATCGCGGAAGACCTGGGGATCGTCGACGAGCGCCGACCGGCATACGAGGTCTACGCCGACGAGCGGTTCGCCGGGCTCGAGGGCGAGGCCACGGTGCTGATCGGTGATTCCCAGATCGAACGCGGGCCCTGGTCCGAGGTGCTCGATGCCCCGGTCGCCGTGCGGGGCCAAGGCGGCATGCTCCTCGACGAGGTCACCGCCACGGTGCCCGAGACCGTCCACGGCGATGCGGAGCGGGTGATCGTCTGGGCGGGATCGAACGACGTCCTGCACGAGCGGACGCCGGACGACGCCGGGCGGGACATGGGCGAGCTCCTCGCGGCCGTCGAGGACGCCGCCCCGGGCGCCGAGCTGGTCGTCCTCTCCCTGCCGCCGCTGGAGTGGGGCGACGTCACCGCGACGAACATCGCGCTCGGGGCCGCCGCCGAGAGGGCCGGAGCGACCTGGGTCGACGTCACCCCCGCTCTCGACGGGCAGCTCGCCGACGACGGCGTGCACCTCACCGGAGCCGGGTACGAGGCCGTCGCGGAGGCGCTCGCCGCCCTCTGACCAACGGGCCGCCCGGATCGTCGTGCACGTCCTCGGAGCCCCACGCGATAGCCTCGGCCTGCGACCGCACACGGCTCGAGAACGAGGAGAGCGCCCCATGACCCTGTTCGGGCTCGTCCGCCACGGACAGACGGACTTCAACCTGCAGAACCTCTTCCAGGGGTCCTCGGACATCCCGCTGAACGACACCGGGATCGCGCAGGCCCACGCCGCCTTCGACCAGCTGCCCGCCGTGGACTGGGACGTTGTCATCACCTCCCCGCTGCAGCGCGCCGAGCAGACCGGCCGCATCATCGGCGAGGACCACGGAATCCCCTTCGGCGGCACAGAGCCGCGTCTGGTCGAGATCGACTGGGGCGAGGCGGAGGGACAGCCCGTCGAGGAGATGGAGGCCCGCTATCCGGGCCGCTCGTTCCCGGGCCGCGAGGACCATCAGGCCGTCGCCGACCGCGGCTACGACGCGCTCGAGGACCTCGAGACGCGCTACCCCGGTCAGAAGGTGCTGCTGGTCGCGCACGGCACCCTGATCCGCTTCCTGCTCTCGGGCATCATCGAGCGCCCCCTGCCCTCCATCCCGAACGCGACGCTGTCGCTGATCGAGCTCGAGGGCACCACCTGGCGGGTGCGGACGATCGCCGGCGAACAGGTCGACCACGCCGTCGAGGTGCCCACCCGGGCGCAGAATCCCCGCTTCATCGTCGACAAGGCGCAGCTCGCGCCCCACACCACCGCCGACGCCACGGGCGCCGCCGCCACCACCGCACCGATCCCGGGAGGGAACGCATGAGCAGCCGTACCGCCGTGGACTCCGAGGGCTCCTGGTTCGATCCCGAGCGCGTCTCCGACCTGCGCCGTCACCTGCCGATCACCTACGTCGACGTGGTGCCCGTGCGCACCGACGTGGACGGGGCCGTGGCCGAGGTGGGGCTGCTGCTGCGCGCCTCCGGCGCCGGTCAGATCGTGCGCGCGATCGTCTCCGGACGGGTGCTGATCCACGAGACGCTGCGCGAGGCGATCGCCCGGCACGTCGAGAAGGACCTCGGGCCGATGGCGATGCCGCGCGTCCCCGTCTCCCCCGTCCCGTTCACGGTCGCGGAGTACTTCCCCACGCCCGGCGTCTCCCCCTTCCACGACCCTCGCCAGCACGCGATCTCGCTGGCCTACGTGGTCCCGATAGACGGGGAGACCGCCCCGCAGGAGGATGCCCTGGAGCTGTCCTGGTTCGGGGTGGACGAGCTGCTCGGCGAGTCCTCCCCGCTCCATGAGATGGACGGCGGGCGCGACCTGCTGGTGCGCCGGGCGCTCGCCTACATGGGCGCCGCCTGAGCGGCATCGTCTGAAGGCGCCGCTGCACGGTCACCGGCGCTCGTGACCCTCAGCTCGTGCCCTGGCCCGACGGGCTCCGGCGCCCGTGCCCTGTCCCGCGCGCCTGTGCTCCCCTCCGCGCCGCAGGCCGGCCGCGAACGGGCGCGGCGCGAACGAATTCGAGTGGAAGGTTTCGACCGCTTCACCTCATTGATACCGGTCGAAACCTGCCACTCGATTCCGTCGGGGACCCGCACGGCCGCCCCGGGCCGTCGACCCGCCGCCGAGTGCCGCCTCGGGACCGGCACCCGGCGGACCGGTGCGACGGTCAGGATGCAGCATCCGGTGCTGGGTGGGGACGGGGGTCGGTAGCTCAGCCGAGCAGGCCGGCGACGTGCGGTGCGATGGCGCGGAACGCCTTCCCGCGGTGGGAGATCGCGTCCTTCGCCTCGGCGGTGAGCTCGGCGGAGGTGAGCTCCTCCCCGTCGGGCAGGAACAGCGGGTCGTAGCCGAAGCCGCCCTCGCCCCGTCGCTCCCGCAGCAGCACACCGGTCATCTCGCCGCGCTCGACGTGCTCGACGCCGTCCGGGCCGACGAGCGCCGCCGCGCACACGAAGCGCGCGCCGCGATGCGCGTCGGGCACGTCGGAGAGCTGGGCGAGCAGCAGGTCGTTGTTCGCCTCGTCGTCGCCGTGACGGCCCGACCAGCGGGCCGAGAAGATCCCCGGGGCGCCGCCGAGCACGTCCACGGCCAGGCCGGAGTCGTCGGCGACGGCGAGCAGCCCGGTCGCCGACGCGGCGGAGCGGGCCTTCAGCAGGGCGTTCCCCTCGAAGCTCACCTCGTCCTCGACCACATCGGGCAGCGCGATCCCGGCGGAAGAGATCACCTGCTCGGGAGCGAGGCCGGGCACGGCCGCGGCGAGGATCCGCTGCAGCTCGCGCAGCTTCTTCGCGTTGTGGGAGGCAAGGATGACCCGCGCCCCGGCGGGGACGGAGCCTGCGGCGGCGCCGTCGGCCGACGGGCCGGCGCCACCGGGCGCGGCCTCGCCTGCCGACGGGGCGTCACCGCCGAGCACGGCACTGTCGGCCGGGCCGGATCCCCCGTCAGCCGCGGGATCGGACGCGGCGCTCATGCCTGCGCGGCCAGGACGTCGCGCTGGATCTCGGCGAGCTGGGCGCAGCCGGTGGTCGCGAGGTCCAGCAGGGTGCCGAGCTCGGCGCGGTCGAAGGGGGTGCCCTCGGCGGTGCCCTGCACCTCGACGAAGCCGCCGGTGCCGGTGACCACGACGTTCATGTCGGTGTCGGCGGTGACGTCCTCGCGGTACTCGAGATCCAGCAGCGGCCGTCCCTCGACGATGCCGACGCTGATGGCACTGACCGTGTCGGTGAGCACCTCGGACGCGGCCGGCAGATCGGTGTGGCGCTTCGCCCAGGAGACCGCGTCGGCCAGCGCCACGTAGGCGCCGGTGATCGCGGCCGTGCGGGTGCCGCCGTCGGCCTGGAGCACGTCGCAGTCCAGCTGGATGGTGTTCTCGCCGAGGGCGTCGAGGTCGATCACGGCGCGCAGGGAGCGGCCGATGAGGCGGGAGATCTCGTGGGTGCGCCCGCCGATCTTCCCCTTCACGCTCTCGCGCGGGGAGCGGGTGTTCGTGGCCCGCGGCAGCATCGCGTACTCGGCGGTGACCCAGCCGGAGCCGGATCCCTTCTTCCACCGCGGCACGCCCTCGGTGAAGGACGCGGTGCACAGCACACGGGTGCGGCCGAACTCGATCAGCGCGCTGCCCTCGGCCTGGTCCTGCCAGCCCCGGGTGATGCGCACCTCCCGCAGCTGGTCGGGGGTGCGGCCGTCGACGCGGTCGCCGACGAAGGTCTCGGTCTGGGGGCTCACGGGAGCTGCCTCCTCAGGGGTGGGTCAGGCGGTCACCTCGAGGATATCGGCCGGGCGGACCATCGTGATCGGGCCCGAGTGGACCTCCTGCGCCTCCGCGAGCGGGATCGCCGGATCGGTCCAGGCCGGGATGTGGGTGAGCGCGAGATGGCCCACCCCGGCGCGGGCGGCGGCCTCCCCGGCGCGGCGCCCGGTCAGGTGCACGCCGGTGAAGCGGTCGTCGCGGCCCTCGATGTAGCCGGCCTCGCACAGGAACAGGTCCGCGCGGCGTGCCAGGTCGTCCAGCGCCTCGCACTCGTCGGTGTCGCCGGAGTAGGCGAGGACGGCGTCACCCGCGGTGATGCGGAAGCCGTAGGCCTCCACCGGGTGCAGCACGGCGCGGGTCTCGATCGAGAAGGGCCCGATCGTGAAGCGGTGCCCGTCGGAGAGCGGGTGGTGCTCGAACGGGGAGCAGGTCACGCCGTCGGGCACGTTCCCCTCGCGGCTGAGCACCGCGGAGAGCCGGTCCGGCAGCGGGGCCGGGGCGTGGATCGACAGCTGGCCCAGGTCCGTGCGGGAGTGGTAGGCCCAGAACACCTCGAGACCGGTGAGATCGAGGTAGTGGTCGGGGTGGAGGTGGGAGATGATCACCGCGTCGAGATCGGCGGGGTCGATCACGCTCTGCAGCGGCCCGAAGGCGCCGGAGCCGAGGTCCATCAGCACCCGCCAGGTGCGCCCCGCCTCGTCCTCGTGCTCGAGGAGGTAGCTGGAGGCGGCGCCCTCGGGGCCGGCGAAGCTGCCGGAGCAGCCGATGACGTGGACCCTCATGCGCTCACCACCGGCAGCGACCCGGTCATGTCCAGGGTGGGGCCGAGGAAGCGGCGCGAGAGCAGCGCGAACTGCTCGCTGCCGCGGCCCTCGGCGGTCTGGGAGAAGACGTGCCGCGGGGAGCGATCGGTCTCGCGCAGGGCGTCCGCGGCGTGCAGCTGGCGGAACACGTCCAGCGCCGTCTCCTCCGCGGAGGAGACGAGGGTGACGTCCGGACCCATCAGGTAGCTGATGGGACCGGCGAGCATCGGGTAGTGGGTGCAGCCGAGCACGAGCGTGTCCACGCCCGCCTCGCGCACCGGGGCGAGGTACTCCTCGGCCACCTCGAGCACCTCGCGCCCGCTGACCACGCCGTTCTCGACGAACTCGACGAAGCGGGGGCAGGCCTGGGTGATCAGGTCGAGCTGCGGGGCCGCGGCGAAGGCGTCCTCGTAGGCGCGGGAGGTGACGGTGCCCTGGGTGGCGATCACTCCGACCCTCCCGTTGCGAGTCGCGGCGACGGCGCGGCGCACGGCCGGCTGGATCACCTCGATGACCGGCACGTCGTAGCGTTCGCGCGCATCGCGCAGCACGGCGGCCGACGCGGTGTTGCAGGCGATCACGAGCATCTTCACGCCGTGCTCGACGAGATGGTCCATGATCTCCAGCGCGAGGGAGCGCACCTCGGCGATCGGGCGGGGGCCGTAGGGCCCGTGCTCGGTGTCGCCGATGTAGAGCAGCTCCTCCTGCGGCAGCTGATCCAGCACGGCGCGGGCGACCGTCAGGCCGCCCACCCCGGAGTCGAAGATCCCGATCGGCGCGTTGTTCATCCCGGCAAGGCTAGTGCGGACAGGTGTCCAGGGCAGTGACGGCGCGCTCACTGCGTGCCGTTTCACAGTTCGTCCACACCCGCCACGCGACCGGACGACCCGTCAGTCCAGGGCTCGCAGCAGGCTCTCCTGGAGCCAGCTCAGCAGCTCGTACACGGCGATGACGATGTCGGAGCCGACGTGCTCCTCGTCGCCGGTGGAGTCCGCGCCCTCGACCCGCTCGCCGATCTGCTGGAGCATCCGGACGGTGTCGAAGTCGCCGTCGCGCTGCAGGCCGAGCCGGTCGGCGAGCACGATCCGCACGTCGTTCAGGGCGCGCAGCATCGACATCGCCTCGTCCTCGTCCAGGACCACCTCGCTGTGCCCTCCCCCGGCCGCGTCGAGGATCCTCATCACGCGGCGGAGGTCGGCGAGCTTCGCGTCGGCCAGATCGCGCTGGCCCAGGCGTCGGTACTCCTCGGCGAGCGCCGGGTCCTCCGACGCGGCGGGGAACAGGCGCCGCACGGCGGAGTCCGAGGGGGTGCGGGCCTCGCGGCCGGCGAACTCGGCCTCGAGCCGGCGCAGCGGGTCCTCGCTCTCGGCGGCGCGCCGCAGCGCGTCCCCGCCCTGGTCGATGCCGAGGTCCCCGCAAATCAGGTCCGCGGTCTCCTGGGCGACCTGGGCGATGATCGCCTTCTCCTCGCCGTCGAGGCGGCAGGCGAGGGAGCCGTCGGGTCGACGTCGGAACGCATGCGCCATCAGCCCTCCCCCGCCCTCTCGATCGTGGACTGCAGTCCGAAGGAGTGCATGGCCTGCACGTCGGTCTCCGCCTTCTCGCGCGAGCCGCGGGAGACGATCGCGCGGCCCTCCTCATGGACCTGCATCATCAGCTGCTCGGCGACCACGCGGGAGTACCCGAAGTAGCGGCGGAAGACGAACACGACGTAGCTCATGAGGTTCACCGGGTCGTTCCAGACCACGGTGCACCAGGGGCCCTCGGTCTCGAGCGTCGTGCGCTCCTCCGACGCGGCATCGGTGCGGGTCCGCGTCCGCGGTTCCGCCCGCGGCAGATCGACCGGCATGCACATCCCTCCTGAGTCTCGCCGCTGCCCGGGGCGCCGGGTGAGCGGCGCACCGAGTCTACGGGGCGCGCCGCCTCCCCTGCCCGCCCGCCACGCACTACGGTGGACATCGTGACTTCCGCCCTGCTCACCGACCTCTACGAGCTGACGATGCTGGAGGCGGCCCGGGATGCGGGGACCGCCTCCCGCCGCTGCGTCTTCGAGGTGTTCACCCGCTCCCTGCCCGCCGGGCGCCGCTACGGCGTGCTCGCCGGCACCGGCCGCGTGCTCGACGCGATCGCGGACTTCCGCTTCGACGACGCGGACCTGCGCTATCTCGCCTCCACCGGCGCGCTGCGGGAGGACACCCTCGACCATCTCGCGCAGTACGAGTTCACGGGCGACGTCTTCGGGTACCAGGAGGGCGAGCTGTTCTTCCCGAACTCGCCCGTGCTGCGGATCGAGGGGACCTTCGAGAACGCGGTGATGCTGGAGACGGTCGTGCTCTCGATCCTGAACCACGACAGCGGCGTCGCCTCCGTCGGCTCGCGCATGGTCACCGCCGCGCGGGGCCGTCCCCTGATCGAGATGGGCGGGCGGCGCGTGCACGAGGACGCCGCGATCGCCGCGGCCCGCGCCGCGTACCTGGTCGGCTTCGCCTCCACCTCGAACCTCGCCGCGGGCGCGCACTACCGCATCCCCGCCGCGGGCACCTCCGCGCACGCCTTCACGCTGCTGTTCGACAGCGAGGAGGACGCCTTCCGCGCCCAGCTCACCGCCCAGGGCGCCGGCACCACCGTGCTGGTGGACACCTACGACGTGGAGTCCGCGGTGCGCACCGCGGTGGAGATCGCCGGCCCCGGGCTCGGGGCGGTGCGGCTGGACTCCGGCGACCTGGCCGCGCAGGCCGGACGCGTGCGGGAGCTGCTGGACTCGCTCGGCGCGACCTCCACGCGCATCACCGCCACCGGCGACCTCGACGAATACCGGGTCGAGGAGCTCAGGGACGAGCCGCTGGACGGCTACGGGATCGGCACCCGCCTGGTCACCGGCGGCGGGCACCCCGCTCCGGGCTTCGTGTACAAGCTCGTCGAGCGCGAGGGCGCCGACGGGCAGATGCACCCGGTCGGCAAGTGGTCGACGGACAAGGCGACCCTCGGGGCGGGCAAGGCCGCGTACCGGATGGTCGTCGGCGGGCAGGCCCGGGCGGAGCTGGTGCTCCCGGGCGAGGCGGAGGTCGCGGAGTTCGAGCGGGAGCTGACGGCGGAGCTGATCTCCGGCACGTCCAACCCCGACTGGGCCCGCACCTCGCTGCGTCCGCTGCAGGTGCCGCTGATCGAGGCCGGCGAGGACGTCGCCCCGAAGCGCGCCCCCGCACGGCTCGAGGCCGCCCGCGAGCGCCACGCCGCCTCCCTCGCGGAGCTCGGCCTCGCGGCTGACGACGGGCCCGACGGCGAGATCGCGATCCCGACCCTCACCGACGGCGCGGAGGCCGCCCGCGTCCTGCGCTGAGCGCGCGGGCAGGGTCGGGAGTCAGCAGGGGTCAGCGGCGGCCGACGAACCAGCCGCGCACGATCGAGATCCGCTCCTCGATCTGCTCGGCGCTGGCCTGCGCGACGGCGGGCCCGCCGCTGCGCGAGCGCAGCGTGTTGTGGACCGAGCCGTGCGGGGTGCCGGACTTCTTCGCCCACGCCGAGACCAGGGAGCTGAGCTCCTTGCGCAGGTCCATGAGGCGGCGGTGGTCGACCACGCCGGGGGTCGTCGGCTGCTGGTCCGCGCCGCTCTTCTGGCGTCGGGCCTGCTGCTGGGCCTGCTGCTGCTGGAGTACGACGCGCATCTGGTCGGCGTCCAGCAGCCCGGGGATGCCGAGGAACTCCTGCTCGTCCTCCGAGCCGATCATGCCGCCGGCGCCGTACTCGCCGCCGTCGAACAGGACCCGGTCGAAGGAGGCCTCCGACTCGAGCGCCTCGAAGCTCATCTCGAGCTGGTCGCTGGCCTGCTCGGGCCGGTTGGCCTGCTCGATCAGCGACTCGTCGAGCCCGGTCTCCTCGTCGCCCGTCTTCGGCCGACGGTCCAGGACGTGGTCGCGCTCCTCCTCCATCGCGGCGGCGTGCGCCATCAGGATCGGGACGGTGGGCAGGAAGACGCTCGCGGTCTCGCCGCGGGTCCGCGAGCGCACGAAGCGGCCCACGGCCTGGGCGAAGAACATCGGGGTGGAGGTCGAGGTGGCGTAGACGCCGACGGACAGGCGCGGCACGTCCACGCCCTCGGACACCATGCGCACCGCGACCATCCAGCGGTCGTCGGAGGCGGAGAAGTCCTCGATGCGCTTGCCGGCGCCCTCGTCGTCCGAGAGCACCACGGTGGGTGCCTGCCCGGTGAGGTCGTGGAGGGTAGCGGCGTAGGCGCGGGCGGCCTTCTGGTCGGTGGCGATGACGAGCCCGCCCGCGTCGGGCACATGGCGGCGCACCTCGGTCAGGCGCCGGTCCGCGGCCGAGAGCACGGACTGGATCCACTCCCCCTTGGGGTCCAGGGCGGTGCGCCAGGCCTGCTGGGTGATGTCCTTGGTCTCCAGCGCGCCGAGCTGGGCGGAGACCTCGTCGCCCGTCTTGGTGCGCCAGTGCATGCGCCCGGAGTAGGTCATGAACAGCACGGGGCGCACGACGTGGTCGCGCAGCGCCTCGCCGTAGCCGTAGGTGTAGTCCGCCTTCGAGCGGGCGAAGCCCTCCGCGTCCTCCTCGTAGGTGACGAAGGGGATCTCGGAGTCGTCCGAGCGGAACGGCGTGCCGGTCAGGGCCAGGCGCCGTGTGGCGGGGTCGAAGGCCTCGCGCACCCCGTCGCCCCAGGTCCGGGAGTCGCCGGCGTGGTGGATCTCGTCGAGGATCACCAGGGTGCGGTCCGCCTCGGTGCGGGCGCGGTGCAGCGCCGGGTGCATGCCGATCTGGGCGTAGGTCACCGCGACGCCCTGGTAGTGGCTGCCGTGCGCGCCCTGGGAGTTGGAGAAGTTCGGGTCCAGGGAGATGCCCACGCGCGCGGCGGCGTCGGCCCACTGGGTCTTCAGGTGCTCCGTCGGGGCGACGACTGTGACCCGTCGGACAGTCCCCTCGGAGAGCAGACCCGCCGCGATCTGCAGCGCGAAGGTCGTCTTGCCCGCGCCCGGGGTCGCGACGGCCAGGAAGTCCTTCGGCGCCCGGGTGCGGTACATCTCGAGGGCCTCGGCCTGCCAGGCGCGCAGCTTGGGGACGGTGCCCCAGGCGGCGCGCTCGGGGTAGGCGACGGGGAGCGTCCTCGCCGCCGCCTCGGAGGGCTGGCGGGGGTCGCTCTGGGAGAAGAGGGAGGGAGTGGTGTTCACGGCGTGAACCACCGTACCGCCGGGGACCGACGACCCGCCCACCTGCCCGATGTGAGGAAGTCCGCGGGGGCGACGCGAGGGCGGCGCCGCCTCTCGGCGGCACCGCCCTCGCGGCGGGTTCCTGCAGGGCAGGGGCTCAGCGGCGACCGCCGAAGAAGCCGCGGAAGCCACCTCCGCCGCGGCCGGAGCCTCCCTTGCCTCCTGTGCCGTCGCCGCCGTCGTTCGGCTCGCGGATCCCCTCGTAGATCTCCTTGCACTCCGGGCACACCGGGTACTTCTCGGGGTCGCGGCCGGGCACCCACACCTTGCCGCACAGCGCGATCACGGGCGTGCCGCCGAGCGCGGCCTGGGTGATCTTGTCCTTGCGCACGTAGTGCGCGAACCGGTCGTGGTCGCCGTCGTCGGTGGTCTGCTCCTGCTCCTGCACCTGACGGTCCAGGACGGCGGTGGGCGCGGCCCCCGGGTCATCGGAGTAGGGGTCCATGCGGGACGGATCGGACGTGGAGGACATGGAGGTCATGACAGCCTCCCTCGCTTTCTGCCTCGGTCGCGGGCGTGCTCGTCGAAGCCTAGCGGCCCCGCCTCCGCGAGGACAGGACATGGGCCTGGGAGACTGCGTCCATGGATGGCGTGGCCGAGTTCTTCCGGAGGATCCCCGTCGAGATCGTGCGTGTCGGCGGCTCCGTGCCGTGGCGGACCGGCCTGCTCGGCCTCGCGCTCTTGCTCAACATCGGTTTCTTCCTGCCGCTGTCCCCGGGCGGGATCGGCCTGCCGGGGCTGGACAAGGCCGTGCACCTGCTCCTCTTCGCGGCCACCGTGTTCACCGCCGGACGGGTCCTCGCCCCCGCGCGGCGCTTCCCGATCGGCTGGGTCGTGGTGGCCGCGCTGATCCACGCCCTGGTGGTCGAGCTGGTGCAGCACACCGCGATCCCGGGCCGCTCCGGCGACCCGGTCGACGTCCTCTTCGACGTGGTCGGCATCGCGCTCGGCCTCGGGCTGTGGGCCGGGGAGCGAATGCTGCGCCGGGCCGCCGCCGAGCGCGAGGTGGAGCCGTCGGCCCCGCCGCTCGAGCAGCCGCAGCGCTGAGCAGCCGCAGCGCTGAGCAGCCGCGGCGTCGAGCTGGCGCAGCGCTGAGCTGCCGCAGCTCTGCGCGGCCATGAATCCGAGCGTCCGCAGCACCGAGCACTCGGCCGACGGATCGCGCCCGGCCCCTGAGCGCACGGATCCGACGTCGCCGGGGCCGCGACGACCCCGGCGGCGCGGCGGGGTCAGCCGTTCAGCGTGATCTCGTCGGCGTAGACCGCCGTCATCGTCCCGGTGATCGTGTCGATGGTGCCGGCCTCCTCGCGGGCGACCTGCTCGACCGCGCTCGCGACCGCCTTGGTCACCCCGTCGTGGAAGACGCTGGGGACGATGTAGGTGGGGTTGAGCTCCTCGGCGCTGACCACGTCGGCCAGGGCGTTCGCCGCGGCCAGCAGCATCCGGTCGCTGACCCGGGTGGCGTGGGCGTCGAGCAGCCCGCGGAACACGCCGGGGAAGGCGAGGACGTTGTTGATCTGGTTGGCGAAGTCGCTGCGCCCGGTGGCGACGACCTCGGCGTGCTTGACCGCCTCGGCCGGGTCGATCTCCGGGGTCGGGTTCGCCATCGCGAAGACGACGGCGCGGTCCGCCATCGTCGCGACGTCCTCGGCGGAGAGGATGTTCCCTGCGCTGACGCCGATGAACACGTCGGCGCCCGCGACCGCGTCCTGCAGGGTGCCGGTGAGCTGGCGCGGATTCGTGACCTCGGCGATCCAGGGCAGACGCCCCTCGAGCTTCTCGCGGTTCTCGTGGATGATGCCGTCGATGTCGGTGACGATGATGTCGCGCGCACCGGCCGCGCGCAGCAGGCGCAGGATCGCGGTGCCCGCGGCGCCGGCGCCGGAGAGCACGATGCGGGCGGTGGAGATGTCCTTCTCCACCACGCGCAGGGCGTTGCGCAGCGCGGCGACGACCACGATCGCGGTGCCGTGCTGGTCGTCGTGGAAGACGGGGATGTCGAGCTCGGCGCGCAGACGGTCCTCGATCTCGAAGCAGCGCGGGGCGGAGATGTCCTCGAGGTTGATGCCGGCGAAGACGGGCGCGATCGCCTTGACGTGGGCGACGATGTCGTCGACCGAGTGGGCGTCCAGGCAGATCGGGAACGCGTCGATATTGGCGAAGCGCTTGAACAGGGCGGCCTTGCCCTCCATCACCGGCATCGCGGCGAGCGGCCCGAGGTCGCCCAGGCCCAGGATCGCGGAGCCGTCGGAGACGACGGCGACGGTGTTGCGCTTGATGGTCAGGCGGCGCGCGTCCTCGGGGTTCTCGGCGATCGCCTTGACCACGCGGGCCACGCCCGGGGTGTAGATCATCGAGAGGTCGTCGCGGTGGCGGATCGGGAGCTTCGACTCGACCGTCAGCTTGCCGCCCAGGTGGGCGAGGAAGGTGCGGTCCGAGACCTTGCCGAGCTCGACGCCCTCGAGCTCCTTGAGCGACTCGACGACCTCCATCGCGTGATCGTGGCCGCTGGTGAGCACCGTGATGTCCGCCCGCATGCGCTCGGGCCCGGAGGCGGAGACGTCGAGCGCGGTGACCGTCGCCCCGTGCTGCTCGATGCGGCCGGTGATGTCGCTGACCGCTGCGGAGCGTGCCGCGAACTCCAGACGGACGGTGATGGAATAGCTGACGGATGGCATCGGTGACATGGAGCACAGCCTAACGCGCTCGACCTGCTCGGATCGACCGCGCGACCTGCAGGTCAGGACGGCTGCCCGGAGGGTGCGGCGGAGCGCGCCGAGAGCCGGATCCTGCCCGCCCTGCATCGAGCTGCCCACGTCACATCGACCACGGGAAGGTGCGGCATGGAATTCTGGGGCTCACGCCGGCGATCGAGGGGGACACAGACGATGGCAGATGCCGATGCGTGAACGCGTCATGCGCAGCTCACGGCTCGGCGTCCTCGCGGCTCCCCGACGATCGGCGACCCTCGCTCTCGCGACCGTCCTGCTGGCCGGCTGCGGCAGCGGCGCTCCCCTTCCCCCGTCGGAGGCGGTCGCGACCTACGAGGCGGTGGCCGAGGACCTCCTCGCCGCCACGACCTCGGTGCGTGCGATGAGCTGGGAGCGGCGCGGGCAGGAGATCCTCGAGCCCGGCGCCGAGGACTGCCGCTACCAGGCGGGGATCTGGCAGGCCGACGGCAACCTCTACCCCATGCCCGGACAGGGCATGGACTGGGCTCCCTGGCGGGAGGCGCTCGACCCCGTCCTCGAGGAGCACGGCTTCTCGTCGCTGGGCCGCGAACGACGCAGCGGCGCCGTCACCAGGCTGGAGGCCGACGGCGAGCACGGTGCGCGGGTGCGGCTGAACGCCCAGGGCGAGCTGCGGATCACGGACATCCGCGTGGACGCCGAGCCGTGCGAGGACTCCGCCCTCGGGCTCTGACCCTCACGTCCCGGCGGCTCCCGGTGCAGGACCGCCGGTCGGAACGGGCCTCAGTCGGTGTACGCGGCGACGTCCCCGGCGTAGCGGGCCCAGAGGGTCTGCGCGGCGGGGATCTGCTCGGCGTAGCGCTCGGGGTGGGCGGAGATCTGCACGGCCTGCGCGGCCTCGCCCGGCGCCCACTCGTGGTAGTCGGGGGCGAGGTCCAGCAGGCCGGGGGCCTCGGAGTGGTCGCCCAGGCCCAGGAAGGCGTCGATCGCGCGCTTCTTGTGACGCACCTCGTCGTAGGTGCCCCAGCCCATCGAGGGGCGCTGCTGGAACAGGCCGCCGGAGTCGAGGTCGACGGCGGGCTCGTAGTTGCGCAGCCAGGACTCCACGATCGCGGTCGCGAGGGTGATCGTCGCGGCCTGCTCGTCGAGGCCGTGCCCCTTGATCACCGCGATGATGAACTTCGCGTTCTCGATCTGCCACTCGTCCATCGCATCCAGGAGGAAGCCCTCGCGGGTCTCGGGACGGGTCATGAACTCCTCGGTCCAGGCCTCCTCGGCGCGGGCGGGCGCGACGGTGCCGAGCGCAGCCAGGGAGGTGAGGCCCACGGCACCGGCGAGGAAGAGGTGACGACGGGAGAGCGCGGCGGACGGGGAGACGGGCATCGGGGTTCCTTCGGTGCGGAGGGCTCCGGGCTCGTCGAGCTCTCGGGGCGGGGCGCTGACAACGTAACGAGGCATCCCGGATCCTGTGAAGGGCACCAGAAGCTCCCGGACAGCGCTGCGACCTGCGGTTTGATCTTCGCATGACCTCGCCATGGAAGTCCGTGGCACGGAGCTCGGCGCGGCGTCGCCCCCGGTCGTGCCCTCTCCTGGACGCCTGTCGCGGGGCCTCGGCGCGGCGCGAGGAGCCGGCTCGTCGGCCTGTCGGACGACTTCGGTAAAGCTTTCGTAGGACGTCCTGGGGACCGGCTGGGAGGGGCATGGGTCACGCGCAGGTCACGGCGCGGAGGTGCCCGTCACCTCGGTGCCGCTCAGGCGGAGAGCTCGGCGATCGCCCTGCGGATCCGCTTGTCCGAGACGGTCTGCGCCGTGCCGAGGGTCTGCGCGAACAGGCTCACCCGCAACTCCTCGAGCAGCCAGTCGATCTCCTGCACGTCGGGCTCGGCGCGGCGACGGGCGGAGAGCTTCTGCTTCTGTGCGGCCCAGTACTGCTCGAGGTCCCCGATCTGCCAGGCGAGCTGCTCGTCCCTGCGCGGGTTCTCCGGCAGCTTCTCCAGGCGGTGCAGATCGGCCTGCAGGTAGCGAGAGAGGTCCCCGAGGTGCGCGATCCCGGTGCGGGAGATGAACCCGTCGCCGAGCAGGGAGGCGGCGTGCTCGCGGATCTGCGTGAGATGGGAGAGGACCGCGAGGGAGGTGGCCCGGCCCAGCTCGCGCTGCAGCTTCGCGTTGACGGCGAGCGCGGCGGCGGCGTCCTTCACGGCGTCGGCGGCGAGCTCGTCGTGCCGCTGCCGCACGGTCTCCAGCAGCTGCTCGTACTCCGCGCGGGTGCGCACCTGGGCCTGCCCCGCCAGGTGCACGGTCGCGGCGCGGGAGGCGTCGGCCAGGAGCGCGGCGGTGGAGGCGTAGTCGGAGCCCGAGACGGCGAGCTTGGTGGGGTTGGGCAGGGCGTTCAGCACGCGGGAGAGGTCGGCGCCGATCTCCCGGTCGATGAGCGCGATGACGCCCTCGCGGTGGGCGAGGGCCTGCTCGTCGGCCGTGGCGAGGACGGCGAGGTCGACCCGCTCGAGCCGTCCGTCCTTGCCGCGCCGGGCGACGAGGGAGGGGTAGCCGGTGACCTTCAGGCCGCCGACGGTGGACTCGTGGACGGCCGGCACGCCGCCTGCGGGGAAGGTGGGCAGGTCGGTGCGCGCGATCTCGGTGGACTGGCTGGAGACCGTGGTGTCCACGCGCGTCTTGAGCCGCTGCTTCAGCGCCTCGAGGTCATCGCCGGTGCCGACCTGACGGCCCTTGCCGTCCACGACCCGGAAGTGCATCCGCAGGTGTGCGGGCAGCTTCGACAGGTCGAACTCGGGGCCGTACAGCGGCAGGTCCTCGGGCACGCCGGGCAGGGCCACGAGCTCGTCGGCGACCGCCTCGACGAACGCCTCGCCGCCGTCGGGGTCGTCGTCGTGCAGGGTCCCGGCGACGGCCTTGGCCCGTTCGGGGGCGGGGACCAGGTGGCGGCGGACGGGCTTGGGGAGGGAGCGGATCAGCTCGGTGACCAGCTCCTCGCGCATGCCGGGCACGAGCCAGTCGAAGCCGCGCGGTGCCAGGCGGTTCAGCACCGCGAGGGGGATCGTGGCGGTCACGCCGTCGGCGCCCTTCGCCCCGACCTCGCCGAAGGAGTAGCTCAGCGGCAGGGTGATGTCGCCCTGCACCCAGGTGTCGGGGAAGTCGGAGCGGATCGCCTCGGTGACCTCCTCGTCGGCGGCCAGCAGGTCCTGCTCGGTGAGGGTGAGCAGGTCCGGGGTCTCGTGGCGGGCCTTCTTCCACCAGGTGTCGAAGTGTCGGCCGGAGACGACGTCCTTCGGGATCCTCGCGTCGTAGAAGGAGAAGAGCTGCTCGTCGGAGATCAGCAGGTCGCGGCGGCGGGTCTTCGCCTCGAGCTCCTCGAGCCGGGCGATCAGGGCGCGGTTGTCGCGGAAGAAATGGTGGCGGGTGCGCCAGTCCCCCTCGATCAGCGCGTTCTGCAGGAAGATGTCGCGCGCGGCCTCGGGGTCGATGCGGCCGTAGCCGACGACGCGGTCGGCGATCAGCGGCACCCCGTAGAGCGTGACCTTCTCGTGCGCCATGGCGGAGGCGCGCTTGGAGGACCAGTGCGGGGCGGAGTGGGAGCGCTTGACGACGTGCGCGCCGGTCTCCTCCGCCCAGGCGGGGTCGATGCGGGCGGCGGTGCGGCCCCACAGTCGGCTGGTCTCCACGAGCTCGGCGACCATGACGTAGTCAGGTCGCTTCTTCGCCAGCGTCGAGCCGGGCCACAGCGCGAAGCGGGCGCCGCGGGCGCCGGAGTACTCGCGGGTGCGGTCGTCCAGCAGGCCGACGTGGCTGAGCAGCCCCGCCAGCAGCGCCTGGTGGATCGCCTGCGGGCTCGCGTCGTTGTCGTTGCGGGAGAGCCCTGCGTCCTTGGCCATGTCCCGCAGCTGGGCGTGCAGGTCCCACCACTCGCGGATGCGGAGGTAGTGGAGGTGCTCGGAGCGCACCTCGCGGCGGAAGGCGCTGGAGGAGAGCGCGTCGCGCCGCTCCTGCAGGTGGTTCCACAGGTTCAGGAAGGAGAGGAAGTCGCTGGTCTCGTCCTCGAAGCGCTTGTGCTTCTCCCTGGCCTGCTGCTCCTGGCCGAGCGGCCTCTCGCGCGGATCCTGGATCGACAGGGCCGCGACGATGATCAGCACCTCGCGCAGCGCGCCGAGTCGCCCGGCCTCGATCAGCATCCGCGCCATGCGCGGGTCCAGCGGGAAGCGGGCCAGGGTGCGGCCGACGCGGGTCAGCCGGCGACCGCCCGGTGCGCGCTCGTCGGGCTCGATCGCGCCGAGCTCCTCGAGCAGGCGCACGCCGTCGGTGATCGCGCGGGAGGCGGGCGGCTCGACGAAGGGGAAGGACTCCACGTCGCCGAGGCCCAGACTCGTCATGAGAAGCACGACGGAGGCGAGGGAGGTGCGCAGGATCTCCGGCTCGGTGAACTCGGGCCGGCCTTCGAAGTCCTCCTCGGAGAAGAGGCGGATCGCGATGCCGGGGGCGGTGCGGCCCGAGCGGCCGGAGCGCTGGTTCGCGCTGGCCTGGGAGATCGGCTCGATCGGGAGGCGCTGCACCTTGGTGCGCTGGGAGTAGCGGGAGATGCGCGCGAGCCCGGAGTCGATGACGTAGGTGATGCCGGGGACGGTCAGGGAGGTCTCGGCGACGTTGGTCGACAGGATGATGCGGCGGTAGGTGCCGGCCTTCGGCGGGGAGAAGATCTTCTGCTGGTCCTGGGCGGAGAGCCGTCCGAACAGCGGCAGCACCTCGACGGGCAGGGCGGAGCGGCCGCGGGTGCCGCGGGCGAGGTGCTTCTCGAGGGAGTCGGAGATCTCGCGGATCTCGCGCTCGCCCGGGAGGAAGACGAGCATGTCGCCGGGGCCCTCGGCGGCGAGCTCGTCGACCGCGTCGGTGATGGCCTCGGTGAGGTCCCGCTCGATGGAGTGGATGTCCTCGAGCTCGTCGTCCTCGTCGACGTCGGCCTCGAGCACGAGGGGGCGGTAGCGGATCTCCACGGGATAGGTGCGCCCGGAGACCTCGATGATCGGGGCGGGCTCCTTCTCCCCCGAGGGCAGGGTCGCGGCGAAGTGCTCGGCGAAGCGCTCGGGGTCGATCGTGGCGGAGGTGATGATGACCTTCAGGTCGGGGCGCTGCGGGAGGATCTGGCGGAGGTAGCCGAGGATCACGTCGATGTTCAGAGAGCGCTCGTGGGCCTCGTCGATGATGATCGCGTCGTAGCGCTTCAGGAGGCGGTCCCGGCCGATCTCGGCCAGCAGGATGCCGTCGGTCATGAGCTTCAGCCGGGTGCCGCGGGAGGTCTCCCTGGTGAAGCGGACCTGGTAGCCGACGGTCCCCTCGCCGAGCTTCTCCCCCAGCTCGCTCGCGATGCGCTGCGCGACGGAGCGGGCGGCGATGCGGCGAGGCTGGGTGTGGCCGATGAGCCGGCCGTCCTGCCCGTAGCCGAGCTCCAGGAGCATCTTCGGGATCTGAGTGGTCTTGCCGGAGCCGGTGGCGCCGGCGATGACCACGACCTGGTTCTCGGAGATCGCCTTCTGGATGTCCTCGCGGCGCTGCGAGACGGGCAGGTCTCCCGGATAGGTGATCCGCGGTCCGGGCGCAGGGGCCTGCTCAGCAGGGAGCGGCGCGGACGGATCGGGGCTCGAGGAGGGCGTGGTCATGGCGGGGCCACTCTACGTGGGCGGCCCCGCCGCCGTCGTGCAGATTCCGGGCCGCGGCGACGGGGCCCACAGCGGGTCGAGGAGCGGCACCGGGTCATGCGCCGAAAGGGCGGATGCCCCGATGGCCCCAGGGGACGAGCTCGCGCCGCTCGGCGCCGTCAGTCCTTGCAGTTCGAGAAGCTCTGGAACCCGAAGTTCTGAGTGACCTCTCGTTCACCGCTCCCGTCCTCGAGGGTGAAGGTCGCGCTCGCCTGACCGTCGGCGGCATTCCCGCTCACGTGGGAGACGTAGTCGACGCTGTGCGTACCGCCGGCGGCGATCTCGAACGTGTCGTTCGACGAGTCCAGTGGGAACGACACGTGAGTGTTCGAGTTGGGGCTCACCGTTATCGACCTGAGCTTGACGGTCACCTTCGCTCCCGTGTTCACGAAGGTGAAGGACAAGCGGTACTGCTTGGTTCTGGGCAGTTTGCAGCTCTTTCCAGCGTCGAGGACGGCCTCGATCGGCAGCGGCGAGGCGGCGAGCGCGGGCGCGGTGATGGCGACCGCTGCGACGGGCGCGGCCCAGGCCACCCCCTTCATCAGCGCACGTCGCGTGGTGACGGATGCGGTGCGGCTCAATGATGCTCCTTCGAACGTGCCGGACTCCCGGCTCCCTCCCCCGATCCGCGCAGGGGCCCACCCCTCCACGTCGAAACCGGCATACTTCCCATTTCGCCCCAATCGGTTGAACCGGACATTACTCGGCAGTACCGGGAGAAGCCAGGCAATTCGGACATGCAGGACTTTCGTGACATAAACGTGACCCTGGTCGGGTCCCTGCGTGCCTCCGGCCACGCCGCCCGGCTGAGGAGGAGCCGTCGCTCGGAGCACTGACCTGGGAGTTGTGCACCACCCGGAGCGCGTCGTCACCGTCCGGGCAGGATCCGGGGCATGAGATATCGGATCGGCTTCTGGATCGGGCCCGCCCCCGTCGACGACGAGTCGGCGTGCGCGGACCTGCACATGCACCTGCACACCGCTGGGCAGTTCGTCGGCTCACCCACGCCTCCCCTGCCGCCCACCCCTCGGATCGCGCGCTTCACCGCGGTCGTCCTCGACGAGTTCCCGGCAGACCTCGCGGACCCCCGGTCCCCGTGGCGGGACGAGGACACCGCGGAGGCCGCGCACGGGCAGACCTTCGCCCCGGTCCTGTTCGGGCCGGACCGGAAGGTGATCGGGCGGCTGACCCAGCTCGCGCACGAGCACGGCCTGCAGGCCTTCGACCTCGCCGCCCATCGCCTGCTGCGTCTCGAGGACGTCGTGGAATGGGAGGACGGGCCCTGGATCACTGGCCCACTCGGCGGCAGCTGGGACGAGCCCGAGGCCTTCGCCTGCCGCGGGCCGGAGATCGCCCGGGAGAGGCTCGGCCTCACTCCTTCAGCCCATGTGCTGGCCGGGACGGGAGAGGACAGTCCCTGAACGGCGTCGGCCAGCGCCCGGATGCCCCGATCGGTCCAGCCGGTGCGCGCCGCCCTGGTCAGCCCGCCAGCAGCCGCCGGCCGATGCGTCCGAGCGAGTGCCCCTCGGGATAGACGAGCACGAGCGCGAGCGCCATGCGCACGGACCAGGCCCGGGCGCGCGCCTGCAGCGCCTCCCAGATCGCGTCGTCCTCGATCCCGGTCCAGGCCGCGGAGGCCCGATAGACGTCGAGCAGCCCGGCCCAGGACGAGGAGGGGTGGAGAAGAAGGGCGCCGAGATCGCTCGCCGGGTCGCCGCGGGTGGTGTCGCCCCAGTCGATGAGGGTCACCGCGCCCGGGGAGGTCGGCGGTGGGACGACGATGTTGCCGGGGTGCGGGTCGCCGTGGAGCAGCAGCTCGCGGCCCTGCCATTCGTCGGCGTCGATGCCCGCCCGCCAGATCTCGGCGACGCGGCGCGCGGCGTCCTCGTCGAGCCCTGCCCGGTCGAGATCGGCCGCGAAATGCTCGGCGCGGGTCGCGAGCGGCACCCCGCGCACCGGGTTCCGTCCCACCTCGGGGGCGGGGCCGGAGTGAATCGTCGCCAGCATTCGGGCGAGGTCCTCGGCGACCTTCTCCTGCGTCACGGCGTCGGACTCCGCGGCCGTCACCCCGTCGATCCACTCGACCACGACGGCGTCCTCGGCGGTCGCGATCACACGCGGCAGGTCCATCGGGAGCGTGGTGCCGAGCCCCCGCAGACGGCGCAGCACCGTCACCTCCCGGCCCAGCAGCGCTCGCGAGCTGCGGCGGCGGGCGATCCGCAGCACCAGCGGGGCGCCGTCGAGCGTGCCGATCGGCCACAGCACGTTGTCCCAGCCCTCGCCGCGGGGCCGCTTCCCGATCGCCCAGCTGATCCGCTCGAGCTCGACGCCCTCCTCGGGCCGCAGCCACG
Organism: Brachybacterium sp. sponge; assembly: GCF_001613775.1. Taxonomy (NCBI): domain Bacteria; kingdom Bacillati; phylum Actinomycetota; class Actinomycetes; order Micrococcales; family Dermabacteraceae; genus Brachybacterium; species Brachybacterium sp. sponge. The sequence goes on along the minus strand of NZ_LRMP01000003.1, from coordinate 137,649 downwards.
CGCAGAGCAGTTCCACGCGACGCAGATCCACGGGCAGGTCGGCAGGGGGGAGGACGGGGGCGATATCCGGCGTGCCGGTCATTCGCCCACCGTACCGGGCAAGGGCCCGCCCGGACGGGCGTTTTCCGACGCCGCCCACGCCCCGGGGCCCGGAGGCCGCGCGTCAGACCGGCGCTCCCCTTCGTCCCTGCCCCTGCATCCCTGGGCCCGCGCGGCGCCCGCCCCGTCCTGCGACGGCAACCGGAGGGAATCCGCGCAGGTCCTTGCCGGGGGTGAGTACGGTGTGAGCTGGAGCGAGCATCGAGGCTCCACGGCCCCTGCGGTGCGTCCGCGGCGCCCCATCGCCTCGGCCGCGCGCCCCGTCGCAGGGCAGGGGACGCCCCGTCGGCCCCGCGGCCATGACCGACCCCAGGAGGTTCCCGTGGCCCGCATCGGCATCCAGCTCATGATGCTCAAGGAGCATCGGATCGCGCTGCCGAGCGCGGAGGTGCTCGATGCCCGCGACGCCGGGGACCGCGAGACCTGGGACCGCTACTGGGGCGGGGACATCGTCCAGTTCGCCGAGGTGGGCGAGGGGACCCTCGACTGGCGTCCCGTGATCGAGCAGGCCCTCGCCTCGGGCGCCCATCACCTGCTCATCGAGCAGGACCGCAACTACGGCCGGGACATCTGGGAGTCCCTGGCAGCCAGCCGCGCCCATCTGGTGGCGCTCGGCTACGAAGGAATGATCACCACAGGAGGTCGTCGATGACGCAGCAGGTGCCCCTCTCCAGCAGGGTCAAGAAGATCATCGAGGTCGACGGGCTGGAGTTCCGCGACCTCGACGGCGACGGGCAGCTCACCCCGTTCGAGGACTGGCGCCTCTCCCCCGCCGAGCGCGCCGCGGACCTCGTCGCACGCATGTCCCCGGACGAGAAGCTCGGGCTGATGGTCATCAGCTCCCGCCCGATGGGCATCTCGCAGCACAACAAGGAGCTCACCAGCCACGACGGCGTACTGGACGAGCAGCACCTGCCGATCAAGGTCGACCCGCACACCAGCGCCGGCATCCCCTTCCAGGGCACCACCGAGATGATCCGCGGCATGCACATGCGGCACTTCATCATGCGCGAGGAGCCCACCGGCTCCCGGATCGCCACCTGGATCAACGCGATGAACGAGGTCGCCGAGGACACCCGCTGGGGCATCCCGGTGATCGTCGCCGCGAACTCGAAGAACGAGGCCGGCGGCTTCAAGATGGGCGGCACCCCCGAGGACCAGCCGTTCGCGCAGTGGCCGGGCACGCTGGGCCTGGCCGCGACGGGCTCGCTCGAGGTGATCGAGTCCTTCGCCGCGCACTCGCGCCGCGAATGGGTCGCCTCGGGCCTGCGCAAGGGGTACATGTACATGGCCGACGTGCTCACCGACCCGCGATGGTTCCGCGGTCAGGGCACCCTCGGCGAGGACCCCGAGTTCGTCTCCCGCGCGATCGGCGCGCTGGTGCGCGGCTTCCAGGGCGAGGACGGGCTCGAGAAGGACGGCGTCGCGCTGACCACGAAGCACTTCCCCGGCGGCGGCGCGCGCGAGAACGGCACCGACCCCCACTACGCCGAGGGCCGCTTCAACATCTACCCCACCCCCGGATCGCTGGAGGACTACCACCTCCCGCCCTTCCAGGCCGCGATCGATGCTGGCACCTCTTCGGTGATGCCGTACTACGCGATCCCCTCGGACGAGAAGTCCTCCACCCCGCAGGGCCGGGTCAGCGAGTTCGAGCAGGTCGGCTTCGCCTTCAACCGCGAGATCCTCGGCCTCCTGCGGCAGATGGGCCACCGCGGCTACATCAACTCCGACTCCGGTGTGCTCTCGAAGATGGCCTGGGGCGTCGAGGAGCTGACCACCGCGGAGCGCGTGGGCGCGGCCGTCATGGCCGGCACCGACATGTTCGCCGACACCAACGACGTGGACTCCGTGCGCGAGGCGTACGTGAAGGGCCTGTTCACCTCGGAGCGGCTCGACGAGGCGGCGAGCCTGCTGCTCGAGGAGCTGTTCGCGCTGGGGCTGTTCGAGAACCCCTACGCCGATCCGGAGGAGGCCGACCGCGTGGTGGCGAACCCGGAGGCGGCGGCCGCGGCTCTGGACGCGCACCGCCGCTCGGTGGTGCTCGCGAAGAACCACGACTCCGTGCTCCCCCTGACCGCCGAGTCCCTCGCGGGCAAGCGCGTGTATCTCGAGCTGTTCGCGAAGGACCTGCTGGTCAAGGACCTCGATGCGCTGCGTCGACGGATCGCCGAGTCGCATCCGGGCATCGACTTCACCACCGACCACCGCGGTGCGGACGTCGCGATCGTGATCCTCGCGCCGTTCATCGGCAGCTACTTCGAGTTCGTCGGCATCGGGGACCTCGCGATCGACGACCACTCCCATGTCGACCTCGCCAAGGTGAAGGAGATCCGCGAGAGCGTCGGCACGATGGTCGTGGCGCTGGATGCGAAGTTCCCCTGGCTGCTGGACGAGGTGGAGCCGCTGGCCGATGCGCTCCTGGTCGGCTTCGACACCGACCGTGACGTGCTGGTCGACGCGGCGCTCGGCGAGTTCGCGCCGACGGGGAAGCTGCCGATCACCTTCCCGGCCGACGCCGACGCGATCGCGGTCGACGAGGACGGCCGCTGCGCCTCCCCGAACGACGTGCCCGGCTTCGCGAAGGAGCGGCACATGGACGGCCGGGCGTACGTGTACGTCGACGCCGACGGGAACCGCTATCAGCTGGGGCACGGCCTGAGCTGGTGAGCCGAGCGGGGGCGGTGCGGGAGAGCCGCGCCGCCGCCCCGGCGCTGCGCCGATGCCTCGCTCGGCGCCTCGCCTGAGGTCCGTTGCGGGTCCGCGGTCGGCGGGGCGCCGCCGATCGAGGACCCCGGACATGACGAAGGCCCCCTCCCCCGCGCTTCTGCGCAGGTGAGGGGGCCTTCGTCGGTGAGTGCGATCGTGGAGCCGGCGGGAATCGAACCCGCGTCCGATAGTGCGGAGCCAGGGCTTCTCCGGGCGCAGTCCGTGTTGGCGTTTTCTCAGTCCCGACGATCCCACGGACGCGTCGTCGACGGACTCAGTCACTCTGAGGTGTTCATCCTTCCCCGGTGACCAGGGTCGGCAGCAGTGGCTCCTTAGATGATGGAACGATCCGGGTCAGGAGCACCCCCGGGGTTCCAGACTGCTAACGCTGATCAGGCAGCGAGAGCGAAGTCAGTGCGCTTGGGTTCGGCACTTATTGGTTTCCAGAGGACGTTAACGAGATGACTCTGGATTCTCGGCCCGCTTCCCCTTGCTGGACAACTACCGTCGAAACCGATCGGCCCCTGGCGTGGGAAGGCATGACTATCGTGACGGCGCTCTGGCCGTCGTCGCACTCACTCTTCGGTTGTCAAACACCCACGTGCGCCCCTCGGGAGGAACGCTGTGGATCGAGTCTACCGCGAGCGCGCGACGATCTGAAGCGGGTATCTCTCAGCTCACGGCGAAGTCCGCTCCTCGCCAGGATCGCTTCGCCCGCTTCATGGCGCGTGCGCCACGGAGCCTGGACCATGGGCCGCGCCGGCGGGGAGGATGGGACGATGAGCAGCTTCGAGGCCGCCGGCACGCGCATCAGCATCGATCCCGAGACGCTGCGCGAGATCGTGCTGGACCCTGCGGCGCTGGCCGAGTGGTGCGCGGAGCACCCCACCGATCCGCGAGCCGTGGCGTTCCTGCGGATGCTGGGGAGGCTGGACGAGGCGGCGATCGCGGGCAGGCAGGCGCTCGAGGCGCCGGGGCTCTCCCCCGTGATGCGGGCCGTCCGTCGCACCCGGTACGCGCACGTGCTGCAGTGGCAGGGCGCCTTCGTCGCGGCGGAGGAGCAGCTGGACCTCGCCGCCGAGGAGACGGGGCTGGAGGATCCCACCTCCCCCTCGTCCCTCTCGGCGCTCGCCTCCGTGTTCCAGCACCGGGCGAAGTGTCGGTTCGAGCACGCCCTCGCCGAGCAGCGCGACCAGCGACCGCGGGCGGCGGGGAGGCTGTGGGAGGCGGCGCTCGAGGATGCGCAGCGGGCGCTGTACATGAGGGAGCGGCTCGGCGTCGCCGCCGAGGACGTCATCGAGTCCAGCCGGCAGACGGTGCGCCGCCTGGAGCGGCGCGACCTGGACGGCTGACCGGCCGCCGGCTGACGGACCGACCGACCGATCGATCGACCCGTCCGCATCGCGGAGACGTCGGCCGTTCAGTGGGTGAGCGCGGGGCTCAGGCGAGCTCGCGGTGGCGCATGGCGCGCTGCGCCTCGCGCAGATCCTGCTTCTCGCGCAGGGTCTGGCGCTTGTCCCATTCCTTCTTGCCGCGGGCCAGGCCGATCTTGACCTTGGCGTGGGAGCCGAGGAAGTACATCTCCAGCGGCACGATCGTGAAGCCCTTCTCGCGGGACTTGCTGGCGAGCTTCTCGATCTCCTGCTTGTGCATGAGCAGCTTGCGCTTGCGGCGGGCGGCGTGATTGGTCCAGGTGCCCTTGACGTACGGGGCGATGTGGGCGTTGTCCATCCACACCTCGCCGGCGTCGACGTAGCAGTAGCCGTCGATCAGGGACGCTCCCCGGTCACGCAGCGACTTCACCTCGGTGCCGGTCAGGACGATGCCGGCCTCCCAGGTCTGGTCGATGAAGTAGTCGTGCAGCGCCCGCTTGTTCGAGGCGATGAGCTTCTTCTGGGGTCCCTCGTTCGCGGCGGCCTTCTTCTTGTCGGCCTTCTTCGCGGACATGGGTCCTCCTTCTCTCCGTCTCCGGATGCTGCACTGGTGATCGCGGCCGCGATCGGACGTCCCAGCGTACGCCGTGGCCGCGCAGGATCGCGACCGGTTTCTCCGCGGGCGCACTCCCGGACAGGTGCGGGTCAGAGGAACTTCGCGGGGTTGACCGCGTTGCCGTCCTCGTGTGTCTCGAAGTGGAGGTGGCAGCCCGTGGAGGACCCGGTGGTGCCCACGTAGCCGACGGTCTCCCCCGCCGAGACCTGCGCCCCGACCGGCTTCGCGAAGCCCTGCAGGTGGTGGTAGGAAGTCGTGACCAGGCGGCCGTTCATGATGCCGTGGCTGACGATGAGCTTGTTGCCCGCGCCGCTGTTGTAGGTGCGGGCGATGACGCGACCGGAATGCGCGGCACCGACGGGCACGCCGCAGGCGACGGGGAAGTCCACCCCGGCGTGCAGCTTCTTCGTGCCGTAGATGGGGTGCACCCGCCAGCCGAAGTTCGAGTTCAGGCGCGCGTTGACGGGGTAGACCCAGCCGCCGCCGGTGTTCGCGGAGCCTGCCACCGGGGCGCTGCCGCCGCTGCTCTTCTGCTGCTGCTGGGCCTTCAGCTTCTCCTCGCGCTCGCGCTCCTGCTTGGCGAGCTCCTCGATCTCGTCGTCGAGGGTGGTGCTGCGGGTCTCGAGGGTCTTCTGGTCGCCCTCGTACTTCGTCTTCTTCGCCTCGAGGTCGTCGCGCTGGGTCTTCTGCGTCTCGTACAGGGCGTCGAGCTCGTTCTTCGCCTCGGTCGCCTCCTCCTCGGCGACACGGGTGCGCTCGAGCGCTTCCTCCGCATCGATCTTGAGCTGCTTGATCTCCTCGCGCACGGCCGTCAGGCGCTCGGCGGAGTTCTCGGTGACGGACTGGTCCGTGCGCAGCGAGTCCAGGCGGGTGCCCTGGGAGGCCATCGTCAGGCGGTAGTTCATCGAGCGGTCCACCGCGTCCTGCGGGGAGCTGTTGCCGACGTACACCGACGAGGGGCTGGGCATCCCGCCGCCCTTGTAGGCGGACAGCGCGACCGTGGCGAGCTCGTCGTCGCTGCGGTCGACCTCCTCCTGGCCGGTCTCGACCTCGCCCGAGAGGCGGCGCTCCTCCTCCTCGGCCTCGGTGAGGCGCTCGCCGACCTTCCGGTCCTCCTCCTGCGCCTCGCCGAGCGCGACCCGTGCGTCCTCGAGGTCCTGCTGGGCCTGCGGGATCAGCAGCTCGGTCTCCGCGAGCGCGAGATAGGTGTCGGCGAGATCGTCGTTGACGTCGTTGAGCTCGATGCGGAGGTCCTCGAGCTGCTGGTCGACCTCCGCGCGCTCGGCGATCTTGTCGTCCTTGCTGCCCTCGGCGGAGGCCGGGGAGACGGGGCCGGTGAGCATGCCCGCGGCCAGGATCGCGGCGGCGGCGAGGAGGCTCAGGGGGCGGCGCAGACTTCTGGAGGACATGCTCACACCTTCAGGTAGCGGTTGAGGGAGACCACCGACGAGGCGATCGACAGCACGGCGCCGAGCACGACCAGCAGGGGTGCGGCCCAGACGAGATCCGCGGTGGAGACCGTGATCAGCTGCTCGCCGAGGGTCGGTGCGAGCCAGCCCTGGACGAGATGGTTCAGGCCCAGCCACAGCATCCCCGAGGCGATCAGGCCGCCGATGATCGCAGCGACCGCTCCTTCGAGCAGGAAGGGCAGACGGATGAAGAGATTCGAGGCGCCCACCAGTCGCATGATCGCGATCTCGCGGCGCCGGCCGGCGACCGACATGCGGATCGTGGTGGCGACCAGCAGCACCGCGGCCACGAGCATCAGCACCGCGAGCCCGAGCGCGAAGAGCGTGGACTGGTTCAGCACGTCGATGAAGGGGGCGAAGGTGCTGAGCAGGTCCGTGACCTCGTCCACGCCGTCGCGGCCCTGGAAGAACTCGACCACGGCGGCGGAGTCGTCGGCGTCGCTGAGGGTGATGTGGAAGGAGACCGGCATGTCCTCGGCGGTGAAGTTCGAGACGAAGGACTCGCCGGCGAACTGCTCCTGGTAGATCGCGAGCGCCTCCTCCTGGTCGCGCTCCTCGACGGAGGCGATGTACGGGGAGAGGACCTCGCCCTCGAGCGCCTCGCGGACCGAGTCGATCTGGGCGTCGGTCGCGGCGCCGCCGGCGCAGGAGGAGGCCGTCGAGTGCGGGGAGCACAGGAAGATCGTCACCTGGGACTGCTCGACCAGGGTGGACTTCATGTCCATGATCTGCTTCTGCATCAGCACGCCGGTGCCCACGAAGGTCAGCGACACGGCGGTGACGATCACGACGGAGACGACCATGGCGATGTTGCGCCACAGGCCGGTGAGGATCTCGCCGAGGATGTAGCGGGCCCTCATCGCAGCTCCTCCTGGTCCTGGTCGAAGTCGCCGGTGAAGTCCTCGGACTCGCGCACCCGGCGGGCCTCGCGCTCGTCGATCAGGTCCTCCTCCAGCACGTCCCGCGGGGCAGGTCGCTCCTCGGCCGACGGGTCGGTTTCGGCGTCGGCGGTGCCGCGACCGTCGACCTCGACGGAGCGGTCGGCTGCGGCGGCTCCACCATGCTCCTCGGTGCTCTCGAGCTCGGCGGCGGGCGACTCGGGCGCCCCGTCCCAGTCGGCGATGAGCTCCTCGTCGTCCAGGGGGTGCTCCTCGCGGTGGGTGGAGTCATCGGGCAGGTTCCCGGAGATCACGCTGACCGGGGCGGGGGTCTCGTAGCCGCCCTGCTCCTCGTCGCGCACCACCTTGCCGCCGACCATCTCCACGACGCGGCGGCGCATGCGGTCCACGGCGGCGCGGTCATGGGTGGCCATCACGACGGTGGTGCCGCGCTCGTTGATCTCGGCGAGCAGGTCCAGGATGCCCTCGGCGGTGGCGGGGTCGAGGTTGCCGGTGGGCTCGTCGGCCAGCAGGATCGAGGGGCGGTTGACGTAGGCGCGCGCGATCGCGACGCGCTGCTGCTCGCCGCCGGAGAGCTCGTGCGGGAGCCGCTTGCCCTTGTCCTCCAGGCCCACCATCTCCAGCATCTCGGGGACCAGGCGGCGCACCACCTTGCGGGGCGTGCCGATCACAGCGAGCGCGAACTCGATGTTCTGGTAGGCGGTCTTCGAGGGCAGCAGCCGGAAGTCCTGGAACACCATGCCGATGTCGCGGCGCAGCGCCGGCACCTTCCAGGACGGGATCCGGGAGAGGTCCTTGCCGGCGACGTAGACGGTGCCGCGGGTGGGGGCGACCTCCTTGAGCACCATCCTCATCAGGGTCGACTTGCCCGAGCCGGAGGCACCGACCAGGAACACGAACTCCCCGCGGGTGAACTCGATGTCGAGGTTCTCCACCGCGGGGTGCTGGCCACGCATGTACGTCTTGGTGACGTCGTCGAAACGGATCACTGCTGCCTGTCACATCAGGGGGAAAGTCTGGCGCTCCCAGCGTAGGGGCGCACGGTCGTGTTTCCACGGCGCTGTGGACAGGGGTCGGGTCAAAACCTGGTCAAACCCGGGGTGGATCAGGTCACTCAGTACTGCGCCGTCCTGACTGATCTCCTACCGGCTCATCCCTCGCCAGCACGTCGATCAGTCCTGCGACTTGCCCTGCTCGGCGCGCCAGCGGATGCCCGCGTCGATGAAGCCGCTGATCTCGCCGTCGAAGACGGAGGAGGGATTGCCCTCCTGGTACTCGGTGCGCAGGTCCTTCACCATCTGGTACGGGTTCAGCACGTAGGAGCGCATCTGGTCGCCCCAGGACGCCTTGACGTCGCCGGCGAGCTCCTTGCGCTCAGCGGCCTCCTCGGCCTTCTTCAGCAGCAGCAGACGGGACTGCATGACGCGCAGCGCCGCGGCGCGGTTCTGGATCTGGGACTTCTCGTCCTGCATCGACACGACGGTGCCGGTGGGCAGGTGGGTCATGCGCACCGCCGAGTCGGTGGTGTTCACCGACTGGCCGCCCGGGCCGGAGGAGCGGAAGACGTCGATCTTCAGGTCGTTCTCGGGGATCTCGATGTGGTCGGTCGACTCGATCAGCGGGATCACCTCGACCGCGGCGAAGGAGGTCTGGCGGCGGCCCTGGTTGTCGAAGGGGCTGATGCGCACCAGGCGGTGGGTGCCGCCCTCGACGGAGAGGGTGCCGTAGGCGAAGGGGCCGGCGACCTCGAAGGTCACCGACTTCAGCCCCGCCTCCTCGGCGTAGGAGGTGTCCATGACCTTGGTGGTGTAGCCGTTGTTCTCGGCCCAGCGCAGGTACATGCGCATGAGCATCTCGGCGAAGTCCGCCGCGTCCACGCCGCCGGCGCCGGCGCGGATCGTGATCACGGCGTCGCGCTCGTCGTACTCGCCCGAGAGGAGGGTGCGCACCTCGAGCTCGTCGAGGGTCTTGTGGATGCTGACCACCTCCGCCTCGGCCTCGGCGAGGGTGTCGGGGTCGTCCTCCTCGGCGGCGAGCTCGACCATCACCTCGAGGTCCTCGATCCGGGAGGCGAGCTCGGAGATGCGGCGCCGCTCGGACTGGGCGTGGGAAAGCGCGGAGGAGACCTTCTGGGCGTTCTCGACGTCGTCCCAGAGGTCCTGGGCGGAGGCCTGCTTCTCCAGGTCCGCGATCTTCGCGTCGAGGGCGTCGACGTCCGTCACCTGCTCGATCGAGGACAGGGTCGAGCGGAGCCGGGGGATCTCTTCGGAGAAGTCGATGGAAGCCACGATCCGGGAGTCTACGGCAGAGGGCTCGATGCGGCCCGGGAGTCGCCGAGGAGAGCGGGCAGGGCGCGTCCCATCTCACGACCCACCTCCTCCAGCAGCGCCTCGCCGCGCGAGATCGCGTCGGGCACGTCGGCGGCGCGGGAGACGAGGTCGAAGGCCTGGTCGATCCCGGCGGAGGCGAGCTCCTGCTGATCGAGGGTGACGGCGCCGGCGACGGCGAGGACGGGCAGTCCGGCTGCGGCGGCGCGGCGGGCGACCTCGGCGGGGCCCTTGCCCTGGAGGGTCTGGACGTCGAGCTTCCCCTCCCCCGTCACCACGAGGTTCGTGGCGGCGAGGCGGGCGTCGAAATCGGCGAGCTCGAGGACGACGTCGGCGCCGGAGCGCTGGGTCGCGCCGAGCAGGAGCAGGGCGTAGCCGACGCCGCCGGCGGCACCGGCGCCCTCGGCGCGGGCCGCCTGACCGCTGGGGTCAAGCAGGGCCGCGGCGGCGGCGAGGGTCCGGTCGGCGGCGGTCACGGCCTCCGGTCCGAGGCCCTTCTGCGGGCCGTAGACGGCGGCCGCCCCGTCGGCGCCGAGCAGGGGGTTGGCGACGTCGTTCGCGGCGGTCAGCGAGGCGCCCTCGAGGGCGGCGAGGGCCGGAGCGAGGTCGACGCTCGCCAGGGCCTCCAGACCGGCGAGGCCGGGGGCGATGTCCTCGCCGTCGGCGGTGAGCAGGCGCGCGCCGAGGGCCTGCAGGAGTCCGGCGCCGGCGTCGGTGGAGGCGCTGCCGCCGAGGCCGACGACGATCTCGCGGGCTCCGGCGCGGACCGCGGCGAGGATGAGCTCGCCGAGGCCGCGGGAGGAGGCATCGCGCGGGGCGAGCTCCTCGCCGGGCAGCGCCTTCAGGCCGACGGCGTCGGCGAGCTCGAGCACGGCAGTGCTGCCCTCGAGCGCCCAGACCGTCTCGCGCGGCTCGCCCGTCGGGCCGGTGACCGTGGCGGGCTGCGCCGTGGCGCCGGCGGCGAGGGCCGCATCGACCGTGCCGTCGCCGCCGTCGGCGATAGGGCAGGCGGTGATCTCGGCGTCCGGGGCCGTGGCGGTGATTCCGCGGGTCAGGGCGGCGACGACCTCGGCGGCGGTGAGGGAGCCCTTGAACTTGTCGGGGGCGAGGAGGAGGCGGGTCATGCGGTGCTCGCGATCTGCTCGACGGTGAGCGACGGGTGGGACATGGCGACGGCTCGTGCGGCGGTGGCGGACGTCATGGCGCTGGCCTGGATCCTACGGATGTGGAGTGGTGTCTGCTCCCCTGCCCGCGACTCGGACCCCCGATGACGCGGTCGAGCCGATGGCATGGCCGACCAGGCGGCGCGGTGGAGGCACCGGCACGGACCGGACGGCGGCGGCTGTCACCGCGCCCGGGCCTCGCCGAGCACGGTCAGCGGGATCTGGGTGCCGGTGCCGCGGGTGAACCAGCCGACCAGCGGAGGGTTCGTGCGGGCGGCGAGGATGACGTGGGCAGTTCCGTCGGCGTCGACCGTGACCTCCTGGATGTGGATGTCCTCGGTGCTGGTGGTGTCGTAGGGATAGGTGCGCAGGTGCTCCTCGGCGGCGTCGCGGGCGGAGCCGGTGTGGATCGCGGGGCCGTCCCCGTCGGAGTAGATCCGGGCGGGATCCACGGCCTGGGAGGCGGCGAGCGCGGCGCTGTCGGCGGCGTGCTGGAGGCCGTTGCGCTCCAGCTGCACTCCGGTGATCGAGGTGCCGACGGCGATCACCATGAGGATCACGACGAGCACCCCGGTGGTCAGGATCGTCATCGAGCCGCGCGCGTCCGTACACCGCTCTCGCAGGGTCGCGACCGGCCGACCGACGCCCGCGGCGAGCGGGGTGGCGGCCGCGCGGAGCAGGTTGGGGCGGCGGCGCCGCTCCTGCGCGTGCCCGGACCTCACAGGTCCGCCCGGTACTGGTCGACGGGCACCGCGTGGGAGGCGCCGACCGCGACGGGTCCGGTCTCCCCGAGGATCGGCCCCAGGCCCGGCACGGGGACGGGGATCCGCACCCGTGCGGTGACGACTCCTCCCGCGGTCGCGCAGGGGTCCTCGCTGCAGCTGAGCTCGACGACGTCTCCCGATGGGAGGCCATGGTCCTCGAGGACCAGCTCCATGTGGCGGGAGGCGCGGGCGGCGGCGAGGTCGGGGTCGGGCTCGGTCGCGTGGATGCGCGCGGCGTCGCGGGCGATCGTGTCGGCGGCGAAGGCGGCGGCCTGCACGTTGCCGAGGGTGAGCACGAGATAGAGGGTCGGGATCAGCAGCGCCGCGGCCAGCACCACGAACTCGACCAGGGCATTGCCCTGCTCGTCCTCGAGCCGGTGCCGGAGCCCGCCCGGAGCGGCGGGGAGCAGGAGGCGACGGAGCCCTCTCACCATGCCTCCTCGTCCACGGCCCTGCCCTCGACGCTCAGCGCGCCGGCGGGACCGATCAGCCCCACGAGCGGGAGGGTCGCGTCGACCTGCACACGGATGGTCCCGTCGTCCTCCTGCACGGCAGTGGCCTCGGCCTTGAGTCCCCGTCTGAAGCGTTCGTCGACGAGCTGCTGCGCCCGCTGGGCGCCGTCCTGCGGGGTCGATCCGGCGAGCGCGGCATGGTGCGCTCCCTGCACGGCGGCGTCGACCAGAGTGTTGCGGGTGTGGACGATCAGCGCCGCCTGGATGACCAGCAGCGCGATCATCACGATCAGCACCGCGACCATCGGGAACTCGGCCACGGCCGCCCCGTCGTCCTCCCGCAGCCCCGCCGCGAGCCGCCGTTCCCCTCGTCGTCCCCGCTCTGCAGGGCCCCGGGCGGGCAGGCCGGGAGCCTGCACCGCCGCGGTCGCGGCAGTGCAGTGGCGGGGTGGGGCCGGGCGGCGCATCAGCAGGGCGGTTCGCAGGGGACGGGAGCGGTCAGAGGCTGCCGCCGAGGAAGGGCGCCATCGCGTTCTCGAAGATCTGCACGATCTGGTCGGAGGCGACGGCCCAGAGCGCGACGACGATCCCCGCGGTCATGAGGGTGATCAGCACCCAGCCGGGGACGTCGCCCTGCTCCGAGGCCAGACGGGCAAGGAGGCGGCTGCGCAGCCCGGCGCGCTGCCGGATGCGGTCTGACGTGCCGGGCTGGGCGAGGCGGTGGCGCGGTCGCATGCGGGTGTGGAGTCGGGTGCGGTGGACAGTCATGTCGGCCTCCTCGGCGGACGGGTCCGGGTCAGAGCCCGGGCGGGTGCGGATCGGAGCGGTCGGGGTCGGAGGGACGGAGGGCTGAGCGATGACGGACAGGGTCGGGGACCGCGACGACGTCGCCTTCGCGGGCGATGTCGTCATCGGGTGCGGGGCCGGGTGCGCGCTCACAGCGAGATCTCCAGCACGGCGAGACCGGGGAAGATGGCGAAGAGGATCACCAGTGGCAGCACGAAGAACACCACCGGCACGAGCATTGCTATTTCCCGCTGCCCGGCCATCTCCATGAGGTCGCGCTTGGCGTTCTCGCGGGCGTCCTGCGCCTGGGCGCGGAGCACCTCGGCGAGCGGGGTGCCGCGCTCGATCGCGATCGAGACGCCCTCCCCGAACCGGCTGAGGGACTCCAGCGGGGTGCGCGCCCCGAGCGAGGCGAGGGCCTGCGAGACGCTCGATCCGGACCGGATGTCGGCGATTGTGGCGGCGAACTCGTCGGGCAGCGCGCCCGTGGAGGTCCGTGCCACCCTCTCCATCGCCGCGATCGGGCTCTCGCCCGCGGCGACGGCGAGGGCGAGCAGGTCCGCGACGGTCGGGAACTCGCGCGACATCCGCGCGGCGCGACGCTTGATCTCCACGCCCAGCAGGTAGTCGCGCAGCAGCACTCCGAGCAGCGCGCCGAGCGCGACGATGAACAGCCCCAGCACCGCGCTCGCATCCCGCAGCACGATCGCCGCGACGGCAAGGACGATCCCGAGCACGAGGCCGACGGCCCCGAAGACGACCTGCTCGATGCGGAAGGAGTCGGCGGAGGTGCGCCGGCCGGCAAGGCGCAGGCGCCGCTCAAGCTGGTCGGCGCCGCCGGTGAGCCGTTCGAGCAGGCCCAGCCCGCGCGCCGCGACCGGGCCGAAGAGGTTCTCCACGACGATGCGGACCCGGCTCCTGCTGGTCGGCGCCGCGAACAGCGAGGAGGTCCGGGAGCGGCGGAGGTAGGGGTCCACGCGCCGGCCGAGGTCCCGTGTGCGCAGCCAGGGCAGCTGGGCGGCGAGGAGGTAGAGGCCGGTGCCGAGCATGAGGCCCAGCAGAATCCCGGCGAGCAGGGACATGCTCATCGCAGCACCCTCTCGTCCTGCGGCAGCTGCGCGATTATCAGCATCACCCGGTAGGCGATCAGCGAGACCACGCCCCCGACCACCACCAGGACCATCCCGGCCGCGGAGTCGTAGGCCTGCGCGGCCTCGGGCCGCGTCGACATCAGCGCGAGCACGATCCACGGTGCGACGAGGGCGAGGCGGGCGGCGTTCACGGTCCAGGACTGGCGGGCCTCGAGCTCGGCGCGGGTGCGGGAGTCCTCCCGCAGGAACGCCGAGAGGGTGCGCAGGAGCGAGCCGAGGTCCGTGCCGCCGACGTCCCGGGTGATCCGCAGCGCCTCCACGATCCGGTCGCCGACGGGATCGGCGAGGCGCACCTTGAGCCGGTCGAGGCAGGCGGCGAAGTCGCCGCTGGCCTGGTAGTCCAGGGCGAACTCGGAGAACGCGGGCCGCAGCTCCTCGGGGCCCTTCCGGCTCAGCTGCACGAGCGCCTCGGGCAGGGAGAGTCCGGCGCGGATGGCGGAGTTGATGTGGTCGACCGCCTCGGGCCACACCTCCCGCATCGCGGTGGTGCGCCGTCGCGCCGCCGAGCGCAGCACGATCACCGGCAGGACCGAGCACAGCAGCCCGATCGTCAGCGCCGGGACGAGCGCGCTGGAGATCGCCCACAGCGCGGCGGCGACCACGAGTCCCAGCCCGACGCTGAGTGCCGGCACGGCGGCGGGAGGCACCGAGTCCAGCCCCACCTTGATGAGGTCGTCGCGTAAGCGGTCCATCCCTCGAGAGAGACGGCCGGGGCGCGGGACGGTCCCCTCCTGCTCCCACAGCGACCACCAGATCGACAGCAGCCCGAGCCCGGCGACCAGGCCGAGGAACGCTCCGTCGGTCATGCCGCGCTCCTCCCGCCGAGCAGCTCGGCGAGATCGTGGCCCGCACGGGCGAAGCGCTCGGCATGAGGCGGATGTCCGTCCCCGCGGACCAGCCGGTCCCCGCGCAGAGAGAACACGTCGGTCACCTCGATGACCTCTTCCTCGACCCGCCCGCTGAGACCGACGATCTCGCGCACCCGTCGGCGCCCGTCGGCGCCCGTCGGCGAGGATGTCGAGGTGGACGACGAGGTCGATGGCGCTGGCGACCGTGGGGACGACGAAGCGGCTGGAGACGTTCTCCCCCGCCAGCAGCGGCAGAGTGCACAGCTTCGTCACCGCGTCCCGTGCGGAGTTCGCATGGATGCTGGCCAGGCCCGGCAGTCCGCTGTTGAGCGCGATCAGCATGTCCAGGGACTCGGCCTCGCGCACCTCGCCGACGATGATGCGGCTCGGCCGCATCCGCAGCGCCTCCTTCACGAGGCGGCGCATCGAGATCTCGCCGGTCCCCTCGAGGTTCGCCTGGCGGGTCTGCATGGCGACCACGTCCCGCAGGGCGAGGTTCAGCTCGAAGACCTCCTCGATGGTCACGACGCGCTCGCGCGCGCCCATCGACTGGGCCAGGCAGCGCAGGAAGGTCGTCTTCCCCGCACCGGTCGCACCGCTCGTGATGACGTTCAGCCCGGAGGCGATCGCGGCGTCGAGGAAGTCCGCGGCCTGCTGGGTGAGGGACCCGAGGGCGACCATGCCCTGCAGGTCGTGCGCGCGGGCGACGAACTTGCGGATGTTGATCGCCCAGTGCGTGCGGGTCACCGAGGGGATGACGACGTGCAGGCGCGACCCGTCCGGCAGCAGCGCGTCGACGAAGGGGCTGGACATGTCCAGGCGGCGGCCGCTGGAGACGAGCATCCGCTCGACGATCCCGCGGACCTCGTCGTCGGTCAGCACGATGGTGGTCAGCTCGCTGCGCCCGTTCCTCGCGACGAACACCTGGGAGGGCGAGTTCAGCCAGATCTCCTCCACGCCCGGGTCATCCAGCATCTCCTGGAGCGGGCCGAAGCCGCCGATCCTCGCGGCGACCTGCGCGACCATGGTGTCGTCGTCGTGCAGCACAGGCACCTCGCCCGACGACGAACGACGGTCGTAGTCGGCGACGACCTCCCGGATCAGCGGCTCGAGCTGATCGGCGTGTACGTCCAGGCCGCGGCGCCTGATCAGCTCCCGCGACTCGGCCTCGATGATGGTGGCGGCGTCCAACGTGTCCCCTCCCCTGCCCCTACCGCCCGGTCCCTCCACCGTGCGGCACTGTGACGCAGCTCGCGACACGCGTGCCACTCTAGGGCGGATCACCGCATGCCGCGCGGCCTATCCAGGGAATGTGGACAACTCTCCCCGCCCGCTCCCATGGCAGGATGACAACAGCCCACGAGCCGACTCTCACGCAGGAGCTCCCCATGGCCGAGACCACCAGCACGGGCCAGGACGCCCCGAAGCTGTCCCGCCCCACCCTGAAGTACATGGCCAAGCGCGTGATCGCCGAGTTCACGCACGACGGCGGCACCGACCAGGCCGCGAAGCTCACCTACTTCATGGTCCTCTCCATCGCGCCGACGCTGCTGGCGCTGTTCTCGCTGGCGACCCTGCTGCTCTCGGGTATCAAGGACCAGATCGCCGATCTCCTGGTCGACCTGATCAACCAGGCAGCCGGCGGCAGCGGCCTCGGCGCGGAGGATGCGATCGAGAGCACCGTCGACTCCCTCCTCGGCTCCGCGACCGGCGGCACGATCGCCCTGATCATCGGTATCGGCACGGCCCTGTGGTCGGCCTCGGCCTATGTGAAGGCCTACGGACGGGTCGCGAACCAGATCTACGAGGTCCCCGAGGGCCGCGGCCCCATCCGCATGAACGGCACGATGCTGCTGCTGACCCTCGCGATGATCCTCGGGATCCTGCTGGTGATGATCTCGGTGCTGCTGAACGCGTCCCTCGTCGAGGGGCTGCTGGGCCCGATCGCCTCGAGCATCGGGGCCCAGGGCGTGCTCACCTTCCTGCTGGACTCCTTCCTGCCGATCTGGGCCTGGGTGAAGTGGCCCGTGATCCTCGTGATCGCCTTCGCGCTGATCTCGCTGCTGTACTGGGGCGCGCCGAACATCGACAAGCCCTTCCGCTTCATCTCCCCCGGCGGCGTCTTCGCGATCCTCGGTATCGCCGTCGCGGCCGTGGCGCTGTCGATCTACATGGGCACCGTCGCCGGCTACTCCAGCTACGGCGCGATCGGCGGCATCATGGCCGTGCTGTTCGCGCTGTGGATCATCAACATCGTGATCATCCTCGGCGCCGAGGTCGACGCCGAGTACGAGCGGGCTCGCGAGCTCGAGGCCGGCAAGCCCGCCGAGGACTCCCTGGCGCTGCCGATGCGGGAGAGCGCCGGGGCGGAGAAGGCCGAGGAGAAGCGGGAGGCGATCGTCGACGAGGGCCGCGACATCCGCCTGCGGAACCTCCACCACGACTCCGGCGCCTACACCGGCGAGGACGCCCGCCTCACCCCGCGCCACGGCGTGCCCGTCGTCGACGACGAGACGGAGCCCGAGGGGAAGCCCTCCGGGAAGGACTCCTGAGATGTGCGGGCGCTTCGCCTTCTTCCAGGAGATCGATCCGCTGCTGGACGACCTGGGGGCCGTCGATCTCGAGGACCCGCGCCTGCGCTCGCGCTGGAACATCCCGCCGACCGCCCCGATCCACGTGGTCACCGAGTCGATCGACAAGGAGACCGGCGAGGTGCTCCGGGCGCTGCGGGTCGCCCGCTGGGGTCTGCTGCCGCCCTTCGCGAAGGACGAGTCCTTCTCCTCGCGCACCTTCAACGCCCGCCGCGAGACCCTCGGCGAGAAGCCCAGCTTCCGCGGCAGCCTCTCCCGCTACCGGGCGATCGTCCCGATGGACGGCTACTACGAGTGGGTGCGCGATGAGAAGGGCAAGCGCAAGCAGCCGTACTTCATCGCCCCGGCCGACGGCTCTCCCCTGTACATGGCGGCGCTGGTCTCCTGGTGGAAGGGCCCGGGCGGCCACGAGGGCCCGGCCGCGAGCGAGGACGGCGCCTTCCTGCTCTCGACCACGATCATCACCCGCGCGGCCACCGGCGATCTCGCAGGCATCCACGACCGCACCCCGGTGATGCTGCGCCGCGAGGAGGTCGATCCCTGGCTCGACACCGCGATGGACGACCGCCACGCCGCCCAGGACTGGATCCTCGACGACGCGCACCTGCTGG
Source organism: Brachybacterium sp. sponge (assembly GCF_001613775.1). NCBI lineage: Bacteria > Bacillati > Actinomycetota > Actinomycetes > Micrococcales > Dermabacteraceae > Brachybacterium > Brachybacterium sp. sponge. Next base: position 119,791 of record NZ_LRMP01000003.1, on the reverse strand, counting down.
ACGACGCGACGCTCGAGGTGCGCGAGGTCGATCCGGCCGTCGGCAAGGTCGGCAACGACGGCCCCGAGCTGCTCGAGGGACCGCAGACCCTGCTGTGACCGCGGCGTCACAGGGGCCGGACCACCCGACAGCGAGGGTCCGACGTGTGACGGGCCCCGCAGGCTCACGGCCCTTCCGTCCGACTGCGGTCTGACGCCGCGGCACCGCCCCGCCCGTACGCTCGTGGACATGACCGGTCCGTCTCCCTCCGTCCCGTCCCCGGAGCCCGCGCCCGCCCACCGGGCGGTCGCTGCGGGCCCCGCGGCGAGCTCCGGTGCGCGCGGAGGCCTGCGCGACCCGTTCCGATGGATCATCGAGAACCCCGGCACCGTCGACCTCATCGGCTTCGGCACGGCCGCTGCGCTCATGCTGCTCTTCGGCGTCGGCGCCGGGGGTGCGGGCTGGTGGATGCTGTTCTCGATCCCGATGGTGCTCGCGGGGGCGGTCTGCCGCACCCGCCCCCTGCTGGGCGTGATCGTGATCGGCGTGCTCGCCGTCTCCCACGTGCTGGTCGGCATCCCCGTCGTCGCGGGCGACGCGATGACCTTCTACGCCATGTTCTGCGCCGTCGCCTACGGCACCACCGCGGTGCACCTCATCGGCGTGGCCGCCGGGATGCTCGGGGTGTTCGTCCAGGCGACCTGGTTCGGGATCGTCGCGGCGTTCGGCGAGTACGGCGGCCTCGGCCAGGGGGCGATCACCTTTGTGGGTCTGGGCATCATCGGCACGATCACGATCATCGCGATCTGGGCCCTCGCCAACCTGCAGCGGGCCCGGGTGCGTCAGCTCGCCCTGACCCGCGACCGGGCCGAGCAGGCGGTGCGCGAGCGGGAGCAGCGCACCGCGCTCGCGGTTGCCGACGAGCGCGCCCGCATCGCCCGCGAGATGCACGACGTCGTGGCCCACTCCCTCTCCGTCATCATCGCCCAGGCCGACGGCGGGCGCTTCGTCGCCTCCCAGAAGCCGGAGAAGGCCGTCGAGGTGCTCGGCACCATCGGCGAGACCGGCCGCGCCGCGCTCGCCGACATGCGCTCCCTGCTGGGCGTGCTGCGTCAGGAGGACGAGACCAGCTTCGGTCCGCAGCCGGGCCCCGAGCAGCTGCCCGAGCTGCTCGAGCGCGTCCGCGCCGCGGGCCTCGAGGTCGACCTCGAGTCCGAAGGCTCCCTCGACCAGCTCCCCTCGTCGGTCGGCATGTCCGTGTTCCGCCTGGTGCAGGAGGCGCTGACCAACGTGCTCAAGCACGCCGGGCCCGTCGCGAGCGCCTCCCTGCGCCTGGTCCGCGGCGCCGAGGGCCTCCAAATCGAGGTCGTCGACGACGGCCAGGGCACCGATCCGACCTCCGACGGACTCGGCCACGGCCTGACCGGGATGCGGGAGCGGATGAGCGTGCTCGGCGGGACGCTGCAGGCCGGGCCGCTGCCCTCCCGCGGCTACCGTGTGCGGGCGACCGTGCCGCTACCCGCCGGCGACGGCACCTCCGCCGCCGCCGACGACCCCGCCTCCCCCTACACCACCACCGACCCCGGCACGTCCCCCGGCCCTGCGGCCGACGACCCTCGAGGAGAGACCCCATGACCGAGACCGCCGACCGTCCCCTGCGCGTCGCCCTGGTGGACGACCAGCCGCTGGTGCGCACCGGCTTCGCCATGGTCATCGACTCCCAGGACGACATGGAGGTCGTGCTGCAGGCCACGGACGGCGCCGAGGCCGTGCGCGAGCTGTCCGCCCGCAGCGTCGACGTGGTGCTGATGGACGTGCGGATGCCGAGGATGGACGGGATCGAGGCGACCTCGACGCTGCTGGAGCGGCTGCCCGTCGAGCGGGCCCCGAAGATCATCGTGCTGACCACCTTCGACCTCGACGAGTACGTGGTCGCCGCGATCCGCGCCGGGGCCAGCGGCTTCCTGCTCAAGGACGCCCAGCCCGAGGACCTCCTCGGCGCGATCCGCACGGTCCACCGCGGCGATGCGGTGATCGCCCCGTCGGCCACCCGCCGGCTCCTGGAGCGGGTGGTCTCCACCCCCGAGCCCGCCGAGCAGGACACCTCCGTGCTCGCGGACCTCACCGAGCGCGAGCGCGAGGTGCTCACCCTGATGGGACGGGGCCGCTCGAACCGGGAGATCGGCGCGCAGCTGTTCGTCGCCGAGGCGACGGTGAAGACCCATGTGGGGCGGGTGCTCGCCAAGCTCGGCGCCCGCGACCGGGTGCAGGCCGTGATCATCGCCTTCGAGACCGGGCTGGTCACCCCCGGCGAGCACTGATCCGCAGGCACCGCCGGGCCCCGGCTCGCGGTGCCCTCCCTCGCGCGCCGCACGGCCGGCTGTCGCGGCCGCGTCATCCCTGGGTATGACGGCCTCCCCTCCCTCGGTCTTCTCCGGCCCGCGAGGCCGCGACCGGGGGCTGACGACCGCGGGGCCCGTGCTCGGGAAGCATCGGGATCGACATCATGACCCCGTCGCGAAGGACTTCCCGATGACCACCGCCGCCCAGGCCGCTCCCCCGCCCTCCGCCGACACCTCCGGTGACCGCGTCGCGCTGCGCGCCCGCGCCGTGACCCGCACCTACGGCAGCGGCGTTGGCACAGTCACGGCTCTGGACGCCGCGGACCTCGACATCGCCCGCGGCGCCTTCACCGCGATCATGGGCCCCTCCGGCTCGGGCAAGTCGACGCTGCTGCACGTGCTCGCGGGCCTCGACGAGGTCACCTCCGGCTCGATCGAGCTCGAGGGCACCGAGATCACCTCGCTGCGCGACGACGCCCTGACCCGCCTGCGCCGCGAGCGGATCGGCTTCGTGTTCCAGTCGTTCAACCTCCTGCCGATGCTGACCGCGGAGCAGAACATCCTGCTCCCCCTCGAGCTCGCCGGTACCCGCGTGGACCGCGCCTGGCTGGACACCCTCACCTCCGCCTTCGGCATCGCGGACCGGCTCGACCATCTGCCCTCCCAGCTCTCCGGCGGACAGATCCAGCGCGTGGCGATCTCCCGCGCGCTGGTCACCTCCCCGGCCGTGGTCTTCGCCGACGAGCCGACCGGCAACCTCGACTCCCGCACCACCGAGGAGGTGCTGGACTTCCTGCGCCTCTCGGTGGACGAGTTCGGCCAGACCGTCGTGATGGTCACCCACGAGCGCGACGCCGCCGAGCGCGCCGACCGGATCCTCACCCTCGCCGACGGCCGGATCGCCTCCGACGAGGACCTGCGCGCGACGCGGACCGCGCGCTCCGTGCCTCACGGGCAGGAGCAGCGCTGATGGCCCGCTCCACCGTGAAGCTGACCCCGGTGCGCCGCCACCTCGCCGCGGTCGTCACCATCGCCCTATCCTGCGCCTTCGTCGCGATCATGGTGCTGGCCGGGAACCTGATGCAGGCCTCCCTGCGCTCCCAGGCCTCCCAGATCTACGAGGGCGCGGACCTGGAGATCCAGCGCGAGCTGTCCGACGAGGACTGGGCCTCCGAGGAGCCGCTGCCGGCCCCCGAGGTCGAGGGCGCCGAGGCCGTGTGGCCCGCGCCCCGCAGTTATCTCGAGGCGAGCTCGACCACCGGCAGCGGCTTCTTCGAGGCCACCATGCTCCCGCCCGGGGAGGACGACGCCCTCGAGGAGGGCTCCGCCGCCGGCACCGAGTCCGAGATCGTGCTCTCCCGCTCCGCCGCCGACGCCCTCGAGGCGGGGGTCGGCGACCCGATCACCGTGGAGGGCTCCGGCCCGGCCCCCGGCGGGGACCCGGCGCAGGAGGCGCAGCGGACCCTCACCGTCTCCGGCATCGCCGCCGACCCCGCCGGCGCCGTCTTCGGCGGCACCCCGCGCCTGATGCTCCAGGACGTGAACGCCGCCGCCCTGCTCGGGCCGACCGCCGGGACGACCACCGACACCTGGCTCGCCACGGTCCCCGACGGCGAGGACCCCGCCGCGGTGGCCGAGGCCGCCTCGGCCTCCGCCGCCGAGGGCATCACCGTGCGCGGCGTCGAGGAGGCCGAGGAGGAGGCCGCCGGCTCCTTCATGCAGGGCTTCGGAGCGCTCGGGATGATCCTCGGCGTGTTCGTGGTGATCGCCCTGTTCACCAGCGCCGTCGTCATCGCGAACACCTTCGCGGTCACGCTCGCGCAGCGCACCCGCTCCCTCGCGCTGCTGCGCACCCTCGGCGCGACCCGCGCCCAGGTCCGCTCCGTGGTGCTGCGCGAGTCGCTGCTGGTCGGGCTGCTCGGCGCGGCGGTCGGCGTGGTCGCCGGGCACCTGCTGGTCCAGGCCGCGCTCGCGGGCGCCGCCGGGCTCGGCTGGCTGAACGGCGTCGCCCCGGTGCCGGTGAGCCTGTGGTCGGTGCTGCTTCCGCTGCTGGCGGGCGTCGCGATCACCGTGCTCGCGAGTCTCGCCCCGATGCGCTCCGCCACCCGGGTCGCGCCGCTGCAGGCGCTGCGCCCGCAGCCGCCCGCCGTCACCCGCGGGCTCGGTGTGCGCGGCGTGCTGGGCCTGGTGGCCGTGGTGCTCGGCGTGGCCGCGCTCGTCGGCGGGACCGCGCTGGCCATGAACGGGGTCGCCGCGCTCGGCATCCTCGCGGCGATCGGCGGAGGCGTGCTGAGCTTCACCGGCGTGATGCTCGTGCTCGTCACGCTCACCCGGCCCCTCGCGGCCCTCGCCGCCCGGCTCGGGGCGCTGCTGGGCGGGCTGCCCGCCCGGATCGCCGGGGCGAACGTGGCCCGCAATCCGCGCCGCAGCGCGGCGACGATCGCGGCCCTCCTGATCGGCACCACGCTCATGACGATGATGACCGTCGGCGCCCGCACCGCGGAGGCGACCCTGACCTCGGAGCTCGACTCCCGGCGCCCGATCGACCTGGTCCTGTCCGCGGAGGCGATGCCCGAGGACGCCGCCGAGCAGGTCGCCGCGATCGAGGGCATGGATGCCGCCCACGCCGGCGAGCGCGGGGACGTCGAGGTCGGCGCCGGCGAGCCGATGACCCTGTACTCCGCCACCCGCGAGACGGTTCGGGAGGTCTCCCACCGTCCCGAGATGGCGGACGAGCTCGCCGACGGCACCGTGCTGCTCGGGCAGGAGCGGGCCGAGCGCTTCGGCGTCCACGACGGCCAGGTCCTCTCCCTCGAGGGGGCCGACGGACAGAGCCACGACCTGCGCGTCCAGGTGGACGCGAACCTGCAGATGTCGCTGGTGACCCCGGCGACGCTCGAGCAGCTCCTCGGGGAGGGGACCACCCCGGTCGTGCTCGCTGACTTCGCCGATCCCGGCACCGCCGAGCGCGAGGGGATCGACGTGTTCGAGCTGATCTCCTCGGTCGACGAGCTCTCCGCCTCCGAGGGCTTCGAGGGGGCCAGCAGCGATCCCGGCGGCGCCGAGCGCGAGTCCTACGCGCAGATCCTCGACATCCTGCTGGGCATCACCGTTGCGCTGCTCGCGGTCGCGGTGCTCGTCGCCCTGGTCGGGGTCGCCAACACGCTCAGCCTCGGCGTGGTCGAGCGGACCGGGGAGAACGCGCTGCTGCGCGCCCTGGGCACGACGCGCCGGCAGATGCGGGCGATGCTCGGCTGGGAGGGCGTGCTGCTCGCCGCGGTCGGCGCCGTGCTGGGGCTGCTGATCGGGTCCCTCTACGGCGTGCTCGGGATCACCGCGCTGCTGGGCTCGACCTATCCGGTCTCGATCACGATCCCCTGGGACCGTCTCGTGATCGTGCTGGTGCTGGCCCTCGCCGCCGGGGCGCTTGCGTCGGTCCTGCCGGGCCGCGCCGCCGCGCGCACCGCCCCGGCCGCCGCCCTCGCCTCCGCGGAATGAGGCGCTGAGGGCACACGGCCGACGGCGCGGGCACGCGATCAGCGCCGCGGGGCCCGTCGGACGACCGTCGTCCGACGGGCCCCGACCGCTGTCGGAGGCGGATCCGCCCGCGCAGCGCGCTCGACGGGCACGAGTCGGCTGCTCCTCGGACGGGCCCGCGCGTCCGGGACGAGGAACGGCGGAGCGGGAGCGGCCCGGCGGCACTCAGTCCAGGCGCGAGGGCAGGGGCGTGGAGCGCACCAGCCGAGCGAGGACCACGAAGGTCGCGATCGCGAGGACCAGCGCGATCATGCCCTGCCAGACCATGCCGGAGCTGATCATGCTGGCCCCCACCAGGGCCTGGAACATCTGCCAGGTGATCCCGAAGCCGATCCCGAACCGGCCCTTGGCCAGCACCGAGCGGGCGGCGAGGGCGGTGCCCGCGGCGAACAGCAGCAGGAAGACCCCCAGCCCCACCCCGAGCCGGGCGGTCATCCCGCCGCCGGAGGCCGCCACGAAGCAGAAGGTGGCCGCGGCCACCAGCACGAGCGTCTCGACGCCGAGCAGCAGCGCGGCCCGCGGACGGGTGCGCGGACCGGGGTCCTCGGCGTCGGCGGGACGGGTGCTGTCGGGCGCGGTGGGCATGGGGGCACTGTATCCGCCGCGACCCCTGTGCGATCTCGAGCGCCCGTGACATCTCGAGCACCTGGTGGCAACGGCTTCGTGCCCGGCATCACCTCCCGATCGCGACTTCTCGCGACGGTGTGGGAAGTGCCACCAGGCCCGGCGGTCCAGGCTCTTGTCGAGGTCGTCAGGAGCCGCAGAGAATGGAGAACGGCTCGTCCCGCCGAGGCCGTCCGGTGCACAGCGCACCAGGCCGAGCGTCGACGGCCGCAGAACCCGAGAACGCCCCACAGGGAGCGACCCTCGCCGCGCCTCGCCCCTGCGGGGGCAGGGCGCGACGTCCTGGAAAGAGAGAGTGACGATGGACTGGCGCCACCGTGCCGAGTGCCTCAACCATGATCCCGAGCTGTTCTTCCCGATCGGGAACACCGGACCGGCGATCACGCAGATCCAGGAGGCGAAGGCGGTGTGCCAGAAGTGCGACGTCATGACGGCGTGCCTCAAGTTCGCCCTCGAGTCCGGTCAGGACTCGGGCGTCTGGGGCGGCCTGTCCGAGGACGAGCGCCGCTCCCTCAAGCGCCGCAACGCGCGCGCCCGCCGCGCCAGCTGACCCCTCGCCTGCGGCGCGCCTCCTCAGCGTCGCAGGCCGCCCCCGGGGCCGTGCCGCGAGCCGCTCCCGGGGCTGCGCCGCGGGCCACCGCCGCGGCAGTGCCGTCGGCCTCCCCCGAGACCCTCGCCGAGCACCCCGGGGCTCCGTACCTCCCCCTCAGATCGTGAGCGGGTCGAGGTAGACGTCCACGATCGCGCGGGTCCCGCCCTCGCCTCGGTCCTCCCAGGTGAGCGTGCCGCCGAGCTGCCCCTGCACCAGCGTGAGGGCGATGTTCGTGCCGAGACCGGTCGGCTTCGCCGCTCCCATGCCGTTGCCGTCGTCCTCGATGCAGATCACGAGATGGGAGCCCGTCCGCTCGCTGCGGATCGTGAGCGTCCCGCCGGTCTCGGAGAGCCCGTGCTCGACCGCGTTGGTCGCCAGCTCGGTCACCACCAGGGCGAGCGGCGTCGCCTCCTCGGCGCGGATCGTGCCGACCCGCCCGATCTTCTCCGTGCGCACCTCGACCTGCCCGTCGGTCAGACGCGGGCTGCCCGCCCGGTGCACGGTCGCGCTCGCCGCGTCGACGGCGAGGCGCAGGCACCGGTCGATCACCTCGTCGAAGTGGACCGCCTCCTCCGAGCCCTGCAGCAGCGACTCGTGCACGAGCGCGATCGTGGAGACGCGCCGCATGGCCTCGGCGAGCGCCTCCCTCGCCTCGTCGGTCTTCATCCGCCGCGACTGCATCCGCAGCAGCGCCGCGACGGTCTGAAGGTTGTTCTTCACCCGGTGGTGGACCTCGCGGATCGTCGCGTCCTTGGTGATCAGCTCCCGCTCCCGACGCCGCAGCTCGGTCACGTCGCGCACCAGGATCACGGCGCCGGTGCGCTTGCCGGCATCGGTCAGCGGCACGGCCCGCAGGGACAGGGTGCCGCCCCGGGCCTGCATGTCCGAGCGCCAGGCCGCCCGCCCCATCAGCACCAGCGGCAACGACTCGTCCACGGGGCTGCGGGACTGCAGCACCTCGGTGGACAGCTCCGCGAGGGTGGTCCCGGTCATGTCGCCGGCGATCCCGAAGCGGTGGAAGGCGGAGCGGGCGTTCGGGGAGGTCCACTGCACCACTCCCGCCTCGTCGAGCTCGACGACCCCGTCGCCCACGCGGGGCGCGCCGCGGCGGGGCGGGATCGGGGCTCCCTCGATGGGGAACGCCCCGTGCTGGAGCATCGTCAGCAGGCGCGCGCCGAGCCGGCGCTGGTGGGTCTCGTTGTCGCTCGGGTCGTTGTCGGACTCGGGCGCCTCGGCGGCGAGGACGGCCAGGGTGCGGCCGTTCTTGCGGACCGGGACCATCACGCCGGTGGCGCTGCGGCCCTCGCGCTCGATCCGGGTGGGCTCCTCGGAGGGCTCGCCCCCGGCCAGCAGCCGGGCGATCTCGGCGCCCTCGGCATCCTCCGCGCCGTCGACCCCGACGGTGCGCACGGTCCCGACGGGATCCTCGTAGTAGACGGTCGATCCGGTCGCCGGGCGGCAGTGCGCGACGGCGAGCGGGCCGTCGTCCTCCGCCAGCCACAGCACGAGATCGGAGCGCAGCAGATCGGACAGGAGGTTCCAGTCCCCGACGAGGTGCTGGAGCCAGTCCGCCTCCTTCTCGGTGAGGGCACGGTTGTCGGCGAGGAACTTGGACAGGCTCGGCATGGGGCCAGGATATGCGTCGGTCCCGGGGTGAGCGCGAATCGCCCGCCCGGCCTGCTCTAGGCTGACGCGGACATCTCCCGAGGGAAGGACCCCGATGAAGCTGCGCGAGACCCTGCACCTGCCCCTTCCGGCCCGTTCGGCCGCCGCGATGTACGCCGATCCCGAGTACGCGACGGTCCGTCGGGAGACGCTCGGTGCGAACGAGGCGACCTCGCACGTCGAGGGCGATCCCGCCGGGGCGTTCACGGTCACCACCGAGCTGGTGCTGCCCACGGACCGGGTCCCGGACATCGTCCGCCCCTTCGTGGGCGCCTCCGTGACGGTGAAGGAGGTCCAGTCCTGGTCCACTCCCGAGCCCGACGGCTCCCGCACCGGCACGATGCGCCTGGACGTGGTGGGGACCCCTGCCGGCCTGACGGGGACGCTGCGCCTCGCGGCCCTGGACCAGGCTCGCAGCGACGTCGAGATCGATGGGGACCTGGTGGCGAAGGTCCCGCTGCTGGGGTCGAAGATCGAGAAGGCCGCCGTGCCGTACGTGTCCACGGTGCTGCGGGCCGAGGAGCGCTCCGCCGCGGCCTACCGGGACCGCTCGGGCGACTGAGCCGGGCTCGTCCGGGCCGGGCCGGTCAGCCGGCGGCCTCGGCCCCGTCGAGATAGGCGAGGGCCTCGCGCGCCTCGGCGACGTCGAACCACAGCAGGGCGGGATCGGTGTCGTCGGCCTCGGCCGCGGCGGCGTCGAGCTCGGTGACGTGGAAGCTCGCGATCCGCGCCGAGGCGGGGGCGCCCAGGAGGATGCCGAAGGCTCCTCCGTCGTCGGCGTCGCCGATCGCCGCATCCGGCACGTCCAGGGCGATCACCATCGCGCGCTGCGTCGGGGATCCGGCGCCGTAGGCGACGTGGACGGCGTCCTGCAGCGCCTCGTACTCGAGGTCCTCGAGATCCTCGCCGGGGAAGTCCCGCTCGGCCGACGCGGTGACGGCCCAGGCCGCACGTCCCGCAGTGAGCTCGAGGCGGGTGCTCGCGAGCTCGAGGGAGGCGCGATCCGGTGCGGTCAGCGGCAGGTAGATCCTCATGCCGTCATCCTCTCACCGGCGGGCGCGCTCAAGCACGCGCTCCCTCCAGCCGCGCGCCGGTGCCGGGGACGCTCCCGCCTCCGGCTCTCCGCCGGCTCCGTCCTCCGCGGCGGCGGGGACGAGCATCGAGGCGGCGATGTCGCGCAGCCCGCGGCGCAGGGGCGAGCGGGGCGCGGCCTCGCTGAGCAGCGCGCCGTCCCACACGGCGGTGCGGCAGGCGACGGGGTCGTCGGGGAGCAGGTGCAGGGAGTTGACCTGCATCCGGGAGGCGATCAGGTCGCGCAGCCGGTCGCCGGGGACCGGCGCACCGACCCGGTTGACGATGACGTGCAGCTCCTCAACCCCGAGCTCCTCGAGGCGGCTGTGGTCCCGCAGCAGCCGCGTGATGCTCACGGGATCGGCGCCGACCACGGCGATCACGGCGTCGGCGGCCTCGAGCGTGCTGAGCGCGGCGGAGTTCCGCTGCGGCGCGGCGGTGTCGTAGCTGAGCTCCTCGTCCTCCTCGAGCACGGGGCCGATGTCGGCGATGACGGTCTCGCCGCGGCGTCGCAGCGCGTTCCACACCCCGTCCATCGCCCCGCGACGCAGCTCCGCCCACCGGCCGGGCACGCCGATGCCGGAGAGCAGGCGCAGGTGGGGCTGCACGACGGGCAGGAGCGCGTCGAGCGTCTCCTCGGTGAGGGTGTCGCGGTCGTGGGCGCGGGCGGCGGCGACCAGTCCGGGCGCCTCGTCGAGCACGCCGAGGAGCTGGCTGAGGGAGGGGCCGTAGGTGTCGGCGTCCACGAGCACCGTGCCGTGCCCGGCCAGAGCGGTCTCCGCGGCGAGGTTCGCCGCAATGGTCGAGCGCCCCGGGGCACCGGTCGGCCCCCACACTGCCACCAGGCGTCCCGTCTCCTGCGCCGGCTCCGCGGCCGCCTCCTGCACCCAGTCATCGTGCTCCTCCCCGCCGGAGACCGCGGCGGTGACCGCGGCGAGGATCTCGTCGATCGGGGCGTCGGAGCTGAGCACGTGGCGCAGGCCCACGGTGGTGGCCTCGGCCTCCTCGCGGGAGCGCAGCCCGATCACCGCGGCGCCGCGGAGCATCGTGGCGACGGCGTCGCGGCTGAGCCCTCGCACGGAGAGGTCCACGAGGACCACGTCCCCGATGCCCGCGGAGACGACCGCGAGTGTCTCGGTGAGATCCGCACAGCGGCGCACGACGCGCGCGGGGCGGGAGCGGTCCATCGCGAGGTCGTGGACGATGCGGACCTCGTCGCTGCCCGAGGCGCACAGGACGATGTCGATCACGGCGTGACCCCGTGGGCGCCGGGCACCCCGATCACGTCGAGGCGCTCGTCCTGGGAGAGGACCTCGAGCACCGCGGCGAGGTCGTCGGCCGGCACGAGGACCTCCACCGACATCGAGCGCATGCCGAGCGAGCTCCCCTCGTCGATGCGGCGCACCACGGCGTCGGGCACGAGCAGCTCGGCCTCTCCGGTGCCGCCGTCGTCGACCGACGGCGAGGTGTGCCACAGCTCGACGGAGGAGCCCGGCACCACGGACTCGGCGACCGTCGCCTCCACCGGGATCACCACGGGCCGCAGCGGCACGTCCTGGCTCTGCCCCACCGCGGAGACGGGGACCAGCTCCCCCGCCTGGACGGTCTGCGTGGCGACCGCGCCCTCGGGGATCGCCTCGAGGGTCCCGACGTACTGCTCACGGTGGTCGCCGAGCCGGAGCTCGACAGTGGCGAGATCGGCGCTCTCCAGCGGATCGCCCGGCACGATCGGACCGCGCGCCACGAGCACGGACGTCGTGGCGGAGAGCCGGGAGACGAGCAGCGCCCCCATCAGCACGCTCGCCAGCACGAGCACGATCCCGACGATCAGCCGAGGATCCTTCCATCTCGGCGCGCGCAGCCTCATCACCGGTGCAGTGGCCCCCACAGCTGTCCCCCGTCCCCCTCGTCCGTCCCCTGGTCGTCGGCACGCTCGCGGCGCGCCTCCCGGGAGATTACGGCAGTCGCGCCCTCGATGGGGGCGGTCCGCCCCGACTGTGGACAACCGGCTCGGCGCGTTCGTCCACAGCGCCCTCTGCCTGTCAGCTCGGGGATGAGAGACTGGGTCGACCCGCTCGTCCCGGCCCGGAAGGATCGTCGATGCCGCCACGCTTCGTCCCGCTCTCCGATGTCGCGGAGACGCTGTCGATCTCGGCCTCGCAGGCGTACGCCCTCGTGCGCTCGGGCGAGCTGCGCGCGATCAAGGTGGGCGGCCGAGGCCAGTGGCGGGTCGAGGTCACCGAGCTCGAGTCCTACATCGAGCGGAGCTACCGGCGCACGGAGGCGCTGCTCGAGGAGGAGCGCGCGCTCGAGCGCGACGCGGCCGAGGGGCGCTCCTGACCGTCCCGGCGATCTCCGACGACCGCTGCTGAGCTGGCTCAGAACGCTCCCCGTCAGCGAGGGCTCTCCCGCGCCGCACCCGCCCGCCCGGGCCGGCGCCGCACCGGTTCCCTTCAGCGCGGCAGCACCGCGAGCAGGGACGACATGGTCACCGTGAGCCGGGCGGAGCCGGGCACACTGCTGGACTCCCCCGTCGGCAGCGACAGCACGTCCACCGCATCCGCACCGACACCGGCGATCCTGCCGAGCACGGTGCCCGCGGTCGTCTCCAGGCGCACGACGCTCCGGTCCCGCGCGATCTCGCGCAGCACCGACCCCAGCCCCAGCGGCGAGCGCAGCGACTCCTCCGCCGGTCGGGCCCGCGAGGAGAGGCCCTCCACGATGCCGATCGCGGCGAGCGGCACGACGGCGCGCTGAGCAGTGCGGACCTCGCGCAGCGAGACCCACTCGGCGCCGACCTCCTCCACGGTCCCCGCCAGTCGCAGCCCCGCCCCGACGTGCAGGGTGAGCTCGCGCCGGCCCGCACCGCGGAGCCGGTCGGCCAGGGTCAGCTGAGCGCGCTCGGCACGCGCGAGGTCCTCGGAGACGGCCCGCAGCTCCTCCTGCTCATGGTGCTCGAACCGTCCCTCGAGGTCCTCGAAGATCCTCTCGAAGCGCATGGGCCCACTGTAGGGCGCGCCGAGCGACGGCCGGACCTGGACGGCACATCGGGGACGAGGACACGTCCGAGCGGGGCCACGGACCGGTCCGCCGGGAGCGGGTCGCGTCCGTCAGGGCAGGGTCGCGTCCGTCAGGACGGGGTCGTGTCCGACGGGGCGAGGTCCCGTCCGCCTGGGAGGGGGCGACCTCCCCTCCCCAGCCGGCCCGGATCAACAGCGTCACCTCGAGCAGTTGCGGCCTGCATCACATCGGGCTACCTTTCCTCATATGCGATCCAGTCGCATCAAACTGCATCAAACGACACCATCGAGATGAACGGCGATCGGGGAGTCCGACGCCGCGGAGCATGAGGCGAGGGGAAGGCCATGGGGGACCGGGGACGGGAGCAGGCAGCACAGGGAGCGGGGGCCTCGTCGCTGGGCGCCGTCGCCGCCGCCGGAGGTGCGGTCGCGATGGCCCAGGCGGCGAGGATGCTCGGGGGCAGCGCGGGCAGCGCGCACGGCGAGGAGCAGCTGATCGGCTGGGTCCTCGTGGGCCTGGCCGGCGCGGGGGCGCTGCTGTGCCTGTACCTCGCCGTGATCTGGGGGCTCGCCGCAGCGATCCTCCTGGCCGGTCCCGCGGGTCGGATCGGCCGGATGCTCTTGCCGGCCCTGCGGGTGCTGGCCCCGCGCCTCGCCCGCCGCCTGAGCATGGGGGCCGCGGTCGCCACCGCCGCCACCGGGCTGGTGCTCGGTCCGGCGCTGGCCAGCGAGCAGCTCCAGCTCGAGGAGAGCGCCCCGACCACGTCCCAGACCTCGCAGGAGCTCCCAGCTGACGACCCGGCGACGCCGGAGCCCGAGGATCCCGAGGAGTCCGGCGCCGGGGAGCCCCTCCCCTCGCTCGGATGGGGCGGAGACCCCGCACCGACCGCCGAGGAGCCGGCGACGAGCCCCGCCCCCGACGAGCAGGGCGACGAGCACCCGACGACCGCGCCCGCGCGGCCCTCCGACGAGGACACGCCGCAGGAGACGGGCACCGAGGGAACCCGTGCGCCGGAGGGGGCACAGGAGTCGCCGCGCCCCGAGAGCCCCGACGACGAGGCGTCCCCGGACAGCTCCGAGACCCCCGACGGGGCAGGTGCCCCGGACGCCTCGGAGGCATCGGACACCCCGGCGGCCCCGGCGCAGGACTCCCCCGAGACGCCATCCGCCGCGGGCTCGCCCTCGCCGGTGACCGGGAGTGCGCAGCCGTCCGAGGGCGGGGACGGTGCAGGTGGCACGGATGAGGACGCGGGCGATGCCGGGGACGACGGGAGCGCTCCCCCGCCGAGGACCGTGGTCGTCCAGAAGGGCGACACGCTGTGGTCGCTGACGGACGACGTGCTCGGCCCCGGACCGGACGACCCCGCGCTCCTGGCGGAGGCCTGGCCCCTGCTGCACCAGGAGAACCGTGACGTGATCGGCGAGGATCCCGATCTGCTGGTCCCCGGCCAGGTGCTCACCGTGCCGGCCGCCCTCGACGAGGAGGCCCGGTCATGAGCACTACCGATCAGCGCCCCGCCGACGCCGCGCTCCGGGCCGCCTCCCGAGCACCCGAGGATCCTCTGATCGTGGAGCAGATGGTCGCACCGGTGGCTCGCCGGGCCGTCGAGATCATCCGGGACATGCGGCCGACGAACGCGCTGTCGCGGCTGGTCACACCCGAGATCGCGCAGGTCATGTCGCGTCGGGCGGCGCTCACCCGCCGCCTGCGGGCCTCGACGGGATACGCCCCGCCCCGGCAGCTGCAGGTCACGGGCGTGCGCACCTGCGTGGTCAACGAGCGCACGGTCGAGGCCAGCTGCGTGCTGCGCGAGCCGGATCGTGCCCGCTTCCTCGCCATGCGCTGGGAGCTGCGGCACTCCGGATGGAGGGTGACCGTCCTCGAGATCGGCTGAGACCCGAGACGGGGTGACACTCGAGAGCGGAGGGAAGAGCCCCGGGCCACATGGCCCGGGGCTCTTCCCTACGACGTCGGCGCGATCAGCCCTTGCGGCGTCGGCCCGAGCGGCGCTGCGCCCGGTTCAGGCCGTCGCCCTGCGGAGCGCCCTCGGGCTTGTCCGAGACGGTGTTCGCGGCGGCCGCGTCCTCGCCGCGCGCACGGCGACGGCGCTGGGCGCGGGTGAGCGTGCCGGAATCCTGGACGTCGCTGCCCTCGGCGGAGCTGTAGCGCAGCTGGCGCTCGTTCGGCCCGTCGTCGAGCCCCTTGGCGCGCAGCACGACGGAGCTCTCCGCCTTCAGCTGGTCCTCGGCCTCCGCGGCCTCCGCCTCGGCGGAGCCGGTGTCCTCGGAGCCGCTCCGTGCGGACTCGTTCGACTCGACGTCCGCGTCCTTCTCCTCCGCCGTCGTCGCAGGCTGCGCTCCGGCCTTCGCGCCGGCACCGGCCTCGACGGCGGCCGCGGCCTTGGCGCCTGTCCGGCGCAGCAGATCCGAGACGGCCTGGGGGACGACGGGCTTGGCCTGCTCGACCTGAACCTCGAGGTTGTAGACGTAGCCGACCACGTCCTCCTTCACCCCGGCCATCATGTCGTTGAACATGAGGTGGCCCTCGCGCTCGTACTCGATGAGCGGGTCGCGCTGGGCCATGGCGCGCAGTCCGATGCCCTCCTTGAGGTAGTCCATCTCGTAGAGGTGCTCGCGCCAGCGGCGGTCCATCACCGACAGCAGCACACGGCGCTGGAGCTGGTGCAGCCCCTCCTCGCCGAGCTCCTCCTCGCGCTTCTCGTAGGCGACCTTCGCGTCGGCGAGGATCTCCTGCTTGAGCTCGCTCGCCTCGAGGTTCTCCTTGCCGCCCACCTCGTCGATGACGTCCTGCGGGGTGAGGGAGACGGGATAGGCCGGACGCAGCGCGCCCCACAGCTCCTCGAGGTCGACGTCCTCGCCGGGCTTGCCGGCGGTGTGCGCGTCGACGGTGCCGCCGATGACCTCCTCGATGAAGCGCTCGATGTGCGCATCGAGCTCCTCGCCCTCGAGGATGCGCGCACGCTCCTCGTAGAACTTCCGGCGCTGCTTGGTCAGGACGTCGTCGTACTTCAGGACGTTCTTGCGGATCTCGGCGTTGCGGGACTCGATCGAGTTCTGTGCGCGCTGGATCGCGCCGGAGACCATCCGCCCCGTCAGCGGGATCGACTCGTCCACCCCGCCGCGGGCGAGCAGCGACTCGGCGGCGCCCGAGTTGAACAGGCGCATCAGGTCGTCCTGGAGCGAGAGGTAGAAGCGGGACTCCCCCGGGTCGCCCTGTCGGCCGGAGCGGCCGCGCAGCTGGTTGTCGATGCGGCGCGACTCGTGCCGCTCGGTGCCCAGCACGTACAGGCCGCCGAGCTCGACGACCTCGTCGTGCTGCTCGGCCACGGCCTGCTTCGCGCGCTCGATCTCCTCGTCCCAGGCGGCCTCGTAGGCCTCCGGGTCCTCCTCGGCGTCCAGGCCGCGCTTCTCGAGCTCTGCATGCGCCATGAACTCGACGTTGCCGCCGAGCATGATGTCGGTGCCGCGGCCGGCCATGTTGGTCGCGACGGTGACCGCGCCCTTGGCGCCGGCCATCGCGACGATCGCCGCCTCGCCGGCGTGGTTCTTGGCGTTGAGCACCTCGTGGGCGACGCCCTGGGCGTTCAGCAGCTTCGAGAGGTACTCGGACTTCTCCACGCTGGTGGTGCCCACGAGGACGGGCTGGCCCTTCTCGTGCCGCTCGACGATGTCCTCGACGACCGCGTCGAACTTCGCCTTCTCGGTGCGGTAGATGCGGTCGGCCTGGTCCACGCGCTGCATCGGGCGGTGCGTGGGGATCGGGACCACGCCGAGCTTGTAGGTGTTCATGAACTCGGCGGCCTCGGTCTCGGCCGTGCCGGTCATGCCCGAGAGCTTCTCGTAGAGCTTGAAGTAGTTCTGGAGGGTGATCGTGGCGAGGGTCTGGTTCTCCGCCTTGATCTTCACCCCCTCCTTCGCCTCGATGGCCTGGTGCATGCCCTCGTTGTAGCGGCGGCCGGCGAGGATGCGCCCGGTGTGCTCGTCGACGATCATCACCTCGCCGTTGAGGACCACGTAGTCCTTGTCGCGCTTGAACAGCTCCTTGGCCTTGATGGCGTTGTTCAGGAACCCGATCAGCGGGGTGTTCAGCGACTCGTAGAGGTTGTCGATGCCGAGGTGGTCCTCGACCTCGTCGATCCCCGACTCGAGCACGCCGACGGTGCGCTTCTTCTCGTCGACCTCGTAGTCGCGGTCGCGGCGCAGGTGGGTGACGACCTTCGCGAACTCGCTGAACCACTTGTTCGCGTCACCGGAGCCGGGGCCGGAGATGATCAGCGGGGTGCGGGCCTCGTCGATGAGGATCGAGTCGACCTCGTCGACGATCGCGAAGAAGTGACCGCGCTGGACCCGCTCCTCCGGGGAGAGGGTCATGTTGTCGCGCAGGTAGTCGAAGCCGAACTCGTTGTTCGTGCCATAGGTGATGTCGGCGGCGTACTGCTCGCGGCGCTCCGCCGGGGTCATCCCGGACTTGATCACGCCGGTGGTCAGGCCCAGGGTGCGGAAGACGCGGCCCATCAGGTCGCTCTGGTAGCCGGCGAGGTAGTCGTTGACCGTCACGACGTGCACGCCCTTGCCGGCGAGCGCGTTGAGATAGGCGGGGAGGGTCGCGACGAGGGTCTTGCCCTCACCGGTCTTCATCTCGGCGATGCGGCCGCGGTGCAGGGCGGCGCCGCCCATGATCTGCACGTCGTAAGGGCGCTGGCCGAGGGTGCGGTGCGCGGCCTCACGGACGGCCGCGAACGCCTCGACCTGGATTTCGTCAAGGGTCTCGCCGTCCTCGAGGCGCTGCTTGAAGTGGTCGGTCTCGGCGCGCAGCTCGTCATCGCTGAGCTCCGAGAAGACGTCCTCCGCCTCGCCCACGCGCTTCGCGATGGATTCGAGCCTGCGGACCTCCCGGCCTTCACCGGCGCGCAGGATCTTGTCGAAGAGGTTGGCCACTCGTGTGCTCCCGTAGATGGTGGGGACGTCCCCATGGACGGCTGATGCCCGACCCATCGTAAGCGTCGTCGCCCGTGGAGGAGAGCACCTGCGGGTCTCCTCACGCACCCGGGCGGGGTCGGCCGGGCCGCGGCGCGGGACCTGCACCGCTCCGCGCGGCGGGTTCAGCTCGCCGCGATCACGGCGGCGAGGGGGCGGGAGAGCTCCCCCGTCCCCTCCCCGGTGCGCACCTCGACGGCCTCGAGGCCCTGCCAGCGCGCGGCCCGGTCCAGCTCCTCGGCGAGCGCGGCGACGACGCGGTCCGCGCCCGGCCGCTGCCGGGCGGGAAGGTGCGGGAGCGGTTCGGCGAAGACGCCGCGCACCTCCAGCACCCCGCGCTCGCGGTCCGCGCGCAGGTCGGTGCGCGCCGGGATCACGTCCCCGAGCAGGAGGAGCAGGGAGTAGTAGCCGGTGGTGCGCTGCGGGGCGGGGGTGTAGATGCCGATGCGGTACTCGACGTCGAAGAGGTGCTCGAGCCGGGGCCGGTGGAAGACGATCGGGTCGAAGGGGCTGACCAGGGCGGTCGTGCGCAGCGGGCTCGGGCCGGGCGCGTCGCGGTGGAGGAGCATGGTGCGGGCCGCTGCGGGGTGGGCGACCTCGACCTCGGTCAGCTCGCCGCGCGCGAGCATCTCGTCGATGGCGGGCCGCACCTGGCCGATCCGGAGACGGAAGTAGTCGGCGATCGCACCCGGGTCGGAGACCCCGAGCGAGCGCGTGGCGAGGGCCGTCAGACGGGCGACCGCCTCCGCCTCGGGGACGGGCGGCTCCTCGCGCGGGGGCGCCGGCGTGTAGAGCCGCTCGAACTGGGAGTTGCGGCCGACGCAGTCGAGCTCCCCGCTGCGGAAGAGGTACTCCACGGCCCACTGGCTGCGGGTGCGCCGCCATCCCCAGCCCTCGCCCCGCTCGGTGTCGCCGAGGTGGCGGGAGAGGGCGGCCGCGCTCGCGGGGCCGATCTCGGCAAGCGCCTCTCGGACCTGGGGGAACAGGTGCGGGGAGGTGGTGGCGATCTCGCGGATCACACCCCAGTCCCGCTCGGAGGTGGCGCGGCGGCGGAAGTCCAGCAGGGAGTGGACCTCCTCGGTCGTGAACGCGGCCTCGTGGGCGAGGGTCTCGCGGACCAGGCGGGAGCGGCCGGGCCGGGAGGCGCGGTCGAGGGCGGCGGGGTCCCAGATCCCGGTGCGGGTGAAGACCGGCAGGTGGTGGGCGCGGGCGAAGACGCTCACGGAGTCGATCTGCAGCAGGTGGGTGCGCTCCAGGGTGCGGACGAGTGCGCGCCTGCTCCCGGCGGCCGACGGCATCTCGTCGCGGCGCGCGCCGCCCATCCCCTGGGCGCGCAGCGCGATCCGGCGGGCCGCGGTCCAGCTCAGCGCGTCGGCCACGGCGCGCTCCGTCCCCCATGCCCCCGATGCGGTCCTCGGCCGCGCCGCACTCGCCGGCCCCTGCATCGCCCCGAGGGCGGTGGGTGGTGTCCCGGGCGCACGGACGGGCGGGAGGACATCTCGCGATGCCCTCCCGCCCTCTGGAGCAGGTCCCGGATCAGGACGCCTTCTGCTCCCCGTCGAGCTCGATCACGCCGTAGCTCCAGCCCTTGCGGCGGTAGACCACCTTGGGGTTGCCGGACTCGGCGTCGACGAACAGGAAGAAGTCGTGGCCGACGAGCTCCATGT
This sequence comes from Brachybacterium sp. sponge, assembly GCF_001613775.1. Taxonomy (NCBI): domain Bacteria; kingdom Bacillati; phylum Actinomycetota; class Actinomycetes; order Micrococcales; family Dermabacteraceae; genus Brachybacterium; species Brachybacterium sp. sponge. The sequence continues at coordinate 100,296 of NZ_LRMP01000003.1, read as the reverse complement.
GGTAGAGCGCGTCGTCGACGCTCATGGGCTTGGCGGTGTGCTTCTTCTCGCGGATGATCACGGGGCTGCCCGCCTCGGCCAGGTCGGCCTCGCGGGCCTCGCGGGTCTCGCCGGGCTCGGGGGCCTCGGTGCTCTCGGCGGCCGGTTCCTCGGCCGGTCGCAGCGACTCGGGCATCTCCTGGTCCGCGGGCATGGTGCGCAGGCTCGCGCCGGTCCCCTGATGGGCGCGGTCGCGTCCGCGGCGATGGTCCTTGCGCCGGTCACGGGCGCGGCGGAGTCGTTCGAGGAGCTTGCCGTAGGCGATGTCGAGCGCGCCGTAGAGGTCGTCGGCACGGGCCTCGGAGCGGATCACCGCGCCGTTCTCGTGCACGGTGAGCTCGACCCGGTCGCTGAGCTCGGCCTGACGGGGGTTCTTCTCCTGCGAGACCTCCACGTCGACGCGGAGCGCCGCGGGAGCGAACTGGGTGACCTTGTCGAGCTTCTCGGTGAGATGACGGCGGAAACGATCCGGGACGTCCATGTGACGTCCGACGACATTGATCTCCATGAGTGGTTTCTCCTCCTGTCCGGGTGCGGCCGCTCGGAGCCCGGCCGCGATGGCTCTTGGTCGGGGTGCGCACCTCCTGATCGAGGACTGCTCGCCCATGTGTGGCGAGGAACACCAAGCATGCCACGTTTCCCTCAGCGTTTCCTGGCCATCCGTCCCGAGGTTCCCGTCCGTGCGCGTGCTGTTCACCCGGGTTCGTCCGCTTCGCCCGGCCCCGGGGGCGCTTCGCCCGGTCCCGGGGACGCGACGACCCCGGGCACCCGCGCGGAGGCGATCACGGCCGCGCCGAGCACCTCGATCCCCTCCGCGTCGAGCGCCTCGTGCATGCCGCGCAGCGTCGCGCCGGTCGTGACGACGTCGTCGACGACGATCACCGGGGCGTCCAGGGCGCGGGCGCGCCGCGCCTGCGCGGGGTCCAGGCGGATCCGCCGCAGCCTCCTGGCCCGGGCTCCGCGTCCCTCCTGCCCGGTGGTCGGTGCGGCGCGCAGGAGGAGTGCGCGCCCGGCGCCCTCCCGAGCGAGCGCCCGCACGAGCTCGGCGGTGTGGTCCTCCCCGCGGCGCAGCCGGGCCGCCGGCCGGGAGGGCACCGGGACGAGGAGGGGCTCGGCGACGCCCGATCCCTCCGCGAGCCGCCGCACCGCGGGGGCGAGTCCTGCGGCCAGCGCCCCGCACAGGTGCAGCATCCCGCCGTTCTTCCAGGCGAGCACGAGCCGCTGCAGGTCTCCCCCGTACTCGCCGAGCGCGAGCACGGGCAGGAGCGGGCTGTGGTCCACGCCCGCGGGCAGGAGCAGCCCCTCCCGGCTCTGCTCCCGCACCCGGGCGGCGCTGAGCACCTGGAGCGCATCGCAGCAGGCGTCGACCCGCAGCGGCGAGGCCTGCAGCAGCGCCGCGCAGTCCGGGCAGAGCCGGGTGCCGTCCCGGCCGCAGGGGCAGCTGCGCGGCGCGACGAGGGAGCAGGTCTGCGCGGCGACCTCCGCGAGCAGGGCGAGCGCGCGGTCGGCCCGACCGGTCCCCTGGGCGGGCCGCGTGCGAGGAGAGGCGTGCCGTGGTGCTCCGCTGTGCATGGGCCGATCCCAGCACCGGGAGCGTCCCGGCACGAGCGGCGGGGCCGCGCGGTGGACAGGACGGTGCTGGGGAGGGGAGGTCAGCGAGGGGGCGCGGCTCAGGCGACGTCAACGGCTCGGATGACGTCATCGGCTCGCACGACGTCAGTAGAACCCCGGATCGCGGCCGGACACCTCGACGCCGCGCCAGCCCTCGCCGTCGGTGCGGCGCAGGTTCCCCTCCGCGTCGGCGGCCCAGACCGTCTCGGCCACCACGGAGCCCGTCAGCCGCACGGTGCCGGGCGGCGGGGTGGGCAGCGGCTCGATGGTGCCGGAGAGGTCCTGCAGCTGCGCGCGCAGCTCGCCGGTGCCGGGATCGGTCCCGAGCACCACGACGGTGCCCTCGTCGTACCAGCTGACCTGCCGCACGTCGGCGAAGAAGGTGCGCACCAGGATCGGCTCTGTGAGGGCGGAGGGGACGCCCTCGGCGTCGCGCACCACCGCGCACAGCTCGAGCCGGCCCTCGCCCGCCTCGTCGGAGAGCACCAGCATCCGCGTGTCGTCGGCGGCGATGTCCAGGGCGCGCACCTCGCGTCCGGCGAGCCAGGGCGCATCGACCTTCGCGTCGTGCTCGGCGCCCTTGCCCGACAGGGCCAGCAGCGCGCCCGCGCTCGAGCCGACGGAGGTCCACACCCAGCCGGCGCCGTCGATGCGGGGAGGGACGAATCCCGTGCCCGTCGCGGCCTCGCGCAGCGGGACCGAGCCGTCGGTCGAGGCGATCAGCACCTGCGCGCCGTCGAGGCTGCGAGCGGCGGCGAGCCCACCGTCGGGGGCGATCGCCGGGGAGGCGATCTCCTGTCCGGCAAGGTCGGGGACGAGCTGCGGCGGGTCCGCGCTGCCGGGATCGGCCAGGGAGATCACGCCGGTGGGTCCGGCGGCGATCGGCCGGTGCCCCGGCAGAGCCCGCTCCACCCGGCCGTCCTCCTCGAGCGACAGCTCCCTGCCGTCCTGCACGAGGCGCACCACCGAGAGGCTGCGCAGGGAGCGCAGCGAGGACTCCAGCTGGGACAGGGCCAGGCGTCGCGGCTCCGCGGCCAGTCCCGTGATCGCGGTGGGCACCTCGACCTGGGCGGTGCCGTCGGCCCCGCTCTCCACCTCGGCGTCCGTGAGGTCGGAGCCGTGGGGGATCTGGCTGCCCACGGCGCCCTCGAGGAAGCCCGCCGGCCCTGCGGCGAGGCCCTCGAGCACCGCCGTGGCGCCGCGCCGCAGCGGCAGCCAGCGGTGGTCGGGCACGAGATGCCGCTCCCGGGCGTCGAGGAAGTACAGGCGCGCCGGGGAGTAGAGGGTCTCGAACGCCGCCTCGGAGAGGAAGATCCCGTCGGGCACCTCGCTCAGGCGCCACTGGTCCTCGACCTCCTCCACCGCGACGGCGAGCTCCTGCGGGGTGGGGCCGGCGAGCGCGCTGCGCACTCCGCGGGCATCGACCACGGCGACCACCTGCAAGCCGAGCACCAGGCGTCCCTCGCTCTCCTCGCGCACCTGCAGCTCCTGGCTGCCCGAGTAGATGGTGATCCGGGCCTCGGGGTCCCAGCCGGCGCTCGCCTCCTCGGTGAGATAGGCGCGGGCGACGGCGAAGTCGTCCTCGGAGCCGACGCCGGCCTGGACGAAGCCCGCCAGGACCTCCTGGGCGGTCGCGCCGTCGGCCGGGGGCAGGGCGCGCACGTAGGGCGCTCCGGGATGGGAGCTGCCGGTCAGGGTGCGGCTGTCGATCCCGGAGTCGACGGGGATGCGGGCGCAGCCTGCGCCGAGGCCCAGCAGGGCGGCGGCGCCGAGGGCGTGCAGCACGGTGCGGCGGTCGGGTCTCATCGTGCTCCTGCGTCCTTCTCCTCGGCCGCGGCGTCCTCGGCCGGTCCCTCCCCCTCGGGGTGCCGGGCCGCGACGTCCTCGCCGGCGGGATGGTCGAGGTCGGTGGTGTCGAGATCGGGCAGCAGGTCGGGGCCGATGCGGATCTCGCCGGTCGGCGTCGGGGAGACGGCGGCGTCGGCGAGGGCGCGGTCGAAGGGGCGCTCCAGCCGCAGCGGGGAGCGGACCAGCTCGGTGCCGGGGCGTCGCGGGAGCGTGAGCCGGAAGACCGCGCCCTCGCCCTCCTGCCCCCAGGCCTGCAGCCAGCCGCCGTGCAGATGGGCGTCGGAGGCGGAGATCGACAGGCCGAGCCCCGTCCCGCCGAGGGTGCGGGCGCGGGAGGGGTCCGCGCGCCAGAACCGGTCGAAGACGCGCCGGGCGTCCTCCGGGGAGATGCCGTGGCCGAAGTCCTGCACCACCACGGCGACGGCGTCCTCGTCGCCCGCGGTCTGGACCAGCACCGGGCTGCCCGCGCCGTGCTCGATCGCGTTGGTCAGCAGGTTCCGCAGGATCCGGTCCACCCTCCTCGCGTCGACGACCGCAGTGGAGGCTCCCTCGCCGAGGCGCACGTCCAGCAGGCAGCCGCGTGCCCCGGCGAGCGGGCGCACGTCCTCGACCGCGCGCATGACCAGCGCGTCCATGTCCTCGCGCAGGGCCTCGAGCTGCGCAGCGCCCGCGTCGAAGCGGGAGATCTCCAGCAGGTCCGCCAGCAGCACCTCGAAGCGCTGCACCTGCGCGGCCAGCAGCTCGGTGGTGCGCTGCAGCTCCCCGGGCAGCTCCTTGCGGCGCGAGTCCAGCACCGAGGAGGCCATCCGGATCGTGGTCAGCGGGGTGCGCAGCTCGTGGGAGACGTCGGAGACGAAGCGCTGCTGGACGCGGGAGAGCTCGGTGAGGTCGTCGACCTTCTGCTCGAGGCTGCGGGCCATGTCGTTGAAGGACTCCCCCACCCTGGCGAGCTCGTCGGCGCCCGCGACCTCGACACGGCTGGTGAGATCCCCGGCGGCCATCCGCCCGGCGGCGTGCGCGGCGCGCTTGAGCGGGGTGGTGACCATGCGCGCGATGGCGATCGCGATGCCGAGGATGAGGCTGAGCAGCACGAGCCCTCCGCCGAGGATCACGCGCTGGACGAAGGCGAGGGTCTCCTGCTCCTCCTGGAGGGAATAGATGAGGTACAGGTCGTAGGAGCCCGCTCCGGGCACCACCACCCGGGTGCCGACGAGCAGCGCGGGCTCGGTGCGCCCCGTCTCGTCCTCCCTCCCGATCGAGCGCCAGGAGACGGCGTCGGGCTGTGCGGCGACGGCGGTCGCGAACTCGTCGTCGACCTCGTCGAAGAGGGTCCGGTCGGAGGAGGCGACCGGGAAGACGGTCCCCGTCGTCTCCACGGGCACGAGCGCGACCTCGCGGCGGTCGCCGCCGCCCTGCCCGCCCGTGGACTGCACGAACGCGCTGACCGCGTCCTGCTGCTGGGTGCTGGTCGCGCCGGAGAGCTGGGCGAGGGACTCCCCCAGCTCGTCGCGCACCTCGACCGTCTCCTCGAGGACCCGGTCGCGGCGCTGCTCGTAGAGCCCGTCGGCGATGACGGTGGAGAGATAGGCGCCGACGGCCAGCAGCGCCAGCGTCGACAGCAGCGTCGTCACCAGCACGACCCGCAGCGCGAGGGACCAGCTGCGCGGGTCCGCGGCCTGCCGGAGACGGTCGCGCCGGGACGCCGGGGGCCGGCTCCCCTCCGGAGCGCTCACCGCGGCGCGGGCACGCTCAGGACCCGCTCCCCGCGCGGTAGCCGACCCCGCGCACGGTCACCACGATCGAGGGGTTCTCCGGGTCCTGCTCGATCTTCGAGCGCAGTCGCTGCACGTGCACGTTGACCAGGCGCGTGTCGGCGCTGTGACGGTATCCCCACACGTCGCGGAGCAGCACGTCGCGGGTGAAGACCTGCCAGGGCTTGCGGGCCAGCTGGGTGAGGAGGTCGAACTCGAGCGGGGTGAGGGAGATCAGCTCCCCGTCCCGGCGCACCTCGTGACCGTCGACGTCGATCGTCAGGTCGCCGACGGTCAGCTGCTCGGTGGTGGGCGGCTCGACGCGGCGCACCCGCGCCTTGATCCGCGCCACCAGCTCCTCCGGCTCGAAGGGCTTGGTGAGATAGTCGTCGGCACCCGCCTCGAGCCCCTCGACCACGTCGGCGGTGTCGGTGCGGGCGGTGAGCATGATGATCGGGACCCCCGACTCGCGCCGAATCCGACGGCACACCTCGATGCCGTCCATCCCGGGGAGCATGAGGTCCAGCAGCACGAGGTCGGGGCGCAGGCGCGGGAACGCCTCCAGGGCGGAGGCGCCGTCGGGCGAGGTCGCGACCTCGAAGCCCTTGCCGCGCAGGACGATCCCGACCATCTCGGCGATCGCCTGATCGTCGTCGACCACGAGGATCCGTGAAGGCGTCGTCATGGGGGTCATTGTGCCATCGGGCGGGGCCGACACCGGGGAGCCCGGCCGACGGGGTGTCCGGGCGGTAGCCTCGCGGTCGCCCCGACCGCCGCGCCCTCCCCTCCCGCGACGCCCCGTCGCCGGAAGACGCCGGGGTGTCGACGTTCGTCGTATCGGAGGCGGGGCCGCCACTCCGTAGGGTCGGGTCCAGCAGTCCAGCTCGACCCGCCGCGACGGGGACGAGCACCAGCCGATGGAGGAGCACCGATGAGCAGTCCGTGGACCGCCCCCGGGGCGGAGGTCCCGAGCGAGCCGACAGGCCCGGGAGGCTCCGGCGGCCCCGGCAGCTGGGGGCAACCGGCCCCCTCCGCACCCGACGGCACCGCAGGGCCGGGAGGCCCGGCCCCGACGGGCGCGCCGCAGCGCGAGCTGGTGCAGTCCGTGCCGCTGTTCCCGCTGCGGCCGCTGGGGCTCGGCGAGATCCTCGGCGCGGCCGTGCGTATCTACCGTCTGCGCACCCGTGCGGTGCTCGGCGTCTCCGCCGCGGTGTACGGGGTCGCCTTCGTGCTCATCACCCTGTCCACCGGGGCGGGGATGATGCCGATGATCGGCGACATGCAGGCCGCGATGCAGGACCCCACAGGCTCGAGCGAGGTCCCCTTCACCGGCACCGCCGGCGACATCGTCCTGACCGTGGTCACCAGCGTGATCACGGGCCTCGTCACGATGGTCGCGGCCTCCCTGGTCACGGTCGCCCTGACCCGCCTCGCGCTCGGCGAGGCGACCGGCACGCCGCTCCCGACCTCCGAGATGTGGGCGACGATGCGGCGCCGGGGCCTGCCCGCCCTCGGCGTGAGCCTGCTCATCGCGCTGATGTCGACGATCCTGTTCACGGTGCCCTTCGCGGTCGGGCTGGCGCCGATCCTGATCGTGCAGGAGCCGGGCTGGCTGACGATCCTCCCGATCCTGCTCGGGACGGTCGTGGGCCTGCTGGCGATGCTGTGGCTGTGGGCGCGGACCGTGCTGACGATCCCGGCGCTGGTCCTCGAGGAGACGGGCGTGCTCGGCGCGATCCGCCGCGGCTTCGCGCTCACCCGCGGCAGGCGCCTGTGGCGGGTGCTCGGCATCGCGGTGCTGCTGTACGTGCTGTACATGGTCGTCACGTACACCGTCTCCGGGGTGTTCAGCATGGTCGCCGGCATCGCATACTTTGCGATCCTGCTGGTCAGCGCCGGGGAGGCGGTGGTGCTGGGCGTGGCTCTGCTGACCATCCTCTCGATGCTCGGCACGTATCTGGCGACCTTCCTCCTGGCGCCGTTCCTCTCCGCCGGGTACACGGCGCTGTACGCCGATGTGCGGATGCGCGACGAGGCCTGGGACGTGGAGCTCACCCGCCGGGCCCGTGACGCCTGGGCGGCGGACGGGGCCCGATGATCCCGGCCGCGCCGCGGCTCGGCCCCGACGAGGCGCGCGAGCGGATCCTCGAGGAGCTCGCGAAGGACGAGTACGACGACTCCCCCGGCTTCGTCGCCTGGTTGCTCGGCGCGATCGAGGACTGGCTGGCGAGCATGGTCGACGGCGTCGACGGGTCCTCGGCCACGCAGACCGTGATCGCGGTGCTGTTGGCGCTGGTCCTCGCCGCGGTCGTGGTGCTGGTGCTGCGGCGCACGGGCCTGCTTCGACGCAGCCCCGCCCTCGCCGTCGACGCGGCGCTCGACGCCGAGCCGGTGCTCAGCGGGGAGGAGCTGCGCGGCGCCGCACGCGACGCGATCGACGCGGGACGCGCCGACGACGGGACCGTTCTCGCGCTGCGCGCGCTGGTGCGCGACCTCGAGGAGCGCACCCTGCTGGACGTCGCGACCGGCATGACCGCCCACGAGGCAGCGACCCGTGCATCGCTCACCTTCCCCGACCTGCGGGGACGGCTCCAGCGCGGGGCGGACGCCTTCGACACGGCCGCCTACTCGGTGCGGAGCGTCGGGGTGAAGCCGGCCGAGGACATGCTGCGCCTGGCCGAGTACATCGCGGAGACGTCCCCCGACCTCTCCGCGCTCGAGCAGGCCGAGACAGGGGCCCGCGCATGAGCGCCCCCGCACCCACCGGGCCCGCCGCGGCCCGCGGCACGGCGGTGACGGACGCCGCCCCGCCGGGAGCGGGCGCTCCCCTCGGCGCCGCGCAGGAGCGGCGACGCCCCTGGCTCGTCGCCGCCGTCGTCCTCGCGGTGATCGCCGCGGTCCTCGTCTCCGTGGCGCGGGGCCTGTACCGCGACGGCCCGCTCGAGCCCGACGCGCCCACCGGTCAGGGCGCGAAGGCCGTCGTCCAGGTGCTCGGCGACCTCGGCGTCGAGGTCGAGACGAGGCGGCACACGGCCGACGCCGCCGAGGACCTCCGCGCCGGCGGGACCGTGCTGCTGACCGCGCCGAAGAGCCTCAGCGGCGAGCAGCTCACGATGCTCGCGGAGGCGCGCGAGGAGGGCGGGGGCCGGCTGATCGTGCTCCGGCCCGACTTCGTCGCCCTCTCGTATCTCACCTCCGGCATCACCCCCTCCGGCGCGCTGCGCGAGCAAACGCAGGTCGAGGCGGGCGACGCCTGCGGGGACCTCTCCCACGGCGCCCGCGTGCTCGAGGTGCCCGATGACGAGGACGCCCTGGACGGACCCGCCTCCCTCTACACCGCGAGCGGCGCGGGGACCTCTGCCTGCTTCGAGTCGGAGGGCGGCGCGCTCGTCGCCGAGTCCGACGGGGTCCTCGTGCTCGGCAGCCCCGACCTGCTCACCAACGACGGCGTGGGCCGGGCCGACAACTCCGCGCTCGCGCTCAACGCCCTGTCCGCTTCCGAGGAGCTGACCTGGTACGTCCCCTCGGCGACGGATCCCCAGGGGACCTCCTCGCCGTCCCTCGTCGACCACCTGCCCGGGTGGATCGGCCCGGTCGCGGCCTGGCTCGTGCTGGCCGCGGTGCTGGCGCTGATCGCGCTGGGCCGACGCCCCGGCCCGGTGGTGGTCGAGCCGCTGCCGGTGACCGTCCGCCCCCAGGAGCTGGTGCTCGGCCGGGCACGGCTCCTGCAGCAGGCCTCGGCACGCGACGCGGCCGCCGCCGCCCTGCGCGCCGCCGCCGCGACCCGCCTCGCCGACCGGCTCGGGCTGCGCCACGAGTCCGCGCTCGACGGGCTCCTGGCGGCGCTGTCCCCGCACGTCGAGGAGTCCCCGGAGCAGCTGCGCGCGCTCCTCGGCCCCGCCCCCGTCACCACCGACCACGACCTCGTGCGCCTCGCCCACGACCTCGACCGTCTCGAGAAGGAGATCGACCGATGACCGACCCCGTCCCGCCGCGGCCCGACGCCCCCGGCGCCGGCGCGCCCCAGCCCTCCCCCGCCCCGCAGGGAGGCGGCCTGCCCGATGCATCGGCCGCCGCCCCGTCGGCCCCCGCGGTCGACGTCGACACCCGTGCGCAGCTGCAGGGGCTCGCCGCCGAGATCCACAAGGGCGTCGTCGGCCAGGACGCGGCGATCACCAGCCTCGTCGTCGCCCTGCTGTGCCGCGGGCACGTGCTGCTGGAGGGCGTGCCGGGCGTCGCGAAGACCCTGCTCGTGCGTTCGCTCGCGGAGGCGCTCGACGTGCGGATGCGCCGCGTGCAGTTCACCCCGGACATGATGCCCGGCGACATCACCGGCTCCCTCGTCTACGACAACTCCACCAGCGACCTCGTCTTCCGCGAGGGCCCGGTGTTCACCAACCTGCTGCTGGCCGACGAGATCAACCGCACGCCGCCGAAGACGCAGTCCGCGCTGCTGGAGGCGATGGAGGAGCGGCAGGTGACGATCGACGGGGCGAGCCGCCCCCTGCCCGATCCCTTCCTCGTCGTCGCCACGCAGAACCCGATCGAGTTCGACGGCACCTACACCCTGCCCGAGGCGCAGCTGGACCGCTTCCTGCTCAAGGCCGTGATGCCGCTGCCCGAGCGGGAGGTCGAGGTGGACGTGCTGCGCCGCCACGCCGACGGCTTCGACACCACCGACCTCGCCGCCATGGGCCTGCGCGCCGTCGTGGACGTTCCCTCCCTGCACCGCGCCCAGCGAGACGTCGCCCGCGTCGCCGCGGAGGATCCTGTCGTGCAGTACATCGTCGACGTGTGCCGGGCGACGCGCCGCTCCCCCAGCTTCACCCTCGGCGTCTCCCCGCGCGGCGCGATCGCGCTGCTGCGCACCGCCCGCGCCTGGGCGTACCTCTCAGGCCGGGACTTCATCACCCCCGACGACGTGAAGGCCATGGCCCCGGCGACGCTCTCGCACCGCGTGCGGCTGACCACCGAGGCCGAGCTGGAGGGCACCCAGGTCGAGGCCGTGCTCGCCGCGACCCTCGCCTCCGTGCCGGTCCCCCGCTGAGCGCCTCATGAGGATCTCGTTCACCCCGCGCGCTGCCCTGGCCGCGCTGCTCGCGCTGCCCGTGATCGTGCTGTGGCCGCTGTGGTGGGTGGTCCTGATCCTGCTCGCGCTGTGGGCGCTCGTGGTCCTCGCCGATGCGCTGGCCGCCCCGGCCCCGCAGCGGATCCGGGTGCGTCGCGAGGCGCCGGCGCAGGTGCGTCTGGGCGGCACCGTCCCCGGGCGCCTGCTGCTGACGAACACCACCGCGCGCCGCGCACGGCTCGAGGTGCGCGACGCCTGGAACCCGACCGCGGGCCTCGCCTCCCACCACAGCCGCCTCGTCCTGCCTGCCCAGGAGCGGCGCGCGATCGCCCAGTCCTTCACCCCCACGAGGCGCGGCGAGCACAGCTCCCGGCAGCTGCTGATCGGCTCGCTCGGGCCGCTGGGCCTCGCCCGCCGCAGCGCCCGCGTCGCTGCGCCCGGACGGATGCTGGCCCTGCACCCCTTCGGCTCCCGCAAGCATCTCCCCTCCCGCGTGCAGCGGCTGCGGGAGATCGAGGGGCTCGCCGCGATCCACCAGCGCGGACAGGGCACCGAGTTCGACTCCCTGCGCGACTTCGTGGACGGTGACGACGTCCGCTCGATCGACTGGCGGGCGACCGCGCGCCGACGCAGCGTCGTGGTGCGCACCTGGCGGCCCGAGCGGGACCGTCACGTGCTGATCGTGGTGGACACCTCCCGCACCTCCGCCGGACGGCTCGGCGAGGCGACGCGGCTCGATTCCGCCTTCGACGCGGCGCTGCTGCTGACGGCGCTGGCCGGGCAGGCCGGCGACCGGGTGGACCTGCTGTGCGTGGACCGGATCCCGCACGTCTCGGTGCTCGGCTCCACCCGCACCAAGGTGCTCCACGACATGGTCGCCGCGACCGCGGCCGTGGAGCCTGCGCTGGTGGAGACGGACTGGGAGCGCGCCGCGGCCGCGATCGAGTCCCGCACCCGCCGCGGCTCCCTCGTCGTGCTGATCACGCCGGTGGAGGCGCAGGTGCTGCACTCCGGGCTGCTGCCGGTCGCGGCGCGCCTTGCCAAGGACCATCCCCTGGTGCTCGCCTCGGTCGCCGATCCCGCGCTCGAGGAGCTCGCCGGAGGGCGCGGTGATCTCGAGGCCGTGTACCGGGCCGCCGCCGCGGAGCGCGCCCGCTCCGAGCGCGCCGGGGTCTCCCATGCCCTCGAGCGCGTCGGCGCCCACGTCGTCGACGCCCCGCCGGACCGGGCCCCGCAGGCCCTCGCCGACGCGTATCTCTCCCTCAAGGCCGCCGGCCGGCTCTGATCCGGCCCGCATCGCGTTCCAGGGGCCACTTCGACCTCACCCTCACCAGGAGGATGGTCAGCCACGGGCGCTGGGCGTACTAGTACGCCTATATCGTCGTACTGGTACGCCCAGCGCCACTACGTGACCATGCCGCTGCCGTGTGAGAACAGGATGGGGCGGGGTGAGCCGCTCAGACCGTCCCGGCGATGTCCCGCGGCTCGCGGACGATCAGCCGGTAGGTGTGCCAGTGCTTGGGTCCGGCGAAGGAGCGCCCGTCGTGCTCCTCCTCGTCGAGCGCGAGCACCTCGAGCCCGGTGAGCAGCTCCTCGAGATCCGCTCTGGTCAGGAAGGTGCCGTCCGTCCCCGCCCAGTCGTCCCGGTCGCCGAAGAGGTCCACCGCCAGGACGCCGTGCGGCCTCAGCGCAGAGCGAACGGCTCCCCACAGCTGCGGGAACGCCGCCCGGGGCACGAAGGACAGCGTCGCGCAGGACAGCACGAGGTCCGCGGGAGGGAGCGGGAGCGGGACGGCGAGGTCCGTCGTGGTGTGGGTGATGTCCAGCGTCCGTGCCATGCCGGCCATCCCCGCCTCGACGCTGACATCCGCGTCGAAGGTGTGCACGCGGAAGCCGCTGTCGGCGAGATGGCGGGCCTCGATTCCGGCACCGCTGCCGAGCTCGACCGCGACGAGCCGGTCATCGGGCGTCGTCCGAAGCGAGCGCCGGGGCTCCTCGAGCACGAGCTGCGCGGCGCGCACTGCAAGAGGCCGCACCTTCCGGCCGTCCTGGGCCTCGTTGTAGGCCGCGAAGTCACGGTCGGCGCTGCGCTGCTGCATCCCCCGAGGCTAGAGGACGTGCCGTCTCGCCCCGTCGCGCACGGCCGCGAGGCCTGAGCGGCGGTGACCGGCGCACGGCCACCAGGCTGCGCGGGCGGCGCACGGCCACGAGGCCGCACCGTCGGTGCTCGGCCCCCAGCCCTGGCCGCCGTCACAGGGCTCGGCCCTCAGGCGGCGATCACCGGGCTCGGCGCTCAGGCGGCGGTGGCGACGCGGGAGCCGACGAGCTCCTCGGAGAGGTCGCCGGTGATCCCGGCGCGATGCGCCTGGCGGCCCCGCACGAGCATGTACGCGAGGAACGCCAGCCAGGCCGAGGCGCCGACCGCGATCCGGAGCGCCGGCGGCAGGGAGCTCGGCGTCACGAAGGCCTCGATGAACCCGGCGACCAGCAGCACGGGCACCAGCCCGATCGCGACGGTGACCAGGGAGCGGGCGGCGTGGGAGAGCGCCCACAGGCGCGGCAGCGGGCCGGGGCGCACCCAGGCCCAGAAGGTGCGCAGACCCGCGCCGGCGCCGACGACGATCGCGGTGATCTCCAGCAGGCCGTGCGGGAGGATGAACACGAAGAAGGTGTCCAGTCCCCCGTAGGCGCCCAGCACCCCCGCGGACAGGCCGACGTTCAGCCCGTTCTGCAACAGCATGTAGACGGGCCAGAACCCGGTCACCCCCAGCACCACGGACTGCACTGCGATCCACGCGTTGTTCGTCCACACCCGGGCGGCGAAGCCCGAGGCCTCGCCCTCGAAGTAGTAGGCGACGAAGTCCCGCTGCGCGAGGGCGCGCTGCTGCGCCTCCGGCACCACGAGCTCGCGCGCGGTCGCGTCGAGGCCGAAGTACAGCCCGGAGACGAGGGAGGAGAGCAGGAAGATCGAGGCCGCGAGCGCGACCGTCCAGCGGGCCTGGAACAGCGCCGAGGGGAGGTCCTCCCAGAAGAAGGTGCGCGCGTGCTTCCACAGCGGGATCCGCGCCCCGGTGATCCGCAGCCGGGCGCGGTGGACCAGGAGGGAGAGCCGGGAGATCAGCGCGGGATCCGGCACGGTGGAGCGGACCGTGGAGAGGTGGGTGGAGACCTCCTGGTAGAGCGCGAGCAGCTCGTCGATGCCGCCCGCATCGAGGGTGCGGGCGCGGGTGAGCTCCTCGAGACGGTCCCACTGCGGCCGGTGCACGGCGATGAAGGCGTCGGTGTCCACGCAGACAGGGTAGGCGGCGCCCTCCCCCGTCCACGGCCGACGAAAGTCGGGGGCGGCCCGGCCGGAAGCCGACGCTCGACGCTGACGGCACCTCCTCGCTCCTGCCAGGATGGGGCCATGGCACTTTCGGGCACTGCGGCGGCCGTCTCCCCCTCGAGTCGCCGCGACGCGCTGATCACCGGCGATGCGGTCCTGCTCGACCTGCGCACCGCCTCGTTCGCGACCCGCATCGTCTCCGCCGTGATCGACGGGGTGCTGCAGCTGGCGCTGCTGATCGGGGGGATCCTTTCGGTCGCATGGTTCGCGGACCGCACCGCCCTGGACGACGGCTTCCTCGCCGCCGGCATCCTGCTCGCCTCGGTGCTGGCCTATGTCGGCTATCCGGTGCTCAGCGAGCTGCTGCTGCGGGGCCGCTCCGTGGGGCGGCTGGTGATGGGCACGCGGGTGGTGCGCGACGACGGCGGCCCGGTGCACGTGCGCCAGAGCGTGCTGCGCGCGGTGATGGCGATGTTCGAGATCTGGTCGACCACCGGCGCCGTGGCGCTGGTCTGCTCCGTGATCGACCGCCGCTCGCGCCGGATCGGGGACCTGCTGGCCGGGACGATGGTGATCCAGGAGCGCATGCGCACTCATCCCCCGCAGCGCATCGAGGTCCCGCTCTCGCTGCGCGACTGGGCGCAGGCGGCCGACGTGGGCCGGCTCCCGCTGCCACTGCTGCAGGACATCCGCGCCTTCCTGCCCCGGGCCGGGCAGATCAACGCCGAGTCGCGCCATCAGCTCTCGCGGGACCTGCTGCGCCGCACGCTGCCGCATGTCGCGCCCGCCCCGCCCCCGGGCACGCCGCCGGAGGAGTTCCTCGCCGCGGTGCTCGCCGAGCGCTCGCGACGGGACGAGATGCGGCTGCGCAGGGCGCAGGAGCGTCAGCAGGAGCTGGCCGCCGAGGTGCGGGCGGTGCCCTTCTCGGCCTGATCAGTCGGCCGACGGCGCCTCGGCGCGGCCGGCGATCAGCACCGGGATCCCGCCCTCGACCGCGTGGACGCGTCCGCAGTCCGTGCACTGGAGGGCGGCGTCGACGTCGTGCAGCTCCCCGCCGCAGTCCGGGCAGCGCAGCGCCGCCCGCACCCAGCCGGGCACGTCCGCGCCGCTCGCCCCGGCCGGCAGCTGCCCGGAAGCGACCTCGGGAGCGGTCGCGGGAACAGCAGCGGGGACGGTCTCCGGGGTCGGCTCGGCAGAGGTCGGCTCGGCAGAGGTCGGCCCGGGAGTCGACTCGGCGGCGTCCGCCACACCGAGCACGAGCGTCCGGATACGCTCCAGCACCTGCTCCATCGTCGCCCGCTCCTGCGCCTCGACGTTCAGGCGCAGCAGCGACTCGGTCTGCGAGGAGCGCAGCGAGAACCACCAGCGCTCGGCGGGGGCGAGGTGCTCGCCCCAGTGGTGCACGGAGAGTCCGTCGAGCTCGTCGATCCGCGCGGCGGGCAGCGACTCGGCGTGGGCGCGCACCCGGGCGGCGGCCGCGACCGCGTCGTCGACGGGGAAGTTGTGCTCGCCGCTGCCGGCGTACGGGGAGTGCTCGGCCACCAGCGCGGAGGCGGTGCCGTCGGTCTCCGCGAGCGCGGCGAGGACGTGCAGCGCGGCGAGCATGCCGGAGTCTGCGAAGAAGAAGTCGCGGAAGTAGTAGTGGGCGGAGTGCTCCACCCCGGCCACCGCGTCATGCTCGGCCATGATCCGCTTGATGCCGGCGTGGCCCACGGGGGTCAGCAGCATCTCGCCGCCCGCCGCCGCGATGACCTCGTGCACGTGGCGGGAGGCGACCGCGTTGACGGCCACGCGGGGACGCTCCTCCCCCGCGGCGCGGGCACGGGCGATCTCGCGCGAGGCGATCAGCGCCCCGATCGCCGAGGGCGGGACCGGGGTGCCGGTCTCGTCCAGCACGACGCAGCGGTCCGCGTCGCCGTCGAAGGCGAGGCCGAGGTCCGCACCCTCGCGGCGCACCGCCTCCTGCAGATCGCGGAGGTTCTCGGGCCGCAGCGGGTCGGCCGGGTGGTGGGGGAAGGTGCCGTCGAGGCCGAAGTGCAGCTCGATCAGCTCCACCTGCTCAAGCGGGCCGAGCACGGCGGGGGCGGTGAGGCCGGCCATCGCGTCGGCCGCGTCGACCACCACGCGCAGTCGCCGGCCCGCGGGCAGGTCGACCAGGCCGTGGAGGGTGCGGGCGTAGTCCTCGAGGGTGTCGATCCGCTCGGAGCGGCCCTCGCCGCGCACGGGGATCTCCCCGGCGGCGAGATACGCCTCGGCGCCCCGGCGCACGTCCTCGAGCCCCGAGTCCCGGCCGACGGGCCGCGCACCGGGCAGGCACAGCTTCATCCCGTTGTCGCGGGCGGGGTTGTGGGAGGCGGTGATCATGAGCCCCGCCGCGCGGTGCAGGCCGGAGGCGCAGTACAGCTGGTCGGTGGAGGACAGGCCGGCGTCGGCGACGATCGCGCCGCGACGCACGGCGCCCTCGATCACGGCGCGGGACAGCTCCGGGGAGCTCAGGCGCATGTCGTGGGCGACGATCAGCTCGGGCTCGGCCAGGACGTCAGCGAAGGCGGCGCCGAGCGCGCGGGCGATCTCGGCCGTGAGCTGCTCGCCGGCGACGCCGCGGATGTCGTTCGCCTTGACGATGGCGGAGAGGTCGTGGGTCGTCTCAGTCATCGCTGTTCCTGATCACGTGGAGGTGGCGGTCGCGCTCGGCGGGACGACCGGCGGGGCGGGCGCCTGCGCCGCGGGGGCCGTGGCCTCCTGCGCGCGAGGTGCCGCGGGGGGAGCCGTCGGGGGTGCCCGGGCCGGCGGTGCCGACCTGGCTGTGCGGGCCCTGGCCGGGAGCGGGCGCGACGGGGCGGCGCACGGCATCGGCGAGGGCGACGAGGTCGTCGCTGACGTCCTCGCCGCCGGCGACCCGCAGCAGCTCCCAGCCGCGCGGCGGGGTCATACGGGCGGCGTGCTCGTGGCAGAGGTCGTAGGCATGGGGCTCGCTGAGGCGGGAGAGCGGGCCGAGCACCGCGGTCGAGTCCTGGTACACGAAGGTCAGGGAGCTGACTGCCGGCTGCGAGCAGGCGGTCCGGGAGCATTCACGAGCTGGCACGCACAGCAGTGTACGCAGGTCGCGGACCCGGCGGGCGCGGCGCGCCCGCCGGGGCGAGGGTGGGGTCCGGCACTGCGGAGGCGGGGCTACAGTGCACGGCATGGACCTCGAACCCGGCCGTGCCCCCGCCCCGCGAGGACCGCTCGGCCCGCGTCGCCGCGACCGCCGCGGCCGCGGCCGGCGCTGGGACCTCATCCCCCCGCACCTGCCCGGCCATCGCACGCGCCGGGAGCGCTTCGACGACCTCGTCGCCGATGCGGGGGCCGCGCTCACCGAGCGGTTCCCCCGGCGTCTCGCGCACCTGCAGCTGCTCGTCGAGGAGGTGCCGTCGGCGGATCCGGCACCCTGGGAGGAGGCCCAGGTGGTGCTGGGCCGAGCGGTGCCGGGCACCCGCGAGCACCCGCCGCGCGTGATCGTCTACCGCCGGCCGCTGGAGACGCGGTGCGTGACCGCGACGGAGCTGGAGATGCTGGTGCGGCAGGTGCTGTCCGAGCAGATCGGCTCGCTGCTCTCGATCGCACCGGAGGACGTCGACCCGGAGGCCTGGGACCTCTGAGCCGCCGCGGGACCGGCGCGGCGCGCGCACCGATCGACGGGGAGTCAGCCCGGGCGCTCCGCGCGGCTGTCGCGGACGGGCGGCCGCGGAGCGGCTGTCGCGGAGCGGCTGTCTCCGGACCGGGAGCGCCCCTCAGTCGGTGAGGACGACCGGGACGCTGTCGCCGTCGCCCGCGTCGGGCAGGACCGGCAGCGAGGAGAGCAGCACGCCGCCCGCCCCGTCGGACTGGCGCTGCGTCCAACTCGCGTGGACCGCGCCCGGCACCTCGGGCACGATCGACAGGGCCGCGGCGCCCTCCCCGCCGAGGCGGAGCTGCTCGTGGGTGAGGGTGCTGGTCGCGCCCGCGGCGAGGTCCACCGCGATCGGCTCCCCGGCCGCCCCATCGGCACCGATCGGGATCACGGAGGCCTCCGTGTCCTCGTCCGCGGTGAGGGTGAGGGCACCGGTCGCGCCCTGCCCCGGCAGGGCGCTGACCGCGTGGGTGCCGAGCGCCGGCGCGGGGGCGACGAGCGTGAAGTCCACCGGCGCGCCGACGGTGTCGCCGGGCAGGTCCTTGCCGGTGCGGGCGCTGCGGGTGACGGCGTCGAGCGGTCCGTCCGCGGAGACCTGCACCGCGTAGGTGCCGTCGGCGAGCCCCTCGAAGGCGGTGGGCACCACGGCGCCGGCGGGGACCTCGATCTGCGCGGGCGAGGCGCCCGAGACGGCGCCGTCCGCGCCCTGGACCTCGACGTCCGCGGTGACGGTGGAGCCCGAGGGGTTCGAGAGCACGAGGGTGGGCGCGGTGCCGGCGACGTCCACGCCCGGCATGACCAGCTCCTGCGCGGGGGCGGGCAGCGAATCGAGGATCTCGGCGCCGCCGGGGGTCAGCCCGTCCCGCTCGGTGGTCTGGACGTGCAGGGACAGGGGCGCGCCGAGCACGGAGACGTCCACGCCGACCGCTTCCTCCCCCGGCACCACGGACTCCAGCAGCACCCGCTCCTCGTCGCCCGGGGCGACGACGACCTGGCTGCGTCCCTCCATCGCCGCGGGCCCATCGGCGGTGCGCAGCTGGACCGAGGCGGTGGCGGGGCGGTCGGAGGGGTTGGAGAGCACGAGCACGGAGCTGTCCCCGGTCTGCGTGGAGACGCCGAGGAAGGACGCCTGGGTGGTCGGCTCCGCGCAGCGGGACATGGACAGGGAGCGGAAGTCCCCGGACGCGGTCCAGGTGCCCTGGACGGCGTCGGCGACGGGACGGCCGCCCTCGGAGGTCTGCGCCGTGGCCTGGGGTGCGGTGCGCACGTCCCGCAGGGTCTGCACGGCGATGCCGAGATCCGTCGAGGCGGCATCGCCGGGCAGCTCCTCGCCCTCGGCGTCCGCGGCCGTGATCGCGGGGGCGGGCACGGCGCCCTCGGCGTCCTGTCGGGTGCTGGATCCGCTCACCTCGCCGAACAGGACGGAGGACGCGGGCTCGGCCGCGACGGTGCGCAGGGAGACCGACGGGGTGGGCGGGGTGACCGCGAGCGCGGCGTCGCCGCCCGTCTGCAGCGCCTCGTCGGGCACCTGCAGCGGGCCGTGGCAGGCGAGGCTGCGGGGGCCGGGGCTCGCCGTGGCCCGGACGTGCTCGGCCGCGGCGGGCTCGCGGTCCGGGGCGACGGCGAGCGCCCCGCCGGCCAGCAGCAGGGGGACGATCGCGGCGACGCCCAGCAGCAGGCGGGCGGGCCGTCCGTGCGCGGCGCGGGCCCGTCCCGCCCCGCGGGCGGTCCCGGTGCGGTCCTCGGCCTCGGCCTCGGATGCGTGCTCAGCCATACATCTCCTCCGCGGTGCGGGTGCGGACCCGCCAGGGAATCGCGATCAGCGCGGTGGCCGCGGTCGCGCCGTACAGCAGCAGCTGCCAGAGCGGTCGGGCGGGCTGGTGACGGTGGATCTCGAGCTCTCCTCCGGCCCCGGCCGGGACGGTGAAGCCCTGCGCCCAGCCGTCGACCTCGACCGCGGCGAGCTCGGTGCCGTCGAGGCTCGCGCGCCAGTCCGTGTCGTGCCGCTCCGAGAGCACGACGGTGCGCTCCTCCTCGGCGGGGGCGATCTCGCCCTGCGCGTCCACGACCCCGCTGTCCAGGGCGATCGGCTCCTCGCCGCCGGCGACGACCGCGCGCGGCAGGGCGTCGATCACACGCCAGGTCCCGCCCTCGGAGCCTTCGGTGACCTTCTCGAGCAGCGGGGAGCTGTCCAGGGTGCTCATCAGCTCGGGCCGGCTCTCGCGGTCCCCGTGGACCACCACGTAGGCGATCGCGGGATGGGCGAGATTCGTGCCGTCCTCGGAACCGCCGGAGAGCATCGCCGCCACCTCCTCGCGCAGCGCGGCGGAGGCGGGATCGTCGTCGACGGGCGCGCCGGCCAGCGCCGACTCGACATGGCGGGCGTCGACGAGGGCGGAGTGCTGGATCACGGTGTCCTCGCCGTGGACCACGAGGCGGGCGGCGACCGCGCCGTCCTCGGCCTGGTCCAGCACAAGCACCCGGGAGCGGGCCTCGGTGCGGCCCTGGTCCGCGGCGGCCGCGGGCACCTCCCCGCCCTCCACGCGCCCGATCTGCAGCGCGCGGGGAAGCAGCGCCATCCCGCCGACGACGGTGAGGAGGCAGGCCGCAGCGGTGACGGCGCCGATCGCAGAGGTGAGCAGGCGCCTGAGACGCGAGTCGAGCTCCTGACGGCGGGCGAGGGTGTCGAAGGTCGCCGAGGCGCCGAGGGCGAGGCAGAGCAGGACCGCGCTGAGCAAGGCGTGCAGCGGCGGGGTCAGCACCTGCCCCTGGCCGACGGAGGTCCCGGTGGAGCGGGCCGCCAGCACGGCGAGCGCGCAGGCGGCGGCGGCGAGCAGGCTCATCCGGCCAGCCCGGCCGGCCGCACCGGCCAGCAGCGGGGAGACCAGGGCGCCGAGCACCACCGGCGCGACGGGCAGCAGCACCAGGAGCCCGGCGGCGTCCTCGCCAAGCATCCCGGCGAGCGGCGCGGCGAGGTCGGGGGCGACCGGCCACAGTCCCAGCAGGTCCCGGGCGCTCGCCTCGCCCGCCGAGGCGGGCACGCCGGCGACGGCCAGGAGGGTGCGGGGGTGGCCGAGGTAGGTGGGCAGGTAGGGCGCGTGGAGCGCGAGCGAGGGCAGGAGCACCCACAGCAGGCGCAGGCGCCGCCCGGGCGCGGCGATCGCGACCAGTGCGAGGGCCAGGGCGACGAGCAGCACCAGCACCGGCTGCACCGCCCCGATCACCAGCAGCAGCAGACCGCCCGCGGCGGCCGCGGAGACGGAGGCCTGGGAGACCTTGTGGGGCAGGCCGATCGCCCGCCCGACGGCGAGGGCCAGCAGCGGCAGCAGCACGTGCACGGCCAGCAGCGGCCACGCGCCGGCGGCGAGGGCGGTCAGGAGCGAGGGGGCGAGCGCCCACACGCAGGCGAGCACGAGGCGGGCGCCGACGGCGCGGGTGATCGCGCCGGAGGCCCACCAGGCGGCGACCGCCGCGGCGGGCACCGCGGCGAAGACCAGCACCTCGACGAGCAGGGAGCCGCTGCCGGGCAGGTGCCCGAGCAGGCGCACGAGCGGGTCGCCGGGACCGCGGTCCCCGAGTCCGCCCGGCACCCAGGTCGACCAGGCGGCGGCCCAGCGATCGGCGGCGGCCTCCGGCACGGCGCGCAGACCCGCGCCGGCGAGCTCGCCGCGGCCGAACAGGTTCCGCAGCGAGAACAGGCCCAGGATCGAGGCGCCGAGCACCACCACCGCGGTCCACACGATGTGGCGGCCGTAGTCGGCGTCGTCCAGCCCGTGCCGGGTCCCGGCGATGCCCCAGGTGGTGCGGCGGATCTGGCGGCGACGGTCGTCGTCGGCGAAGAGACGGGTGCCGACGTCGTCGATCCAGCGCCGCAGGCTCGCACCGCGCGGGAGGTAGAGCGGGGCGAGGCGTCGCCGCGGCACGCGGGCGCGCCGGCGGTCGCGGGCGCCGCGGCCGAGGACGCGCCGCATCCGCGGCAGGGCGGCGAGGACGGCGCGCAGCTCCATCAGCGCGGTGCGCGGCGCGGTTGCCGCGAGCGCCCCCGCCATCCGCAGGAGCGTCTCGAGCGGGAGGAGCAGGAGGGTGAGCAGCGCGTGCAGGAGCGGGCGGTGCTTGAGCACCGTGAGCAGGCGTCCGGTGCGCTGGTCCTGGAGGCGCTCGAGGACGGGCCGGGTGGGATGGGGGTGCAGGATCCGGGCGGCGGACTGCACCGCGACCCGCTCCCCGGAGCGCCACACGCGCTGGCACAGGTCGATCTCCGCCCAGGGGGCGGGGAGGTCGGGGTCCAGGCCCCCGAGCTCGCGCAGCGTCTGCTCGCGGATCAGCATGCCCGGCAGCGGCACGGCGAGGACGTCCTGGCGCCAGTCGGCCTGTCCCTGGTCGATCTCGCCGGGGTCCACGCCGGTGATGATGCGCCCGCCGTGGGTCAGGGTGATGCCGACGTCGACCATGGCGTCCGCGGACTCGGCGGTCTGCGGGAGGTCGGGGCCCGGCTCGGCATGGCGCACCCGCTTCGCCCCGACGACCGCGGTGGTCGGGGCCTGCCGGACGCTCTCGAGCTCGCGCTCGAGCGCGTCGAGGGAGGGGATCTCGGGGTCCTCGAGGAACCACAGCCAGCTCTCGGCGGGGGCGCCCTCGGCGAGGCCGGCGCGGCGGCCGCTGCGGGGCTCCTCCTCGCGCAGCCGCTCGGGCACGAGGGCGAGCGCCTCCGCGCGCTGGGTGCGCTCGCGCTCGAGGGCGTCGACGTCGACGGCGCGGGCGCGACGGCCGGCCCGACGCGTGGAGGGCTGCGCGGCGGGCTCCGGGGCGCCGACGGGGGCGAGGGTGCGCTCGTGCTGCGCGGCGAGAGCGTCGAGGGCCTCCGCGACGGCGGCCGCGCGGCCGGGGAGCGAGGGATCGGGGCGGGCGGGGACGTCGACGAGACGGTCCACCTCGCCCGAGGCGGTCAGGCTCTCGAGCGCGGCGCGCACGTCCTCGTCGAGATCGGAGGGTGCGGCGACCACCACCCGGTCCGGGAGTCGGGTCTGGGCGATCAGTGCTGCGTGGAGCGCATCGTGGGTTCCCGCGGTCGTCGCCCCGCTCAGCAGGACGACCGCGGTGACATGGCGCTCGTTCACCGGGTCAGGATGTCAGACCACCCGGCGCTTGAGCTTGCGTCGCTCGCGCTCGGAGAGACCGCCCCAGATGCCGAACCGCTCGTCGTTCTCGAGCGCGTACTCGAGGCACTCGGCGCGCACCTCGCAGGAGACGCACACCTTCTTCGCCTCGCGGGTCGAGCCACCCTTCTCGGGGAAGAACGCCTCCGGGTCCGTCTGCGCGCACAGGGCGCGCTCCTGCCAGCTCAGCTCTGCATCGTCGGAGTCCTGCCCGGCGAGGTCGAGCAGGGACAGCTCTGCACGCGCGTCGTCGTCGACTCGTTCCTCGTCCAT
Organism: Brachybacterium sp. sponge; assembly: GCF_001613775.1. Lineage (NCBI taxonomy): Bacteria > Bacillati > Actinomycetota > Actinomycetes > Micrococcales > Dermabacteraceae > Brachybacterium > Brachybacterium sp. sponge. Next base: position 77,573 of record NZ_LRMP01000003.1, on the reverse strand, counting down.
GGCCACCACTCCTTCCACTGCTGTGTTGACCTGTCATGACCAGCGAAGGCCTCTTCCGGCCCCTAAAGTACACCGGTGTAGTTATGGTGCGTCAAGCGGCGTCGGCGCGTCGCGGAGCACATCACTGCGCGCACGGCCGTGCACGACACGGCGGTCGTCGCCCGCCGCTGCGACCCTCCGCATCCCGCGCCGCCGTTGCACATTCCGGGGCGACGCCGCCCCTCCGATCCCTCGACCCGGCTCCCCGCCCGCCGCAGGAGCCCGCCCCCGGGAGGCACCGTGACCACCACCCCGTCCCCGCCCGATCCCGCCGACGCTCCCTCTGCCGCGTACGCCCCGAGCGCTCCCCCGCCGCAGGTCAAAGTGCTGCCGCTGACCGTCCTCGGCGAGGTGCGCCAGGGCGCCGACCTCGCCGCCCTGCTCGCCGGGGCGCTCGCCCCGCTCGCCCCGCGCGAGGGGGACGTGCTGTGCGTCTCGACGAAGATCGTCTCCAAGGCCCTCGGCCTGCGGGTGAGCCCCGAGGAGCGGGACGCGGCGATCGATCGCGTCGCCGTGCGCACCGTCGCCCGCCGCCTCCACACCCGGGTGGTGACCTCGGTGGTCCAGATCCCCTCGGGCCCGGTGATGGCCGCCGCCGGGGTGGACGGCTCGAACGCGCCGGACGGTCCGCTGCTGCTGCCGGAGGACCCCGACGCCTGCGCCCGGGAGCTGCGCGAGGGCCTCGTCGCCCATCTCGGGGTCTCGATCGGGGTGGTGCTCACCGACACCTCCTCGCGGATCTGGCGGGTGGGGGTCTCCGACATCGCGCTCGGGGCAGCCGGGGTGACCTCGCTCGAGGACCTGCGCGGCGGGGTCGATGCCGACGGGCGGCCGCTGAGCGTCACCGTGCGGAACCTCGCCGATGAGCTCGCCGCCGCCGCGGACCTCGTCAAGGGCAAGGTGAGCGGGATCCCGGCCGCGCTCGTGCGCGGGGTCCCCGGGGCGACCGGCGTCGACGTCCCGGCCCGGGAGCTCTCGCGCACCGGGACCGACGACTGGTTCCGCCGGCCGAGCCTGGAGTCGGTGTGGGTGGCCCTCGGCCTCGCCCCGGAGCAGGAGCCGATCGCGCGGATGTCCCCGGAGCCGGCCGAGGAGCGGATCGCCCGGGCGCTCGAGGTCGCCGCGCTCCCCCGCCCCGGCGCCGCCCCGTTCCGCTCCCGGGCCGCCGCGGTCCGGGACCGCACAGGGTCGACGCATATCGTGGTCGAGCGGGCGGATGCCTCCGCCGCCGCGCTCGCGGACGCCGCGACACTGGCCGAGCGGGTGCGCACCGCGCTCGGCGCCGAGTCCCTCGGCGAGGAGCTGCCCGAGGTGCCCGTGCTGATCGTCCCCGATCCCGAGGAGGACCCCCGATGACCTCGTCCCCGACGCCCGACCCCGCGACGACGGGCCGTGCACTGCTCGCGGCGCTCGAGGCGCTCGGCCCCACGCCGGCGCTCGCCTGGTACGGCGAGGCGTCCCGGATCGAGCTGTCCGGGCACGTGCTCGCCAACTGGGTCATCAAGGCGATCGGGCATCTGCATGACGAGGTCGCGCTCGAGGGCGGCGACACGGTGGTCCTGGACCTCGCCCCGCACTGGAAGCGGCTGGTCCTCGCGCTCGCGACCTGGTCCCTCGGGGGCGAAGTCGTGCTGCTGCCGCGGACCGGGGCGGAGGATCCATGGGCCGACGACGCCGCGGCCGCGCTGCCGGGCGGCGTCGAGGACCCGCGCGTGGTGGTCACCGACCGTCCGGACTCCGCGCTCGCGGACACGGCCGACGAGGTGCTCGCCGTGCAGGGGGTCTCCCTCGCGCCCCGCTACGACGGGGAGCTGCCGCCGCTGGTGCGGGACTGGCTGGTCGAGGTGCGGGGCAGCTCGGACCGGCTCGGCGTGGTGCTGCCCGCCTGGAGCGGCCCCGTCCCCGCCCCGGGAACGGGTGACGGCGCACCCCGGCTGCTCGTGGCCGGAGACGGGCTCGAGGCCGCGTCCCGTGTGCTCGGCGCCTTCCTCGCGGGCGGCGGGATCGTCGGCCCCGCGGAGGCGGTCACCCCGGAGCGCGCCGAGGTCGAGGGCGTCACCGACCGGAGCTGAGCCGCCGCCCCGGTCGGGACACGGCGGCGGGCGGGGCTCAGCTCGCGCGGAGCGTCGCGATGGCCTCGGTGGGGTCGCCGTCGAAGACGGTGCGGCCCTTGCGCAGCACGACGATGCGGGTGCAGAGCTTCTCGAGCATCTCCAGCTCGTGGGAGACCACGACCATGGTGCGCCCGGCCTTCTGCAGCTCCCGGATCCGCTCCAGGCACTTCTTCTGGAAGGGCTCGTCGCCGACGGAGAGGATCTCGTCGACCAGGAAGATGTCCGGCTCGGTGTGCACCGCGACGGAGAAGGCCAGCCGCAGGAACATGCCCGAGCTGTAGTACTTCACGTCGGTGTCGATGAACTCCTCGATCTCGCTGAACGCGACGATCTCGTCGAACTTCGCATCGATCTGCTCGCGGGTCATGCCGAGGATCGCGCCGTTGAGGTAGACGTTCTCCCGCCCGGAGAGGTCGGGGTGAAAGCCGGCGCCCACCTCGATCAGGCCGGCGACCCGGCCGCGCAGCAGCACCCGTCCCCGGTCGGGGAAGAGCACCCCGGAGATCGTCTTCAGCAGGGTCGACTTCCCGGAGCCGTTGAAGCCGATCAGGCCCACGGTCTCCCCCGCGTGGACGGTGAGGTCCACGTCGTCGAGGGCCAGGAAGGTGTCGGCGAGCTTCTTGCGCTGCAGCGCGGAGAACACCAGCTCTTTCAGGGAGTGGTCGTGGCGCAGGGAGAACTGCTTGGTCACGTGCTCGATCCGCACCATCTCGCGGTCGGTGGGGCGTGCGGCGGACTCGGGCACGGCGTCGATGTTCGGGCTCATCCTTGTCCTCCCCTCACAGTTCCTGGGCGAAGCGCCGCTTGGAGCGCTCGAAGACCACGGTGCCGATCACGAAGGTGGCCACGGCGATGAGCAGTCCCGCCCACCACAGGCCGTAGGGCTCCTGCGGGGACAGCAGCGAGGGGTCGACGGTCGCGCGCTCGACGACGTCGGGGCTGTAGCGCCAGAACGCGACGTGGAACAGCTCCACCACGATCGTCAGCGGGTTCAGCTGGTACAGCCAGAACCAGATCGTGCCGCCGATCGACTCCTCCACCATCGAGACGCGGTACAGCACCGGGGAGAGCCAGGTGGCGACCATGACGATGAGGTCCACGAAGTTCTCCACGTCGCGGAAGGCCGCGTTCAGCGCCGCGGTGATCATCCCCAGCCCCATCGTGAAGACCAGCAGGATCGCCATGCCGAGCACGAAGGCGAGCGCCGCCGTCGGCGAGGGCAGCCAGCCGAACAGCAGCGCGCCCACGATCAGCACCAGCAGCTGCGGCAGGAAGTGCACCAGCGCCACGATCATGCTCGACCAGGGGAACAGCTGGCTGGGCAGGTAGATCTTCGAGACCAGCGCCTGGTTGCCCGTGATCGAGCGGGTGGCGTTGCCGAACACCTCGCCGAAGAGGTTCACCACGACGATGCCGCTGAACAGGTACACCGCATAGGCCGGGGTGTCCCGCTGGAGCTGCAGGAAGACGCCGAGGGCGATGTAGAAGGTGATGAACTGGACCGCGGGCTTCACGTAGCTCCACAGCATCCCCAGCGCGCTGCCGCGGTAGCGGACGCGCAGCTCCTTGCGCACCAGCAGGCGCAGCAGGAACCGCTCCGTGACCGGGTTCAGCCAGCCGGCGTCCTGTCCGGGCGCGCGCCAGCCCTCGGCCTCCTCGGCCCGGGTGGGGAGCTGGCCCGCCCGCGTGCGGGGGGCCTCGCTCACGCCGAGGTGCTCCCGCCGCTCGCGCCGCTGCCGGCCGTGCCCGTGCCCGCGGCGCGGTCCTTCTCGCGCACCGGGGCGGGGTTCTCCGCGAAGGTCCGCTCCCACGCCTCGAAGGAGGTGATCCGGCCGGCGGACTCGCGGTACTGCGCGGCCAGCTCGTTCCAGCGGCGGTGGAGGTCCAGGTGCGCGGTCACGGCCTGGGCGAGCTTGTCCCGCACCTGCTTGGGATCGCGCTTGTACCAGGCGACCTGGGTGCCCTCGGCGTTCGAGACCAGCGCGCTGTCGTAGGCCGACAGGCGCCACCACTTCGCGTCCAGGTGCGGCACGACCGCCTGCGGGTTCTCGTCCGCGCGGGGCGAGGTGGGCTTCAGCAGCTGCTTGGCCAGCGTCTTCGCCGTCCACACCGGGAGCATGTAGCGGTGCGGCTGGGTGAAGGGGCGGCCCTTGCGCGGCGGCTTGTCCATGTGGACGGGCGGGTAGGAGTCCTGGTCCTTCTTCGCGCTCGCGTCGGCGAAGTCGGAGGCCATGGCGCGGATCTCGGGCAGCTTCGTGCCGATCGAGGGGTGGAGCGCGTCGGGGCCCTCGAGCACGTCGCGCTGGGCCATCAGGCGCCCCGCCTCGGTGTAGTACTGCATCGAGATGAGGTGCTTGACGTCCATGAACTGCGACTCGCGCACCACGCGGCCGCCGCGGGGGTAGGGCGAGTGCAGCAGCGCGGTGATGATGCGGTTGCGCTCGTGGAAGTAGGCCTGCCAGCCCACCAGGTCGTCCTTGTCCACCCAGCTCATGTGCCACACGCCCGCGCCGGGCAGGGACACGGTCGGGTAGCCCGCCTTCTTGGCGCGCAGACCGTACTCGGCGTCGTCCCACTTGATGAACACCGGCAGGCTCAGCCCGATGGCGCGCACCGTCTCGGTGGGGATCAGGCAGGACCACCAGCCGTTGTAGTCCACGTCGGCGCGGCGGTGGAGCCACGGGGTGGAGCGCAGCGGCTCGGCGGAGAAGTCGTGGCCCAGCTGGCCCTCGGTGTTCGCCAGCGCCGGCTGGATCCGCCAGGGGTTCACGACCTCGCCGAAGGTGTGCAGCACGCTGCGGTTGTTGAGGTCGAACATGTGGGCGCCGACGAGGGTGGGCCGGGTGGCGAAGTCCGCGAAGGTCACCAGGCGCACGAGCGTCTCGGGCTCGAGCACGATGTCGTCGTCGCAGTTGATCACGTAGGTGGAGGTGCCGTTGGTGGACGCCTCGTACATGCCGCGGGAGAAGCCGCCGGAGCCGCCGATGTTGCCCTGCTCGATGATGCGCAGCTGCTCGCCGAGCTCCGCCTGGAGCGGGGCGAGGTCCTCGGGGTGGTCGCCGAGGCGGTCCGCGCCCTGGTCCACGATGTACATCACGTCGAGCTTCTCGCGCAGGTCGGGGTTCTCCGCGACGGTGGCGATGTTGTCGAGCACGTAGTCGACCTTGTTCATCGTCGTCATGGCGATGGAGAAGGTGCCGTCGGTGCGGGCGAGGTCCGCATCGGCCGTCCACTCGGCGCCGATGATGGTGAGGTCCTCGGCGCCGGCGTAGGCGTCGAACCAGTACCAGCCGCCGTCGCCGAAGGCGGTCAGCGGCAGCTCGAAGACGGTCTCGCCGGTGCCGGTGACGCTCACCGAGTCGTGGCGCTGCAGGCTGCCGCGCGCCGTGGAGCGCATGACGACCAGGGTGCCGGAGCCGGCGGTGCGCACCACGAGCCGCAGCGCGCGCACCGGGGTCCAGCGCCGCCAGTAGCTGGCGGGGAAGGCGTTGAAGTAGGTGCCGAAGGACCGCATGGACTGCGCGGGGATCCGCACGGAGTGCCGGTCGCTGAGCTCGCTGACGTCGACGGAGGCCGCGCTCGCGGCGGGCTGTCCGGAGGCCCCGGAGTCGGACGAGTCGCCGCCGCCGAGGCCGAAGGCGCTGCCGCTCGCGCCGGAGCGCGCGTCGGAGGCCTCGATGTACAGCGGGGCGATGTCGGGGGACGCCTCGGTGGGCAGGATCAGGCGCTGCAGCACGCGCTGCGGCGCGGTCGTCTCGGGCGCGGCGTTCTCGGGGGTTGCCGTGGCGGCAGGGGTGGCGTTCATGGTGCTCCTCGTCGGCGGTCGTCTCGGGCCCCGCGCTGCGGGGCGGTCGGGTCAGCCCCGCAGCAGGTCGGGCAGCTTGTTGTCGGCCATGGACAGGGCGGAGCCGATGGCCATGTGCATGTCGAGGTACTGGTAGGTGCCCAGGCGCCCGCCGAACAGGGTGCGGGGCTCGACCTCGGCCCGCTTGCGGTACTCGAGCAGCCGCTCGCGGTCGGCGCCGGAGTTGATCGGGTAGTACGGCTCGTCGCCGGACTCGGCGAAGCGGGAGTACTCGCGCTGGATGACGGTCGCGTCCTTGGTGTAGTCGCGCTCGGGGTGGAAGTGGCGCGGCTCGATGATGCGGGTGTAGGGCACCTCAGCATCGGCGTAGTTCATGACGGAGGTGCCCTGGAAGTCGCCGACCTCCAGGTGCTCGGTCTCCAGGTCGATGGTGCGCCAGCCGAGCTCGCCCAGGTCGTGGTCGAAGTACCGGTCCACCGGGCCGGTGTAGACCACCGGCAGGTTCCCGCGCACCGCATCGCGGTTCAGCGGCTGGGAGGTGTCGAAGTAGTCGGTGTCCAGGCGCACGTCGATGTCCGGGTGGTCCGCCATCCGCTCGAGCCACGCGGTGTAGCCGTCGGTGGGCAGGCCCTCGTGGGTGTCGTTGAAGTAGCGGTTGTCGTAGGTGTACCGCACCGGGAGGCGGGAGATGATCGAGGCGGGCAGGTCCTTGGGATCGGTCTGCCACTGCTTGCCGGTGTAGTTCTTGATGAACGCCTCGTACAGGGGGCGGCCGATCAGGGAGATGCCCTTGTCGTTGAGGTTCTCGGGGTCCTTGCCGGCGAGCTCCCCGGCCTGCTCCGCGATCAGGGCGCGCGCCTCGTCGGGCGTGTAGGCGGCCTGGAAGAACTGGTTGACGGTGCCGAGGTTGATCGGCATCGGGTACACCACGCCCTGGTGGGTCGTGTACACCTTGTGCTGGTAGCCGGTGAAGCTCGTGAAGCGGTTGACGTACTCCCACACCCGGTCGTTCGAGGTGTGGAAGAGGTGGGCCCCGTACTTGTGGACCTCGATGCCGGTCTGCGGGTCGGCCTCGGAGTAGGCGTTGCCGCCGATGTGGGAGCGGCGGTCGATGATGGTCACCTTCGCGCCGTGCTCGGCCACCGCGCGCTCCGCGATGGTCAGGCCGAACAGGCCGGAGCCGACGATCAGGAGGTCAGGAGTCGACACAGGGGGTCCTTTCGATGCTGGCGGGTTCTCCGCCGGGGACTCGATCACAGTAGCGGAGGCGCGACCGGGGGACGGCTCCCCGCCTCGGCGCGCCGGAGCGTGTGGCAGTGGTCATGCGGCGCGGCCGTCGTGCTCGACGAAGCGCCGGTAGGCCAGGCGGCGCGCCCATCCCGGGGCGAGGCGGTAGACGCCCCGCTCCCCCAGGTTGCGCAGGAAGCCGGTGGGGGTGGTCACGCGGTCCATCACGAAGCGGCGCTGCAGGCGCAGGTCGCTCGCGAAGAGCCGCCAGCCGCCGCGACGGGCGAAGAGGTGCTCGTCCACGCGGTAGTCCACGAGCACGTCCGGGAGGTTCGCCATCCGCGCCCCGCCCAGCATCATCCGCTCCCAGAGCCAGTAGTCCTCCAGCAGCGGCAGGTCGCGGTAGCCGCCGACGGCGAGCACCGTGGAGCGGCGCAGCACCATCGTGGGGTGGTGGAAGGGGCTGTGGCGCGGGAGATAGGCGGTGATCTCGGCGTGGGTCAGGGGCCGTGTGCGCAGCGGTCCCTGCCCGGGGGCGACGCGATCGCTGAACTCGCGCATCGCCCCGCCCAGGAGGTCGAGGCGGTCGCGCCGCATCCGCGGGATCTGGAGGGCGAAGCGCTCGGGGCGGCACAGGTCGTCGGCGTCGGCCCGGGCGACGAGCTCGTACGGGGAGGCCTCGAGACCGTCCTGGAGCGCGGCCGCGACCCCGCGATGGGCGCTGTGGCGCAGCACGGTCGCCGGGCCGTGGGCCCCGGCCTCCACGCGCTCCACCAGCGCCTCCAGCGGGGCGGGCAGCGGCCCGTCGACCGTGAGGATCAGCAGGTCGGGGCGGAGCTGCTGCGACTCGGTGGCGGAGACGATCGCCTGTCGGACCCGGTCCGGCCGGTCCTTCGCCCACAGCGGCATGAGCACCGCGAAGGGCTCGGCGCCCTCGACCCCTCCCGCGGGGCGGGCGGGTGCCTCGGCCTCGGGGCGGCGGGCGGACGGCTCTCCTCCTCCGCCGCCGACGGGCGGGGCGGACCGTGCGGGATCGGTCACCGGCCGGCCGCCCGTTCGATCGCGCGCACGTCCGCGGCGGCCTCGCCGTCCGCGGCGAGCACCGCCGCGGAGGGGCGGGGGCCGCGACGCAGCGCCGCGAGCACGCCGCGCAGGCCCACCCCGGCCACGTCGCCGCGGTGGCGGGCGAGCACGCCGAGCCAGCCGAGCGCGGTGCGCCCGCCGTGCAGCACCCGCTCGAGCGGGGTGAAGGAGTCGGTGCGCAGCAGCGCCCACAGGCGGTTGCGCACGTCGTAGTAGAAGCGGCTGCCGGGGCTCGTCTGCGCGTTGCCGAAGCGGGCGGTGCGGTGCTCGACGACGGAGGACGGCACCTGCAGCCCGCGGCCGTGGCGCAGCAGGCGCCCGGTGTGCTCGAAGTCGTCGGACCAGATGAAGTAGTCCGCGTGGGGCAGGCCGAGACGGCGCACGTCTTGACCGTTCAGCAGCGCGGAGACGTAGCTGGCGGTGCGGATGGGGCGGCCGCCGGCGCGGGCGGCGTCGCGCTTCTCGCGGGAGCTCGCGCCGAGGCGGGTGCGCTGGGTGTTCATCGGGTGATCGCGGCCGTCGGTCCACACCGCGCGGGAGCTCAGCACGCTCAGCCGCACCGGCGAGCTGCCGAGGGCCTCCAGCAGCGCGGCGAGCGCGCCCGGCCGCGGCACCGTGTCGTCGTCCATCACCCACACCCAGTCCGCGTCGTGGCGCACGAGCGCGCGGGCGATCCCGGCGGCGAAGCCGCCCGCTCCGCCGACGTTGCGGTGCAGGTGGACCACGTCGGCGCCGAGCGGGTGCTCGTCGGCCACGCGGCCGCTGGCGTCGGTGGAGGCGTTGTCGATCACGACGACCGCATCGGGCCGGCGGTCCTGCGCAGCGAGGCCGTCGAGGCACTGGGCGAGCAGCTGCTCGCGGTTGTAGGTGACGACCACGGCGACGACGCGCTCGCTGAGCGCCTCGGGGTGGGCGGCGGCCTCGACGTGGCCGGGCCGGCCGACGGTCGAACGGGTCTCGTCCGCGGGTGCGGTGTCGCTCACTGCGCCTCCTGCTGGGGGTTCCGTGCCGCCTGCGCGGCGCGACCCCAGTGTACGGAGGCGCCGCCTCCCCTCCGCGACGGGGCGGGGGACGGAGCTGTGAAGGTTCTCGGGAGGTTCTCCGAATCCTGGCCCGCTCCCCCGCGCCCCTCGGGCGAGTCGGCCGCCGCGCCCGCTACTCTGGCGAGCGCCGCAGGCCCGGAGCACCCCACCGAGCACTCTCCCCATGCCCGGATCCGATCTGCCGCAGACCGCCGGGAACAGGATCCCGGCCGGGAAGGAGACCGCTGTGAGCGACCAGCAGCCGCCCCGCTCCCCGCGTCCGGGCGGGCCCCGCCGTCCCAGCGGGCACCGGGCCCGTGCCGGAGGCAGCGCCCGTGCGGTGCCGCGCCGCGCCGAAGGCGCCCCCGCTCCGCGCCCCCGCGGCGAGGGCCAGGTGCCCTACCGCACCTCCGGACACGCAGACCGGGCCGGCGGCCCGGGCCGCAGTGGCGGTGCCGCAGGTCCGGCGCCCACCCGTCCCCTGCCGCGCGTCGAGGCGTCCACGGGTGCGGGCGGTCCCGGGGAGCATCCCGAGGACGCTCGCGCCGGAGCGTGGGGCGAGGAGCCGCAGCCCGGGCACGACGGCCGCGGACACGGCGGCCCTGCCGGGCCCGGCGGTCCGCCGCGCACCCGGCGTCGCCGTGCCCGGATCCCGCGCCCGATGCGGCTCGGCGCGACCCTCGCGGTGCTGCTGCTGGTGATCGTGCTGGGCTGGGGCGCGGGTCTCACCCTCTGGTCGAACAGCCGGATCGAGCACGTCGACGCGCTGTCCGAGGCGGAGAACACGCCCGGGACCACCTATCTCATCGCCGGCTCCGACAAGCGCGACGGCGAGGCCGTGAACGCCGACGGCACCGAGGGCGCCCGCACCGACACGATCATGCTCCTGCACAAGGCGCGGGGCGGGAAGAGCTACCTGATCTCGCTGCCCCGCGACACGCTCGTGGACATCCCCGGGTACGGCGGGTACAAGCTCAACGCCGCCTACTCCCTCGGCGGCGCTCCCCTGCTGGTCGAGACCGTCGAGGAGTTCACGGGGCTGACCATCGACCACTACGTCGAGATCGGCTTCGACGGCGTCTCGCAGGTGGTCGACGCGGTCGGCCACGTGAACCTGTGCATCGACCAGGACGTGGACGACGAGAAGTCGGGGCTGAAGATGACGGAGGGCTGCCATGACGTGGGCGGCGAGCAGGCCCTCGCCTTCGTGCGCGCCCGCTACTTCGACCCGACCGCGGACATCGGCCGCCAGGCCCGCCAGCAGCAGTTCGTCTCCGCGCTGATGGACCGCGCCACCTCCCCCGCCGTGCTGCTGAACCCGATCACGCAGGTGCGGCTCGCGGGCGCCGGCTCCGGCGCGCTGACCACCAGCGACGGCACCGGCATCGTGGACGTGGCCCGGATGGCGCTGACCGCCCGCTCCGCGATGGGCTCGGGCTCGCTGTCGATCCCGATCGAGGATCCCGAGTACCAGACCAACAACTCCGGCGTCGCGATCCTCACCGACGACGAGGACATCAGGGCGTTCTTCGAGTCGGTGGCCGACGGCACGGCCGAGCCCGCGCCGACGGAGGGATGAGCGCGGGGCGCCGAGGAGCGCCCTTTACGACGAGGAGCGGTCGACGGTCCCGGGGGACGTCGGCCGCTCCTCTGTCGCGGGTCCGTGCGGGCCGGAGCCGCGCCTCGTGGGGCGCCCGACTCAGCGGAAGAACATGTCGATGACGATGTTCACGGAGTTGAGCACCGACTGCCCCTTCGAGCGGGAGTAGTCGGTGTAGAGGATGTGCACCGGGTGCTCGGCGACGGTGAGCTTGTGACGGCCGATCTCCTCGACGATCTCGGAGGCGTGCGCCATCCGGTTCTGCTCGATGGCGATCTTCTCGCAGGCCTCACGGCCCAGGACCCGAAGCCCGTTGTGGGCGTCGGTGAGCCTCACGCCCGAGGTGAGATTCGTGTACCAGACCGCTCCGCGCAGGACCATGCGCTTGAGGAGGCCGGGCTTGGTGCGGGTGTCAAGGAACCGGGAGCCGAGCACGATGTCCACGCCTTCCGCGTCGCGCTTGGCGATCATGGCGGCGGCATCATCGACCTGGTGCTGGCCGTCCGAGTCGAAGGTCACCACCTGACGCATCGCAGGGTCCCGGAGGGCGTAGTCGATTCCGGTCTTGAGCGCGGCGCCCTGGCCCATGTTGTAGGGGTGACGCACCACGGCGGCCCCGGCCTCCGCGGCGATCCGCGCGGAGTCGTCCATGCTGCCGTCGTCCACGCAGACGACCAGGGGATACCGCTGACGCAGATCCCGGATGACATCCCCTACGACCTCACCCTCGTTGAACAGCGGCACGACGAACCACGTGGAGTCGGCGCCGGGGGACGCCGGGGAGGCCTCCTCGCCGGGGATGGGCTCGGTCGTGCTCACGGGCTCTCCTTCTGGGGTGCCGGACGGTGGACGGGCGCCTTTCGCGCGGCGGCGCGGGAGGCGGTTCCCGGACGGCGGATGACGATACCCTGTCACGGTGGACCGCTCCTGGTGGTCATCGACGCGCATGCGGCACCCGCGAGGTGCCTCACGAGGAGGAAATGTGAAGACTGCAGTTGTCGCCCTGGGGAAGATCGGGCTCCCGCTCGCGGTGCAGTTCGCCGACGCAGGTCACGAGGTCATCGGTGTGGACGTGAACCCGCGCCAGGTCGAGCTGATCAACCAGGGGACCGAGCCCTTCCCCGGCGAGGCGCACCTGCAGGAGAAGCTCTCCGAGCTGGTCCCCGCCGGCAAGCTGCGGGCGACCACCGACTACGCCGAGGCGATCCCCGGCGCGGACGCGATCGTGATCGTCGTCCCGCTGTTCGTGAACGATGCCACGTGGGAGCCGGACTTCGCGTGGATGGACGCGGCGACCCGTTCGCTGGCCGAGCACATCACCCCCGGCACCCTCGTCTCCTACGAGACCACCCTGCCCGTGGGCACTCTGCGCACCCGTTTCGTGCCGATGATCGAGGAGATCTCCGGGCTGAAGGAGTCGGACGACTTCTTCGCCGTCTTCTCCCCCGAGCGCGTACTCACCGGTCGCGTCTTCGAGGACCTGCGCAAGTACCCCAAGCTCATCGGCGCGCTGACCGAGGAGGGCACCCGCCGCGCCCGCGAGTTCTACGAATCCGCCCTCGAGTTCGACGAGCGCCCTGAGCTGAACCAGCCCAACGGCGTGTGGGACCTCGGCTCCCCTGAGGCCTCGGAGCTCGCGAAGCTCGCCGAGACGACCTATCGCGACGTGAACATCGCGCTGGCGAACGAGTTCGCGCTGTTCGCGCAGGATCACGGCATCGACGTGTACAAGGTGATCGAGGCCTCGAACTCGCAGCCCTACTCGCACATCCACCAGCCGGGCATCGCCGTGGGCGGGCACTGCATCCCCGTCTACCCGCGCCTGTACCTCTCGGGGGATCCGAACGCGACCACGGTGCGCACCGCACGCCAGCTGAACGCATCGGTTCCCGCCTTCCTCGTGGAGCGCGCGGCGAGCCTGCTCGGCTCCCTGAAGGGCCTGAAGGCCGTGGTGCTCGGCGCCTCCTACCGCACCGGGGTGAAGGAGACCGCGTTCTCCGGCGTGTTCCCGGTGGTCGACGCGCTGCGCGAGCACGGCGCCGAGGTCGCGGTGCACGACACCTACTACGACGACGAGGAGATCCGCGGCTTCGGCTGGGATCCCTACACGATCGGCGACGCCGCGGACCTCGTGATCGTCCAGACCAACCACCCCGAGTACCGCGAGCTCGCGGCGAGCGACGTGCCCGGCGTGAAGCTCGTCGTGGACGGACGCAACATCACCACCGCCGAGAACTGGTCCGGCACGCCCCGCCTCGTCCTCGGCGACGGCTCCGCCGCCACTCACCAGCAGGCGGAGGAGGCCTGAGCCTATGCACGGTCTCGATCAGTTGATCTCCCTGGGCCCCGCCCTCGGGGTGGGCAGCCGCACCTTCATCATCCAGCTCGCTCTCGTATTGGGCATCGTGGTGATCGTGGCGTGGCTGTTCATGAAGCGCGGTGCGAAGCAGCTGGCGGTGCGCCGTCTGCTGATCATCGCCTTCGCCGTGTTCGCCGTGCTGACGGTGCTGTTCCCGGGAATGCTCACGCGGGTCGCCAATATCGTGGGGGTCGGCCGAGGCGCGGACCTCCTGCTCTATGCGACGGTGCTCGTGCTGCTGGGCTTCCTGGCCCTGCAGGAGGCGCGGACGAAGGCGGCGGAGAAGCGGACCACGTATCTCGCCAGGCGACTGGCACTCGACGAGGCCGAGCAGCCCGTCAGGTTCCGCGAACGGTCCATGCCCGGCCCCGAGTGATGGGTGACGTCTTCCAGCTCCTGCTGACCATCCTGCTGGTTCTCACCGCGGCGTATGCCCCGGGTTTCGTCGCGGTGCGGATCCTCGGAGGTTCCCGGCTCTTGGCTGCCGCGCTCGCTCCCGCCCTGGGCGCCATGATCGCCGGGGGCTTCGCGGTCGTCGCGGCGATGGTCGGCGTTCGCTGGTCGCTCATGCCTTTCACCGTCGGCGCGCTCCTCGTGATCGCTGCCGCCTACTGCCTACGACGATGCGGGGTGTCGCTTCCTCGGACTGCTGTCCTCGACGGCCTGCTGTCGCCGCGTGGATCGGTGCCCGGCGCGCGCTTGTGGCTGATCGGGGCGGTCACCATCGCCGTGGCTCCGATCGCCTTGCACGCCGGTCGACCCGACGCGGTCCTCGAACGATGGGACACCCTCTACCATCTCTCGGCACTCGCCAGAGTGCGAGAGAGCGGCACCGCGTCGAGTTTCGATCTGGGTTCCGTCTCCAATTCGGCGGGGACGCCGACGGTGTACCCCGCGGGTTTTCATGCCCTTGCTTCCGTCGTGCCCGGAGTGGACATCCCCATAATGCTCAACGGTGCTGTGCTCGCACTCGCCGTCGTTCCGTGGATCGGAGGAACCGCACTCCTCGCCCGAGCACTCTTCCCCCGGGTGCCATGGGCCCCTTTCGCCGCCGCAACCGTGGCGGCTCTTGTCCCGGCGAGTCCCTTGAACCTGGGGGTCCATCTCTCCCCGCTCCCCAACCTCAGCGGCTTCGCCGTCCTCCCCGGCACTATTGCGGCCGCAGCGGCGCTGTGGGGAGAATTGACCCGCGCCGAGCGCACCGGCAGCCAGCGGTCCTTCTCGGCACGCACTGTGACCGCGAGCATGCTCGCGGTCGGGATGGCCGTCCTCGGACTCGGCTTCCTGCATCCCAACGTGGCGGTGACCGCGATGCTGCTCCTGGCCGTGCTCAGCGCGAGTACGGTGATCCGCGGGCTGAATGAGCACCCCTGGTCGCTCGCGGTGCCGCTGCTGGCGCTGGCTCCGGTGGCGCTCCTGATCTACACCCCGCTCGGAGACAAAGTGACCGAGTTCAGCGGCGGTCTGCAGGTGCCGTGGTGGTCGGCGCTCGGAGAGGTCGCTCTCGGCCTGCTCACGGTCTGGCCGATGGTCCTTGGGACCTTCCTCGCCTTCCTCTGGTGGCCGGGGCTACTCACGTCGTTCCGTTCCCCGTACAGGTGGATCGGGTGGTCCTGGGTTCTGTTCGCCGCCATCTATATCGATGCGGCGCTCGATTCCCCCTTGAACCTCTCGATCCTCTACTACCGCGGCCAGGATCGTGTCTCCCTCCCCTTGACGATGGTCACGACCGTCCTCGTCGTGCCGGGGCTGCAGTGGTGGTGGAGGAGGCTCCCCGCGCGCTGGCGCGAGCGACGGTCACCGCGCGAGGGCGGTGCCCGGGTCACCGCACCGGGTACGGCAGGGGCCGTGGTGCTCACCATCGTGTGCATCGCAATCACAGTGAGCTCCCTGCCCGCGCGCTCCGACAACGCGGCGAAGAACCTTGACTCCGAGTACCCCGGACGTCCCCGGTTCCTCCAGGAGGACGAGCTCGCCGCGTGGAAGCGCGTCGCCCCTGAGATGGATCCCTCCCTCCGCGTGATCTCGAGCCCGTTCACCGGAGCGTCACACATGTACGCGCTCGCGGGACAGCAGGTGCACTTCCCCGTGGCCGGGGTGACCGTTTCGGACGTGGACAGGAATCTCATCTGGAGCGTCCCGCTGGCGGCAGAGGACCCTGTGTACTGCCAGAGCCTCGTCGTCGACCATGGCATCGGGTACGTCTACCAGGACCGCACGCCCTACGCGTACGACAGCACCTTCTCCCCTTTGGACGAGGCCGGTCCGGAACTCGGCAAGGTTCTCTTCGAGACCGACCACTCGCGCCTGATAGAGATCCGATGCACGACAGTGGATGACCTGAATGGCTGAGAACCGAGCGACAGCACCCCGTGAGCCCATGGCCGGACTGGCCAGCGGCTACTCGCCAGCGCTTGACGCGGTCCGATTCACGGCCACGATCGCGGTGGTCGCGGTGCATGTGCTGGCGCCGCTCTTCACGCCGGAGAGCCCTTCGGCCCTGCTCAGCCTGCGCGCCCTCCTTGCAACGGCGGTCCCGGCGTTCATCATGATCTCTGGTGCCCTCAACCTCGCACCACGTGCCATGCGCCACGGCACGGCGAGGTTCCTCGACCACCGGCTGCGCCGGCTGCTCCCGGCCGCGATCTTCTGGACGGCCTTCTACATCGTCGTGATCAAGATTCTGATCCTGCCGAATGAGTACGGAGCGAGCGACGTCGTGGTGGACCTCCTCTCGGCCGACTCCTACGCCCACCTGTACTTCCTGCCCCTGATCATCGGTCTCACCGTGATCACACCGATCCTGTCCGCCTACATTGACGATTCCGGCCGCCGTGCATGGTGGGTCGGCGCCGTCGCTCTGCTCTGGACCCTTGTGGTGATGGCGATCCCGTTCGCGACACAGGGTGTCCTCGGGGAGGCCGTCAGGATGATCGATCTCAGCGCCCTGACCTATTTCCTGCCTTTCATCGGCTACTACGTGCTGGGACGCGCCATGTGGATAGCTCCGCCGAGCCCCCGTGCGTCCTGGCTGCTCCTCATCATGGCGACCCCGCTGCTCATCGCCGCAACCACCTGGTCGTACGGCTCGGGCTGGACACAGCAGCCGCCCGGACAGATGCTCCTGCCGACCTATCAGTCCCCCTTGGTATCCCTGCTCTCCGTCTCGCTGACCTGTGGTGTGATCGGAGTGACCCGCGGCTGGACGGTCAGCCCGCGCACCGCGAGCCGGATGCGGGCCGCCGGAGATGCGACTTTCGGCGTCTACCTCATGCACCTCGCGTTCCTCACGCCTCTCCAGCAGTTGGGGATCCATGGTGAGACGCCGCTCTCCGCCCTCGCCATGATCGTCAGCATCACCGTGCTCTCCTTCTGCATTGCGCTCGTCGGGCGGAGGGTCCCCGGTATCCGCCTGGTGCTCTGAGAAATCGGCCTCCGACGGGTCTCGGCCCTGCGGGACGCGCCTCGGCGGCGCGACGCGGCGGTCCCTCGCCACATTGCCCGAACCGCGGTCAGTCCCGCGTCAGGCTGTCCAGGACCTCCGCGGCCGCCTTGGACGCGCACCCCTCCAGCGACGCATGCTCCTCGGTCCACGCTCGGAGGTCCGAGGGCGCCGGTGCGCCCTGCCCGCTCAACGCGGCGGCCATAGCGTCTGCGACCTCGTCGACGTCGTAGGCGCACGCCCACCCGAGGTGGTTGTCGCGGATGCGGTCGTGGGCTGCGCCCTCCCCCGCGTGGATGACGGGTGTGCCGGTCGCTGTGGCCGCGTAGATCTTCGTCGGCAGCGCGAAGTCATAGCCCTGCCCTGGGGTGATCGAGGAGAGCCCGGCCACCGCACCACGCAGGTGCGCGGCCACCCGGGACGGCGGGATCTTGTCGCGGAACTCGATGCCATCCGTCCCGCCGTCGGTCACGCGCGCCTCGAGCGCATCCCGGCCCGACCCCTCGGAGAAGAAGAGGAGCCTGGCCTCGGGGTGGTCGGCCTTCACCCGGGCGAAGGCGTCCACGAACACCTCGGCGCCCTGCCATTCGGAGACGGTCCCCGCGTAGACGAAGTACGGGCCCCGTTCACCGCCGTCGGTGCCCTGAGCGCTGAAGGTCTCGGTGTCGATGCCGTTGCCGATCATCACCTGGCCCCGTGGCCCGATGAGCTCGGTGACCCGTTGGTGGACACCGGGCGAGATCGTCAGCACCCGCGCCGCCCGCCTCCAGACGGTGGTCTCCGCCCAGCGCACCGCTCGGCGGACAGGACCGGGCACCCCGTCGACGGAATCCGTCGCATCGGACCAGACATCGGCGGCATAGAAGGTGTACGGCACTCGGCGCAGCGCGGCCGCGACCATTCCGACGATGCCAGTGGTGGGAGGCGGTTCCAGCACCAGCGCGTCCATGTCGCGCTCGCACAGGAGGCGGAGTGCGAGCGGGATGTCGAAGCTCAGGTAGGAGGCATAGCCGCGCACCTGACCCTGCGCATCCCGCAGCACCGGCCAGCGGGAGGGCCGCCCCGCACGCGCGGCGCCCTCGACCCCGCGAGGCGGTGCGGTCGTGAGGACATGGACGTCCGCTCCAGCGGCCTCGAGCGCACGCGCGAGCGCTTCGAGCCGGAAGGCGGCGGCACTGGCCTCCGGCGTGAAGAGCCGGGTGGCGATCACGACCCGGGGCCGGCGACCCGGGATTCCGCGGCGGTCGGTGCGACCCGTCATCAGGCGCGCTCCCGCAGGGCATCCACGCTGCGCAAGGATGCCTGCCCGTCGCCGTAGTGAGCATGTCGGTCCTCGGTGGGACGGGGGCGCGTCACCGCGGCGGTGAGCTCGCTCGGCTCGACGACCAGTCGGTTCCAGTCGTTCTGCAGGGTCTCGACCCACTCGGTCTCGGTGCGCACAGTCGAGGTGGGAGTGCCGAGGAGGTAGGCCTCCTTCTGCAGTCCGCCGGAATCGGTGACGACCGCTGCAGCATTCTGCACTGCATTGATGAGGTCCGGATAGGCGACGGGCTCTCCGACGTGGACAGCGCCTCCCGCCAGCTCGATCCCTGCGTCCTTCGCCTTGGCGACGAGGCGCGGGTGCGCGAACAGGGCGAGCGGCATGTCCAGCGCCTGCAGGGAGGTGATGATGGCGGCGAGGCGCTCGGGGTCATCGGTGTTGTCCGCGCGGTGGATGGTCGCCACGGCGTAGTCGCCCCCGGGGTCGATCCCCTCGGGCAGCGCGACCGGGGTGTCCTTCACGGACTCCGCCACTCGCAGGCACACGTCGGTCATCACGTCACCGGTGACGAGCGTGCGCTCGGCGAGCCCTTCGGCGGCGAGGTGCCCTCGGGCGACCTCGGTCGGCGCGAGCAGCAGGTCGGCGGCGTGATCGGTGAGGACGCGGTTGTGCTCCTCGGGCATGCGGCGGTTGAAGGAGCGCAGCCCCGCCTCGAGGTGCGCGACCTTGAGATGCATCTTCACCGCGGAGAGGGTGCCGGCGAGAGTGGAGTTGGTGTCGCCGTAGACGAGGGTCCAGTCCGGCCTGTGCTCCTCGAGGACCTCGTCCATCCCGGCGAGCATCGCACCGGTCTGGCGTCCGTGGGATCCGGACCCGACGGCCAGGTTCACGTCAGGTGCGGGGATCCTCAGGTCGGCGAAGAAGACATCGCTCATCGCGGCGTCGTAGTGCTGGCCGGTGTGGACGATGACGTGCTCCACGTCGTCCCGCTGCGCGGCGGCATCGGCGATCGCGGCGAGCTTGACGAACTGCGGGCGCGCGCCCACGACGGACAGAATCTTCATAGTGTCTCCACTTGGTCTGGACGGACGGGCCGGGACCGTAGAGGTCCGATCCGCGGCCGGTGCGCCCGCCACTGTATCGGCCACGACGAGGGTTGCGGCGTCGACGCGCTACGCTGGACCACTCGAGGCGTCGCAGGTCGCCGAGGAGCTTTGCGAAGAGAGGACCCCCTTGAGGATCACCGCTGTCAGTGCCTGGTTCCCGACCGCCGAGGCTCCCAGCCGTGGATCGTTCGTCCTCCGGGACGTCCAGGCGATCGCACGACATCACGACGTACGTCTCGTACATCTCGTCCCGGAGCAGGACGACGACGGGACGCGTCAGCTCGAGGTCGACGGGATCGAGGTCCTGCGGATCCCGATGACCCCCTCCGCTCCCTGGACCGCCGCCCGGGCGGCACGCGCTCTGGGCCCGGCACTGAAGGGCTCGGACCTCGTGCACACGATGGCCTTCCCCTCTCTCCTGCCGTTCTCCGTCCCGGGGTTCTCCCCGCTCCCGTCCGGTGTCCCCTGGGTCCACACCGAGCACTGGTCGGCGCTGTCCACGCCGAGCAGCCTCTCGGCGACGGTGCGTCCGGCACTTCCGTTGCTGAGCAGATTGCTGCGGGGCCCGGATCGGGTGACCTCCGTCTGCGAGTTCCTCGCGGAGCCGATCCGTGCCCTGCGCGGCAACGCGCCCGTGGACATCGTCCCCTGCATCGTCGACCCGCACCCCGTCGCGTCCCGCAGGAATCGCGGCGACGGGACGCTCCGGCTGGTCTCCACGGGCGGCCTGATCCCTCGTAAGGACCCGCTGGTCGCGGTGCGCACAGTCGCCGAGCTGGTACGACGCGACGTGGACGCGCATCTCGTCTGGCTGGGCGAGGGTCCCCTGCGCGCGGAGGCGGCGGCCGAGGCGTCCCGTCTCGGGGTCACCGAGCGCTTCGCGATGCCCGGCTCGGTCGACGGCGACGGCGTGATCGCAGGTCTCGATGCGGCCGATATCTTCTTCGGGCCCACTCGGGCGGACAACTTCTTCGTCTCCGCCGCGGAAGCCATCGTGGCGGGCCGACCGGTGGTGCTGGGAGCTACCGGGGGCCAGGGGGAGTACGTGCACGAGGCGATCGGGGAGCTCGTCGGACGACAGGACCCTGCGCTCTACGCCGACGCCGTCCAGGCGGTCGACGAGCGCACCCGGAATCTGTCGGCGGCCGAGATCGCCGCGACGATCGGCGATCGCTTCTCGAGCGCCTCCGTCGGCGTAGGATACTCCGAGGTCTACCAGCGGGCCGTCCTCACCGCAGCGCGGTGAGGTCCTCCGCGACCTGCCGTGCTCGCGAGGTCCAGGTGTGCTCCTCGCGCGCTGCGACGGTCGCGCGCCGGGTGGCCTCGAGCCCTGCGGGGTCATCTCGCAGCGCGACCAGCGCCGCTGCCACCGAGTCGACGCCGTAGGGGGCCTCCCACCCGATGCCGGCCGAGCTGACCGTGGTCCCGGCGAGCGTCCCCGCACTGGCCAGCACGGGCTTCCCGTGTCCGAGGTACTCATAGAGCTTGATGGGCGCCGCGAAGTCCCGGTACTCGGCAGGTTCGACCACGAGAGTGCAGACATCCGCCCGGGCGAAGAGCGGCTCGAGCTCGGCGCCGCGAGCATGGACGATCTCCACCGAGTCGGTCAGCAGATGCTCGTACTCGTGGCGCACCGCTGCCCACGAGCTCTCGGGGGTGCACAAGAGAAGCCGGACCCCGTCGACGCGCCCGACCGCCTCGAAGAGCGCGTGCATCCGGTAGTACTCGCTGATGTTTCCCACGTAGAGGAGCGTCACAGTCCCGTCTTTCCGAGGCGCACGCGGGACGTCGACCACGGAACCGCCCGGCGGCAGCGCCTTCACCGAGGAGCGATCGATGTGCGGCACGTACTCCGCCATGGCGCGGGACGGCAAGTAGAAACGGTCGAGCAGACGCCCCATCACCAGCAGTTCGGCATGATAGAGGGACTTGGTGCCGATTCCGACCAGGCGCGGGACGCTCTCGTCGTAGGCCGGGAACCGCCAGTACACATCGCGGTAGAAGAATCCAGTGGGGATGCCCTCCCGCTCCATGAGCCGCAGCACCTGCAGATCGACCAGCGGATGCGTGGGCAGGTGATGGGATTCGGTCAGCAGGGTCGGCATCGTCGAGCTCTCGCCGTAGGCGAATTCGATCCGGGCTCCCTCGGCCACGCGTCGCCGCAGCGCCCGGAGACGCTGCGCCCGCTCCGCTCCTGTGCCGACCACGTCGAGCACCTCGTACCCGAGGTCGCGGAACGCCTGCAGCATCCGCGGCGGACGTGCCGATGAGCCCGTTCCTCCCGGCACGACCGGGTAGGGCGCGTAAAAGACCATCGCCATGTGCTGGCTCCCTCTCGTCATGTCTCAGCGCACCCTAGCGCAGTACCGACGAGGAACCGCATTACGATGCTCGGAGTGTCAGGCCGCCTGATCCCGCCACGGGCGGGCCCGGTGGCGAGTGCCCGCCGTGCTGCACAGAGGCCAGGCGCGCCAGCCGGGCGGAGGGCAGGACGAGGACAGGAGTGATGCAGTGACCGATCTCGCCGAGCCGTCGGACCGTACAGGGTCGACCGTGGAGTTCCTCGCGACCAGGAAGGAGTGGAGGATCGACGACGTCGGGGGCTGCACCCTCGGCGTGCTCGCCCCGCAGCTGGACGATCCGACCTACCGGCACGTCCTCGCGTCGAACGGCACCGCACGGGGCGTGATCGACGCTCTCGCCCACCGCACCGAGCTCGCCGCGTTCACGCACGACCCGCACGACGGCTTCCGCCTGCACACCGATGCGAACCGCTCGTACCCGCTCTACTGGCGCCGTTCCGGGGACCTCGTGACGGCATCAGATGACCATCGAGTGCTCGCCGCCGCCGCGCCCGGAGAGGGCTCGGCCTCCTCCGTCCGAGAGTTCGCCCATGCGGGTTTCACCGTCGGCACGCGTACGATGTACGAGGGTGTCCACTGCGCGCCGGCGGACGCAGAGATCCGTGTGGACACTGTGCATGCTGAGCGGTGGGATCATTCGCGAATCTCGTTGCCGGGGCACGGGCCACTCACCGACCTGGAAGAGGCAGGGACGGTCTTCTACGATGCGCTGCGCGAGTCGGTCGACGACCTCGCGACGCAGAATCCAGCGGCGACGTTCCTGCTTCCGCTCAGCGGCGGCTCGGACTCCCGTCTGCTCGCCGCCGCTCTGTGCGATGTCGCTCCCGATCGCACCGTCGCCTTCACCTACGGGACCAGCCGTTCCGCGGAGACGAGGACGTCCCGGGCGGTCGCCGAGGCCCTCGGCATTCCCTGGACCGCGCTCGAGATGTCGCCTCGGGACATTCGCCGCCGCTGGCGGTCCGCGGCGAACGCCCCGTTCCTCGCCCATGCCCACGCGGGGAACGCGCTGCCGCACGTCCAGGACTGGTACGCGATCGCACTGCTGCACGAGCGCGGGACGCTCACCTCGGACTCGATCGTGCTGCCCGGGCACACGGCAGCCCGCACCTACTCGCCCCCCGCCGCCCCGCCGAAGGACGGGATGTACGGCCGCGGAGAGCTCCTGGACGCTCTCCTCGCTCAGCACTTCAACCAGCGCGGTGACGTGCCCACGACCGAGCCGGTGCGCTCCCTCCTCGTCCCCGCCCTCTCGGCGGAGCTCCCCTCGAGCGAGGGTCACTTCGACGAGCTCGCCGCGGCCCGCCTCATACAGCGCTTCAACATCCAGCACCGGCAGGTGAAGTACATCCTGAACTCGGTGCGCACCTATGAGCACCACGGGGCGCGCTGGTCCATGCCGCTCCTGAGCGGTAGGTGCCACAGCGCACTCGGCCAGATCGACTGGAGCGTCCGTAGGACGAAGCACTGGTACCACTCCCTCACCGACCGGGAGATGAACCGCCTCGCCGGGAACCGGGCGCACGGGCTGGAGCTCGCCGGTGCCGGCCCGTCGGGTCCCTCCGCCCCCGGCAATGGTGCCCGCGGTCGTCTCCGGAGCGCGCGCCCCCTTATCCGCTCCGCCCGCGGACTGCTGAGAAACCTCCACCACCCCATGGCCTTCCAGGCCTACGCCCCCTCGCGTCGTGAGTACCTCACGGCGCTGGCACACCGCTGCTCCCCCCTCGGGGTGTACGCGGAAGCCTTCCTCGAGGACCGGTGGAACCCCCATTACCGATGGTCCGACAGCGCCACCTGGAGCACCCCGCCCGTGACGTCGATCTCTCGATTTTCCGTCCCTCCCGCAACGCCCTAGGATCACTGGCCGACCGCGTCGCGGTCCGGCGCGGTGTCGGAGGAGAATCCGGGACGGCAACCACTGCGAAGGGAGACTTCATGGCCACTGCGCCCCGGCCTCGACTCCTCACGAAGTACCCCATCCTCGGCAACCTGTCCAAGATGATGACGGGCACGATGATCGCCCAGCTCATCGCGCTGCTCACCCAGCCAGTGGTCGCCCGCCTGTACACGGATTCGCATCTGGGGCTGCTCGCCACCTTCATGGCCATACCGACGATCGTGGCCTCGGTGTCCTCGCTGCGCTATGACATGGCGATCGTCCTGCCCAAGGAGAACAGCGAGGCCGGCACCCTCCTGCGCTTCTCGCTGCTCCTCTCCGGTGCGGTCTCCACTCTCCTCGCCCTCGTAGGGCTGCTGGGGCGCGACGCCATTGCGGAGTACGTCGGCGAGCCCGCGCTCGCGCCCTGGGCCTGGCTGATGGGCCCGGTGGCCTTCCTCATCGCCTCGAACACGATCCTCGCCTTCTGGCTGAACCGCCACGCAGACTTCAGCGGCATCGCGCTCAAGAACGTGGTGACGACCTCCACTAACGCTGTGAGCCGGATCGGACTCGCGCTCGCCGGCTTCGCCTCCTTCCTCGCGCTGGTGGCCTCCCAGGTGGCGTCCTTCGTCCTGGCCTCCGCCTACATGGCGCGCAGGGCCCGCCGACACCCCCTGCCGCGCCGGACCGAGTCGAGCACCCCGCTCCGCACACTCCTGCGCCGTTATCGCAAGATGCCCCTGCTGAACGCGCCCAACATCCTGGTGGACTCCCTGCGGACCCAGGGGATGATCCTGCTGCTGGGCTTCACCTACCAGGTGTCGACCGTCGGCCAGTTCCAGCAGGCGTGGGTCCTGATGCAGGCCCCCGTCACCCTCATCGGCGGCGCGATGAACCAGGTCTTCTACCAGAAGTTCGCCACGGCGAAGCGCGGCGAGCTCGCCGGTCTCGCACTCCGCTCGGTCGGTTTCACCCTTGTCGTCGGACTCGTCCCGTTCACCGCACTGTGGTTCCTCGCCCCCTGGCTGGTCCCGGCCTTCCTCGGCGACCAGTGGCATGAGGCCGGGCTCATCGCGCAGGCGATCATCCCCTGGCTCTATCTCGTTCTCACCACGTCGCCGATCTCCACCGTCTTCGTGGTCACCAACTCCCAGCAGCACATGCTCATGTTCTCCTTGGTCTACATGTCGGCTCCGCTGTCGATCATCTGGCTGAACGACGGGAGCATCCCTCTCCCCGAGCTGGCGCGCTGGATGGCACTCGCCCAGGCCGTGCTGCTGTGCTTCCTGATCGTCCTTACCCTCCATGTCAGCCGGCGACACGATCGCGGGGTCGCCGCGGACCAGGAGACCACGGACACCGTCGACCCCTGAGCAGATCACATGAGATCGCCGCCGCACCTGGCGTCGCGCGCCTCATGACCGCCCACCACGTCCCCTGCCGCCGAACCGCCCACCGGACACCCCCGAGGAGATCACCGTGCTGACGGAATGGAGCAGTCACCTGTCCGACCTCGGGCTCGGGCTCCTGCTGCTCTATCTGCCGGGGCTTCTCTGCCTCATCGGATTCGGGGTGACGGGCTTCTCCCGGTGGCTGTTGGCCCCCGCATGGAGCGCGGGCACAGTCCTGCTGGCCTCCCTCATCCTGAGCGCCCTCGGGGTCGGCTTCTCACTCGGCCCGGTGCTCGTCGTCCAGCTGGTGTGCGTCCTGCTCTGCGCACTCGTGGGACTCCTCGTGCATCGCTCGACGCACCAGGTCGCGATCCCGACGCCCGACGGGGTCGGCAGCTCCCGCCGGAGCGCGCACGTGCTCTGGGGCAGCATCTTCGGCGTCACGGTCATCGCGAACGCCGCCGTCATGTGGTGGCGTAGCTTCGGGTCCTATGCCCCCGATGCACCGGCCCAGCAGAACGATGCCCTCTTCCACAGCTCCGGGGTGTGGTCGATCCTGCACTCCGGCAACGCCTCACCTCTGGGTGCGTTCAGTCGGATGTACGGTCCGGAGGACGTCGCGGTGGTGTACCCGAACGTCTTCCATCAGTTCGTGGCCCTGTTCGCCACCACCGCGACCGTGATCCCTGCGACCAAGCTGTTCCTGCTGGGGATCTGCGTGGTCTGGATCGCGGGCGTCGCCGGGCTGTGCAGCGCCGTCCTTCCCACCGTCAAGTGGGCGCCATGGGTCACCATCGTGTTCGCGCAGTTCCATCCGAGCTTCCCCGTCTATCTGCTGAACCGTGTAAGCATCTGGCCGAACGCGCTCGGCATCGCGTTGCTCCCGGGCATCCTCGCTGTCATCATCGTCGCGGTCCGGAGCCTGCGTTCACGTCGCGACCACCGGATCAAGGACGCCGTGATCGCGCTGCTGACGATCCTCCCGGCCATCGCCGGCCTCGTCGGCACCTACGCCTCTGTGTACTTCGCCATGGTCGTGGTCCTGGGAGGACTGGCGGTCGGTGCGGCGATCGGTCTTCCCGCCCGACGATGGCTTCCGAGCGGTCGACCACTCCGGGTCCTCGTGGTGTCGCTCCCCTTCGTCCTCGCGCTCTTCGGTCCGCTGCTCCTCTCCGGAGGGCTCCGGGCGAGGTTCGTCGAATGGCACCTCCCGGACTCAGGATCGCCGGTGTTCACCGTGTGGTCGCTCCTGATGCAGTACCCAGCCGGTGGAGGGTCGATCCCGTTCCGCGTCGCGCTCCTGGCCTATGCGCTCGCCACCGTCATCGGAGTGATCCGAGGCCTGCGCTCGGAGGCCGTCAGACCCGTCGCAGTGGCGTGGATCGCGATCTTCCTCTTCACCGTGGGGACAGTCCTTCCGCTCTTCCCCCTCACCCAGGTCACGAGCGTCTGGTACTACGGCATCTACCGCCTGGTGCCGTATACGCTCATGCTCTCGATCCCGCTCGTGGTCAACGAGCTGATCCTCGTGACGACCCCTGTGCTGGCCCGTCTGCGCCGGCGGATCGACACCGGGTCCGCGGGAGGTCGCGTCGTGACGGTGAGCGGGCTGGTCCTCGGCATGGTCCTCGCGAGCGCCGTGGCCGACGTGGTCAGGGTGCGGGACGCGGCTGCGCTGTTCGAGCCCGAGGAGTCCGCGGAGACGTACATGGTCGACGACGACGAGCTGGCGATGATGAAGCGGCTGGAGGACCGCATCCCGTCCGATGCGCTGGTGATCGGCACCCCGTCGAGCGGCGCGGCGTACCTGCCCAGCTATGCGAACGTCGACGTCGTCTACCGTCAGAACGGCTTCGGCACGGCTCTCGGCCCCGACTCCGACGGTGTCTTCCTCGCCGAGGACTTCAACGACATCCATTCCGATCCAGAGGTGTGCCGGCTCCTGGAGGAGTACAACATCGGGTACTACTACGCGGATGCGGATCGCGTCTACAACAAGGTGTTCCAGTCGCAGCGGACCCCGGGGCTGTACGACGTCGACACCTCCTATGGGTTCGAGGAGGTCGACAGCGGCGGCGGCGCAACGGTCTTCGAGATCACCGCCTGCGACGGGGAGCTTCCCCCGGCCCTCCCCGCAGTCACGATCGATACAGTTCCAGATACTGACGGGTGAACTCGTCATGCCCGCAGTGGGCGAGGCACGCCTCCCGGATCGTGGCGGGGTCGTACAGATCGCGTGAGCTGATCATGGACTCCATCGCCTCCGCGAGAGCCGCCTCGTCGTCGATGGGCACCGTGACCCCGGTGATTCCCTCCTGGACGGCGTTCCCGCCCGCCCAGGTTCGCGTCGAGACGACGGGGAGACCACACGCCATCGCCTCCCACAGCACGGTGCCGAAGGCTTCGGCCACGCTGGGCAGCACGAACGCGTCCATCTTCTGGAACTCGTCCACGATCCGCTCTCGGGCGACCGGTCCGGTGAACGTCACGTGCTGGTCGATCCCGAGCTGGGCAGCGAGCCGACGGAGGTCGGGAAGGGACTCGGATCCTCCGACGACACGCAGGTCGGCCGACAGGCCTTCCCGCACCATCCGTGCAAATGACCGGAGGAGGAGGTCGACTCGCTTTCCCGGTGCGAGATGCGAGACGTGCCCGAAGACGAAGCGCTCGTTCCCCTCGCGGCGGATCTCGATGTCCTCGAACTGAGGCGACAGCAGTCCGGGGACGTACTGCCAGCGTCCCGACGCCGCATCGCCGTAAGCGGCGTTCAGCTCGGGGACGAATCCCTTCGCAACGGCGATGAGCGCTCGCGCCTCGGTGGCCGCTCTCATCGCAGGTCCGCGCCAGCCCTTCACCCTGGTCCGTCCGATCGAGGAGGGCCGGTGCTCGGTCAGCACGAAGGGGATGCCGGTGGCCCGTGAGAGAGCTGCCGTCCAGATGCCGCCGTCGAACATCGAGTGTGCGTGGAGCACATCGGGGGTCCCGTGCACGGACTCGTACTCACGGAACATCCGGGTGAGGTCCCGGATGGCCAGTGAGTTGTTCACACGATGCAGCTTCGGGACCGGGGAGAGTCGGGTCCGTCGCAGCACCCTCACACCGTCCTCTTCCGCGCTCTGCGTGCTGCGGTAGGGGGACGAGAAGTACTTCCTGGGCTCGTAGATCGGGACCGTCTTCAGAGCGAGGACCCCCACCTGGTGGCCGTCCTGGACGAACGCCTCGGCCTGCTCGCGGAAGAAGCTCCCCGCGAAGCTCTCGGCGGTTTCGGGGTACCAGGACGGCGTGAAGAGGATGTGCATGGTCTGGATCGTCCTTCGGGAACGGGGGCGGGCGACGGCGGGATCGCGACGGCGCGGACTCAGTCGAAGCTCACCACGCGGTCGTCCCGCGCGCTCTCGAGCACGGCCTCGACGGTGCGGACTGTGTGCAGGCCCTCGCGCATCGTGACGATGTTCGAGGTGTCCCCCAGGACTGCGTCGCGGAATGCCTCGTGCTCGGTCGCGAGCGGCTCCTTGCGCTTCAGGGCATAGGTGACCGAGTCGCCCTCGCTCACTCCGCGGAACGACGCCATCGACTCCCACAGGTTCGTCGTGCTCTCGCCGTTCGCGTGGAAGGTGAGGTCGGCGTTCAGGGTGTCACCCACGAGAGCGCCCTTCTCGCCTGTCACGACCGTGACCCGCTCCTTGAAAGGGGTCAACCAGTTCACGAGGTGGTTCGTGATCGTGCCGTCCGCGAGGCGCCCGGCGACGGAGACCATGTCCTCGTCCTTCCGGCCGGAACGACGAGTCGAGGTCGCCGCGACCTGCGCGTACTGGGACTGCGCGACCCAGGCGGTGAGGTCGAGATCGTGGGTGGCGAGATCTTTGACCACGCCCACGTCCGCGATCCGGGCCGGGAATCCTCCCTGGCGACGGGTGACGATCTGGTAGATCTCGCCCAGCTGGCCGTCGGCGATGCGTCGGCGCATCTCCTGCAGCGCAGGGTTGTACCGCTCGATGTAGCCCACCGCTCCTACCAGGCCTGCCTTCTCGTACGCGGCGGTGATCTCCTCCGCCTCGCCGATGTCGAAGGCGAGCGGCTTCTCGACCAGTGTATGGACCCCGGCCTCGGCGAGGGTGAGCGCGACGTCGCGATGGAACTGGGTGGGGACCGCCACGACCGCATAGTCGATGCCGGCCGCGATCAGCGCGTCGACGTCGGGGAGCACCTCGAGGCCGGGCACGGCACCGTGCGGGTCGCCCTGTGCATCGGCGACCGCGACGAGGTCGACGCCCTCGAGGGACCGCAGATTGCGGGCATGGTGTCGCCCCATCATTCCCAGGCCGATGAGCCCTGCACGGAGAGTCGTGGTCGACATGATCAGGCTCCTGCCTTCGCGACGGCGTTCACGGCCGCGACGATCCGCTCGCGGTCCTGGTCGGTGATCGAGGGATGCACCGGCAGTGAGAGCACCTCACGGGCGAGCATCTCGGTGACGGGGAGGTCCAGGTCGACCTCGAAGGTCTCCAGACGGTGCACCGGCGTGGGGTAGTACACGCCGCAGCCCACCTTGTGCTCCTCGCGCAGCGCCGTAGCGAAGGCATCGCGCTCCGTGGCGGTGGCGCCCTCGATGCGGACCGTGTACTGGTGGTAGACGTGGCTGGCGGCCGCGCGCACGACGGGCGTGAGGACTCCCTCGAGATGCGCATCGAAGAACGCCGCGTTCTGCTGACGCGTCGCGGTCCAGCCGGCGAGCTTGCCGAGCTGGACCCGGCCGATCGCGGCGTGGATGTCGGTCATGCGGTTGTTGTAGCCGGCGACCTCGTTCGCGTACTGCTTCTCCATGCCCTGGTTGCGCAGCAGCCGCACCTGTCGCGCGGTCTCGCTCGTAGCGCAGCCGACCATCCCGCCTTCGCCCGAGGTCATGTTCTTGGTCGGGTACAGCGAGTACATGACCGCATCGCCGAAGGTGCCCACCTGGGCGCCGTTCCAGGTCGCGCCGTGCGCCTGGGCGGCGTCCTCGAAGAGCCACAGACCGTGGCGCTGTGCGATCTCGACGAGCGCGTCCATCGGGGCGGGGTGACCGTACAGGTGGACCGGCTGGATCCCGACGGTGCGCTCGGTGATCGCGGCCTCGACCGCCGCAGGGTCCACGGCGAAGGTCTCGGGGTCGACGTCCACGAACACCGGCACGCCGCCGGAGACCGCCACCGAGTTCGCGGTCGCCGCGAAGGTGAAGGAGGGGACGATGACCTCGTCGCCGGGCTTCAGACCGAGCGCCAGCATCCCCAGGTGCTGGCCGGAGGTGCCCGAGTTCACTGCGACGACCTCGCGCCCGCCCACCAGCGCGGTCGAGAACTCCTGCTCGAAGGCGGCGACCTCAGGGCCCTGCGCGACCATCCCGGAGGCGAGAACGCGGTCCACCGCCTCCCGCTCCTCGGTGCCGATGATCGGCTTCGCCGGGGGGATGAAGTCGAGTTCCGTGCTCATGCGATGGGTCCGTCCTGTTCGTCGTGGAGGTCTGCGGTGGCGGGCGCAGCCGGCTGCGCGTCAGCGGCCGACGGTGCGGGGGCGAGCCGGAGCCCGCCCGTGGTCTCGTCGGGGAGGTACTGCTCCCCGGAGGTGGGGCACGTCCAGGCGTCCGTGCCGTCGGAGGCGGGCACCAGCTTCTCGCCGGACCTGCCCACCCAGCCCAGGCGGCGTGCGGGGACTCCCGCGACGAGGGCGTGCGGCGGCACGTCCTTCACGACGGTCGCCCCGGCCGCGACCATCGCCCAGGCACCGATCGTGACGGGCGCGACGCAGACTGCGCGGGCACCGATCGACGCACCGGTCTCGCAGGTGACTCCCACGGCCTCCCAGTCCGCCGCGGACTTCGGAGTGAGGTCCGGGTTCACGGCGCGGGGGAAGTGGTCGTTGGTGAACACCGCGGCGGGGCCCACGAACACCCCGTCGGCGAGCTTCGCGGGCTCGTACACGAGGGCGTAGTTCTGCACCTTGCAGCCGTCGCCCATCTTCACGCCGGAGCCGATGTAGGCGCCACGGCCCACGATGCAGCCTGCGCCGAGCCGGGCGCCCTCGCGCACCTGCGCGAGATGCCAGATCGCGCTGCCGTCCCCGATGATCGCGTCGTCAGAGATATCCGCCCCCGGGGCGACCCGGTAGGAAGGGGTGTCAGTCATGGGAGCGACGATACCGCGCCCGCGCCGGTCGGCCCGGGAGGAACGCCCTGTCACGCGCGGACTGGGACATCGTGCACAGAATCCTCACCCGGGCGTCGCCCGGGGGACATCCTGCGCCTCCGGGCACGCCCCGCGGCGCTCACCGCGAGGCGCGCAGCGCCTCGCCCTTGGCCATCGCGATCTCGCGCAGCTCCTCCTGGAAGGCGACCATCCGCTCGCGCAGCTGCGCCGCGTGCTGGTCCCCGCCCGCGGCGAGGATCCGCGCGGCGAGCAGCCCGGCGTTGCGGGCCCCGCCGATGGACACGGTCGCGACCGGCACCCCGGCCGGCATCTGCACGATGGAGAGCAGGGAGTCCATGCCGTCGAGGTGCTTCAGCGGCACCGGCACCCCGATCACGGGCAGCGGGGTGAGGGAGGCGAGCATGCCGGGGAGGTGGGCGGCGCCGCCGGCGCCGGCGATCAGCACGCGCAGGCCGCGCTCGGCGGCGCCGCGGCCGTAGGCGACCATGTCCTCGGGCATGCGGTGGGCGGAGACCACGTCGACCTCCACCTCGATCCCGAACTCGGCGAGCGCCTCCTCCGCGGCCCGCATCACCGGGAAGTCGGAGTCGGAGCCCATCACGATCCCGACCAGGGGGCGGGGTGCGGCGTCGGCGGTCATCGGGGGTCTCCCTCGGGGGTGGGGGCGTTGGGCTCGGCGGCCGCGCCCGGGCCGTCGATGATGAGTCGCTCGGCGCGGTGGGCGCGGGCGAGGAGGTCCTCGGCGTCGTCCCCGAGCAGGGTGACGTGGCCGATCTTCCGGCCGGGGCGCACCGACTTGCCGTACAGGTGGACCTTCAGCTGCGGCTCCTCGGCGAGTGCCGCGGCGGTGCCGGGGGCGAGGTCCTCGGCGCTGCCGCCGAGGAGGTTGACCATCACGGCCACGGGGGCGAGCGGCGCGGTCGCGCCGAGCGGCAGGTCGGCGACGGCGCGGAGGTGCTGCTCGAACTGGCCGGTGACGGCGCCGTCCATGGACCAGTGGCCGGTGTTGTGGGGGCGCATGGCGAGCTCGTTGACGAGCACCCGGCCGTCCGCCGTCTCGAAGAGCTCCACGGCGAGCATGCCGGTGACGTCGAGGTCCTCGGCGATCGCGAGGGCGAGGGCCTGGATGCGCTGCTGGGCGGCGTCGTCGAGGCCGGGCGCGGGGGCGACGACCTCGTAGCAGACCCCGTCCTTCTGGAGCGACTGCACCACGGGATAGGCGCTCGCCTCTCCCCCGGGCCGGCGCGCGACCTGGGCGGAGAGCTCGCGGGTGAAGGGGACGAGCTCCTCGGCGAGCAGCTCGCCGTGCGTCTCGAGCCAGTCCGCGGCCTCCTCGGCGGCCGAGACGATCCTCACCCCGTGGGCGTCGTAGCCACCGCGCGGCGTCTTCACCACGAGCCGGCCGCCGGCCTCGGCGAGCGCCTCCTCGAGCGCGGCGAGGCTCCCGATCCGCCACCAGCGGGGGCAGGGGTGGCCGAGCGCGGTGAGCCGCTCGCGCATGACGAGCTTGTCCTGGGCGTGGACGAGGGCGCCGGGTCCGGGGCGCACGGCGGCGAGCCCCTCCCCCGTGATCGCCTCGAGGATCGCGGTGGGCACGTGCTCGTGGTCGAAGGTGAGCGCGTCGACGCCGTCGGCGAGGCCGCGCACCGCCTGCTCGTCGTCGTGCCGGCCCAGCCGCACGGTCGCGGCGACGGCGGCGGCGCTCTCGTCCGGAGCGGTCGCGAGCACCTCGAGGTCGAGGCCCAGCTCGATCGCGGGGCCGAGCATCATGCGGGCCAGCTGACCTGCTCCGACCACCCCGATCCGACGGGCGGGAGCTTCCTCGAAAGCGGCGGGCTGAGCGGGGCGGGGCGGGATCGCAGACACGGCCGCCAGTGTACTGAGGTCAGGCGCGGGGCCGGGGGCGGCGCCGCACCACGGACCCTTGCGGGAGGGAGTCGAGGTCGTCGCCGCCTGCGGCATGGCGGCCACCGGAGACGCCGCTGGGGGTCATGTCCGCGCGCTGGCCGCGGGGACGTCGCCCGGCCTTCTCACGGCGGCCCGGCTCCCCGCCGGGCTGCGCCCCGTGCTCGTCCTCCGGCTCCTCGCCGGGGGCGGAGATGAGGAAGACGCCGAAGGTGGCGGGGTCCTCGGTGAGCAGCTCGAGGCGGCCGCCGTCGTCCTCGACGAGGGTGCGGGCGAGCGCGAGCCCGACCCCGGTGCCGCCCGAGGAGCGGCCGGAGACAGAGCGCTCGAAGATCCGTGCGCCGAGCTCGGGGTCGATGCCGCCGCCCTCGTCGGTGACCTCCACGACGGTGGAGTGGTCGTTGCGCCGCACCTTCACGGAGGTGCGCCCGCCGCCGTGGGTGAGCGCGTTCTCGATGAGGGTGGCGATCACCTGGGTGAGCGGTCCGGTCGAGCCCCACACGGCGGCGCTGCGCGGCACCTGGATGTGCAGCTCGCGGCCGGCGCGTCGATAGGCCGGGGACCACTCCTCGCTCTGCTGGGTGAGCACGGTGCCGAGCTCGACCACGCCGGGGGTGCGTCGCTGGGAGGAGCGGGGAGCGTTGATCAGGTCGTGGACCACCTCGGTGAGGCGGTCGATCTGCTCGAGCGAGATCCGGGCCTCGTCGCGCACCCACTCCTCGGTGCTGGTCGCGAGGATCTCGTCCAGCCGCATCGACAGCGCGGTCAGCGGGGTGCGCAGCTGGTGGGAGGCGTCGGAGGCGAGGCGGGACTCGGCCTCGAGGCGCTCGTTGAGCATCGCGCCGGAGCGGGCGAGCTCGATCGCGACCTCGTCGATCTCCGCGATGCCGGAGGGCTGCCAGGGGCCGCGGGCGCGGCCGGAGCCCATCTCCTCGGCGCGCCTCGACAGCCTCGCGAGCGGCAGGGAGATGCGCTGCGCCTGCCACAGCGCGACCGAGACGCCGATCGAGAGCGCGGACAGGCCCGCGACCGTGATCAGCACCCAGGCGCTCGCGGTGTGGGCGCGCACGTCGGACTGCGGGATGAACACGGTGATCAGCTGCCCCGAGGCACCGGTGGTGTTCGACTTCACCGGGTTCTCGCCGGGAGGATCGCCGGCGGTGGTGGTCTCCCCGTCGTAGACGACGGTGACGGCGATGTTGAGGTCGGTCTGCTCGTCGACCCGTCGCTGCAGGAGCGCCTCGTCGATGGTCCCGTTCTCCTGGAGGCGGGTCTCGGTGTCGATGCGCACCCGGTCCACGATCAGGCTGGCCTGGTTGGCGAGGTTCTGGTTCGCCAGCTGCAGCCACGAGATGCCCAGCGGGATGCCGAGCATCAGCACGACGAGGACCACGGTGATGATGGTGGCCTGCAGCACGCGCTGCCGCACGGGTCAGCTCTCCGTGCCGGTCTCGAAGCGGAAGCCGACTCCCCTCACCGTGGTGATCCGCCGGGGGTCCGTGGCGTCGTCACCCAACTTGCGGCGCAGCCACGAGATGTGCATGTCGAGGGTCTTGGTGGAGCCCCACCACTCCGCGCCCCAGACCTCGCGCATGAGGTCGTCGCGGGTGACGACGCTGCCGGACTCGCGCACGAGCACGGTGAGCAGGTCGTACTCCTTCGCGGAGAGGCTGAGCTCCTCCCCGTCGGCGTAGGCGCGACGGGCGGAGACGTCGAGGGTGACGCCGTTGACGTCGTAGTTGTCGCCGGACTCCTCGGTCGCCTGGGAGCGCCGCATGAGGGCGCGGATCCGCGCCTGCAGCTCGCCGAGGCGGAAAGGCTTGGTGACGTAGTCGTCGGCTCCGGCGTCCAGGCCCACCACCGCGTCGACCT
Source organism: Brachybacterium sp. sponge (assembly GCF_001613775.1). Classification (NCBI taxonomy): domain Bacteria; kingdom Bacillati; phylum Actinomycetota; class Actinomycetes; order Micrococcales; family Dermabacteraceae; genus Brachybacterium; species Brachybacterium sp. sponge. Next base: position 42,923 of record NZ_LRMP01000003.1, on the reverse strand, counting down.
CGTCGGCCCGGGCGGTGAGGATCAGGATCGGCGACTCGAGCCCGCCCTTGCGCAGGCGCCGCGCGACCTCGAGGCCGTCGAGATCGGGCAGACCCAGATCCAGGATGACCAGGTCGATCGGGTCCGGTCCGGCGGCGATCCCGAGCGCGTCCATCCCTCGGGAGGCGCGCGTGACGGTGTATCCCTCCCGGTCCAGGGCCCGGGAGAGCGGTTCAGCGATGGCCGAGTCGTCCTCGACGAGAAGCAGTCGTGTCACGTCAGCCATAGTACGTCCCGCCTCAGAGCCCGAGATCCAGGGGGGCGGAGCCGTCGCGGCTCATCTCGTGCACCCGGACCGTGCCGATGCCGTGGAGGTCGACCTCCTCACCCTCCCCGAGGACGAAGCCGCCGGGCAGCGCCTTCGCGATCGCGGAGGCGGTGTCGGAGTCCACGAGCACCGCCCCCGGCCGGGCGACGGACTCCATCCGGGCGGCGAGGTTCACGGTGGGTCCGAACACGTCCCCGTAGCGGGAGAACATCGAGCCCCAGGAGAGGCCGACCCGCACGGGCGGGAGGTCGGGATCGGCGCCGATGGTCTCGGAGAGGCTGACCGCGATCTGGGCGCCGTCCTCCGGCGTGTCGGCCAGAAACATGATCTCGTCGCCGACGGTCTTGACCACCCGTCCGCCGCCGACGGAGATGATGTCGCGGCTGAGCGACTCGAAGCGACCCACCATGTCGGCGAGCTGCGTGCCGGGCATGTCCTGGGCCAGGCGCGTGAACTGGACCAGGTCTGCGAAGCCGACGGCCCGGTGCAGCGGGAACAGCTCGTCGGTGTCGCGGTGGAGCACCTCGCTGCCGGCGCGGGCGGCGTAGGCGGCGAGCTGGCGCCGGAAGGTGAACATGACCTGGGACTCGAAGGTCTCCAGCAGCTCGGGGATCTCGTCGAGCATCTGCTGGCGGGCCCGGGCGTCGTCGAGCCCGTCGGCGTGCTTGGCCTCGTCGACCAGCGCCTCGGTGATCCACATCGCGAGGCGTCCCATGTGAAAGCCCATGCCGCGGGAGATGCTCGCGAAGGCGCGCTCGGAGAGCACCCCGTCCTCGACGATCGCGGCGAGGTCGCCGATCGCCTGGGCGTCCTCGTCGGTGAACACCACGGTGTCCTCGTCCACGGGGGTGAAGCCGAGGGAGCGCCAGTACACGGAGGTGAGGCGCTCGGCGATCCCGTGCTGCTCGGCGAGGTCCCGGCGCGAGTACCTCCGCGGCCCCTGCAGGAGGACCTTCTCGAGCGCGCCGACGCTGCGGCGCACGGAGGAGAAGCGGCGGTTGAGGTCGAGGATCTCCTGCTCGTCGAGGGCGGTGAGCTCCGCGTCCTCCGCGGAGAGGTCCGGGAGCTCCTGGGTCTGCGTCGACACCACGTCGACGGTCCCGGTGGGGATGCGGGTCTCGCGGGCGTCGTCCGCACCCTCGAGCGCCTCGCGCTCCCCTCGCTCGTCCATCCCGTCGGTCACAGCGCGGTCCCTCGCTTCCGAATGCCCGGCTTCTCCATGCCTGCTCCTGCTCGTGTGCTCGTGGTCGGTGTGGTGGGGTCGTGCCCCGGCCGCGGGGTCAGGGCGCCGCGGGCCGCAGGTGCCGCACGTCGCCGACGTCGACGGCGATCCGCCCCTCCCCGTCCGCGCGGTCGAGCACGAGTCGCCCGTGCTCGTCGACGTCCAGGACGGTGCCGCGCAGGGCGAGGTCGACATCCGCTCCCGCTGCGGCCTCCCCCAGGGGGTCGACCCTCACCGTCCGCCCCAGTGTGAGGCAGGTCATAGTGTAGCGGTCCCGGGTGCCGGCCGCGTCACCGTCCCCCTGGGCGGACTCGAGCGCGGCGAGCTCCTCGCCGAGCGCGGCGACGAGCGCCTCCTCGAGCGCCTCCCGCAGTCCCCGGTCCTCCGCCGTCCCGGCATCGGGGCGGAGGCCGGCCTCCCCGCGCAGCCAGGCGGCGCCTGGCACCGGCTCCCCGTCCTCGTCGAGGACGGGGCCGCGGAGGTTCAGTCCGATGCCGAGCAGCAGGTCCTCGCCGCCGCGCGCCTCGACGAGGATCCCGCCGAGCTTGCGGCCGTCGGCTGTGTGGAGGTCGTTGGGCCATTTCAGGCCGATCCGCTGCTCGCCGGCGGCGGCGGGCACCACCCGCCCGAGGGCGGCGACGGCGGCGAGCCCCGCGGCCAGCGGGAACCAGCCGCGCCGGGCGGGGTCGAGGGAGGTGCGATGAGCGAAGGTGAGGGCGAGGCTCGCCCCGTCCGGGCTCGCGAAGGCGCGGCCGAGGCGGCCCCGCCCGGAGGTCTGCCGCGTCGCGGTGACGGCGAAGGGCGGCGCGTGCCCGGCGCGCAGGAGCGCGGAGGCCTCGTCCTGTGTCGAGCGGACCGCGCCGAGGCGGTGGATCCGCGGCGACGCGGCGCCCGTCCCCTCCGCGGAGGTGTCGGGCAGTGCCGGGACGTCCATGCGCTCCTCCTCCTGCGAGACCTGCGTGACGGATCGCTCCATCGTCGCGCCGCCCACTGCATCGTTCCTGGGAGCGGCGTGGACGGATGCTCCGTGCCGGGCGCGGCGCCCCGGCCGGGGTCGGCCGCCGTCGGACCTGCGTAGCGTAGTATCCCGGTGTTCGAATCCCCCACAGCTTCAGGCGGCCGCAGGGCCGTCGCAGGAGGTCCCGTGACCGACGCCCCGCGGCCGCTCACCACCGCACAGCGACTCGAGGACCTGCGCGAGCGGGATGCCGCGGCGGTCTCCGCCGCGGACGACCTCGCCGTCCAAAAGCAGCATGCGCGAGGGAAGAAGACCGCCCGCGAGCGGATCGCGGACCTCCTGGACGACGGCTCGTTCGTGGAGACCGACCGCTTCGTGCGCCATCAGGCCAGCAGCTTCGGCATCGACGCCAAGCGCCCCGACGGCGACGGCATCGTCACCGGCTACGGCACCATCGACGGCCGCCAGGTGTGCGTGTACTCGCAGGACTTCACCGTCTTCGGCGGCTCCCTCGGCGAGGCTCACGGCCGCAAGATCCAGAAGATCCAGGACCTCGCCCTGCGCACGGGCGTGCCGATCATCGGGATCCTCGACGGCGGCGGCGCCCGCATCCAGGAGGGCGTCGCGTCGCTGGCGATGTTCGCCGGGATCTTCAAACGCAACACCCGCGCCTCGGGCGTGATCCCGCAGATCTCCCTGATCATGGGCCCGGCCGCGGGCGGCGCCGTGTACTCCCCCGCGCTGACCGACATCATCGTGATGGTCGAGAAGACCTCCCACATGTTCATCACCGGCCCCGACGTGATCCGCACGGTCACGGGCGAGGACGTCGGCTTCGAGGAGCTCGGCGGTGCGCGCACCCACTCCAGCCGCTCGGGCGTGGCCCATTACATGGCGCCGGACGAGGCCGAGGCGATCGAGTACGTCAAGGACCTTCTCAGCTACCTGCCGGCCAACACCCTCACCCCCGCCCCGGCCTTCCCGGTGCAGGTCGAGGAGAGCCCGAACGCGGCGGACGCCGCGCTCGACTCCCTCGTGCCGGACTCCCCCAACCAGCCCTACGACATGCTCACGGTGCTGCGCACGGTGCTCGACGACGAGGAGTTCCTCGAGGTGCAGCCGCTGTTCGCGCGCAACGTGGTGGTGGGCTTCGGCCGCATCGAGGGGTACAGCGTCGGCATCATCGCCAACCAGCCCTCGCACCTGGCCGGCACCCTCGACATCGACGCCTCCGAGAAGGCGGCCCGCTTCGTGCGCCTGTGCGACGCGAACAACATCCCGGTGCTGACCTTCGTGGACGTGCCCGGCTTCCTGCCCGGCACCGACCAGGAGTACGGCGGCATCATCCGTCGCGGCGCGAAGCTGCTGTACGCCTACGCCGAGGCGACGGTGCCGCTGATCACCGTGATCACCCGCAAGGCCTACGGCGGCGCCTACATCGTGATGGGCTCCAAGGAGCTCGGCGCGGACATCAACCTCGCCTGGCCCACCGCGCAGATCGCGGTGATGGGCTCCCAGGGCGCGGTGAACATCCTCCACCGCGGCGACCTGAAGCGGGTCGCCGAGGAGGGCGGGGACGTCGCCGCCGAGCGCCGGCGCTACGAGGCCGAGTACGAGGAGCAGTTCGCGACCCCGTACACCGCGGCCGAGCGCGGCTGGATCGACGGGGTCATCCGCCCGGCCGAGACCCGCATCGAGATCACCCGGGCGCTGCGCGCGCTGCGCACCAAGCGCGACTCGCTGCCCACCAAGAAGCACGGGAACATCCCGCTGTGAGCGCCGGGACGAGGACCGCCGCGAGCGCGGCCGAGGCCGCGCAGGGCGCCGGGGCGTCCGGCAGTGCAGTCACGCCGTCCGACGTGCGCCTGGTCGCGGGCCGGCTCGCGCCCGACGAGCTCGCCGCGATCGCCGTGGTCGTCTCCGCGATGAGCGTCACCAGCCGGCTCGAGGCGGAGGAGCGCTCCCTGGCCGACGGCGTCGGCGGGGCGAGCGCCTGGAGCTCCCCGGTGCACACCCACGTCGGCGGCCACACCGAGCGGCTGCGCCCCTCCAGCACCTGCTGGACCTTCACCGACCGCTGACCCGGCGACCCGCCGATCGGTCCGGACCGCCGTCCCGCCGGGCCCGGTCCGGGAGCCCCGCCGCACGACCTAGACTGCGGCACATGTCCTCCCCGACCCCGGCCCGCACCCCCTCCGCCCTGGACGCGCTCGCCGACCGCTACGTCGACGACCTCGCCGCGCAGGACCCCTTCCTCGCCACGGAGCTCGGCATCGCCGGGCACGACGGCGAGGTCACCGACTACTCCCCCGCCGCGGTCGCCGCACGGGAGGACCTCGCCCGCGAGCTGCTCGCCGCGATCGCCGAGGTGCCCGACGCCGATGAGGTCGACGCCGTCACCCGCGCCGCCCTCTCCGAGCGGCTCGGCCTCGACCTCGAGCGCGCCGAGCAACGCCTGGACATCGCCGCCGTCAACAACCTCGCCTCGGTGCTGCAGTCCCGCGACGTGCTCGACCAGATGCCCACCGACACCGCCGAGGACTGGGAGGTGCTCGCCGAGCGGATGGCCGGCTTCCCCCGTGCGCTCGGCAGCTGGGCTGAGTCCCTGCGCGAGGCCGCAGCCGCCGGGACCGTCTCGGCGCGCCGCCAGCTGCTGCTCGGTGCGGAGCAGGCGCGCGGCTACGCGGCCGACGGCGGCTTCTTCGACGCCTTCGCGGGCGAGGCCGTCGGCACCGAGGCGCAGAAGGCGCACGTGCGCGCGTCGGCCGAGCAGGCCCGCACCGCCTACCGCGAGATCGCGGGCGTGCTCGAGTCGCTGGTGCCGCAGGCGCCGGAGGCCGACGCGGTGGGCCGGGACGCCTACCAGCTCCACTCCCGCACCTTCCTCGGCACCGAGATCGACCTCGAGGAGACCTACGCCTGGGGCGTGGAGGAGCTGCGCGCGATCATCGCCGAGCAGGAGCAGGTCGCCGCTCGGCTGAACGAGCGCTACGCCACCGGCGGCGGCAGCTCCGTCGCCGCCGCGAGGCAGGCGCTCAGCGCCGACCCGGCCCGACTGCTGCACGGCACCGACGCCCTGCAGGCGTGGATGCAGCAGCTCTCCGACTCCGCGATCCGCGACCTCGCCGGCACCCACTTCGACATCCCCGAGCCGCTGCACCGCCTCGAGTGCCGCATCGCCCGCACCGGCTCCGGCGGCATCTACTACACCGGCCCCAGCGAGGACCTCACCAGGCCCGGCCGCATGTGGTGGGACGTCCCGGCCGGGGCCGAGGAGTTCCGCACCTGGGAGCAGACCACGACCGTCTACCACGAGGGAGTTCCCGGCCATCACCTGCAGGTGGGCATCCAGACCCTCCAGGCGAGCACCCTGAACCGCTGGCGCGCGATGCTCTGCTGGGTCTCCGGGCACGGCGAGGGCTGGGCGCTGTACGCCGAGCGGCTGATGGAGCAGCTGGGCTATCTCGAGGACGACGGCGACCGGATGGGCATGCTGGACGCCCAGCGCCTGCGCGCCGGGCGCGTGGTGCTCGACATCGGCCTGCACCTGGGCCTTGCGATGCCGACCGGCCTGCCGGGCGCCGACGGCGGTGCCTGGGACGAGCGCACCGCCTGGGAGTTCATGACCGAGAACTGGGGCGTGGAGGAGGCCGAGCGCCGCTTCGAGCTGAACCGCTATCTGGGCTGGCCCGGCCAGGCCCCCTCCTACAAGCTCGGCCAGCGCACCTGGGAGCAGCTGCGCGAGCGCGCCACCGCGGCCGACTCCTCCCCCGCCGCGGTGCGGGACTTCCACCGCCGCGCGCTCGAGCTGGGCAGCCTGCCCCTGTCGGTGCTGGAGGGTGCGCTGTGAGCGCCGCCGCGCACGACCCGTCGGCCGGAGCGGCGAGCGCTCGGAGCGCTGACCCGATGCTCGACCCGTCGGCCGGCGTGGAGGAGCACGAGCCGCTGCTCCTGCTGGCCTCGGCCTCCGCCGGACGCCGCGCGACCCTCGCCGCGGCCGGCATCGAGCACCGGACCCTGCCTGTCGACCTCGACGAGGACGGGATCCTCGCCGCGGCCCGCGAGGCCGCCGGCGACGCCCCGCTCGCCCCTGCCGAGGAGGTGCTGCTGCTGGCCCGTGAGAAGGCGCTCGCGGCGACCGCGCGCAGCGAGGGCGGCTACGTGGTGCTCGGCGGCGACTCGATGCTGGAGATCGACGGCGAGGTCGTCGGCAAGCCCCACGAGCCGGCACGGGCTGCGGCGCGCTGGCGCGCGATGCGGGGACGGACCGGGGTGCTGCACTCGGGCCACTGGATCGTGGACGACCGCGATCCGGAGGACGGCGGCACCGGGGCGACCTTCGGCGCGACCGCGTCCTGCGCCCTGACCTTCGCGGACCTCTCCGACGAGGAGATCGACGCCTATGTCGCCACCGGCGAGCCGCTCGGCGTCGCCGGCGGCTTCACGAGCGACGGCCGCGGCGGCCCCTTCGTCGAGTCCGTCGAGGGGGACCCGCACGCGGTGGTGGGGCTCTCGCTGCCGCTGCTGCGCCGTCTGCTCGCCGACATCGGCCTGGGGATCCACGAGCTGTGGACACCGGTCGACGAAGGCTCCGCGGAGGGCTCTGCGCCGCAGGGCGAGCCAGCGCCCGTCCCCGACGTGCCCGACCGGTCACGGCCTGCCGCTGACTGAGGGTCCGCGGTACTACACTCGACCTCTGCTGCACTCCCCGGAAGGAACCTCCGCCTCATGGCCCCTCGACCCGCCAAGCCCCGCCCCCTGTCCACGGTGCTCATCGCCAACCGTGGGGAGATCGCGGTGCGCGTCGCCCGGGCCTGCAAGGACGCCGGCCTCCGGTCCATCGCCGTGTACGCCGACCCGGACCGCGACGCGCTGCACACCGTGATCGCCGACGAGGCGTACGCGCTCGGCGGCAGCACCGCGGCGAGCTCGTACCTCGTCGTCGACAAGATCCTGGACATCGCCAAGCGCTCCGGCGCCGATGCGATCCACCCCGGCTACGGCTTCCTCTCCGAGCGCGCCGACTTCGCCCAGGCCGTGATCGACGCGGGCCTGACCTGGATCGGCCCGCCGCCCGAGGCGATCGAGAAGCTGGGCGACAAGGTCTCAGCCCGCCACATCGCCCAGAAGGCCGGGGCCCCGCTGGTCGCCGGCACCAAGGACCCGGTCAAGAACTCCGACGAGGTCGTCGACTTCGCCCGCGAGCACGGCCTGCCGATCGCGATCAAGGCGGCCTTCGGCGGCGGCGGGCGCGGTCTGAAGGTCGCCCGCGAGGAGTCCGAGGTGCGCGAGCTGTTCGACTCCGCGGTGCGCGAGGCCGTCGCCGCCTTCGGCCGCGGCGAGTGCTTCGTGGAGCAGTTCCTCGACTCGCCCCGCCACGTCGAGACCCAGTGCCTGGCCGACATGCACGGCAACGTGCAGGTCGTCTCCACCCGTGACTGCTCCCTGCAGCGCCGCCACCAGAAGCTCGTCGAGGAGGCGCCCGCGCCCTTCCTCACCTCCCAGCAGCGCGCCCAGCTGGTCTCCTCCTCCAAGGCGATCCTGCGCGAGGCCGGCTACGTCGGCGCCGGCACCTGCGAGTTCCTCGTCGGCAAGGACGGCACCATCTCCTTCCTCGAGGTCAACACCCGCCTCCAGGTCGAGCACCCCGTGACCGAGGAGGTCGCGGGCGTGGACCTCGTGCGCGAGCAGCTGCGCATCGCGGCCGGGGAGCGGGTCAGCGAGGAGGACCCCGTCACGCGCGGGCACTCCTTCGAGTTCCGCATCAACGGCGAGGATCCTGGCCGCGGCTTCATGCCCGCCCCGGGCCGCATCCAGCGCTATGACGTGCCCTCGGGCCCGGGCGTGCGGATCGAGTCGGGCGTGCGCGCCGGCGACGAGGTCTCCGGCGCCTTCGACTCGATGCTCGCCAAGCTCGTCGTCACCGGCGCGACCCGGCAGGAGGCGATCGAGCGCTCCCGCCGCGCCCTGGCCGAGTTCCGCATCGACGGCATCCCCACCGTGCTGCCCTTCCATCGCGCGGTGATGGAGGACCCGGCCTTCACCCCGGAGGACGCCGAGGAGCCCTTCTCGGTGCACACCACCTGGATCGAGACCGAGTTCACCGGCGACCTGCCCGCCGCGCCGCTGCCGGCGCAGCCGGAGGAGCCCGAGGACCGCGAGTCCGTGGTCGTCGAGGTCGACGGGCGTCGCGTCGAGATCAGCCTGCCCGCCTCCCTGCGCGCCCCGCAGGCCGCGGTGCGCCAGCGCCGCAAGCGCCAGCACCGCGGTGCCGGCGAGGGCGCCGCGGGCGGCAACGGCGTGACCGCGCCGATGCAGGGCACGATCGTGAAGGTCGCCGTCGAGGAGGGCCAGACCGTCGCCGACGGCGATGTGCTGGTGGTGCTCGAGGCGATGAAGATGGAGCAGCCCATCACCGCCTCCCGCTCCGGCGTGGTCAAGGGCCTGAACGCCGAGATCGGCGCGACCGTCTCCGCCGGCGCGGTGCTCTGCTCGATCGAGGACTGATCCGGCTCGGGCGCCACCGGCCCGCCCCCGCACAATTCTGCGCTCCGGGCGTGACCTCAGCACCGTAGCGGCGTTGAGGTCACGCCCGGAGCGCTTCTGTGTGCGCGGCGCCCTGCCCCGGTGGGCTCAGGGCGCATCGGTGTGCGCTGCACCCTGCCCTGGTGCGCCCAGGGCGCATCGGTGTGCGCTGCGCCCTGCCCTGGTGGGCTCAGGGGCTGCCGCCGGCCAGCACCTTCTGCCGCGCCACCTCGGCGAGCGAGCCGGTCAGCGAGGGGTAGACGGTGGAGGTGCCCGCGAGCTGCTCCGCGGTCAGGCGATGGGCGACGGCGAGGGTGTAGGGCAGGATCAGCTCGCTCGCCCGCGGCGCGACCACCACGGCGCCGAGCACCGTGTGGGAGTCGGGGCGCACCAGCAGCTTCACGAAGCCTTCGTCGATGCCCTGCATCTTCGCGCGCGGGTTCGTCTCCAGGCCCAGCAGCAGCACCTCGGCCCGCACCTGGCCGGAGGCGACCTCCTGCTCGCTCACGCCGACCACCGCGATTTCGGGGCTGGTGAAGATCGCGGAGGAGACCTGTGCGGCGATCAGCGGGGAGACCGCCTCGCCGAGGGCGTGGTGCATCGCGATCCGTCCCTGCATCGCCGCGACCGAGGCGAGCGGGTACACGCCGGTGCAGTCCCCCGCGGCGTAGATGCCCCGCACGGACGTGCGCGAGACCCGGTCGGTCTCGATGTGGCCGCTCTCGCGCACCCGCACCCCCGCCGTGAACAGTCCCAGGTCCGAGGTCCAGGGGACCCCGCCGAGGGCCATCAGCGCGTGGCTGCCCTCGATCTCCTCGCCCGAGGTGAGGGTGACGACGACCCCGTCGGCCGTGCGCCGCGCCCCGGCGGCCCGGGAGCGGGAGCGGACGGTGACGCCGCGGCGCGCGAAGGCGTCCTCGAGCACGTCGGCGGCGTCGGCGTCGGTGCCCGGCAGCACCTTCTCGCGCGAGGAGACGAGGGTGACCTCGCTGCCGAGGGCGCGGTAGGCGCTGGCGAACTCGGCGCCGGTCACGCCCGAGCCGACCACGATCAGGTGCTCGGGCAGCTCCTGCAGCGAGTACAGCTGGGTCCAGTTCAGAATCCGCTCGCCGTCGAAGGGCGCGGTCCCGAGCTCCCGGGGGCGGGCGCCGACGGACAGGAGGATCACGTCGGCCTCGAGCACGCGGGTCTCCCCGTCGGCGCCGCTCACCTCGACCCGGTCGGGGCCGTCGAGGCGGCCGCGCCCGTCGAGCACCTCGACCCCGGCCGCGACGAGACTCTGGCGGATGTCGGCGGACTGGGCGTCGGCGAGTCGGCGCACGCGCGTGTTGACCGCGTCGAGGTCGACGTCGAGGGTCTCGGCTGTGGGGGCGGCGCCGTCGTCGGCGTCCCGGATCCCGAGCTCCCGGGAGCCGGCGACGAGGTCGAGCACCTCGGCGGTCGCGATGAGGGTCTTGGACGGCACCACGTCGGTGAGCACCGCCGCGCCGCCGACGCCGCGATCGGCGACGAGGGTGGTGCGGGCGCCCTGGCGGGCCGCCGTGAGCGCGGCCTCGTAGCCGCCGGGTCCCCCGCCGATGATCACCACCTGGACGTCGTCGTCGCTGCGGGGCACCCGGCGGGGGTCGGGCGGCAGGGCGGTGCTCGGATCGCTCACCCCGCCATCGTGGCATGAGCTGTGACGTCAGGGGCCGATTCCGGGAGCATGAGCCGCGGGGCTTCGTCGTGTCCCGTCCCTGCGCTACCTTCGGTCCATGACTGCATCGAGCACCGATCCGTACCAGCTCGCCCGCGACGCCGCCGCCGCGATCGCCGAGGCCAGCTCCGTCCCCGCCCACGACCTCGCGCTGGTGCTCGGCTCGGGCTGGGCCGGGGCCGCGGACCTCCTCGGCGAGACCGTCTGGCAGGCCGACGCGACCTCCATCCCCGGCTTCCGCCCGCCGGCCGTCGCCGGCCACGTCGGCACGCTGCGCTCGATCCGCGTGGAGGGCACCGGCGCGCGGGCGCTCGTGCTCGGGGCCCGCACCCACTTCTACGAGGGCGCGGGCGTGGACGCGGTCGTGCACGGCGTGCGCACCGCCGCCGCGACGGGCGCGCGCACGATGGTGCTGACCAACGGCTGCGGCGGCATCGACCCGTCCTGGCGCCCGGGCACGCCGGTGCTGATCCGCGACCAGATCAACTTCACCGGCGCGACCCCGCTGGTGGGCGCGAACTTCGTGGACCTCACCGATCTGTACACCCCGGCGCTGCGCGCGATCGCGAAGGAGGTCGACCCCTCCCTCGACGAGGGCGTGTACATGCAGTTCTCCGGCCCCACCTACGAGACGCCGGCCGAGGTGCAGATGGCGAGGACCATCGGCGCGCACCTGGTCGGGATGTCCACCGCGCTCGAGGCGATCGCCGCCCGCGAGGCCGGCCTGGACGTGCTGGGCATCTCGCTGGTGACGAACCTCGCCGCGGGCATCTCCGGGGAGGCGCTCAGCCACGAGGAGGTGCTCGAGGCGGGCCGGGAGGCCGGGCCGCGCATCTCGCGCCTGCTCGCCGAGACGGTGCGGCGGATCACCGCGGGAGCGGCCGACGGCGCGGGCTCCCCGGCCGGGTCCGACGGGGGCGCGGCATGAGCCCCGAGCCCGCTCCTGCCCCCGGCCCCGCCGACGACCGGACGACCGCCGGCGAGGCAGGCGTCGCCGGTCCGGCCGGCGACGCCCCCGGCCCGGACGCCGAGCTGCGCGCCCGGGTCACCGCCTGGATCGCCGACGACCCCGATCCCGTCACCCGGGCGGCGCTGGAGAACCTCCTGGAGCAGGCGGATGCCGGCGATGCCGCGGCCGCCGAGGAGATCCGCGACGCCTTCTCCGGCGACCTGGAGTTCGGCACGGCCGGGCTGCGCGGTCGCATGGCCCCGGGACCGCACCGGATGAACCTCGCCGTGGTCTCCCGCGCCGCCCGCGGCCTGGCCGACCACCTCACCGGAGACCTCGGCCTCGAGCAGCCGCTGGTCGTGATCGGCTTCGACGCCCGCCACCGCTCCGAGGACTTCGCCCACGCCTCCGCCGCGATCATGACGGCGGCCGGCTGCCGCGTGCATCTGCTGGAGCGGCACGGCCCGACGCCGCTGATCGCCTTCGCCGTCCGCCACCTCGGCGCCGACGCGGGGATCGTGGTCACCGCCTCCCACAACCCGCCGGCGGACAACGGCTACAAGGTCTACCTCGGCGGCCGTGCCTCCGCGCCCGACGGGCAGGGCGTGCAGATCGTGCCGCCCTCGGACGCGCAGATCGCGGCCCGCATTGCCGCCGTCGGCCCCGTGCGGGAGATCCCCCGCGCCGAGGGCTGGGCGGTGCTCGGTGATCAGCTGCGCGAGGATTATCTCGCCGCGATCTGCACGCTGCCGGACCCGGAGGGGCCGCGTCAGGTGCGGATCGTGCACACCGCGATGCACGGGGTGGGCACCGAGACGGCGCTCGCGGCCCTGCACCGCACCGGCTTCGCCGAGGTGCACCCGGTCGCGAAGCAGGCCGATCCCGATCCCGACTTCCCCACCGTCGCCTTCCCGAACCCGGAGGAGCCCGGCGCGATCGACCTCGCCCTCGAGCTCGCCCGCACCCTCGAGGCCGACGTGGTCGTCGCCAACGACCCCGACGCCGACCGCTGCGCCGCCGCGGTGCTCGACCCGCACCTCGGCGACTGGCGGATGTTGACGGGCGACGAGCTCGGCGTGCTGCTGGGCGATCACCTGATCCGCCGCCACGGCTGTGCGGGCACGATCGCGAACTCCGTCGTCTCCAGCCGCTGGCTGGGCCGGATCGCGCAGTCGGCGGGCCTCGAGGCCGCAACGACGCTGACGGGCTTCAAGTGGATCGCCCGCGCCCCGGGGATCGCCTTCGGCTACGAGGAGGCGATCGGCTACTGCGTGCTGCCCGAGGTGGTGCGCGACAAGGACGGCCTCTCCGCCGCGCTGATGGTCGCCGAGATGGCGGCGCTCGCCCGTGCCGAGGGCACCACGCTCGTCGGACGCCTGGACGAGCTCGCCCGGGATCACGGCCTGTTCGCGACCTCGCAGCTCTCGCTGCGGGTCACGGAGCTGTCCGAGCGGGACGTGATGATGGCGCGGCTGCGCGCCGAGCCGCCCGCCGCCCTCGCGGACGCCGAGGTGGTCGACGTGCAGGACCTCGCCGAGGGCTCCGCGGAGACCACCGGCCTGCCCGCGACCGACGGCGTGCTGCTCGCCACCGCCGACGACGCGCGCGTGATCGTCCGCCCCTCCGGCACGGAGCCCAAGCTCAAGTGCTACATCGAGGTGTGCGAGGCGGTCCCCGCGGGGGCCGACGAGGCCGCGCTCGGCGCGGTGCGCCGCGCCGCCTCCGAGCACCTGGAGCGGATCACCGAGGACATGCGCGCCGCGCTCACCGGCGCCTGAGCACCGAGCTCACGGGCGCCCGAGCGGCGCGTCCCGTCGGTGGACGGCACGAGGCCCGGCAGGGAGGATCCTCCCCGCCGGGCCTCGTGCGATGCGGCCTGGGGTGTCCCCGCGCGGGGACGCCGCGATGCTCAGTAGCCGGAGCCGGTGCCGCCCTCGAGGATGGCCTTGGAGGAGGACAGGCCCAGCCGGCTCGCGCCCGCGGCGACCATGGCCTCGGCGGCCTCGCGGGTGCGGATCCCGCCGGAGGCCTTGACGCCGAGGCGGTCCCCGACGGTCTCGCGCATGAGCGTCACGGCGTGCTCGGAGGCGCCGCCGGCGGGGTGGAAGCCGGTGGAGGTCTTCACGAAGTCGGCGCCGGCGCGCTCGGCGGCCTGGCACACGGCGACGATCTGCTCGTCGTCCAGGGCGGCGGACTCGATGATCACCTTGAGCAGCACCGGCGCCTTCGCGACGTCGCGGACGGCGCGGATCTCGTGCTCGACCTGGTCGAACTTGCCGGCGCGGGCGAGGCCCACGTTGATCACCATGTCGATCTCGTCGGCGCCCTTGTCCACGGACTCGCGCGCCTCGAAGGCCTTCACCTCGGCGCTGTGCTGGCCGGAGGGGAAGCCGCAGACGGTCGCGACCTTCACGGAGGTCTCGACCGTGAGCATCGAGGGCGAGACGCAGATCGAGTAGGTGCCGAGGGCCTCGGCCTCGCAGGCGAGGGCGTCGACGTCGGCGCGGGTGGCCTCGGGCTTGAGCAGGGTGTGGTCGATGAGCTGGGCGAGCTGTGCGTTCTCGAGTGCGGTCATGTCCGGAATCCTCCCACGAGCGCGCTCGTGATCGACGCCTCGCCACCACCTATCCACCTATCTGATAGGTTGTCCGGCATCCGGCGCGGTGCGGCTCCCCCGCTCCTCGCGCCCAGACCGTATGAAGGAGTACCCGTCGATGACGACGTCCCCCAGCTCGACGCCGAGCGGAACCCCCGCCTCGCCGGAGCCGAGCCCCGACCTCCCCACCCGCACCGTGCTCGCCAAGGGCGTGGACCCCTACGTGGTCGACGGCTCCCAGATCGCCGAGCCGCCCACCACCCTGCGCGGCCGGCTGAAGTTCCTCGGCCCCGGCATGATCACCTCCGCCGCCGTCGTCGGCTCCGGCGAGCTGCTGACCGCGACCGCCCTCGGAGCGACCGTCGGCTTCATGCTGCTGTGGCTGGTGCTGGTCTCCACCTTCCTGAAGGTGTGGGTCCAGATCGAGCTGGCCCGCTGGTCCATCTCCACCGGCCGCACCGCGGTCGACGGCTACGACGACGTGCCCCCGCGGCTGGGGAAGCGCGGCTGGATCTCCTGGCTGCAGCTGCTGATGATCATGCAGTTCTTCATCGGGCAGGCCGGCGTGATCAGCGCCTCCGCCTTCGCCTTCTCGAGCCTGATGCCGATCGGCGGGGAGCCCTACTCGCTGCTGTCCATCGGCGTCTGGGTCGCGCTGCTGGTGGTCGTCGCGATCGCCATCCACTCGCTGAACCGCTACGCCGTGGTCGAGCGGATCTCCACCGTGCTGGTGCTGCTGGTGACCCTCTTCGCGATCGTGATGGTGTTCCTCCTGCAGAGCACCGAGTTCGCATGGAGCGCCGGCGACCTCGCCGGCGGCATGCGCTTCCAGCTCGCGGCCGGGGCGATCGGCGTCGCGATCGCGATGTTCGGCATGACCGGCGTCGGCGCGGGCGAGACCACCGCCTACACCTACTGGGTCGTCGAGAAGGGCTACGCCGCCTGGACCGGCCCCAACGACGGCTCCGAGGGCTGGGTCTCCCGCGCCAAGGGCTGGATCTCCGTGATGAAGGTCGACGCGTGGGTCTCGTGGGTCATCTACACCGCCTCCACCGCCGCGTTCTACATCCTCGGCGCCGCCGTGCTGCACCCGCAGGACCTGGTGCCGGAGGGCAACGAGGTGATGGTGACCATCTCCTCGATCTTCGACTCCGCCGTGGGCACCTGGGGCGGCGTGCTCTTCCTCATCGGCGCGGGGCTCGCGCTGTTCAAGACGATCCTCGCCAACGTCCCCAGCCTCAGCCGCATCTCCGGCCAGACCCTCGCCGTCTTCGGCGCGTACGACTGGAACGACCAGGCCGCACGCG
This sequence comes from Brachybacterium sp. sponge, assembly GCF_001613775.1. Lineage (NCBI taxonomy): Bacteria > Bacillati > Actinomycetota > Actinomycetes > Micrococcales > Dermabacteraceae > Brachybacterium > Brachybacterium sp. sponge. Next base: position 27,363 of record NZ_LRMP01000003.1, on the reverse strand, counting down.
ACCGCTGGCAGCGCGTCATCATGATCGTCCTGCCGATCGGCTGGGGCCTGCTGGGCACGATCGCCTCCTCCCCGCTGCTGCTCGTGATCATCGCCGGCATCCTCAACGCCGTGTACCTCATCGGCGCGGCGATCGCGACGGTGTTCCTGGCCCGCACGCAGACCGACCCGCGGATCCGCGACGGCCGCCCCACCGAGATCATGCTGTGGATCTCCGCCGCGGCGATCATCGCCGTGGGAGTGATCGGGCTCGTCAATGCCTTCTGAGCAGACCATGTCCTCTGAGCAGGCCCCGCCCTCCGGGCAGCCCCGCGCCGCGAGCCTCGGCGACACCGCCTGGCGCCACCTCACCTCCCCCGTCGACCCGTCCGACCGGGCACTGAGCCGCGAGACCCTCGTGGGCCGGGCACGGCAGGCCGTGCTCGACCTGATCGACGACGAGGGCCTCGACGCCGGGGATCCGCTCCCCTCGACCGGGGCGCTCGCGGAGCGCTTCGCGGTCTCCAAGGCCGTGGTGCGCGAGGCGCTCAGCGCCCTGGACGCGCTCGGGATCGTGGAGATCTCCAACGGCCGCGCCGCCCGGGTGCGCCCGACCGACAGCTCCCTGGTGCGCTTCTCGCTCTCGCGCACGATCCGCACCTCCCCCGGCGAGGGCTTCGCCACCCTCATGGACCTGCGCTCCCCGCTCGAGGTGCGCGCCGCCGCCCTCGCCGCCCGCCGGATCGGCGCGGCGGGCCCGTCGGCCGACGGAGCCCGCGAGCTGCGCCGGCTGCTGGAGGAGATGGGCGAGGCGCTCGGCGACTCCGAGGCCTACCCCCGCCTGGACATGCGACTGCACGCCGAGATCGCCCGTCTCGCCGACAGCCCCGCCCTCCACGGCGTGCTCGACGCGGTCAGCGCCCCGCTGTTCCGCGCCATGCGCGAGCTGCGCGTGACCCGCGAGGCGCGCGGGCTCGTCGGCGCCGAGCACGCCGAGCACGTCCGCATCGTCGAGGCGATCCTCGCCGGCGACGAGGACGCGGCGAGCGCCGCCATGGCGGAGCACATGCGCGCCGTCGAGGCCGTGGACCGCTCCCCCGCCGCCCCGGGATCCTCGACGAGCCCGGCCTGACCGGCCTCGTCGAGACGCCCTCCCCTGCACCTCCCACCCCGTCACCCCGGACCGCACGGCGAGCGCCGCCGCGAGCGTCCGCATCGAAAGGACTGACCATGCGCTCTCTCGAGATCCATGCCCCCGGCGACCTCCGCCTCGTCGAGACGGAGCCGACCGCCCCGGGCCCCGGCCAGGTGCGCCTCGCCGTCGAGTACGGCGGCATCTGCGGCTCCGACCTCGGCTACTGGAGGACCGGCGTCTCCGGTACCGCGGTGATGAAGCGTCCCTTCGTGCTGGGCCACGAGATCTCCGGCCGCATCGAGGAGCTCGGCGAGGGCGTCGCCGGCCTCGCCGTCGGCCAGGGCGTCACCGTGCACCCCGCCCGCACCCACTCCCCGCTGCCGGAGGAGCTGGTGGGTCGGGAGAACCTCCACCCGGACCTGACCTACTTCGGCTCCGCCGCACAGGACCCGCACACCGACGGCGCCTTCGCCCAGTCCCTCACCGTGGGCGCGGATCAGATCGTGCCGCTGCCGGAGGGGCTGTCGACCCGCCGCGCCGTGCTCGCCGAGCCGCTGGGCGTGGCGATGCACGCCGTGACCCGTGCCGGCGACCTCACCGGCACGCACGTGCTGGTCAGCGGCTGCGGCCCCGTGGGCCTGCTGGTCGTGCTCGCGGCCCGCGCCGCGGGCGCCGCGCACATCACCGCCGTCGACCTCGCCGAGGCCGCCCGCGAGCGCGCCCTCGCGATCGGGGCCGACGAGGCGCTGGAGTCCACCGACGGCATGGACCAGCGGATCTCCGTGGCCTTCGAGGCCTCCGGCGCCCCCGCCTCCCTCGACGGGATCCTGCGCAATATCGCCCGCGCCGCGATCGTGGTGCAGGTCGGGAACCTGCCCCCGACCCCGGTCAGCGTGACCCTCGGCCCGGTGGTGTCCAAGGAGCTCGAGTACCGCGGCACCTACCGCTTCGTCGCCGAGATCGAGCAGGCGGTCCAGCTGCTCGCGCGCAGCGAGGTCGCGGAGCAGGTGATCAGCGACGAGTTCGCGCTCGAGGACGCGCAGGCCGCCTTCGAGGCCGCCGCCGGCCGCGGCTCGAGCAAGGTCGTGCTCACCTTCGCCTGACGGCCGCGCCGCACCGTCCGGCCGGGCCGACCTGTCGGACCGAGCCGCCGGGCCCGGCGCCCCCTCCGGTCGGGATCGCCGGCCGCACCGTCCGCTTGCCCGTCGACACCTCGTCGGCGGGCCCGCGGCGGTCGAGCGGCTGTCCGCCGGCCGTAGAATCGTCCTCCATGACCGGCCCCTCCGCGCTCCCCCGTCCCCCGCGCCGCATCGTGATCGTCGCCGGCCCCTCGGGGAGCGGCAAGGGCGTGATGTCCCGCCGCGCGGGCCTGCCCACGGTGCCGCTGGACGAGTTCTACCGCGACCACGACGATCCCTCCCTCCCCCACCGCTTCGGGATCGTGGACTGGGACGATCCGGCCTCCTGGAACGCGGGAGCCGCGCTCGAGGCACTCGTCGCCCTCGCCCATGACGGGGTCGCCGAGGTGCCCGTCTACTCGATCCCGCTCTCCCGCCGCACCGGCACCGCGACGCTGCGCGCCGAGGACGCCGAGCTGCTGATCGCCGAGGGGATCTTCGCCGCGCAGCTCATCGCGCCGCTGCGGGAGATGGGGCTGCTGGCCGACGCGATCGTGCTGCAGCGCCCCACCCCGGTGGTGTTCGCGCTGCGGCTGGCCCGGGACCTGCGCGAGGGCCGCAAGCCGCCGCTGACCCTGCTGCGGCGCGGCTGGGGCCTGGCCCGTGACCAGCGCGGGGACATCGAGCGCTGGAAGGCGGCGGGGATGCGCCCGGTGGGCCTGCGCGAGGGCACGCGACTGATGCGTCGCCTCACCGCCCTCGCCGCGGCCGAGCGGCACCAGCGACCGGCCGCGGACGGCGCCGGGACGGTCCTCGAGATCACCGCGGTCGCCTTCCTGCGCGAGGGCGAGGGCGGGGCCGAGCTGCTCGCGGTGCGCAAGCGCGGCACCGGCTCCTACATGCAGGTGGGCGGCAAGCTCGAGCCGGGTGAGTCCGCGCTCGAGGCGGCGGTGCGCGAGGTGGAGGAGGAGCTCGGCGTGCGGCTCGATCCGGCAGGACTCGCCCCGCTCGGCGACTTCGAGGCCGTCGCCGCCAACGAGCCGAGCACCCGGGTGCGCTCGACGGTCTTCGTCTGCCGGCAGTCCCTCCCGGAGCCGCTCGAGGTGCGGGCCGAGCTCGCCGACCACCGCTGGTTCCCGCTGTCCGGGACGCCGGCGGGCGTGCGGCTCGCCCCGCTCATGACCGAGCACATCCTTCCGGCGCTGCGCGGCTCCTGAGGCGCCGGGTCCCGGGGGCCGCGGCCAGGCCGCGGCCCCGCACGAGACGTGGCGTTCTGCTCCTATGGAGCCTCGTTCCGGCACATGGCCACGTCTCGACGGAGAGGGACATGTCGAGCGGGCGGGGCCGGGCCCGCCGGGGTCAGGCGATCCTGTCCAGCACGATCCGGTGCTCGGGGACCTCGGTGCCGGGTGCGGCGAGGGTCCAGGAGCCCTCGAGCGACTCGAGGGCGCGGCCCATCCGCTCCGGGGTGTCGGTGTGGAGCCGGGCGAGCACGTCACCGGCCCGGACCTCCTCGCCCAGATGCTTCTCGATCTCGACGCCGGCGGCGGCCTGCACGGCCTCGCCGGGCCGGGAGCGGCCCGCGCCCAGACGCCAGGCCGCCACGCCCACGCCCATTGCGTTCAGGCCCGTGACCACGCCGTCCTCCGTGGCGCGCAGCTCCTCGACGTGCGCCGCGACCGGCAGCGGCGCGTCCGCGTCGCCGCCCTGGGCGGCGATCATCGCGCGCCAGGTGTCCATGGCGCGGCCGTCCGTCAGCGCGGCCTCGACGTCGGCATCGCGCACCCCGGCGGCCTCGAGCATCTCGCGGGCCAGCGCGACGGTCAGCTCGACCACGTCGGCGGGACCGCCGCCGGCGAGCACCTCGAGCGACTCGCGCACCTCGAGGCCGTTGCCGGCGGTGCGGCCCAGCGGCGCGGACATGTCAGTGAGCAGGGCGACGGTGCGCACCCCCGCATCGGTGCCGAGGTCGACCATGGTGCGGGCGAGCTCGCGGGCGTCGGCCTCGTCCTTCATGAAGGCGCCGGCGCCGGTCTTCACGTCCAGGGTGAGCGCGGCGGTGCCCTCGGCGATCTTCTTGGACATGATCGAGGAGGCGATCAGCGGGATCGCCTCGACGGTGGAGGTGATGTCGCGCAGGGCGTAGAGCTTCTTGTCCGCCGGGGCGAGGCCGGAGCCGGCCGCGCAGATCACGGCGCCGACGTCCGCGAGCTGACGCATCATCTCGTCGTTGCTGAGCGAGGCGCGCCAGCCGGGGATCGCCTCGAGCTTGTCGAGGGTGCCGCCCGTGTGGCCGAGCCCGCGCCCGGACAGCTGCGGCACCGCGACGCCGAAGGAGGCGACCAGCGGGGCGAGCGGGAGGGTGATCTTGTCGCCGACGCCGCCGGTGGAGTGCTTGTCGGTGGTGGCCTTGGCGAGGGAGGAGAAGTCCATCCGCTCGCCGCTGGCGATCATGGCGGCGGTCCAGCGGGCGATCTCGCCCCGCTCCATGCCGTTGAGGAACACGGCCATGGCGAGGGCGGCCATCTGCTCCTCTGCGACGACGCCGCGGGTGTATGCGTCGATGACCCAGTCGATCTGCTCGGGGCTGAGCCGCTGCCGATCGCGCTTGGTGCGGATGACGTCGACGGCGTCGAAGGGCTCGACGGCGGGGCGGGAGGTCTGGTCGGTCATGGCGTGCTCCTGGGGTGGTGGAGGGCGGCAGCAATCAGCGGGCGGGGCGAGCGGTCGGGATCGGCGCGGCCGGGTTCACAGGCCGGGGTCAGAGGGCGAGGTCGGAGGGGCCGAAGGCCTGCGGCAGCACCTCGGCCATCGTGCACGGCCCTTCGGGGGTGAGGATCACGAGGTCATCTCCGGCGTGCTCGGAGAGCAGCTGGCGGCAGCGCCCGCAGGGCATGACCACCGCGCGCTCGTCGCGGGCGAGGGACTCGTCGCCGCCGACGCACACGAAGCGGTGCAGCTTCCCGCCGCCGCCGGCGACGAGGTCGCTGATCAGGCCGCACTCGGCGCACAGCGTCACGCCGTAGCCGGCGTTCTCCACGTTGCAGCCGCGCAGCAGGCGGCCGTCCTCGGCGAGCGCGGCGGCGCCCACCCGGAAGCGGGAGTACGGGGTGTAGGCGCGCTCGGCGATCGCACGCGCCTCGGCCAGGAGCGTCTCGAACTCGGCAGGGGCGGTAGGCGCCGGGGGCGCGGGGTCATTCGCGGTCATGTGCTCGATGCTCTCACTGCGGGGGCTCGGGAAGGGAGGAACGCGCCGCCCAGGGAGGGTGGAGCGCGACGTGCGGCGCCGCTCCCCGGGACGACGGGACGCGATGCGCGACGCCGCGCCCCGGGAGTGCGGGACGCGGCGGCGCGGTGCCGCCCGGCGGGGCGGCGCGAGGTCACTGCTTGACGTAGGGCTGCCCGTCGGCCGCGGGGACCCGCACCCTGCCCACCACGCCCGCGACCGCGAACAGCGCGACCACGTACGGGAGCATGAGCAGGAAGTCGCCGGGGATGGAGACCCCGCCCTCGGCGGCGGACATGGTGCCCAGGCGCAGCTGGAGCGAGTCCGCGAAGGCGAAGGTCAGCGCCGCCAGCAGCGCGCCGACGGGGTGGTAGCGGCCCAGGATCATCGCGGCCAGCGCGATGTAGCCCTTGCCCGCGCTCATCTCCTCGCCGAAGGCGACGCCGGTGCCGATGGTGAGGGTCGCACCGCCCAGGCCCGCCACGGCGGCGCCGAGCAGCACGTTCTTCCAGCGGGTGAGGTTCACGGCGATGCCGACGGTGTCCGCGGCCTTGGGGTGCTCGCCGACGGCGCGCACGCGCAGCCCCCAGCGGGTGCGGAAGAGCGCGACGGTCAGCCCCGCGACGATGATCCACATGAGGTAGACGAGGATGTTCTGCTCGAACAGGACCCGGCCGATCACGGGGATGTCGGCCAGGACCGGGATCCGCAGGGTGGGCAGGCGCAGCGGCGCGTTGAACAGCCCGGGGTTGTCCCGCATCACGGTGCCGAAGAAGAACGAGGTCACGCCGATGGCGAGCACGTTCAGGACGACGCCGACGATGATCTGCTGGACCTGGTAGCCGACGGCGAAGAGCGCCAGCAGGGCTCCCATGATCAGGGCGACCAAAGGAGCGGCGAGCAGTCCCAGCCACACGTTCCCGGTGAGGGAGCCCACCAGCGTCGCGCCGAAGGCGCCGAACAGCAGCTGTCCCTCGATCGCGATGTTGATGACGCCCGCGCGCTCGGAGAGCACTCCGGACAGCGCCCCGAAGGCGAGCGGCACGGCCAGCACGATCGTGCCCTGCAGCAGCGTGGTCACGTCGAGCGAGCGCTGGGAGATCACCCAGGTCATGAAGGCGAGGATCCATGCCACCGCGAACACGGCGATCAGGGTGATGCGCAGGCGCCTCGAGGGCCGTGCCTGCCGGGTATGGAGCGCCCAGAGGCCGGCGGAGGCGACGAGTGCGACGACGGCCAGGGCGATCGCCCCGCCCTGCGAGGGCAGGGTGATGCGCTCGGGGACAAGGCCGAGCGGGTTGAGGTCGGTCTCGCGGGCGAGCGCGAACACCGACTCGGCGCCGGGCAGGCCGCGCAGCCCGAAGAACACCAGCGCGATCAGTCCGAGCACGGTGGTGGCGGCGGGCAGGTGCCACCAGCCGGCGGGGCGGGAGTCGTCCAGGCGCTTCTCGACGACGGAGTCGTCGGCGACGACCACGGGGGCGGTGCTCATCGGTGGTCCTCCTGCGCATCGGTGGTGTCCTCGCCGCGCTCGGACGCGGGGGCGGTCCCCTCGGACGGATCCTGTCGGGCGTGCGTGCCGGTCCCGGAGGATCCGGCCGGCGGCGCCTCGCCGGGCGGTGCTCCCCCGTCGACGGGCACGTCGGCGCGATGGGCGCCGCCGGAGGAGTCGCCGTCGGCCCCGCCCGCGGCGGGCCCGTCGGCCATGGTGCCGGCGGCGCCGGAGGCGGTCGAGGCACCGGCCGCGGCGCCGACCGTCGCAGGGACCTCGACGGCCCGGGTGCGGCGGGCGCGGCGCGCCCCGGCGCCGGGGTGGTCGATGCGGCGCAGGCCGATCAGGGTGCGCACCAGCGGCGGCGCGGCGATGAAGAGCACTACGAGCACCTGGATGACCTGCACGAGGTCCAGCGGCACGCCCTGGTTCGTCTCCATGAAGCGTCCGCCCGTGGACAGGGCCGCGAAGAGCAGGCCGGCCAGCACGATGCCGACGGGGCCGGAGCGGCCCAGCAGCGCGACCGTGATCGCGTCGAAGCCGATGTTGCCGGCGACGCCCTCGGTGAGGCGGCGCTCAGTGCCCAGCACGTGCACGGCCCCAGCGAGGCCCACCAGGGCGCCCGCGACAGCGAGGACCAGGAAGGCGGTGCGGGCCGGGGAGATGCCGGCGACGCGGGCGGCGCGCGGGTTCGAGCCGACGGCCCGGAAGTGGAAGCCGAGGGTGGAGCGGCTCATCAGCCACCACAGCAGCACGGCGGCGCCCGCGGCGAGGAACAGGCCCGCGTGGAGGCGGAACCCGCCGCCGAGCAGCAGCGGCAGGGTCGCGTTCTCCCCCACCGACGGGGAGGTGGGCTGGGACTGGTTCGCGCCGGTGAACGCGGTGGTCTTCAACGCGAAGAACAGCAGGTAGGTCGCGATCCAGTTCAGCATGATGGTGCTGATGACCTCGTTGGCGCCGAAGCGGGCCTTGAGGAAGCCGGCGATCCCGCCCCACACGGCGCCGGCGAGCACGCCCGCGAGCAGCGCGACCAGCAGGTGCAGCACGACGGGGAGCTGGACCGCGAAGCCGACGTAGCCCGCGGCCATCGCGCCGACGATCAGCTGGCCGGTGCCGCCGATGTTGAACAGGCCCGCCCGGAAGCTCACGGCCATGCCGGCCGCGGCGATGATCAGCGGGGTCGCAACGGTGAGGGTCTCGGTGAGGGGGCGCAGTCCGGCGGCGAGCGCGGGGAAGAGCACGTAGGTGCCGGAGCCGCCGGCCTCGCGCACGTCCTCCGCGACGCGGGAGAAGCCCTGACCGTCGAAGACGGCGCCGCGGAACATCGCGCCGTAGGCGTGGGTGACGGACTGCCAGATCGCGGTGAGCGCGTCGGAGGGGCGGGCGAAGAAGTACCCGAGGGTGGTGCGGACCTCCTCGTCGGCGATGACGATCAGCACCGAGCCGATGAGGAAGGCGAACACGAAGCTCATCACGACCACCAGCAGGTCGCTGCGCGCGATCGAATGGAGGGTGCGGGCCAGCGCCGTCTCGGCGCGCTCCTCGGGCGGGGGCGGGGTGTCGGCGGCGCCCGCGCCGACGCCGGGCGCGGAGCCGGCGGCGCCGGTCTCGGAGAGGGTGCTCATCACGCGATGTCTCCTTCGTCGGCGAGCTGGGAGTCGGTGGTGCGGGCGCCGGCGGCGACGGCCTCGCGGGCGGCCTCGGCGGTGTAGCCGGCCATCATCAGGCCCAGCACGTCGCGATCCTCGTCGCCGGGGACGATGCCGAGGATGCGGCCGCGGTACATCACGGCGATGCGGTCGGCGAGCTGGGTGACCTCGTCGAGCTCGGTCGAGACGATCACGACGGGGGTGCCCTTGTCGCGCTCGTCGAGGATGCGGCGGTGGAGGAACTCGATCGAGCCGACGTCCACGCCGCGGGTGGGCTGGGAGGCGATCAGCAGCGCCAGCTCGCGGTTCAGCGCGCGGGCCATCACGATCTTCTGCTGGTTGCCGCCGGACAGCGTGGACGCGGCCGACGTCGCCGATCCGGTGCGGATGTCGAACTCGGGGATCAGCCGCTTCGCGTTCTCGGCGATGGCCTTCAACGACATCGACACCGCCGTGCCGAAGGGCGCGCGGTCGTGCTGGTCCAGCACGAGGTTCTCGGCGACGGAGAAGTCCGCGACCAGCGCGTCGTGGGTGCGGTCCTCGGGGACGAAGCCGACGCCGGCGTCGAGGATCTGCTTGGTGGAGCGGCCCACCAGCTGCTTCCCCTCGAGGCGGGCGGAGCCGGCGACGGTATCCTGCAGGCCCAGCAGCGCCTCGGTGAGCTCGGTCTGGCCGTTGCCCTGGACCCCGGCGATGCCGAGCACCTCCCCGTGGCGCACCTCGAAGGAGACGCCGTCGAGGGTGCGGGTGCCGGCCTCGTCGGTGACGCGGAGGTCCGCGACCTCGAGGGCGATCTCACCGGGGGCGGCGGGGGCCTTCTCCTGGGCGAGGGAGACCTGGCGGCCGACCATCAGGGAGGCGAGCTCGGCCTGGTCGGCCGACGGATCGGCCTCGCCGACCACCTTGCCGCGACGGATCACGGTGATCCGGTCGGAGACGGCCTTGACCTCGCGGAGCTTATGGGTGATGAAGACGATCGAGGTGCCCTCGTCGCGCAGCTGGCGCATGATCGTCATCAGCTCGTCGGTCTCGTGCGGGGTGAGCACGGCGGTGGGCTCGTCCAGCACGAGCACCTCGGCACGGCGGCTGAGGGCCTTGATGATCTCGACGCGCTGCTGGGCGCCGACGGGGAGGTCCTCGACCAGCGCGTCAGGGTCGAGGTCGAAGCCGAAGCGGGCTGAGATCTCGCGCACGAGCTTCCGGGCGGCGGCGAGGTCCAGGAGGCCGCCGCGGGTGGGCTCGTTGCCGAGCACCATGTTCTCGGCGACGGTGAAGACGGGCACGAGCATGAAGTGCTGGTGGACCATGCCGATGCCGGCCGCCATCGCCTCGCCCGGGTCGGAGAAGGAGACGGGGCGATCGTCCAGGAGGATCTGGCCGCCGTCGGGGCGGTACAGCCCGTACAGCACGTTCATCAGGGTGGACTTGCCCGCGCCGTTCTCCCCCAGCAGGGAGTGGATCTCCCCCGGTTCGACGACCAGGTCGATCGCGTCGTTGGCCACGAAGGACCCGAAGGTCTTCGTGATGCCGCGCAGTTCGAGCTTCACAGCACTCGCTTCCGTCGGTGCCGGCCGAGCTGCTCGGCCGTGCGGTGTGGGACATGGGACGCGGTCCCCGCCCTCGGGGCGGGGACCGCGCTCATGACATCGGCTCAGGCGCCCGCGGGCGAGGCCTCGGACTCGACGACGACCTTGCCGTCGATGATCTCCTGCTTGAGGGTCTCGATCTCCTCGCTGAGCTCGGCGGGGACATCATCCTCGAAATCGTGGAAGGGGGCCAGGCCCACGCCGCCGTTCTCGAGGGTGCCGACGTACGGGGTCGCGTCGTACTCGCCGCCGGCCGCACCGGTGATGACGTCCTCGACGCCCACGGTCATCTCCTTCATGACGGAGGTGAGGATCGTGGACTGCGCCTCGGGGTCGGCGGAGTTGGTCTCGTAGCCGTCGGCGTCGACCCAGATCACCTTGCGGTCCTCGCCCTCCTTGGCGGAGGCGAGGGTGCCGGCGCCGACGGGGCCGGCGACCGGCATGACGATGTCGGCGCCCGCGTTGTAGAACTCGTCCGAGACGGCCTTGCCCTTGGACTGGTCCTCGAAGGTGCCGACGATGGAGCCCTGCTGGGTCTCCTTGTTCCAGCCGAGCACCTCGACCTCGGTGCCGTGGGTCTCGTTGTAGTGGGCGACGCCGTCGGCGTAGCCGTCCATGAAGATGGTGACGGTGGGGATGTCCATGCCGCCGTAGGTGGCGACCTTGCCGGTCTCGCTCATGCCGGCGGCGAGGTAGCCGGCGAGGAACGCGGCCTGGGCGGTGTCGAACTCGAGGGGCTTGACGTTCTCGAGCTCGATCGGGTTGCCGTCGGCGTCCTGGGCGGTGGAGTCGACGATGGCGAAGTCGGTGCCCTCGTTGGCCTGGGCGGCGGTGCCGGTGGCGGGGGCGAGGAGGAAGCCGACCGTGATGATCAGGTCGCAGCCCTCGGTGACCATGTTGTTGATGTTCGGGGCGAAGTCGGAGTCGGTGGTGGACTCCGCGGCCTGCTTCTGGATGCCGAGGTTCTTCTCGGCGTTCAGCAGGCCGTTGTAGCTGGACTCGTTGAAGGACTTGTCGTCCCAGCCGCCGGAGTCCGAGACCATGCAGGCCTTGTAGTCGCTCGCGGCGCCGCCGCCGGCGTCGCTGCCGCCGCCGGCCGTCTCCTCGGGGGCGCTGCCGCAGGCGGCGAGGGTGAGAGCCCCGGCGCCGGCGAGGGCGAGGGCACGCGTGATGCTCTTCATGGGTGGTTCCTCCGGTGGGAGTGCGGGGCCGTTCGCGCCCCGGGGGTCCGGGCGACGTCGCTGTCGCAGTGCGATTGGACGATAGCCCCGCGCGACGCATCGTGAGCACGACGTGAGCGTCCGCCCGCGAACCGTTATGAAATCGACGCGGAGGTGTCGCGCCGGTGAACACCGGCGCGGAGGCGGACGGAGCGACGGCGCCCTGCACGCGGCCCGTCCGACGGACTCGGATCAGCCCTCCGGCCGACGGGCTCGGATCGTCCCTCGCCAGGCGGGCCCGGATCGCCCCGACCGCCCGGCCGTCGGGCTCAGACGGTCTGCAGGTCCCGCTGCACGCAGGCGGCGGCGAGCACGCTCGCGCCGATGCCGATCGCGCGCTCGTCGATCATGAGATCGCCCATGTGGAGGTCGTAGGTGCGCCCGCCGGGGGTGCGGGTGCCGAGGCGGGCCAGCGCCCCGGGCACCTTTTCGAGGTACCAGGCGAAGTCCTCGCCGCCGAGGGACTGGGCGGTGGGGTCGAGGTTCTCCCGGCCGAGCACCCCGCGCACCGCGGCGGCGAGCACCTCGACGCTCGCGGGGCTGTTCGAGACCGGCGGCACCCCGCGGTCGTGGGAGACGCGCGCCTCGACGCCCCAGGGACGCACGAGATCGGCCAGGACCTCCTCGAGCAGCTCCTCGGCCCGGTCCCAGGCCTCGTGGTCCAGGCAGCGCAGGGTGCCCTCGAGGGTGCCCGCGCTCGGGATCGCGTTGAAGGCGGAGCCGGCGTGGATCGAGCCCCAGGTGAGGTTCACGCCGGAACGCGGGTCCATGCGCCGGGTCAGCGCGGCCGGCAGCTGCGTCGCGATCGAGCCGAGCGCGTAGACGAGGTCCTGGGTGAGATGGGGGCGGGAGGTGTGGCCGCCCGCGCCGCGCACCTGGATCCGCACCGGATCGGTGGCCGAGGTGATCGGGCCGGACTTCAGGCCCACGTGGCCGACGTCGACCCCGGGGTCGCAGTGCAGGGCGATGATCGAGTCGACGCCGTCCAGGACGTCCTGCCCGATCAGCTCGAGCGCACCGCAGGGGTGCATCTCCTCGGCGGGCTGGAACACCAGGCGCACGCCGCGGCGCAGCGCGCCCTCCTCCGCCACCCGCACCAGCGCGGTCGCCGCGCCGAGCACGGCGCTCATGTGCACGTCGTGGCCGCAGGCGTGGGAGACGCCCTCGACGGCGGAGCGGTAGGGGACGGTGCTGAGCTCGGGGATGCCGAGCGCGTCCATGTCCGCCCGCAGCCCCATCAGCTCCAGCGACGGGTCTGCGCCGGGGATGTCGCAGATCAGGCCGGTGGCGGCCATCCGCTTCGGCGCGAGCCCGAGGGCGGTGAGCTGCTCGGCGACGTAGGCGGTGGTGGCGTGCTCCTGGTGGGAGAGCTCGGGATGGCGGTGGAGGTGACGGCGCACCTCGCGCAGGGCGTCGCCGTGCTCGGCGACGGTGCGGGCGATCAGCCCCTCCGGTCCGAGCATCGCCCGCTGCTGCGAGGTCCCGACCAGCGTCTGCTGCGACTGCTCCACGCGTCCGCTCCTGTCCTGTCCTGTCCTCGACCGCCCTGTCCGCCGTGCGCTTCCCACGGCGCCGCGGGGCAGGCGGTGCGGGTCAGCGCAGCCGGCCCAGCCCCTGCTCGTCGAGCCGGCCGACGAGCTGCTGGAGGGCCTGCGCCTTCTCGTCGGCGAGGACCAGCAGCGCGTCCTCGGTGTCGACGATGCTGATGCCCTCGAGCCCGACCAGGGCGATGTGGCGATCCGTGGAACCGTACACCGTGGCCCGGGAGGAGAGGGCATCGACGCTCGCGCTTCCCACCACATGGACCTCGGTGTCGTCCTCGCCGCGGCGCACCTCGCCGTCACGGTCGCGGAGCTGGCGGGCGAGCGCCGCGAAGTCGCCGACGTCGTCCCAGTCGAACTCCGCCGGGACCACGGCGACCCTCCCCTGCGCGGCGAGCGGCTCGGCCAGGGCGTGGTCGATCGCGATCGCGGTCATCGTGGGCCAGACGCGCTCGAGCACCTCCTGCTCCTCGGCGGTGCCGTGCGCGGCCGCGATCTCGCGCGCGCCCGCGGCGAGGCCGGGGATCTGGACGGCGAGCTCGTCGAGCAGCACCGAAGCGCGCACCACGAACATGCCGGCGTTCCAGCGCAGGCCCGCGGCGACGAAGGCCTCGGCCCGCTCGCGGTCGGGCTTCTCGACGAAGCGGACGACGGGCTCGGCGCCGACGGCGCGCAGGCGCGCGGTGAGCGCGGCGTCGGTCTCCCCGCCGGCGGCTGCGACGAGCGTCCCGTCGGCTGTCCCGTCGGCCGCCCCATCGGCCGCGGACTCGATGTAGCCGAAGCCGGTCGACGGCGAGGTGGGGGCGATGCCGAGGGTGACGAGGAGGCCGAGCTCGGCGGCGGCCCGCGCGGAGGTGACGGCGCGGGCGAAGGCGGCCTCGTCCTCGATCAGGTGGTCGGCGGCGAAGGAGCCGATCACGGCGTCCGGCGACTCGCGCTCCACCTGCGCGGCCGCGAGCGCGATCGCGGGCATGGAGTTGCGGGCCGAGGGCTCTGCGAGGAGGCGCACGTCCTCGTCGAGCTGCTCGCGCACCGCTGCGACGTGGGCGCGGCCCGTGACGACGATCGGGGGCCGGTCCGCGAGGGGCGCGAGGCGGTCGAGGGTGAGCTGGAGAAGGGAGCGGCCCTGCCCGGTGAGGTCCAGCAGGAACTTGGGTCGGGCGCGACGTGAGAGCGGCCACAGTCTGGTGCCGGAGCCTCCGGCGGGCACCACGGGGACGAAGGGGGCTTCAGGCATGAAGCCAGCGTATCCAGCCTTCGACGGGCCCCTGGGGACCGTCCGCCGACGCGGCCGGGACGGGCCCGCCCGCCTCCTGCCTGGTGCTACGCTGAACCTGCCCCTGTCGGGGGCGATGATGATGTCGCCGTGTCGCGAAACGGCCGCCCGAGGGCGCCGAGCGCTGCAACGGCCGCGGGGACCTCGGTCCCCGGGGTCCCGCGCCGCGCGCCGCGGAGCACCGTCGAGCTCCCGGCGACATACCGACGCTTCTGGAGGAACTCCGTGGCTTCCGCCCAATCCGGGACGCTCTATCGCGGACGCGAGGGCATGTGGTCCTGGGTCGCCCACCGCATCTCAGGAATGGCGATCTTCCTGTTCCTGCTCGTGCACGTCCTGGACACCGCGCTCGTGCGCGTCTCGCCCGAGGCGTACAACGAGGTCATCGGCCACTACAAGACCGTCGTCTTCGGCCTCGGCGAGGTCGGCCTGGTCGGCGCCGTGCTCTTCCACGCGCTCAACGGCCTGCGCATCATCCTCGTGGACTTCTGGTCCAAGGGGACCGTGCACCAGCGCAAGCTCTTCTGGGGCGTCGTGATCGTGTGGGCCGTCCTGATGGCCGGCTTCCTCCCCCGCCACCTCATGCACATGTTCGGAGCGTGATCCCCATGTCGACCTCCACCACCTCGATCCCGGATCCCTCCACCCGCTACCGCCGCACCGGGCAGCGCGGCCTGAACGCCGAGATGCTCTCGTGGATGTTCATGCGCGGCTCCGGCGCGCTGCTGGTCATCCTCGTCTTCGGCCACCTCTTCGTGAACCTGTGGCTCGGCGACGGCGTCAAGGGCATCGACTTCGCCTTCGTCGGCGGCAAGTGGTCCTCCCCCTTCTGGCAGGTCTGGGACCTGCTGATGCTGTGGCTGGGCCTCATCCACGGCGGCAACGGCGTGCGCACGATCATCAACGACTACGCCCGCGGCGACCGCACCCGCATGGTCCTGAAGGCCCTGCTGTACTTCGCGGTCGTCGTCACGATCGTGCTGGGCACCCTGGTGATCTTCACCTTCGATCCCTGCCCCGTCGGCGCCGAGCCGAGCCTGCTGCCCTCCTTCTGCGAGGGCTGACGCCCCCGGGGCGGCCGGACCCCCGGCCGCCCCTCCTCTTCCTCACGCACTTCACGGTCTTCCCGGAACGGAGCAGTCACCCGACATGCAGACCCATAACTACGACGTGGTGATCGTCGGCGCCGGCGGCGCCGGGATGCGCGCGGCGCTGGAGTCCTCCAAGCGCGCCCGCACCGCGGTCGTCACCAAGCTCTATCCCACGCGCTCCCACACCGGCGCGGCGCAGGGCGGCATGTGCGCGGCCCTCGCCAACGTCGAGGAGGACAACTGGGAGTGGCACACCTACGACACCGTCAAGGGCGGCGACTACCTGGTGGACCAGGACGCCGCCGAGGTGATGGCCAAGGAGGCCATCGACGCGGTGCTCGACCTGGAGAAGATGGGCCTGCCCTTCAACCGCACCCCCGAGGGACGCATCGACCAGCGCCGCTTCGGCGGGCACACCCGTGAGCACGGCGAGGCGCCCGTGCGCCGCGCCTGCTACGCCGCGGACCGCACCGGCCACATGATCCTCCAGACCCTTTACCAGAACTGCGTGAAGCAGCAGGTGGAGTTCTTCAACGAGTACTACGTGCTCGACGTGCTGATGACCGGCGATCCCCGCTCCGACGAGGGAGTGCGCGCCTCCGGCGTGGTCACCTACGAGCTCGCCACCGGCGAGATCCACGTCTTCCGCGCGAAGTCGGTCGTGTTCGCCTCCGGCGGCTTCGGCAAGATCTTCAAGACCACCTCGAACGCCCACACCCTCACCGGCGACGGCCCCGCAATGGCGTTCCGCCGCGGCATCCCGCTGGAGGACATGGAGTTCTTCCAGTTCCACCCGACGGGCCTGGCAGGCCTCGGCATCCTGCTGTCGGAGGCGGCGCGCGGCGAGGGCGGCATCCTGCGCAACAGCGAGATGGAGCGCTTCATGGAGCGCTACGCCCCGACGCTGAAGGACCTCGCCCCCCGTGACGTGGTCGCCCGCGCGATGGCGAACGAGGTGCGCGAGGGCCGCGGCGCCGGCCCGAACAAGGACTACGTCTACCTCGACCTCACCCACCTCGAGCCCGCGCACATCGACGCGAAGCTCCCGGACATCACCGAGTTCGCGCGCACCTACCTGGGCGTGGAGCCGTACACCGAGCCGGTGCCGGTCTTCCCGACCGCGCACTACGGCATGGGCGGCATCCCCACGAACATCCGCGGCGAGGTCCTCGCCAACGCGACCGACGTGATCCCCGGCCTGTACGCCGCCGGCGAGACCGCGTGCGTGTCCGTGCACGGCGGCAACCGCCTGGGCACCAACTCGCTGCTGGACATCAACGTCTTCGGGCGCCGCGCCGGCATCGCCGCCGCGGAGCACGCCGCGGAGGTCGACCTGCCCGAGCTTACCGAGGGCGTGGAGACCCCCACCGTCGAGCTGCTCGAGCGCCTGCGCGACCGGCCCGCGACCGAGGACCGCATCGCGAACATCCGCACCGACCTGCAGGAGCTGATGGACGCCAACGTCCAGGTGTTCCGCACCGAGGAGACCTGCCGCACCGCGCTGGCCGGCATCAAGGACCTCAAGAAGCGCTACGAGACGGTCGCGATCCAGGACAAGGGCCGCCGCTACAACCTCGACCTGATGGAGGCCGTGGAGCTCGGCTTCCTGCTGGACCTGGCCGAGATCGTGGCGCTCGGCGCGCTGAACCGCAAGGAGTCCCGCGGCGGCCACTTCCGCGAGGACTTCGAGAAGCGCGACGACGTCAACTACCTCGAGCACACCATGGCCTACCGCACCCTGCCGGGTGAGGAGGGCGTCGAGGGCACCCCGATCCGTCTGGGCACCAAGCCCGTCGTGATCACCCGCTACGAGCCGAAGGAGCGCACGTTCTGATGACTGCCGTCGCCGAGAAGCCCCAGGCCGAGTCCGATGCCGGTGCGGTCCCCTCGTTCGAGGTGACGCTGCGCATCGCACGCTTCACCCCGGAGAACGACAAGGGCGTCCACTGGGAGGACTTCACCGTCACGATGCATGGCACCGACCGTGTGCTCGACGCCCTGCACGAGATCAAGTGGCACGTGGACGGCTCGCTGACCTTCCGCCGCTCCTGCGCCCACGGCGTCTGCGGCTCGGACGCGATGCGGATCAACGGCCGCAACCGTCTGGCCTGCAAGACGCTCCTGAAGGACCTCGACATCTCGAAGCCGATCACGGTCGAGCCGATCAAGGGCCTGCCGGTGGAGAAGGACCTCATCGTGGACATGGAGCCGTTCTTCGACTCCTACAAGGAGGTCATGCCGTTCCTGGTCGCGGGCGGTCAGGAGCCCAGCCGCGAGCGCCTGCAGTCCGCGGAGCAGCGCGAGCGCTTCGACGACACCACCAAGTGCATCCTCTGCGCCGCGTGCACCTCGTCCTGCCCCGTGTTCTGGACCGACGGGCAGTACTTCGGCCCGGCCGCGATCGTGAACGCGCACCGCTTCATCTTCGACTCGCGCGACGACGCGGGCGAGCAGCGCCTGGAGATCCTGAACTCCAAGGAGGGCGTGTGGCGCTGCCGCACCACCTTCAACTGCACCGAGGCGTGCCCGCGCGGCATCCAGGTGACCAAGGCGATCGCGGAGGTGAAGCAGGCCGTGATCCGCGGCCGCGTCTGATCCCGCGCTCAGCACGACGACAGGGCTCCTCCGCCGCGGCGGAGGGGCCCCTGTCGTCGTCGGTGCGGTCAGCCGCGGGCGGCTAGGACCTCGCGCAGCCGGGCGGCGAAGGCGGCGGGGTCGCCCGGATGGGACGGGTCGCCGACGGCGAAGCCGCCGTGGTCGCCCGGGAAGACGAGAGGCTCGGTGCCGAGCGCCTCGGCGAGGGCGCGCGTCGTGCGGGCGGTGATCGCCTCCCCCGTCTGCTCCCCCACGGCGAGGACCAGACGGTCCCCCGCGGCGCGCAGCGCCTCGAGGTCCGGCTGATAGGAGGTCACGGGCGCGCTCGTCCCGCACAGCAGCGGGTCCTCCCGTGTGCCGTCGTCCTGATCGGGCAGGCCGAACCGGGCGGGATCGGGCAGGGGCTGGGCGAGGAACTCCTCGGTGAACTCGCCCTGCCACATGCTCATGGCGAGGAAGGCGGCAAGCCCCGCGCCCCAGCCGCGCTCCTGGTAGGCACGGCCGACGGCGTCGTTCGCGCGCTCGGCGAACTCCGCATCGGGCAGGACGCCCGTGACGGGAGGTTCATGGGCGACGACCCGGCTGATGTCCTCGGGATGCGCCGTGAGCAGGGCGAGCACGGCGACGGCGCCGCCGCTGCTGGCGAACATCTGCACCGGCGCGCCGAGATCGGTGATCAGGGCGTGGAGGTCCTCCGCCTGCAGGGACGGGTCGTTCAGGGTGCTGCCGTCGCTGCGGGTGCTGCGGCCGAGCCCGCGCGGGTCGTAGGCGACGACGGTGCGGTCCGGGAGCTCGGCGATCAGGTCGGCGAAGCCGTCGGCGGTCATGGGCTGGCCGATGACCAGCAGCACCTCTCTGCCGTCGGCCGGGGGCAGCGGGCCGTGCACCTCATGGACGATCTCGGCGTCGGGCAGGGACAGGGTGCGGGCCTCCATGGGCACAGCGTAGGACCGTGCCCGGACGAGGAGAAGGGCGATCGGCGACAGGTTCGGCCCGCGGTCCGCGGTCCCGCCCGCGCCTGCGCACGGTCACGAGCGCTGGGCGGCCCGGGTGCCGTCGGCCGGGAGAGCCGCGCCGACGGTGCCCGGTGCGGGCTCAGGAGTAGGTGACCACCAGCGGTGCGTGGTCGGACCAGCGGGTGTCGTAGCTGGGGGCTCGATCGACCTGGGCCGCGGTCGCCTTCTCGCCGAGCGCCGGGGTGGTCAGCTGGTAGTCGATGCGCCAGCCGGAGTCGTTGTCGAAGGCCTTTCCCCGCTGGGACCACCAGGTGTACGGGCCGGGCACGTCGCCGGCGAGGCGGCGCTGGACGTCCACCCAGTCGCCCTCGACCAGCAGGCGGTCGAGATAGGCGCGCTCCTCGGGCAGGAAGCCGGCGGACTTCAGGTTGCCCTTCCAGTTCTTGATGTCGTTGTTGGCGTGGGCGATGTTGAGGTCGCCGGTGAGGACCACGTGACGGCCGTCGGCGCGCAGCGCGTCCAGACGCTCCATCGCCACGTCGAGGAAGGCGTACTTGTCGATCATCGTCTGCGGCTTCTCGGTGTTGCCGGAGTGCATGTAGCAGGAGATGACGGTGAGGCCGGTGTCGTCGCCGAGCGGGTCCTCGAGGTCGGCCTCGAGCCAGCGGCCGGTGTGGGTGGGCTCGGTCAGGCCCGGCAGGCCGCGGCGGACGCCCTCGAGGTCGATGCTCTCCAGCGAGGTGCGGGCGGCGATCGCGACGCCGTTGCGGCCCTTGAGCTCGGAGGCCTCGCCGACGATGGTCCAGTCCTCCCCCACCAGATCGGCGAGCAGCTCCTCCGGCGCCCGCACCTCCTGCAGGGTGATGACGTCGGCCGCGGTGGTCGCGAGCCAGTCGGCCATGCCCTTGCGGGCCGCGGCCCGCAGGCCGTTGACGTTGACGGTGGCGAGGGTGAAAGTCATGCCCACCAGTATGTCAGCGGGGCCGGACGGCCGCGACGCGGGCGGCGGGGCGGGCGTCCCTGCCCGCCCCACCGGGGTGTCAGGACTCCGGGGCCTCAGGCCTCGATGCCGGCGGCGTGCTCGGCCGCCTCGACGACGTTGTTGACCAGCAGCGCGCGCGTCATGGGGCCGACGCCGCCGGGGTTGGGGCTGATCCACGAGGCGACCTCGGCGACGGCCGGGTCGACGTCGCCCACGAGCTTCGCCTTCCCGCCCTCGGGGTCCTCCTGGCGGGAGACGCCGACGTCGAGCACGATCGCGCCGGGCTTGACGTCCTCGGGCCGGACCAGGTGGGCGACTCCCGCGGCGGCGACGATCACGTCGGCGCGGCGCAGGTGCGCGGGGAGGTCCGTCGTGCCGGTGTGGGTGAGGGTGACGGTCGCGTTGATGGAGCGGCGGGTCATCAGCGCGCCGATCGAGCGGCCGACGGTGACGCCGCGGCCGATCACGACCACGTCCTTGCCCTTGAGGTCGAGGTCGTGCCGCATGAGCAGCTCGATCACGGCCCGGGGCGTGCAGGGCAGCGGCGTATTGATCGGCGAGTAGGCGTTCAGGACCAGGCGGCCGAGGTTCGTGGGGTGGAGGCCGTCGGCGTCCTTGGCCGGGTCGATCCGCTCGAGGATCGCATCGGTGTCGAGGTGCTTCGGCAGCGGCAGCTGGACGATGTAGCCGGTGCAGGCGGGGTCGGCGTTGAGCTCGTCGACGACCGCCTCGACCTCCTCCTGGGTGGCGTCGGCCGGGAGGTGCTTCTGGATCGAGTTCAGGCCGATCTGCTCGCTGTCGCGGTGCTTGCCGCGTACGTAGGCGGCGCTGCCCGGGTCGTCGCCGACCAGCACGGTCGCGAGACCGGGACGCGGGTGACCGGCGTCGACCAGGCGGGTGACGCGCTCGGCGAGCTCCTGCTTGATCGCCTTCGCGGTGGCCTTGCCGTCGAGGATCTGGGCGGTCATGACGCTCTCCTTCGATGAGGGGTCTCGGTGAGGTGGTCGGTGGGGTGTGCCCGGGAGGTCCGCCCAAGGGACCGGTGCCCTGGTCTAGGGCGGTCCCGCCCCGAGCACCGGCGGGCCGATGCGGGACGGGCGGGGTCCGGGCACCGCGGCCTCCGGACCCCGCCCGCGGGGATCAGGACTGCTGCAGCTCGGGGTAGAGCGGCTTGGAATCGGCGAGCTTCGCGGTGCGGGCCCTGAGCGACTCGACGTCGGCCCCGCCGGTCAGCGCCAGCGCGATCACGTCGGCGACCTCGGTGAACTCCGCCGCGCCGAAGCCGCGGGTGGCGAGCGCCGGGGTGCCGATGCGCAGGCCCGAGGTGACCCGCGGCGGGCGCGGGTCGTTGGGGACCGCGTTGCGGTTCACGGTGATGCCGGCCTCGTGCAGGCGGTCCTCCGCCTGCTGGCCGTCCAGCTCGGAGTCGACGAGGTCCACGAGCACCAGGTGCACGTCGGTGCCGCCGGAGATGACCTTGACGCCCGCCGCCTTGGTGTCCTCCTGCTGGAGGCGGTCGGCGAGGATCTGCGCACCCTCTAGGGTGCGGGCCTGGCGGTCCTTGAAGTCCTCCGAGGCGGCGATCTTCAGTGCCACGGCCTTCGCGGCGACGACGTGCATGAGCGGGCCGCCCTGCTGGCCGGGGAACACGGCCGAGTCGATCTTCTTCGCCCACTTCTCCTTGCACAGGATCATGCCGGAGCGGGGGCCGCCGATGGTCTTGTGGATGGTGGTGGAGACGACGTCCGCGTAGGGGACGGGGCTGGGGTGCAGGCCCGCGGCGACGAGGCCCGCGAAGTGCGCCATGTCGACCCACAGCGCGGCCCCGACCTCGTCGGCGATCTCGCGGAAGCGGGGGAAGTCGAGCTGGCGGGTGTAGGCGGACCAGCCGGCGACGATGACCTTGGGCTGCTCGGCGATCGCGAGCTCGCGCACCTTGTCCATGTCGATCAGGCCCGTGCCCGGCTCGGTCTCGTACGCGACGATGTCGTAGAGACGGCCGGAGAAGTTGATCTTCATGCCGTGGGTGAGGTGGCCGCCGTGGGCGAGGGAGAGGCCCATGAGCTTGTCGCCCGGGCGGGCGAGGGCGTGCATCACCGCGGCGTTCGCGGTCGCGCCCGAGTGCGGCTGGACGTTCGCGTGCTCGGCGCCGAACAGGGCCTTCGCGCGGTCGATCGCGATCTGCTCCGCGACGTCGACCTCCTCGCAGCCTCCGTAGTAGCGCTTGCCGGGGTAGCCCTCGGCGTACTTGTTGGTCAGGACCGAGCCCTGTACCTGCAGGACCGAGCGGGGAACGAAGTTCTCCGACGCGATCATCTCGAGCGTGCCCTGCTGTCGGGCCAGCTCGCGGTCGAGCACCTGGGCGATCTCGGGATCGATGTCGGCGACAGACTTGTCGAGGACGTTCACGTGGCCTCCTGTGGCGGTGTGAGGGGGCGGCGAGCAGCCGTCCCGTCATTCTAGGCCGGGGACGGCTGTGGAGGACGTCGCATCCAGGGATCGGCGCCCGCCCGCCACGGGACGGGTGCCGGGGCATGTCCTCCCAGGTCAGAGGGCGAGGCCGAGGCGCACCGGTTCCGGTTCGAGACGGATCCCGTAGCGGTCCTCCACGCGCGACTGGACGTCGTGGGCGAGGGCGACGAGGTCCTCGCTGGAGGCGCCGCCGCGGTTGGTCAGCGCGAGGGAGTGCTTGGTGGAGACGGAGGCCCGCTCCCCCACCGCATGGCCGCGCTCGATCCCGGAGTGGCTGATGAGCCAGGCGGCGCTGGTCTTGACCCTGCCCCCGCCCGCGTCGTAGCGCGGCGCCTGCTCGGGCAGGGCCGCGGCGTCCGCCGCGGAGAGGATCGGGTTGGTGAAGAAGGAGCCGGCGCTCCAGGTGTCGTGGTCGGCGGCGTCCAGGACCATGCCCTTGCTGCCGCGCACGCGCAGCACCGCCTCGCGCACCTGGCTCATCGGCACCCGGTCCCCCACCTGGACGCCGAGCTCCGCGGCGAGCTGGGCGTAGCGGATCGGGGCGGAGAGGGAGCCGAGGGTGTGCTGGAAGGTCACCGACAGCACCACGTAGCGGCCGGTCGCCGAGGGGACGGGCCCGCTGTACCGGGTGCGCTTGAAGACGCTGTCGCGATAGGCGAAGTCGCAGTCGGCGGCGAAGAAGGTGCGCACGGCCCCCTTCTCGCGGTCCCAGGTGCGCACGCGGGAGATCGTCGAGGCGACCTCCTGGCCGTAGGCGCCGACGTTCTGGATCGGGGTGGCGCCGACGGTGCCGGGGATGCCGGAGAGCGCCTCGATGCCGACCATCTCGCGGGCGATCGCGTAGCGCACGGCCCGGTCCCAGTTCACGCCCGCGAAGTACTCGACGATCGCCCCGCCGCAGGTGGGGTCCAGCGGGGTGAGATCGGCCGGGTCCACGGGGATCCCGTCGGGCTCGCCGGAGGCGCCGACCTCGCAGGTCGCGTCCAGCAGCGGCGGGTCCTCGGGATCGCGCAGCAGCACGACGGTGCCCTCGAAGGGCTCGTCGGAGGCGACGAGGTTCGAGCCGCCGCCGAGGACGAGCAGCGGCTCCCCTGCCTCGTCCGCGGCGGAGACCGCGGCGATCACCTCGTCGGCCGTGCGGGCCTCGACGAGGTTCCGGATCTCCCCGCCGATGCGGAGGGTGGTCAGGTCGGCGAGCCTCATGCCGCTCCTGCCGCGTCGGTCCCGACCTCGGCGTCCTGCGTGAGGCGCGGCAGCGCGAGGGTCGCGCGGGCCCGCCCCAGCACCTTCTCCCCGTCGACGACGGCGGCGAGGTCGACGCGTGCGGTGCCCGCGGACTCGTCGATCGCGCCGACGGTCGCGACGACCTCGAGCGCGACCTCGCCGGTGGCCGGCACGGGCACCATGCCGGTGAAGCGGGTGGAGTAGGCGGTGACCAGGGTCGGGTCGCCGACGGCCTCGAGCAGGCCGGTGATGGCCGTGCCCATGGTGAGCATGCCGTGGGCGATCACGCCGGGCAGCCCGGCCTGCTCGGCGACGGCGTCGTTGTAGTGGATCGGGTTGAAGTCGCCGGAGGCGCCGGCGTAGCGGACCAGCGCATCGCGGTCGAGGGTGTGGACGGTGCGGGAGAGCTCGTCGCCGACGGACAGGGCGGCGAGGTCGATCGGGCGGGCGTCGGGGGTGGGGCTGGTGGTCATCGGTGCTCCTGGTGTGGCGTCTGCGGCGGGGCCGCGAGGTGCGTGGGCGACGGCGTCGGGTCGCCGCGGGGCGAGGCGGCGGGCTCAGTCCCCGCGCACGACGAGCATGCTGCGCACGGCGGCGACCTCGGCGCCGTCCTCGTCGGCGAGGTCGACGCGGGTGGTGACCATGGCGTGGCCTCCGGCGGCGCGGACCGACTCGACGGTGAGGGTCGGCACGAGGCGGTCGCCGGCGATGACGGGACGGTGCAGGGTGAAGGACTCCTCGCCGTGGACCACGCGGGAGAAGTCGATGCCGGCGGCGGGGTCCTCGACGTACTGCGCCTCGGTGGCCTGGGCGAGGGAGACCAGGAACGTGGGCGGCGCCACGACGTCGGCGTGCCCGGCGGCGCGGGCGGCCTCGGGATCGGTGTGCAGCGGGGAGGGTGCGCCGGTGGCTCGGGCGAACTCGACGATCTTCGCGGCCGAGACGGTGTGCACGGGGCCCGCCGGGTAGGTGCGGCCGGCGAAGGCGGGATCGGGGCTGGTGGTCACTGTGTCTCCCGAGGTCGGGTCGGCGGAGGGCCGACGGATGCGGTCCCCACGATCATCTCACCGCCTCCGCTCCCCTGCGGTGCGGCCGGCGCGAGGCACGGGGGCCGGACATGACGAAGGCCACCCGGCGGTGCCGGGTGGCCTTCGTGGATGCTGCGGCGGGACCGCTCAGCGGGTCTCGCGGTGCGCCGTCTGCTTGCCGCAGGTCGGGCAGAACTTCGAGAGCTCCAGCCGATCCGGGGTGTTGCGACGGTTCTTCTTGGTGATGTAGTTGCGCGCCTTGCAGTCGACACACGCCATGGTGATCTTGGGACGCACGTCAGAGCTCTTGCTCGCCACGGTTCGCCTCTTTCGTCCGGGTGACGCACCCGGCGGTGCGCCTCGTGGGTCCCCGTGCTCGGGGGATGTGGAATCTGCACTCCGGTGGGGACCGGTGTGGTACCGAGGGCGGGGATCGAACCCGCGACCTCACGATTATGAGTCGTGCGCTCTAACCGTCTGAGCTACCCCGGCGTGACCGATGAAACGGCCCGATCTCGAATGAGACCGGGCCGCCGCATCCATCAGAGCCCTGAAAGGGAATCGAACCCTTGACCTTCTCCTTACCATGGAGACGCTCTGCCGACTGAGCTATCAGGGCAACCCGGTGAACCTTACCCGCCTCACTGCCCAGAGGCAATTCGAGGGGCGGTCCCCGTGCTTCGGATCACAGGGATCCTCCGCGTGGCAGATGAGGGATTCGAACCCCCGTAGGCAATGCCAGCTGATTTACAGTCAGCTCCCTTTGGCCGCTCGGGTAATCTGCCGCGACCCTCTCCCGCCACCCGCCGGGCTCTCGTCCCGCGGCCGCCGGAAGCGGACTCGAAACAGCATAGCGGGGTCCTGGCCGCGGCGCGAACCCAGAAGGGGCTCTCGGGGCATGAGAGGCGTCACAGCCGTCCCGCCGCTGGTGACGCCCCCGTTCAGCCGAGCCCGAGACGTCCGCCGAGCAGCCCCCGCGATCCGGACGGGCTCGCCCCCGGCGTCCGCTCGGACCGGCCCGCGACCCCGGGGGCGCGCTCCGTGCCCGGCCGTGGGACGATCACTGGACAGACCCGCCCGTTCGACGTGGTGGCGGCCCGCGCGGGCCGCCCGGAGGAGGACCCGATGGCCGATTCATCGTTCGACATCGTCAGCAAGCTCGACCGCCAGGAGGTCGACAACGCCGTGAACCAGGCCGTGAAGGAGGTCGGCCAGCGCTACGACTTCCGCAACACCGACGCCTCGATCACCCTCGGCGGCGACGAGATCGTGATGACCGCCAACGCCGAGGAGCGCGTTCTCGCGGTGCTGGACGTGCTCCAGTCCAAGCTGATCCGCCGCGGGATCTCGCTCAAGGCCCTCGACGTGGGCGAGCCCAAGCAGTCCGGCAAGGAGGTGCGCCTGGTGGCCTCGCTCAAGGAGGGCATCAGCACCGACGAGGCGAAGAAGATCGCCAAGATCATCCGGGACGAGGGCCCCAAGGGCGTCAAGGCCCAGATCCAGGGGGACGAGCTGCGCGTCTCCTCCAAGAGCCGCGACGACCTCCAGTCCGTCATCGCCCTGCTCAAGGGCAAGGACCTCGAGGTCGCGCTGCAGTTCATCAACTACCGCTGACCTCCGGGCGCCCAGCTGTCGCTGGGCCCCGCTTCGCCGCCCCCGCTCCCGCGCCGTCGGGACGGGGGTGCGTCGCGTCCAGGCACTGGCAGTTCCTCCCTCCCCCGCACCGCTCTGGATATGTTCGGATCTCCGCGCGCGGATGCTGCGCGGCGCGGATCCGTCGAGGGAAGGCGAGCGATGACCAGCGGCACGATCCTGGTGATCGGGGCGACCGGAGGGGTCGGTCGCCACGTGGTGAGGCGGGCCGTCGAGGCAGGACTGCACCCGCGGGCCCTCGTGCGCAGCACGGAGCGGGCCACCCGGCTGCTTCCCGTGGAGACGGAGCTGGTGGCCGGCGAGGCGACGAGGCCCGCGGACATGGCGCGCGCTCTCGAGGGAGCGGGCGGGGTGATCCTCGTCCACGGCTCGCACGGCGCCCCGGGCGAGGCGGAGGCGGTGGACTACGGGATCGTCCGCGTGCTCGTCGAGAGCGTCCTCGCCTCCGGGCACCCGGTGCGGGTGACCCTCATGTCGGCGCTCGGTGTGACGGTGCACGACTCCTCGCACGACCGCGTCACGGGTCTGGCCACCTGGAGGCATCGCGCGGAGCGCCTGCTGCGCGTCAGCGGTCTGCCGTGCACGATCGTGCGTCCGGGCTGGTTCGACTACGAGGCGCAGGACGAGCACCGGCTCGTCGCCCGCCAGGGCGATGGTCGGCGCGGCGGCTCCCCGGCCGACGGCGCGATCTCCCGCGAGCAGCTCGCCCGGGTACTGCTCGCGGCCCACACGTCGGCCGACGCGATCGGCCTGACCCTCGAGGTGGTCGCCGAGCGCGGCCCGGAGCAGTCGCAGCTGGACTCGCTCTTCGCCGGGCTCCGCACCGACGTCCCCGGGGAGGTCGACGGCGCTCTCGACCCGGACACCCTGCCGCTCGGCGCCGAGCCGGACCGGGTGCTCGAGGATCTGCGTCGCATCGCGGCCACAGCGGGCGCGCGCGAGGCCGGCACGGTCACGGCCTGAGTCGCGGGACGGAGCACGTGCCCGCCGGATGGTCCCGGGCATGGCGAAGGCCCCGCCCCCACCGATGACGGGGGGACGGGGCCTTCGCGACGAAGAACCGCTCAGCTCACTGCTGGTTCGAGGTGGTGTCCTGCTCCTCGGCGTGCTGCGTCAGCTCATCACCCTTGGTCGAGAACGC